>NZ_UETT01000002.1:0-587827 GCF_900115935.1 Pseudomonas sp. 43mfcvi1.1 | reverse complement strand
TGCTTGATTCAGTTGTTAAAGAGCGGTTGGTTAAGAGCTTTCGTCTCAACCGAGGCGCGCATTCTACAGCGCCCGGTGCACCTGTCAAGCGGTTATTTTCAGAAGTTTTCAAAGTTTCCTTTTCAACTTCAACCACTTGCGCTTCCGATCTCTCGTTAGCGGGAGGCGAATTATACAGCGTTACTCGCTGCTGTCAACACCTCTTTTTCACCGCTTTCGACCGAGAAGATCGAACCGCTGAAAAGACCAAACCCACACTGCCCTATCAGCTACTTCCTGGCTTCGATGACCTGAAGCCTGCCCCCTTCGAAACCTACTTAACTCATTGAATCTCAAGGAGTTTTCCGTTTCGACTGCGCCGGAAGTGGGGCGAATTATAGACGTCCAGAATCTGCCGTCAACACCTATTTTCACAATTCTGTCACATCAGTCAAAAAGCCCCGCAAAAGCAGAGGCCGGCGCCCCAGGGCGCCGGCCTCTTCTATTACCCGTTACAAGCTGGGGAACGCAAACTGCGAAGCCTCATGGCTTGCACGCTGCGGCCAGCGCTGGGTAATGGCCTTGCGACGGGTGTAGAAACGCACCCCATCCGGGCCATAGGCATGCAGGTCGCCGAACAGCGAACGCTTCCAGCCGCCAAAGCTGTGATAGGCAACCGGCACCGGCAATGGAACGTTGACGCCCACCATGCCGACCTCGATCTCGTCGCAGAACAACCGCGCCGCCTCGCCATCACGGGTAAAGATGCAAGTACCGTTGCCATACTCGTGATCGTTGATCAGTTGCATGGCCTCTTCCAGGCTGTTGACCCGGACGATGCACAGCACCGGCCCGAAGATCTCTTCCTTATAGATACGCATCTCAGGTGTCACGCGATCGAACAGGCAACCACCCAGGAAGAAGCCTTCCTCATGCCCGGCCACACTCAAGCCACGACCATCGACAATCAGCGAAGCACCTGCCGCCACACCGTCTTCTATATAGCCACTGACCTTATCCCGATGCTGCCCCGTCACCAACGGCCCCATGTCCAGTCCGCAAGATGTACCAGCGCCGATCTTCAGCGCCTTGATCTGCGGCACCAGCTTGGCCACCAGCGCATCCGCGACCTGGTCACCGACACACACCGCCACCGAAATCGCCATGCAACGCTCACCGCACGAACCGTACGCCGCGCCCATCAGTGCGCTGACGGCGTTGTCCAGGTCGGCATCGGGCATCAGCACCGCATGGTTCTTCGCACCACCCAGTGCCTGGACGCGCTTGCCACGCCGGGTGCCCTCGGCATAGATGTACTCGGCAATCGGCGTCGAACCAACAAAACTCAGCGCCTTCACTTCCGGCGCCTCGATCAATGCGTCCACAGCAGTCTTGTCGCCATGCACCACGCTCAATACGCCCTTGGGCAAGCCGGCTTCCAACAGTAACTGGGCGATCAGCAATGTTGAACTTGGGTCCCGCTCGGATGGTTTGAGGATGAAGCAGTTGCCGCAAACGATCGCCAGCGGATACATCCACAGCGGCACCATCGCCGGGAAGTTGAACGGTGTGATACCTGCGACCACGCCCAAAGGCTGAAAGTCTGACCAAGCATCGATGTTCGGTCCGACGTTACGGCTGTATTCGCCCTTCAGAATCTCCGGTGCCGCGCAGGCGAACTCGACGTTCTCGATCCCGCGCTTGAGTTCACCGGCCGCGTCCTCCAAGGTCTTGCCGTGTTCTTCGCTGATCAACTGGGCGATTCGCGATTCGTTCTGCTCCAGCAATTGCTTGAAACGAAACATCACCTGCGCACGCTTGGCCGCAGGTGTGCTGCGCCAGGCAGGGAAAGCCGCCTTGGCGGCGTCGATAGCCTGCTGGATGGTCGCGCGATCAGCCAATGGCACCTTATGAATCGCCTGGCCAGTGGACGGGTTGAACACATCGGCGGTGCGAGCGCTGTCGCTCAGCAGTTCGCCATTGATCAAATGCGGGATGAGGCTCATGGGGACTCCAGAATTATCCACAGGCGCCCATGACCGAACGCCTGTAATTGAAAGCTATATAGAAGAACGGATCAGTCGAGCTTGTTCAGCACTTCACCGACCGCGTCGAACAGACGATCCAGATCCTGCGGCTTGCTGTTGAACGTTGGCCCGAACTGCAAGGTGTCGCCGCCGAACCGCACATAGAACCCGGCTTTCCACAACGCCATGCCGGCCTCGAACGGACGCACGATGGCATCGCCATCCCGCCCGGCGATCTGGATCGCGCCGGCCAGGCCATAGTTGCGAATGTCGATGACGTTCTTCGATCCCTTCAAACCGTGCAGCGCATTCTCGAAATGCGGGGCGATCTCGGCCACGCTCTGCACCAGGTTTTCCTTCTGCAGCAGGTCCAGCGCTGCCAGGCCAGCCGCGCACGCCACCGGGTGCGCCGAGTAGGTGTAGCCGTGGGGAAATTCCACTGCATACTCGGGGGTCGGCTGGTTCATGAAGGTCTGGTAGATCTCGGAACTGGCAATCACCGCGCCCATGGGAATCGCGCCATTGGTGACTTGCTTGGCGATGCACATCAGGTCCGGCGTCACGCCAAAGCTGTCGGCACCGAACATCGAACCGGTGCGACCGAAACCGGTGATCACTTCGTCGAACACCAACAGGATGCTGTGCTGGTCGCAGATTTCCCGCAGACGCTTGAGGTAACCCTCTGGCGGCACCAGCACACCGGCCGACCCAGCCATTGGTTCGACGAACACCGCCGCGATGTTGGACGCGTCGTGCAATTCGATCAGCTTCAACAACTCATCGGCCAGTGCCACCCCGCCCTCCTTCGGCATGCCACGGGAATAGGCATTGCTGGCCAGCAAGGTGTGGGGCAAGTGGTCGACATCCATCATGGCCTGGCCGAACAGCTTGCGGTTGCCGCTGACGCCGCCGAGGCTGGTGCCGGCGATGTTCACACCGTGATAGCCACGGGCACGGCCGATCATCTTGGTCTTGGTCGCCTGGCCCTTGAGACGCCAGTAGGCGCGGACCATCTTCACCGCGGTATCGGCGCACTCGGAGCCCGAGTCGGTGAAGAACACATGATTGAGATTGCCCGGGGTCAGGCTGGTGATTTTTTCCGCCAGTTGGAACGACAACGGATGGCCGTACTGGAAACCTGGCGAGTAATCGAGGGTGCCTAACTGTTTGGCGACCGCTTCCTGGATTTCCTTGCGCGTGTGCCCGGCGCCGCAGGTCCACAAGCCCGACAGCGAGTCATAGACCTTGCGCCCCTTGTCATCCGTCAACCAGCTGCCTTCGGCGGCGACGATCAGGCGCGGATCGCGCTGGAAATTGCGGTTGGCGGTGTAAGGCATCCAGTGGGCATCCAGCTTGAGCTGGCTGGCCAGGGAACCGGCAGCGTGTTCGGGCATGTTCATCGACAAAACCTCGCAGGTCATAGGCGGCAGGGATCGAAAGCGTTCTTGCAGCTAAGTTGCCACGGCGATAAAGTCGGTGAAATCCAACTTTTGTAACCTTCAGTCGGTGGATCACTAAACTTATGAGCGCTCGTCGTCCCGATCCACTGGCCCAGGTCAGCGACTTTGATATTCGCCTGCTGCGCATTTTCCGCAGTGTCGTGGAGTGTGGTGGATTCTCCGCCGCTGAAACCGTGCTTGGCATCGGTCGCTCGGCCATCAGCCAGCAGATGAGCGACCTTGAGCAACGCCTCGGCCTGCGTCTGTGTCAGCGTGGGCGCGCGGGCTTTTCCCTGACCGAGGAAGGTCGCGAGGTGTATCAATCAGCATTGCAACTATTGAGCGCACTGGAAAGCTTCCGCACCGAGGTCAACGGCCTGCACCAGCATTTGCGTGGTGAATTGACCATCGGCCTGACCGACAACCTGGTCACCCTGCCCCACATGCGCATCACCCATGCCTTGGCGCAATTGAAAGAACGCGGGCCCGACGTGCAGATCCAGATTCGCATGATCGCCCCCAACGAAGTCGAGCAAGGTGTGCTCGACGGACGCCTGCATGTCGGCGTAGTCCCCCAGGCCAGTGCCCTGTCCGGGCTGGAGTATCAACCGCTGTACAGTGAGCGATCGCTACTGTACTGCGCGGTCGGACATCCGCTGTTCTATGTGGATGACCAGCAACTCGAAGACGCTCGTCTCAATAGCCAGGACGCCATCGCGCCGACCTTCCGGCTGCCAGCCGAGATCCAGGCCCACTACCAGGCACTCAATTGCACCGCGAGCGCATCGGACCGCGAAGGCATGGCGTTCCTGATTCTCACCGGGCGCTACATCGGTTACCTGCCCGATCATTACGCCAGCCTGTGGGTGCAGCAAGGTCGGTTGCGGGCCCTGAAACCTGCGGCACGGTTCTATGATTTGAGCCTGGCATCGGTCACGCGCAAGGGCCGCCGGCCTCACCTGGTGCTGGAGAGTTTTCTCGAGAGCCTTGCGGCGACTCGCTGACCCCTTGTGGGAGCGAGCCTGGCTCCTCCCACATGGGTTGGGGTTGGCCAGACCACTCGCGAAAAGCTTTTAGTGTGATGGCACTTGTCGGATCGTTGCCGGTGCGCTATCAACGCAGTTGCTCGCCCCACAGACCAGCCCGGAAACGTCCATGACCTTTGAAGTCCCTGCCCACGGTGGCAAGCCCACCAGTCGCATTCGTCAGAAGAACGAAGAGACCATCCTCAAGGCCGCCGAAGATGAATTCGCCCGTCACGGATTCAAAGGCACCAGCATGAACACCATCGCCCTGAAGGCCGGTCTGCCCAAGGCGAACCTGCATTACTACTTCACCAATAAACTCGGGTTGTACGTGGCGGTGCTGAGCAACATCATCGAATTGTGGGACAGCACCTTCAATACCCTCACCGCCGAGGATGATCCGGCCGAAGCCTTGACCCGCTATATCCGCGCCAAAATGGAGTTCTCTCGTCGCCAGCCCCAGGCCTCGCGACTGTTTGCCATGGAAGTGATCAGCGGGGGCGAATGCCTGACCGAGTATTTCAACCAGGACTACCGCACCTGGTTCAACGGTCGGGCGGCCGTATTCCAGGCCTGGATCGAGGCTGGCAAGATGGACCCGATCGACCCGGTGCACCTCATTTTCCTGTTGTGGGGCAGTACCCAGCATTACGCCGACTTCGCCACCCAGATCTGTCGTGTGACCGGTCGCAGCAAGTTGACCAAGCAGGACATGGTCGAGGCTGGCGACAACCTGATCCGTATCATTCTCAAGGGCTGCGGCCTGACACCAACCCTCTAAGATCGCCATGCCCTTTACCCTTGCCGGCTTTTGCGAATACCGCGAAGAAATTCGCAAAAGCCGCTTCATCACTTTCGCCGCGCCCATCACCAGCCCCGCTGACGCCCAGGCCTTTATCGAACAGCACAGCGACCTGAATGCCTCGCACAATTGCTGGGCCTGGAAACTCGGTGATCAATACCGCAGCAACGACGATGGCGAGCCGGGGGGCACCGCCGGGCGACCGATCCTGGCAGCGATCGAAGCGCAGGCTTGCGATCAGGTCGCAGTGCTGGTGATCCGCTGGTACGGCGGAATCCAACTGGGCACGGGCGGGTTGGCCCGGGCTTATGGTGGCGGCGCAAACAAATGCCTGCAAAACGCCGAGAAAATCGAACTGATCAGCCGCGTGGCGCTGCACTGCAGCTGTGGGTTCGCCGAACTGGCCCTGGTAAAACTGCGGGTCGCCGAATGTGGCGGACTGGTCAATGAAGAACGCTTTACGGCCAATGGTGTCGACCTGCAGTTGGCCGTGGGTGAAGCGCAGATCGAAACGTTGCAAACGCAACTGGCCGACCTGAGCCGTGGACGGATTCTGTTAGGGCGTTGAGCTCCAACGCTTGCAACCTTTCAGGGCGCCTCGCAATCGTTCAACTTGCCCACATCCACTGTGCACCCGACTGTGGATAACCTGAGCACATCCCCCTGTAACCCTTCTGTCATGCGGGTTTGAGAGGGTTGCTCATTTTTCATCCAAAGTCCTGCCAAAGCGACAAATCCATCCACAAAACAAACGCTTGCGACGGTTTATCACCTTTAGAAGAAAGCCCCGCAGTGCTTATGCCCGAGTTTTCGGCTTGCGCACAATAACTGTGGAGCAACCTGTGGATAACCCGTTCATGGCTCCTTCCACCCCAAGAAAGGCATGGCTCGCAGCCGCTTGTTCAATTTTTAACCACCCATTTCAGGGCAAACCGGTGCCTGCGTCCAACTCTCGCGCTCCAAGCCGGTGCGAAATGTTTCTATGGCCGGTGCCCAGACTTCACGTAGAGCGCTCTAGCGAAAGGGCCAGGGTAATTTCCTGACCTTATGGCCAGGAAATTGCTTTATCCACAGGCATTCCTGTCCTTCGGCCCGAGCTTGTCATGTCCAACCCCGACTCCATCGCGCGCCTGCAATTGCGCAGTATCAGCAAACGCTATCCCGGTTGCCTGGCGAACGACGCCATCGACCTGAGTATCCAGCCCGGCGAGATCCACGCCCTGCTTGGGGAAAACGGCGCGGGTAAAAGTACCCTGATGAAGATTATCTACGGCGTCACCGCTGCCGATTCGGGCGAAGTGATCTGGCAAGGCCAGCGCGTCAACCTGCGCAATCCGGCCCAAGCCCGCAGCCTGGGAATCGGCATGGTGTTCCAGCATTTCTCGCTATTCGAAACTCTCACCGTTGCACAGAACATTGCCCTGGCAATGGGCGCGGCGGCCGGTTCGCCGGCGCAGTTGGGACCGCGGATCCGCGACGTTTCCCAACGCTACGGCATGGCGCTGGAACCGCAGCGGCTGGTTCACAGCCTGTCGATTGGCGAGCGCCAGCGGGTGGAGATCATTCGCTGCCTGATGCAGGACATTCGCTTGCTGATTCTCGATGAACCGACCTCGGTGCTCACCCCTCAGGAAGCCGAAGAACTGTTCGTGACCCTGCGTCGCCTGGCGAGCGAGGGCTGCAGTATTTTGTTCATCAGCCACAAGCTCGGGGAGGTGCGAGCGTTGTGCCACAGCGCCACGGTGCTGCGCGGCGGGCGGGTGTCCGGGCATTGCACTCCGGCGCACTGCTCGGATCGGGAGCTGGCGCAGTTGATGGTTGGCCAAGCGGCCGGATTGATCACGGACTACCCGAAAGTCAGCGCAAACAAGGCCTTCCTGCAAATCGACAAGTTGTCCTGGCATAACCCGGACCCGTTCGGCTGCTCGTTGCGGGACATTGACCTTGAGGTACGCAGCGGCGAAATCGTTGGTATCGCCGGGGTCGCGGGCAATGGGCAGGACGAGTGGCTGGCATTGCTCAGCGGAGAAACGCCACTTCCCCGCCAGCAAGGCGAAACGATCCGATTCGACGGGCAACCTGTGGCGCACCTGCGCCCCGACGCCCGGCGCCGGCTCGGGCTGGCATTTGTCCCCGCCGAACGCCTGGGCCATGGCGCCGTGCCGCAATTGAGCCTGGCGGATAACGCCTTGCTCACTGCTTTCCAACAGGGCCTGGTCAGTCACGGGCTGATTCGACGTGGCAAGGTCGAGCACTTGGCCGAGGAGATCATCCGTCGTTTCGGCGTGAAGACACCTGACACTCGAACCCCGGCACGCAGCCTTTCGGGGGGCAACTTGCAGAAATTCATTCTCGGCCGAGAAATCCTGCAACAGCCGAAGCTGCTGGTGGCCGCTCACCCGACCTGGGGCGTGGACGTCGGCGCGGCCGCGACTATCCATCGCGCACTGATTGCCCTGCGCGATGCCGGCGCGGCCATTCTGGTGATTTCCGAAGACCTCGACGAACTGTTCCAAATCAGCGATCGCCTCGGTGCCTTGTGCGGTGGACGCCTGTCCGCCTTGAGGCCCACGCTCGAGACCCGCCTCAGCGACGTCGGCGGCTGGATGGCCGGCCAGTTCGACGCCCCTCAATCCCCCGCCCCCGCGTCGGCGTAACGGAGTTCTACATGCTGCTTTCTCTCGAACCTCGCGGCCAGCAATCGCGCCTGATGCTCTGGTGCTCGCCGCTGCTGGCCGCCGTGTTGACTCTGGCCTGTGGCTCGCTGCTGTTTATCGCCCTGGGGCACGACCCGTTGCAAACCTTGTACACCTTGTTGATCGCGCCGATCAGCGACCTGTACGGCGTGTCCGAGTGGTTGGTCAAGACCCTGCCGATCTTGCTCTGTGCCCTCGGCCTGGCAGTGGCCTATCAGGCGCGAATCTGGAACATCGGCGCTGAAGGCCAACTGCTGTTGGGCGCCCTGGCCGGCAGCGCCTTGGCGGTGAACATCATCGGCATGCAAAGTCGCTGGGCATTGGTGCTGATCCTGCTGACCGGCACCCTGGCCGGTGCGGCTTGGGCCGGACTGACGGCGTGGCTGCGCACGCGCTTCAATGCCAATGAAATCCTCACAAGCATCATGCTCAATTACATTGCGTTGAACCTGCTGCTGTTTTGCGTTCACGGGCCGTTGAAAGACCCGGCAGGGTTCAACTTTCCGGAGTCGGCGATGTTCGGCGAGGCCAGTCGCCTGCCGTTGTTGCTGGAGGATGGCCGGGTACATGCCGGGTTGTATTTCGCCCTGCTGGCGTTGGTGGCGGTGTGGGTATTGCTGCAGAAAAGCTTTGTCGGCTTTCAGATCAAGGTGCTGGGCCTCGACGCCCGCGCCGCCGGTTTCGCTGGTTTTCGCCAGAAGCCGCTGGTATGGCTGGCGCTGTTGATCAGCGGGGCCCTGGCCGGGCTGGCCGGTGTCTGCGAAGTGACCGGGCCGATCGGCCAACTGGTGCCGCAGGTGTCGCCGGGCTACGGCTATGCGGCAATTACCGTGGCATTCCTGGGACGCCTCAACCCCATCGGCATTCTGTTCTCCAGCCTGTTGATGGCGCTGTTGTACATCGGCGGCGAGAGCGCGCAGATGTCGCTGAACCTTCCCCAAGCGATCACCCAACTGTTCCAGGGGATGATGCTGTTTTTCCTGTTGGCCTGCGACGTACTGATCCTGTACCGGCCACGCCTGAACCTGCGCTGGGCCCGGCGCACCCAGACCACCGCCGTACAGGCAGGAGCGCTGTGATGGATATCGACCTGTTGAGCAACATTTTCTACGCCATGGTCCGCTGCGGCACGCCTTTGCTGCTGGTGGCCCTGGGGGAATTGGTCTGCGAGAAAAGTGGCGTCCTCAATCTGGGCCAGGAAGGCATGATGCTGTTCGGCGCGGTGATCGGTTTCATCGTCGCGTTCAACAGCGGCAACCTGTGGCTCGGCGTACTGCTGGCGATGGCCGCCGGGATGCTGTTGTCGGCGCTGTTCGCCATGGTGGCGCTGGTGTTCAACGCCAATCAGGTGGCCACCGGGTTGGCGCTGACGATTTTCGGCGTGGGCCTGTCGAGTTTTGTCGGGGCGGCCTGGGTCGGCAAACCGCTGGCGGGCTTCGAGCCGCTGGCCATTCCCTACCTGAGTGACATCCCATTGATCGGGCGGATGCTGTTTGCCCAGGACCTGCTGGTTTACCTGTCCTTCGCGCTGTTTGCCCTGGTGGCCTGGGTGATCGTGAAAAGTCGCGCTGGGTTGATCATCCAGGCCGTCGGCGAGAATCCCGATGCCGCCAGCGCCATGGGCCTGCCAGTGTTGCGGGTGCGAACACTGGCGGTGCTGTTCGGCGGCGCCATGGCCGGGTTGGCCGGCGCCTACCTGTCGCTGGCCTACACGCCGATGTGGGCCGAGAACATGAGCGCCGGACGCGGCTGGATCGCCCTGGCGCTGGTGGTGTTCGCCAGTTGGCGAGTGTGGCGCCTGCTGCTGGGCGCCTACCTGTTCGGCCTCGCCAGCATCCTGCACCTGGTGGCCCAGGGGTTGGGGCTGGCGATTCCATCGAGTCTGCTGGCGATGCTGCCGTACGCCGCGACCATCGTGGTGCTGGTGCTGCTGTCGCGGGATGCCGTGCGCACCCGGCTGTATGCGCCGGTGTCGCTGGGGCAGCCTTGGCAGGCAGGGCATTGAGGTAGACCGCGGCGAGCCTATCGCGAGCAGGCTCGCTCCCACACTTGACCAGAGGCTCAGGTTCGACTCAGGTCCCCCTGTGGAAGCGAGCTTGCTCGTGATGAGTCCCGAACAGGCAATACCTGAACCAAACCCCACGCCAACTCGAGAAACAGGAAAACCCACAACACCGCATTGGCCCCATGAAGCAATGCATACAGCATCCAGGTCGAAAACAAAAACCGCCCCGCCGCGTCATAGCGCCCATACAGCGGCTGCGGATCCCGAATCCGCAGCACCGACCACACGCAGACTATCGAGCCCAGCAAATTCACCATCAGCAGATGCGCCGGCGCAAACGGCGGCAATTCTCCAGGCAGGTCAAGCAGCTGAGTCAGGCTCATCAACACACCATGCAACGCCGCAAAGCTCCACGGCGTCGCCAGCACGGCCGACACGATAAGGTCGTACCAGGCGCTGCCGCGCACCACCCGGCGATATTGCATCGAAGTCCACATACACTTTGCTCCAGATAATTGGGGGGAGCGAAGAGGCTAAAGCCTGGGGTATGCTCCAAGGTCAAGTCCTCTGGAGCTCCACAATGCGCATCGGTGAATTAGCCCAGGCCTGCGCCGTCAGTCGAGACACCCTGCGTTTCTACGAACAGCGCGGCCTGATCGCGGCGCAGCGTAGCGCCAACGGCTATCGCCACTACCCCGCCGATATGGTGCAACTGGTGCTCTACATCAAGACGGCCCAGCGCCTGGGCTTTACCCTGAGCGAAATCGGCGCCAGCGTCGCCGCCCTGTGGCAGGCGCAGGACCCTGACTGCGCCGTGACGCAACTGCTGCAAGACAAGCTGAACCTGATCGAAACCCGCATCACCGAACTCGACGCGTTGCGCCACGAGCTGAAACAACGGCTCGGACAACGTTGTCCATTAAATCCGTGACCTTTTCACTCAAGGATGCCTTCATGAATTCGGCAAGAAACGCATTGATCATCGGCGCCTCCCGGGGCCTGGGCCTCGGCCTGGTGAAGACACTGCTCAGCGACGGCTGGAACGTGACCGCCACCGTGCGCAACCCGCAGAACGCAGAGACGTTGAAGGCACTGGGCCCGGTGCGGATCGAAAAACTCGACATGGACGACCAGCAAGCCGTCATCGCCCTGAGCCAGCAGCTCAAGGGTGAAACCTTCGACCTGCTGTTCGTCAACGCTGGTGTCAAAGGCCCGGACAACCAAAGCCCGGGCGGCGCGACGCTGGCCGAAGTCGGTCAGTTGTTCTTCACCAACGCCGTGGCTCCGATCAACCTGGCCCAGCGCTTCATCGGCCAGATCCGCGATGGCAGCGGCGTGCTGGCGTTCATGAGTTCGGTGCTGGGCAGCGTGACCATGCCCGACGCGCCGGAACTGGCGCTGTACAAGGCCAGCAAGGCGGCGCTCAACTCCATGACCAACAGCTTTGTCAGCCAACTGGGCGAGCAGGCATTGACCGTGCTGTCGCTGCATCCGGGCTGGGTGAAAACCGACATGGGCGGTGAAGGCGCGGATATCGATGTCGAGACCAGCACCCGCGGGTTGATCGATCAAGTCAACGCCTTCGCCGGCAAGGGCGGGCATCACTTCGTCAACTACAGGGGCGAAACGATTCCCTGGTAACCCAGCCTTCCCCTTGTGGGAGCGAGCCTGCTCGCGATTGCGGTCTAACATTCACCATGACGTTGACTGACACACCGCTATCGCGAGCAGGCTCGCTCCCACATTGAGCCTCAGCGAACCCTGGAAATGTGCCAGGCAACCTGAGTAAACTCCGCACCTCGCCTCCAACGGCGACCCTGGATCAGCAGACAGGGCATCACTGAGCTGGCTAACCTGAACCCACTTTCAGAGGAGCCGGCCACCATGCCTGCGACCCGTACCTGGTTAAAAAACCCCCTCGCCATTTTCACCGCCAACGACCTCGACGCCCGTGGCGGTCTCGTCCTGCAGGACGGTGTGATCGTCGAGCTGCTGAGCGCCGGCCAGCAACCCGCCCAGCCTTGCGACAACATCTTCGACGCGCGCGAACATGTGATCCTGCCGGGGTTGATCAACACCCATCATCACTTCTACCAGACCCTGACGCGTGCCTGGGCACCGGTGGTGAACCAACCGTTGTTCCCTTGGCTGAAGACCCTCTACCCGGTGTGGGCGCGACTGACTCCGGAAAAGCTCGCCCTGGCGAGCAAAGTGGCCTTGGCCGAGCTGCTGCTGTCGGGCTGCACAACCGCAGCCGATCATCACTATCTGTTTCCCGAAGGCCTGGAAAATGCCATCGACGTACAGGTGCAAAGTGTTCGTGAGCTGGGGATGCGCGCGATGCTGACCCGCGGTTCCATGAGCCTCGGCGAGGACGACGGTGGCTTGCCGCCACAGCAGACCGTGCAGCAGGGCCAGGTGATTCTCGACGATAGCCAGCGGTTGATCGGCCAATACCACGAGCGCGGCGACGGCGCCCGGATCCAGATTGCCCTGGCGCCCTGCTCGCCGTTTTCGGTCACCCCCGAGATCATGCGCGCCAGCGCCGAGCTGGCGGAAAAACTCGACGTACGCCTGCACACGCACCTGGCCGAAACCCTTGATGAAGAAGACTTCTGCCTGCAACGTTTTGGCCTGCGCACGGTGGAATATCTGGACAGCGTCGGCTGGCTCGGCCCGCGCACCTGGCTGGCCCACGGCATTCATTTCAACCCTGAAGAAATCGCCCGTCTCGGAGCCGCCGGCACCGGTATCTGCCATTGCCCAAGTTCCAACATGCGTCTGGCCTCGGGCATTTGCCCGACCCTGGAACTGACCGCCGCCAGTGCTCCACTGGGCCTGGGTGTGGACGGCTCAGCCTCCAACGACGCCTCGAACATGATCCTCGAAACCCGCCAGGCGCTGTACATCCAGCGCCTGCGCTATGGCGCGCAAGCGATCACCCCGGAGCGCGTATTAGGCTGGGCGACCCGGGGTTCGGCGCAACTGCTCGGGCGCAGCGATATTGGTGAACTGGCGGTGGGCAAGCAGGCAGACCTGGCGCTGTTCAAGCTCGATGAGCTGCGTTTCTCCGGCAGCCACGACCCGGTCTCGGCCCTGCTGCTGTGCGGGGCGGACCGGGCGGATCGGGTGATGGTCGGTGGGCAATGGCGGGTGATCGACGGGCAGGTCGAGGGCTTGGACTTGAAGGGCTTGATTGCCGATCACAGCCAGGCGGCGCGGGAACTGATCGCCGGCGCCTGACCGGACGCCATCGCGGGCAAGCCTTGCTCCCACAGGCTCGCGGCGAGGCTGCCTGCATAAACACCCACCCTTCACTGTGGGAGCAAGGCTTGCCCGCGATGCTCTTCTAGAGGCCTAACAGCGACAACATGATAAACGTCGCAAACAGCACAAAGTGGGTCATGCCTTCGATGGCGTTGGTTTCGCCATCGTTGAGGTTGATGGCGCTGACGATCAGGGTGATGAAGATCATCACCGTCTGTACCGGGGTCATTGCCATCTGGAACGGTTGGCCGGTATAGAGCGCCATGGCCTCCATCACCGGCACCGTGAGGATCACGGTCGATAGCGAAGCACCCAGCGCGATGTTCACCACCGATTGCATGCGATTCGCCAGGGCGGCGCGCAGGGCGGTGAGGATTTCCGGTGCCGCGGAGATGGCCGCCACCAGAATCGCAGTGACCACCGGCGGCGCACCCGAACCCTCCAAGCCCAGGTCGATGGCCTTGGACATGACTTCGGCCAGCGCGCCGATCACCACCACGCCAAACACCAGCGCACTGATGGAGAATGTCAGGCTGATGGGTTTCGGCTCGTTTTCCACCGGTTCTTTCTTGCGGCGTTTTTCCGGGTAGCTGTAGCTGAAAAAGTAACTGTGGGGCCCGACCTGCATGCGCAGGAACAGGGTGTACAACACGATCATCGCGCCGATGGTAAATGCCGAATACATTTTCCAGCTCTCGCGGGGAATGAACTCTGGCACCACCATCGATACGCCCATGGCGGTGAGGATCATCACGCTGTAGGTGCGCGCCGAATCGTCGTTGTAAGCCTGCTCGCCATGCTTGATCCCGCCCATCAGCGCCGCGAGCCCGAGAATCCCGTTGATGTCGAGCATCACCGCCGAGTAGATCGTGTCCCGCACCAGGGTCGGCGACGCTTCGTTGCTCATCATGATCGCCAGGATCACTACTTCGACCAGCACCGCCGACAAGGTCAGGATCATGGTGCCGTAGGGATCACCGACTTTTTCCGCGAGCAGTTCGGCGTGATGGGCCACGCGCATGGAAGCCGCGACGATAAAACCGATCAGGACCAAACCGCCAAGCAACGCCACGATCTGCCCGCTGCCCAACAGCCAGTGCTCCAGCGGATAGGCAACAAGCGCAGCGATCAGCGCCAGCAACAGCAGTTTTTCTTGCTTGATCAAAGTGAGCATCGCGGGCCTATCACCGTGGGCGGGGTCATGAGCTACTGACTATGGGGGGACGCGAACGTTTCGTTCGGTGTGATGCACCAGGGGGTGGCAAGCGGAAAGCAGGCGCACCTTAATCGTTCTCAGCGGCCTCGTCGCGGGCAAGCCTTGCTCCCACAAGTGCAAGGCCAAACCCACTCAGTATCTGTGGGAGCAAGGCTTGCCCGCGATGGCGGCATCAGGACATCGAGCATTTGTTGTCCTATTGGTCAGCATTTTGCATTGAAGCCGTACAGCCAACCTCACAACAACACGGAGTTCGAGTTCATGCACAAACGCCCCTTGAATAAGTTGCTTTGCGCCGTCGTCGCAGCCGTCGGCCTGGGTGCCGGCCTGAATGCCAGTGCCGCCGATCCGCTGAAGGTCGGCTTCGTCTACATCGGCCCGATCGGCGACCACGGCTGGACCTATCAGCATGAACAAGGGCGCAAGGAGCTGGCGGCGAAGTTCGGCGAGCAGATCACCACCAACTACGTGGAAAACGTACCGGAAGGCGCCGACGCCGAACGGGTGATCCGCAACATGGCCAAGGACAACTACGACCTGATCTTCACCACCTCCTTCGGCTACATGAACCCGACGCTGAAAGTCGCCAAGCAGTTTCCCAAGGTGATCTTCGAACACGCCACCGGCTACAAGCAGGACAAGAACCTGGGCACCTACCTGGCTCGCACCTACGAGGGCCGCTACGTCGGCGGCTTCCTCGCGGCCAAGATGACCAAGACCAAGAAGATCGGCTACGTTGCCTCCTTTCCGATCCCGGAAGTCATCCGCGACATCAACGCCATCCAACTGGCCCTGAACAAATACAACCCCGGCAGCGAGATCAAAGTGGTGTGGGTCAATTCCTGGTTCGACCCGGGCAAGGAAGCCGATGCCGCCAACGCGCTGATCGACCAGGGCGTGGACGTGGTGTTCCAGCACACCGACAGCCCGGCACCAATCCAGGCCGCCGAGCGTCGCGGCGTCTATGCGGTGGGCTACGCTTCGGACATGGCTCACTTCGGTCCCAAGGCGGTGCTGACCTCCATCGTCAATGACTGGGGCCCGCATTACATCCAGGCGACCCAGAGCGTGATCGACCACAGTTGGAAATCCCAGGACTACTGGGGCGGCCTGAAGGAAGGCACCGTAAAACTGCCGATCAGCGACCTGGTGCCGGCGGCGGTCAAGGGCGAGGCCGAGCAGATCATCGCCGACATCGAGAGCGGCGTGTTCCACCCGTTCACCGGCCCGATCAAGGATCAGGCCGGCGTCGAGAAAATCCCGGCGGGCGTGAGCGCCACCAATGCGGAACTGGCGTCGATGAATTACTACGTCGAAGGTATGAAGGCTGAGATTCCGAAGTAATCCCGGCCTCAACACATGATCCAATGTGGGAGCGAGCCTGCTCGCGATAGCGGACCGACATTCAACAGGCATGTCGACTGACAGATCGCTATCGCGAGCAGGCTCGCTCCCACAGGGATCTTCATTCTTAAGTCAGGAAAGCCGCATGAACAGCCTTCCCATCATCGACATCAGCCCCCTCTACACCGAGGATGCCAACGCCTGGCAATCGGTCGCCGAGCAGATCGACAGCGCCTGCCGCCAGTGGGGCTTTTTCTACATCAAGGGTCATCCGATCAGCCCGGCGCGCATCGCCGAGGTACTGGACAACGCCCAACGCTTCTTCGCCCTGCCCGTGGAAGAAAAACTCAAGATCGACATCACCCAGACCCGCCATCATCGTGGCTACGGCGCCATCGCCACCGAACAACTGGACCCGACCAAGCCCAGCGACCTGAAGGAAACCTTCGACATGGGCCTGCACCTGCCGGCCGATCACCCTGATGTGCTGGCGGAAAAACCTCTGCGTGGTCCCAACCGCCACCCGGACCTGATGGGCTGGGAAAACTTGATGGAGGAGCACTACCGCGACATGCAGGCACTCGCTCAAACCCTGCTAAGGGCCATGACTTTGGCCCTTGGCATCGAGCGGGACTTCTTCGACACACGCTTCAACGCACCAGTGAGCGTACTGCGCCTGATCCACTACCCACCACGCCAGACCGCCAGTAGCGCCGAGCAGCAAGGTGCCGGCGCCCATACCGACTACGGTTGCATCACCCTGCTCTACCAGGACGCCGCCGGCGGCCTGCAAGTGCGCAACGTCAACGGCCAGTGGATCGACGCGCCCCCCATCGACGGCACCTTCGTGGTCAACCTCGGCGACATGATGGCGCGCTGGAGCAACGACCGCTACCTGTCCACGCCGCATCGGGTGATCAGCCCGCTGGGGGTAGACCGGTATTCGATGCCGTTCTTTGCCGAACCACACCCCGACACACTGATCCAGTGCCTGCCCGGTTGCCAGGATGACGCCCATCCGCCGAAGTACCCGACCACCACCTGCGCACAATTCCTGTTGTCACGCTTCGCCGACACCTATGCTTATCGGCGGGAGCAACAGGCGGTGTAGTGGATCAGCCGGTCAGGTTTTACCAGACATTGCGGCCAGCCCCTGTAGAATGCCCGCCATCGATTCGCTGATGAGAAAAGACCATGTACGACTGGCTGAACGCCCTGCCCAAGGCTGAACTGCACCTGCACCTGGAGGGTTCGCTGGAGCCCGAGCTGCTGTTCGCCCTGGCCGAACGCAACAAGATCGCCCTGCCGTGGAGCGACGTCGACACCCTGCGCAAGGCCTATGCCTTCAACAATCTGCAGGAATTTCTCGACCTCTATTACCAAGGCGCCGATGTGCTGCGCACGTCCCAGGACTTCTACGACCTGACCTGGGCCTACCTGCTGCGTTGCAAGGCGCAGAACGTGATCCACACCGAACCGTTCTTCGACCCGCAGACCCACACCGACCGTGGCGTGCCGTTCGAAGTGGTGCTCAACGGCATCGCCGCCGCCCTCAAGGACGGTGAGCAGCAACTGGGTATCACCAGCGGTTTGATCCTGAGCTTCTTGCGTCACTTGAGCGAAGAACAAGCCGAGAAAACCCTCGACCAGGCGCTGCCGTTCCGCGATGCCTTCGTGGCCGTGGGCCTGGACAGTTCGGAAATGGGTCACCCACCGAGCAAGTTCCAGCGCGTATTCGACCGGGCGCGCAACGAAGGCTTCCTGACCGTCGCCCACGCCGGTGAAGAAGGTCCGCCCGAATACATCTGGGAAGCCCTCGACCTGCTGAAAATCCAGCGCATCGACCACGGCGTGCGGGCCATCGAAGATGAGCGACTGATGCAGCGGATCATCGACGAGCAGATTCCGCTGACCGTCTGCCCGTTGTCCAACACCAAGCTGTGCGTGTTCGACGACATGTCGCAGCACAACATCCTCGACATGCTTGAGCGCGGTGTGAAGGTGACAGTGAACTCTGATGACCCTGCGTACTTCGGCGGCTACGTTACCGAGAACTTCCACGCGCTATACACCCACCTGGGCATGACACAGGACCAGGCCAAGCGCTTGGCGCAGAACAGCCTGGATGCGCGGCTAGTAAAACCCTAAGACTCGTGATGAACCCTTGTGGGAGCGAGCCTGCTCGCGATAGCGGTATGACACTCAACATTGATGTCGACTGACTCATCGCCATCGCGAGCAGGCTCGCTCCCACAAGGGGTTGGTGTTTAACCGGCCACCGTGCCCTCACTCAACTCCTCCAACGTCCTGCCCCGCGTCTCCATCCCGAACAACCAGACCACCCCCGCCGCCACGGCGAAGCACAGCGCGCCGAGGGCGAACACACCGCCCTGCCCAGTGATGGGGAATACCAACCCGGTCACCAGCGGACCGAGCAAAGAGCCGATGCGACCGACCGCCGAAGCAAACCCCGATCCCGTGGCTCGGGCCGAAGTCGGGTACAGCTCCGGCGTGTAGGTGTAGAGCACCGCCCACATGCCGAACAGGAAAAACTGCATCAGCAGCCCGGTGCCGATCAGCAGGCCGACGTTGCCGCCAAACACCGCGCTCTGCCCATACAGAAACGCCATCGCCCCGCCGCCCAGCAACGTGATGATGCACACCGGCTTGCGCCCCCAGCGCTCCACCAGCCAGGCCGCCATCAGGAAACCAGGAATCCCGCCCAGGGAAATCAACACGGTGTAGTACACCGACTGGGTCACGGCGAACCCCGACTGCTGCAGCAGCGCACTGAGCCAGGACGTCAGGCCATAGAAACCGAGCAAGGCAAAGAACCAGACGCTCCAGATCATCATCGTGCGCTGGCGATACAGCGGCGACCAGATCTGCGCCAGGGCCGAAAAGAAATTGCCCGGCGTGCTCTCGACCCTCGGCAAACGGATTGGATCCGGCAGGTTCTGCTGCCCCAGCGAGGCTCGGACCTTGTCTTCGATTCGCTTGAGCACCGTGTCCGCTTCGTCACCTCGACCGGCCTGTTCGAGCCAGCGCGGCGACTCGGGAATGAAGAAGCGAATCGCCAGGACAAACACCGCCGGCACCGCCAGTACCAGGAAGATGTCGCGCCAGCCGATCACCGGCAGCAGGAAATACGACAGCACCCCCGCCGCCACGAAACCCAGCGGCCAGAAACCATCCATCAAGGCGATGTAGCGGCCACGACGCTTGGCCGGGATCAGCTCCGAGAGCATCGACTGGGCAATCGGAAACTCCATGCCCATGCCGATCCCCAGCAGGATGCGAAACAGCGTCAAGGTCTCGATGTCCTGGGCCGTGGAGCACAGGTAGCTGGCAATGCCCCACAACACGATGCTCCACTGGAACACCGGTTTACGCCCGAAACGATCGGCGAGCATGCCCGACAGTGACGCCCCCACCACCATGCCGAAGAAGCTGGAACTGGCGAGCAAACCGGCCTGGGCGCTGCTCAGGCCGAACTCGGCTTTGATCGATCCCAACAGGAACGTCATCATCGCCAGGTCCATGGAGTCGAAGAAAAACGCCAAGGCGATGATAATGAAGATGACCCGGTGATAACCGCTGATGGGTAACCGTTCCAGGCGTTCCGCCGCGCTGTAGCCGTGAGTGTCCATGCCGCCTCCCCAATCCGATAATTCCCCGGACTGAGTGTGCGCGAACCCTGCTGGTGGCTATTGCTGAATACGACCTGTCGACAGCCCTGAGCGACGCATCGGGAACGTTCCCTAGATCGCCATCTCCACGGTGTCCTGCCGGGCGAACCGGTGGATTTCCTGCTGGCCGAGCGTCGTCACCTGCAGCGCTCGCGAATCGTTGGGCAAGCTCAGCCATCCCGACTGCATGAACAGTTGCAGCAAGGCCGCCCCCAGCGCGCCCCCCAGGTGCGGACGACGCTCGCTCCAGTCCGGGCAGGCGCAGGCGACACGGGCGTTGCGATGGGCCAGGGCCTGGATGAACAGGCCACGCTCGGCCAGTTGATTGGCGCCCTTGTGGGTGACGATCACCCGTTGTTCGAACTGCTCGATCCACCCGGCGTCCAGCAGACGTTGGTAGAGCTCGGCCGCCAGGGTTCCTCCCAGGTGGTCGTCGCAAAGCCTGGCCCGCATCAACGAAGCGGGGGCCGATGGGGCCTTGGTCGGCATGACCCTGCGCCTGAACACGTCCGGAATCTGCCGTGGCGTACTGACCAGCGTCGCGCTGGCCAGCGCTTCGACGGCAGCGCCGATTTCAGGCGCTGCCAGACGGAAAAACCGCTTGCGGCCCCGGGCTTCGATTTTCAACAGGCCACCGGCGGAAAGGCGTCCCAGATGTGCGTTGGCCGAGGACGGCGACAACCCGGCGAGCAACGCCAACTCGTCGGCCTGTCGGGCCGTGCCGTCCATCAAGGCCCACATCATTGCGCTGCGCTTGGGGTCAGCCAGCAACGTGGCGATCTGGCTGATGCAAGGTGCATGTTCCATGTATTCACTCCCTGTTGAATCATTCGTCTACTGCTCTGGCGCAGCCGGTCGCTAGTATAAGCGCGGCGATCGAGCTTTCCTGTCCTCCGGAAACCTTTGGAGGCGATTGTTCATGAGGGAAAAGTCTCTATTTGCCCGCGACTAATGGCCGGCCCCTGTCGAGAATGGAAATCGGGCCGTCAACTGGCCGCAGCGGGCCTGGAGCATGTCCCGCAAAAGGTTGATGGGCTTGCTCAATTGCGCCCGATGGGCGCACAGCAGATTGAGGGGCGCGCGTTCGCATTGCAGGTGCGGCAAGAGGATTTTCAAGCGCCCGGCCAGCACGTCGGTGGACACATCCAGCCACGATTTGTAGGCAATCCCGGCACCCGCCACCGCCCAGCGTCGCACCACATCGGCGTCGTCACTGAAGCGGTCGCCACTGACGGTGAGGCTCACCTCCCGTTTGCCATCATGAAAGCCCCATCGGTCATGGACCCGGCTGCCCAGCATGTACAACAGGCAGTTGTGCTGGGCCAGTTGCTCCAGTTGATGGGGTTCACCCCGACGAGCCAGATAGTCTGGCGATGCGCACAACACCCGGCGGTTATCAGCGGCAATGGGCAGGGCGACCAGGCTCGAATCTTCCGGTTCGCCATAACGCAAGGCAATGTCCACCGGCTGCTTGAACAGATCGGCAATGCGATCGCCCAGCAACAGCCGCACCGTCAGCCCGGGATGCTCGCGCTGGAACGCATCCAGCCAGGGCAGCAGCAGGTTGCGTCCCAGGTCCGACGGTGCGGACAACTGCAACACCCCGCTGACCTGGTCCTGGCCGCTGGTCAATAACCGCCGGCCTTCATCGAGACTGCTCAACGCGGCACGGGCATATTCGAGAAAGCCCTCCCCTTCGGCCGTCAGGCGCAGGCTACGGGTGGAACGGGCCAACAGCCGCGCGCCGAGGTGCTGCTCGATGCGTTTCAACGCGGCACTGGCCACCGCCGCCGACAGGTCCATGACCCTGGCCGCAGCCGAGAGGCTGCCCAGGTCTGCCGCCCGGACAAACAATTGCAAGTCATCGAAGCGAAGCATGACGGCCCCATTATCAAAAAATTATTGAAAGAGCCTGTTCTTTTAGCCGGTTTTATCTCGGTGATAAATAGCTAAACATGGCCTCCATCGAACTCACCTAACGGAGCCGCTTCATGAAAGCCATTGCCTACTACCACTCGTTGCCCATTACCGATCCACAATCGCTCCAGGACGTCGAGCTGCCGGAACCGGTCGCCGGCCCCAGGGACCTGCTGGTAGAGGTCAAGGCCATCTCGGTCAACCCGGTGGACACCAAGGTCCGTCAGAACGTCCAGCCCGAAGGCGGCGTAGCCAAGGTGCTGGGCTGGGACGTGGCCGGCGTGGTCAAGGCGGTGGGCAGCGAGGTTACGCTGTTCAAGGCCGGGGACAAGGTGTTCTACGCCGGCTCCATCGCCCGGGCCGGCGGTAACAGTGAATTGCACGTGGTGGATGAGCGCATCGTCGGCCACATGCCCAAGACCCTTGGCTTCGCCGAAGCAGCGGCGCTGCCGCTGACGGCGATTACCGCCTGGGAGTTGTTGTTCGAGCGCCTGCAAATCCAGGAAGGCCAGGGCGACCAGGGCCAGAGCCTGTTGATCGTCGGCGCGGCGGGAGGCGTGGGTTCGATCCTGACGCAACTGGCCAGCCAACTCACAGGGCTGAAGGTGATTGGTACCGCGTCCCGCGCGCAGACCCAGGATTGGGTGCGCAGCCTGGGTGCCGACCTGGTGATCGACCATAGCCAGCCACTGAGTAAGGTATTGAAAGAAGCGGACCAGCCCCAGGTGACCCACGTCGCCAGCCTGACCCAGACCGACCAGCATCTGGATGAACTCGTCGAAGCCCTTGCGCCCCAAGGCAAACTGGCGCTGATCGACGATCCCAAGGCACTGGACGTGACCAAGCTCAAGCGCAAGAGCCTGTCGTTGCATTGGGAATTCATGTACACCCGCTCACTGTTCGAGACAGCCGACATGCTTGAACAGCACAAGCTGCTCAACCGCGTGGCCGCCCTGATCGATGCCGGCACGCTGAAGACCACCGTCGGCGAGCATTTCGGCACCATCAACGCCGAGAACCTGCGCCGGGCCCATGCCTTGCTCGAAAGCGGGAAGTCCAAGGGCAAGATTGTGCTCGAAGGCTTCTGACCAGGGCTGAGAGCCAGGCTCTTGTGGGGGCAAAGCTTGCTGCGATAGAGGTAGCGCGGTTCTCTATAGGACCGCGTCATCGTTTATCGCGAGCAAGCTTTGCTCCTACAAGAAAAATCCCGTGCCGTCAGTCTGAGAATTGACTCTTGTCACAATTGCGATCGCATTCGGGTCTACACTCGAGGCCTTTGCAACGTAATCTTTTCGTGAGGAGGTCAGCAATGAAGATCCTGATAAAAGAAGTGGCAAAATCCCAATGGCAAGTGCGTCTTGACCAGCACGTCGTCACCTTCCGTACCGAGGCCGAAGCCCAGGCTTTCGCCACGACCTTGCAAGCGCGGATCCACGCGCCCCATCACTTCCCCGAACAACAACAGCAACGCGCGGCCGGCTGAATCAGCCCTCGCGACTGGCCTGGGCCAGTGCCCGGGCATTTTGCAGGCGACGGGTCAGCATCGCTGCACCCACCACCAACAGCCCGCAAAGGCTGATGACCAGCGCCATCGGCACGGCGGTGCCGTCATGCAGCGCCGCCACCAACGCGGCGGCCCCGGCGGCCACAGAAAACTGCAGGCATCCCAGCATCGCCGAAGCGCTACCGGCGCGGGCGCCCTGCCCGCTCATGGCGCAAGCCGACGCGTTGGGAAGGATGCAACCCAGGCTGGCGATGCAGATGAACAGCGGGACCAGCAGCGGCCACAACTGCACAGGCTGCAATGAACTGACCGCCAACAGGCTCAGGCCGGCGCCCAGGTAGACCCATACCGCGCGGGTCAGCAGGAACGCCGGGCCGCGCTTGGACAGCAGCCGGGCGTTGACCTGGGCAACCAGGATGAAGCCCGCCGCGTTGGTGCCGAACAGCCAACCGAAATGCTCGGCCGGGACACCGTAGAGCTTGATGAAGACGAAAGGCGAACCGGCGATGTAGGCAAACATCCCAGCGATGGCGATGCCCCCCGTCAGCGCATGGCCAAGGTAGACGGCGTCGGTCAATAACCGGCCATATTGGCGCAACGCCCCCGACAAGGGTTGCCGAGGCACATAGTCCGGCAAGCTTTCCGGCAGCCACAAGGCCACTGCCGTCGACGCCAATGCGCTGAACACGGTCAGCGCAATGAAGATCGACTGCCAGCCATGCAGGTTTACCAGCAACCCGCCCAGCATCGGCGCGAGAATCGGCGCCAGGCCCATCACCAGCATCAACTGCGAAAACACCTTGGCCGAACCCACCGCGTCGCATTTATCGCTGACCACCGCCCGGGAAATCACCATCCCGGCGCATCCGCCCAGGGCCTGGATGAAGCGGGCGCCGATCAGCCATTCCAGGCTCGGCGCATAAGCGCAGGCCAGTGAGGCCAGGGTGAACAAGCCGACGCCCGTCAGCAGCGGAATGCGCCGCCCGAATCGATCCGCCACCGGCCCGTAGGCCAGTTGCCCGATGGATAAGCCGAGGAAATAAGCCGCCAGGGTCAGTTGGATGTGCTTTTCGTCAGTACCGAAGGCCGAGGCCATCGCCGGAAAGGCCGGCAGGTAGAAGTCGATCGCCAAGGGACCGAAAGCGCTCAAGGCGCCAAGAATCAGAATGGTACGGAGGTTCATCGGGCGTCCAGCTCAGGCGTCGTTCGACAGCCCGACAGTCTAGCCGGGCCGGGCGCTCTTGAACATTCCGATAGGTCGCTAACGATTAAAAAATTTCAAGAGACACTGACCTCATAGCCCTCCTCCTTGATGGCCGCGATCACGGCATCGGCCGGCAACGAACTCTGTACCTGGACGGTCCTGGTGCCCAGGTCCACGTGCACGTCGGCCGCCGGATCCTTGGCCTGGACCGCCTGGGTGATGGCCTTGACGCAATGACCGCAAGACATGCCCTGGACATTGAAAGTTTGCATGAGATGACTCCTTTGGTTGAGGTTGCCGATAGCTTCAAGCTTGCCATCATGACAAGGTCAAGTTCTGACAAAAACTGCCGGGCTGGCAATCGGCATCGCGCTCAGCCAAGCTGCACACATCAAGGATTTCACACCGGAGGTTCAGCCATGCGCTGGTCAGCGTTCAGCCTGTTTTGCATGCTCGGTTTTTCAGCGGTGGCGCCCCAGGCATCGGCCGCCGGCGAAGACTATGGCGTGCTGATCATTTCTCGCGAGCGCCTGGAAGTGGCGACCTCATGCGAAATCGGCATCTACATCCAGGATCAGCTCTCGGCCAGGCTGTTCCAGGAGCAAAGCACCTCCTTCAACCTGCCCCCAGGCCAGTTTTCCTTGCGCCTGAAATTGCTGCCGGGACAGGCGCCGGGTTGCAACCCGGGCATGCTCGCGCCTGGGTCGCAGAACATCACCCTCAAGGCCGGTGACATCTTGAAGTTCCGCATCGCCATGACCCAGGAAGGTATGTACCTCAAGCAGGCTGGGCTCGGTTACTGACACGCCACTTCCCCACCGTGTGAGCGAGCTTTGTGGGAGCAAGGCTTGCCCACGATGAAAGCACCACGGATTTGCGGATGACCGCAGCGCCTGGATCGCGAGCAAGCTTTGCTCCCACAAAACCAGCTCCCATATCAGAGATGCGTTCAAGCTTTTCGATTGGCGCTTGACCTTGCCAGCATGGCAAGGTTGATCCTGTAGGCATTCACTACAGGGAGCCTGACCGATGTCCGAATCCACCACGTTCGATCTACCGATTGCCGGCATGACCTGCGCCAGTTGCGCCGGGCGGGTCGAGCGGGCCTTGAGCAAAGTCACCGGGGCCAGCGCCGTCAGCGTCAACCTGGCTACTGAAGTGGCGCGCGTGCAGGCTCCTGGAGACAGCCTGCCAGCCTTGATGCAGGCCGTCGAACAGGCGGGCTATAGCGTTCCCGTGCAAACCCTGGAGTTGAACATCGAAGGGATGACCTGCGCCTCCTGCGTCGGCCGGGTCGAACGGGCCCTGGGCAAGGTCGACGGCGTGAACAGTGTCAGTGTCAACCTTGCCAACGAGCGCGCCCACCTCGAACTGCTCGGCCAGGTGAATCCACAAACCCTGATCGATGCGGTCAAGCGCGCCGGCTATGACGCCACTGTCTGGCAGGCCGAGCAGCCCGTTGATACGCAGGTCAATCGCCTGAACCGTGAACGCCTGGTACTGGTGCTGGCGATCCTGCTGTCCGTGCCGCTGGTGTTGCCCATGCTGCTGCAGCCGTTCGGCGTGCATTGGATGCTCCCGGCCTGGGTGCAATTCGCCCTGGCGACGCCGGTGCAATTCATCTTCGGCGCGCGCTTTTATGTCGCCGCCTTCAAGGCCGTGCGTGCCGGGGCCGGGAACATGGACCTGCTGGTCGCCCTGGGCACCAGCGCCGGCTACGGCTTGAGCCTTTATGAATGGGTGATCGCCCGTCCCGGCAGCATGCCGCACCTGTATTTCGAGGCCTCGGCCGTAGTGATTGCCCTGGTCTTGCTGGGCAAATACTTGGAAAGCCGCGCCAAACGCCAGACCGCCAGCGCCATCCGCGCCCTCGAAGCCTTGCGACCGGAGCGGGCGATCCAGGTGATCGATGGCCAGGAGCGGGACGTTGCCATCAGTGCACTGCGCTTGAATGACCTGGTCCTGGTCAAGCCCGGCGAACGCTTCCCGGTGGACGGCGAAGTGCTGGAAGGCCAGAGCCACGCCGACGAAGCGCTGATCAGCGGCGAGAGCCTGCCGGTCCCCAAACAGCCCGGCGACAAAGTCACCGGCGGCGCCATCAACGGCGAAGGCCGGCTGCTGGTACGCACGCAAGCCCTGGGCACCGAAACCGTCCTGGCGCGCATCATCCGCCTGGTGGAGGACGCCCAGGCGGCCAAGGCCCCGATCCAGAAACTGGTGGATAAAGTCAGCCAGGTTTTCGTTCCGGTCGTGCTGGTGCTGGCCCTGGCGACATTGATCGGCTGGTGGCTGTACGGCGCGCCACTGGAAACCGCGCTGATCAACGCAGTCGCCGTGCTGGTGATCGCCTGCCCCTGCGCCCTGGGCCTGGCGACGCCCACGGCGATCATGGCCGGCACCGGCGTGGCCGCGCGCCACGGGATCCTGATCAAGGACGCCGAGGCCCTGGAACGCGCCCATGAGGTCAAGACCGTAGTGTTCGACAAGACCGGCACCCTGACCTCCGGTACGCCACGCATCGCCCACTTGACGGCCCTGGAGGGTGATGAAGATGCGCTGCTGAAAATGGCCGGCGCGCTGCAACGCGGCAGTGAGCACCCTCTCGCCAAAGCCGTGTTGGATACCTGCGCCGAGCGCGGCCTGGACGTGCCGGATATCAGCGACAGCCAGGCCCTGGCCGGACGCGGTATCGCCGGCAGCCTCGGCGGGCGGCGCCTGGCCCTGGGCAATCGGCGCCTGCTGGACGAACTGGGCCTGCACCCCGGCTCGCTGGCCGAATCGGCCCAGGCTTGGGAAACCGAAGGCCGCACGTTGTCTTGGCTGATCGAGCAAGGCGCGGCGCCTCGGGTGTTGGGCCTGTTCGCCTTCGGTGACACCCTCAAGCCCGGCGCCCTCGCCGCCGTACAAGCCTTGAATGAACAGCACATCGCCAGCCACCTGCTCACCGGCGACAACCAGGGCAGCGCCCGGGTGGTAGCCCAGGCACTGGGGATCTCCAATGTCCATGCCGAGGTATTGCCCGCGGATAAATCCGCCATCGTCCAGCAATTGAAGCGCGACTCGGTGGTAGCGATGGTGGGCGACGGCATCAACGACGCCCCAGCCCTGGCCGCCGCCGACATCGGCATTGCCATGGGCGGCGGCACCGACGTAGCGATGCACGCCGCGGGCATTACCCTCATGCGCGGCGATCCGCGACTGGTGCCGGCGGCACTGGACATCAGCCGCAAGACCTACGCCAAGATCCGCCAAAACCTGTTCTGGGCGTTCGTCTATAACCTGATCGGTATTCCCCTGGCGGCGTTCGGCTTGCTCAACCCGGTGCTGGCCGGCGCGGCCATGGCCCTGTCGAGCGTCAGCGTGGTGAGCAATGCGTTACTGTTGAAGTTCTGGACACCCCAGCACCTGGAGGACAAGCGATGAACATCGGCCAAGCGGCCCGCCAGAGCGGCCTGAGCGCGAAGATGATCCGTTATTACGAATCCATCGGCCTGCTCAAGGCCGCCCATCGCACCGACAGCGGCTACCGTATCTATGGCACCGACGATCTGCACACCCTGGCGTTCATCAAGCGCTCCCGGGACTTGGGGTTTTCCCTGGAAGAGGTCGGCAAACTGCTGACCCTCTGGCAAGACCGTCAACGCGCCAGCGCCGACGTCAAGGCCCTGGCCCGGCAACACATCGACGAACTGAACCAGAAAATCCGCGAACTGGCCGAACTGCGCGACACCTTGCAAGACCTGGTAGAGCACTGCCACGGCGACCACCGCCCGGATTGTCCGATCCTCAAGGAACTGGCGTCGGGGTGTTGCAAGAATTGATGCCCACCGCCCCCATGTGGGGTTGAGGGTTTTGGCAGGCACAAGAAACCCGGCCATGGCCGGGTTTCTGGTCAACCGATCACTGCATCCAGGGCGGAGGCGGTTCTTCGGTCTTGCCGGGCGGGGCATCGTCGGCGGCGCGTACGGCCTGGCGACGTTCCTCATCCAGGCGCGCGGCCTCGATCTCGCGCATGATCCCGCCGACATCCGCCAGTTCTTCCGGCTCGTCGAACTCGCCGGTCAGCAGGCTGGCCGGGTGCAAGGTACCGGCTTCATACAGCGCCCACATTTCCTTCGCGTACTTGGTGCGCTTGAGCTCCGGGGCAAACCGGCCGAAGTAGGAGGCCATGTTGCCCACGTCCCGCTCCAGCATGCTGAAAGCATGGTTGTTACCGGCAGCGTCCACCGCTTGCGGCAGGTCGATGATCACAGGTCCCGTCGGCGTGAGCAGGACGTTGAACTCGGACAGGTCGCCGTGCACCAGACCGGTACACAACATCAGCACGATCTGGGAAATCAGATAAGCGTGATATTCACGGGCCTGGTCCGGCTCCAGTACCACATCGTTCAGACGCGGCGCGGCATCGCCATACTCGTCGGCAACCAGTTCCATCAGCAGCACGCCTTCAAGGAAGTCGTACGGCTTGGGCACGCGTACACCGGCGCTAGCCAAGCGGAACAGCGCCGCCACTTCGGCGTTCTGCCAGGCGTCTTCGGTTTCCTTGCGCCCGAACTTCGAGCCCTTGGCCATGGCCCGGGCCTGGCGGCTATTGCGGACCTTGCGGCCTTCCTGGTATTCGGCCGCCTGACGAAAACTTCGCTTGTTCGCCTCCTTGTAGACCTTCGCGCAACGTAGCTCGTTGCCGCAGCGCACCACATAAACAGCTGCTTCTTTACCACTCATGAGTGGGCGCAGCACCTCGTCGACCAGACCGTCCTCGATCAGGGGTTCAATGCGTTTTGGAGTCTTCATCAGCTTTTATTGTGGGTCCTTTATTACCAAACACGCGAATGACAGTCGTTATACGGCAATCCTTCCTCCACGGGGAGGGGTTGCCGACCTATGAACCTGCAATGCACACAATGTGCCGGATTAATCGACCGAGCCGAATCATAGCCGAGACCGGACTTGGCGTTGCCCATTGAATGCACGGGTATTTGCGACAAGAGCTGACAGCCGTGCCTACCGTTGGTTGTAGGCAGTGCGACGACTCAATGCTTGAACAGTTCCCCCGGCGTAAAGCCGAACATTCCCTTGAACGCGGCAATGAACGCCGATGTTGAGTCATACCCACAGGACAACGCGGCGCTGGTGACGCTGTCGCCCTTCTCCAGCGATCCCAGGGACGACAACAAGCGCATGCGTTGGCGCCAGGCGCGAAAGCTCAGGCCGGTCTCGCGCTGGAACAGGCGCATCAGGGTTTTTTCCGACGTACCCAAGCGTTCGGCCCAGGCTTGCAGGGTGACGTTCTGCTCCGGCTGTTCGATCAACTCGTTACACAATCCCAGCAAACGGGCATGCCTAGGCAGCGGCAGGGAGAAGCCCACTTCCGGCAGGGTTGCCAGTTGATCCAGCAACACCTGCACCAGCCGTTCTTCCTGCGTATCGCCCTGTGGGTAATCGACCGGAAGCTGGCAGAACACCTTGATCAACTCACGGGCCAGTGGCGTGACTTCCAGGACCCGACAGCGTTCGTCGGCCCATGGGCAGGCGTGGCGATGCACGTACAGGCTGCGCATTTCCGCCCGGGTGGAGGTGACGACATGGTGCTCCAGGTCGGCCGGGATCCAGATGCCCCGTTGTGGCGGGGCAAAGAAGCTGCCCGCGGCGGTGTGTACACCGAGGACGCCGCTGATGGCGTAGGAAAACTGCACCCAGTCATGCCGATGGGCTTGCGTCCAGGAACCGGCACTCAAGCTTTCGACACGGGCATAAAGCGGCCTGGGCAATTGCACCAGGTCGGGAATGCGGCGTTCTAGCTGTTGGTGTCCGTTAGGCGGCATTGATTGGCCTTATGTCGCAAGACGACTAGTAGGGACGACGTTAGGCTAAGTCGACTTTTCTTACAACTTGCGGTGCCCTATGCACATCTTCAGACACCTCAAACGCATGGCGACCGACTGGTTCCTGTGCGGCATGTTGCTCGCCACGCTGCTGGCGTACTTCTTTCCAACCTTTGGCGCCACGGGCGGGGCCATGCATGCCGAATGGGTGGTCAACATCGGCATCTTCGTGGTGTTCTTCCTGCACGGAGTCAACCTGTCCGGCGAACAGATCCGCCACGGCTTGAAGAACATCCGGCTGCACGTGATGGTGCAGGGCTTCACGTTTGGCGTATTTCCGTTGCTCTGGCTGCTCAGCAACTGGCTCCTGGGCAGCCATGTGCCGGCGCTGCTGATGCTGGGGTTCTTCTACCTGTGCGCCCTGCCCTCGACCATTTCTTCCTCGGTGGCCCTGACCGGCAGTGCCGGCGGTAACGTGCCAGCGGCGATTCTCAATGCGAGCCTGTCCAGTGTAATGGGGGTTGTCCTGACGCCATTGCTGGTCAGTTTCGTGGTCGGCAGCGGTGCCGGTGGCATCGACCTGGGTTCGACCTTGCTCGACCTGTGCATGATGTTGCTGCTGCCGCTGGTGCTGGGGCAGTTCCTGCGGCGTTGGCTGGCCGGTTTTTTCGGTCGGTACAAACGCTACACCAGCGTCATCGACAAGCTGGTGATCCTGTTGCTGGTCTACGCGGCGTTCTGCAATTCGATGGTGTCGGGGATCTGGCAGCAGCAGGGCCACGGCGTGTTGCTCAGCGCCGTGATTGGCAGTGCCGTGCTGCTGGCGATCATCTTGTGGGCGACCACCCGCACCGCCCGAGCCCTGGGATTCAACAGTGCCGATGAAGTTGCCGCCGTGTTCTGTGCCAGCAAGAAATCCCTCGCCGCCGGGGTGCCGATGGCGGCGTTGATTTTCGGCAACCATCCCGGCCTGGGGCTGATCCTGCTGCCGATCATGATCTATCACCCGCTGCAGTTGATCGTCTGCTCGATCCTGGCCGAGCGCTACGCCAGCCGTCACCGGGAACTGGCGTCTGGCCAGAACGGCGTCCTCCTCAACGCTCGATAATCGCCGTCACGCCCTGGCCGGCGGCGGCGCAGATGGAAATCAACCCACGACCTCGCCCGGCCGCATCCAGCAACTTGGCGAGGTTGGCGACAATTCGCCCGCCCGTGGCGGCAAACGGGTGCCCGGCGGCCAGGGAACTGCCCTTGACGTTCAACCGGCTGCGGTCGATGGCCCCCAGCGGCGCGTCGAGGCCCAGGCGGGTCTTGCAGTAGTCCGGGTCTTCCCAGGCCTTCAGCGTGCATAACACTTGGGCGGCGAACGCTTCGTGGATTTCGTAGTAATCGAAGTCCTGCAAGGTCAAGCCGTTGCGCGCCAGCAAGCGCGGCACGGCATAGACCGGAGCCATCAGCAGCCCTTCGGCGCCATTGACGAAATCCACCGCCGCCGTTTCACCGTCGCGCAGGTACGCCAGGATCGGCAAGCCCCGGGCCTTGGCCCACTCTTCACTGCCCAGCAGCACCAACGAGGCGCCATCGGTCAGTGGCGTGGAATTGCCCGCGGTCATCGTGCCCTTGGCGCTTTTTTCGAAGGCGGGCTTGAGGGAGGCGAGTTTTTCCAGGGTCAGGTCCGGGCGCAGGTTGTTGTCCCGGGTCAGGCCGAGAAACGGTGTCATCAGATCGTTCTGCCAGCCTTCGGCGTAGGACGCGGCCAATTTCTGATGGCTTTCCAAGGCCAACTGGTCTTGCGCTTCCCGGGGGATCTGCCAGGTCTGGGCCATCAATTCGCAGTGCTCGCCCATGCTCAGGCCGGTGCGCGGCTCGTTGATGCGCGGTAAGTCCGGCAGCAAGTGCTGGGGGCGCAATTGCAGGAAGACTTTGATTTTCTCGGCAGTGGTCTTGGCGCGATTGGCTTGCAGCAAGATCCTGCGCAACCCTTCATTGACCGCGATCGGCGCATCCGACGTGGTGTCGACGCCGCCGGCAATGCCGCTGTCGATCTGGCCCAGGGCGATTTTGTTGGCCACCAGCAGCACCGTCTCCAGCCCGGTGCCACAGGCCTGTTGCACGTCATAGGCCGGCGTCATCGGTGACAGCCGCGAACCGAGCACGCATTCGCGGGTCATGTTCATATCCCGGGAGTGCTTGAGCACCGCTCCGGCGGCCACTTCGCCGATGTGCAAGCCATGCAGGTCGTAGCGCTCGATCAGCCCCTCGAGGGCAGCCGTCAACATCGCCTTGTTGCTGGCGGTGGCATAGGCGCCGTTGGAACGGGCAAAGGGAATGCGGTTACCACCGATGATCGCGACGCGACGTAGCTGTGCCATGAAGAACTCCCCGTGTAAGTCTGAAGGCGCCAAAGGGCCTGAAAAAGACACTGTTCCTGCCCAAGCTTAGGCTTTATCTGGCCGATCGAACGACTGATTGCCAATCATGGTCCACACTTGGAACCTCATCAGCCGGAGTGTGTTCCATGTCTGACCGTTATATCGACTTCGCCAATTCGCCCATTGGCCGGCGCATGGTCGGGTCCCTCGGCCTGCCATCGCCGGTACGCCTGGAACGCTGGCAGGCCGGGCGACTGCGGCCGATCGAAGGCGCATTGCTGCTGGGCGGCGGGCCGTTGATCGAACAGATCGGCACGTTTGCCAAGCGCCTGACCGACAGCATTTTCATCTACGGCGGCGAGCCGACCCTGGCCACCGAGTGGATCCCCGGCCATGGCCCGAAAATCAAGGCGGTGGTGTACGACGCCAGCCATTTGCTGCAGGCCGACCAGCTCAAGCAGCTGCGGGAATTTTTCCAGCCACTGATGAAAAACCTCGATCACAGCGCCCATGTCGTCATCCTCGGTCGCGCGCCAGAGCGTCTTGCCGACCCGTTCGCCGCCAGTGCCCAGCGGGCGTTGGAGGGTTTCAGCCGTTCCCTGGCCAAAGAGCTGCGCCACGGTGGGACGCTGCAACTGCTGTACGTCGGCGACGGCGCCGAAGCCCAGTTGGAAGGTGCACTGCGGTTTTTCCTGTCGCCCAAGAGCGCCTTCATCTCCGGGCAGGTCATTCGCCTCAACGCCTGTGACACCCAGGTCCAGGACTGGACCCGACCGCTGACCGGGCTCAAGGCACTGGTCACCGGTGCCGCCCGCGGGATCGGCGCTTCCATCGCCGAAACCCTGGCCCGTGATGGCGCCGACGTGATCCTGCTGGACGTGCCGCAGGCCAAGACCGACCTCGACGCCCTGGCCGCACGCTTGAGCGGGCGCAGCGTCACGCTGGATATCTGCGCCCAGGACGCCGCCGCGCAACTGATCGAGCACCTCCCCGACGGCATCGACATCGTGGTGCACAACGCTGGCATCACTCGGGACAAGACCCTCGCCAACATGACCCCGGAATTCTGGGACGCGGTGCTGGCAGTCAACCTCAATGCCCCGCAAGTGCTGACCAAGGCCCTGCTCGACAGCGGCACCCTGCGCGACAACGGCCGGGTCGTTCTGCTGGCCTCCATCAGCGGCATTGCCGGCAACCGTGGGCAAACCAACTATGCAGCGAGCAAGGCCGGGCTGATCGGCCTGGCCCAGGCCTGGGCGCCGCTGCTGCAACCAAGGGGCATCAGCATCAATGCCGTGGCGCCGGGTTTCATTGAAACACGCATGACCGCCGAGATTCCCTTCGCCTTGCGCGAAGCCGGGCGGCGCATGAGTTCCCTGGGCCAGGGCGGCCTGCCCCAGGATGTCGCCGAAGCCGTGGCCTGGCTCGCGCAACCGGGCACAGGCGCGGTGACAGGACAGGCCCTGCGGGTATGCGGGCAAAGCCTTTTGGGAGCATGAGCATGACGATCCAATGGCATGAGGTCAGCAGCCCGCCATCCATGTCCGGGCTCTATTCAAAAGCGGCGACACGGCGCAAGGTCACTGGAACGACCTTGCCCGAGAAAGGCTTGCGCCAGGTGCTTCAGGTCGACCCGCAACGCCTGGCGGCCTATCGCAAAGTGTGCGGTTTCGTCGATAACGGACTGCTGCCGCCGACCTATCCCCACGTTTTGGCATTTGCCCTGCAGATGCAATTGCTTACGGATCGGGACTTTCCATTTCCGCTGTTGGGGCTGATCCACCTGAGCAACCGCATCCGTGTATTGCGGCCCATGGGCGGGGTCGGCCAGGTGCGGGCCAGCGTCAATGTCGAGAACCTGCAGGCCCACCCCAAGGGCGCGGTATTCGACCTGGTGACCGGCCTCGATGATCAACTGGGGCCGCTGTGGGAGGCCCGCAGCCAGATGCTTTGCAAAGGTGTCCAGCTCGACGGAGCACTCGTGGAGGATTCACCGCAGGCCAGTCGGCCCTTGATCGAAGTCACCCGCTGGACGGCACCGGCCGACATCGGCCGGCAATATGCCAAGGTGTCCGGCGACTACAACCCGATCCACCTGAGCGGCCTCAGTGCCCGCTTGTTCGGCTTCCCCACTGCCATCGCCCATGGCCTGTGGAACAAGGCCAGGACTCTTGCAGCGTTGGACGATCACTTGCCCGAGGCCAACATCGAGATCGATGTGACCTTCAAGAAACCGGTACGCCTGCCCAGCGAGGTGACGCTGCTGGCGAGTGCGGCGGGGTCCAGTGGGCAACTGCAACTGGTGGGGGCTGGGGGGTTGGAGCATATGGTAGGAGAGTGGCGGCCGGTGACCTGAGCAGGTCGATGGTGTTCACAGCGAATTCCTGTGGGAGCGAGCCTGCTCGCGATAGCGGTGGATCAGCTTGCCCCAGGGTTGAATGGGCCGCCGTCATCGCGAGCAGGCTCGCTCCCACAGTTTTGTTCCGGGGTGTTCACGGGTCGAGTGTTCGCCACAAAATCCTTGTGGGAGCGAGCCTGCTCGCCTCCATCTTGAATGCACCCTGGTCAGCGCGGTGGATAGTTGGCCAGAATCCGCCCCACTGTCTCGCGCACGGCCGTGTTGCGGTCCGTCGGGTTGGGAGAGTTGCTGAGCAGTTGTTCGTCGCTGCCACGCCACACCAGCTTGCCATCCTTGCCATCGAGCAGGTCGATCTGCACGGTGGCGACCTTGTAGCTGATGTTGCGGGTTTCGTTGTACATCGGCCCACCCCAATAGCCATTCCAAGGGCCGCCCCAACCGCCGCCATAGTTGGTCGTGACCTGCTGCTGGCGATCCTCGACGATCAAATAGGTCTGGACCAGCACATCGCCGCGCCCGCCAGCCGCAGCCGGGCGCAGGCCGCGTTGATCGAGTTGATCGGTAACCGCCTGGCGGATTCGCTGCTCGGTCAGGTCGCTCTTGATGCGTGGGTCATCAGGGCGATATTGCAGCGCCGGCTCTTTCCAGCTCCAGCTGCGGTACGCCGCGAAATCGCGGCTGGTGTCGAAGTCATGATTGACCTGGTTAGAGGCACAAGCGCCCAACAGCAGGGTGAAGGCCAGTAGAGCAAGACGGCGAAACATGGTTTTTCTCCGTTGAGCAATCAACTTGGGGGATACGCCGACAGGGCTTTTTCCACCGCTTCGCGAATGGCGTCGGTGCGCTCGCTCTGGCTGCCACGCTGGCCGGTCTCGGCGCTGGCGCTCCACACCGGCTGCCCGGTGCGGGCATCGAACAGGTCCACCCGAACCACCACGACCTGCTCCTGATACGTGCGCACCATCGGCACCGGATGGTACATGCCATACCCCGGACCATAGCGGTCATAACGGTTATAGCCGCCGTAGTAACCGGCATCGTAGTCGTCCCGGACCTGGCGTACGCGGGTCTCCAGGCGCAGGTCGGCGCTGACGAACAAGTCGGCGGGCCGGTTGTCATGCAGCGGGCGCAGGCCACGCTGGTCCAGGGCATTGCTCACCGCTTCGGCCACCTGGGCCGAATCCGCCCAGGCGGTACCCGAGGGCAGGCGCCCGTCGCGCCAGGCCCAACTGCGATAGCGCCCATAATCACGGGGTGGCGCCGGGTAGGCGCTGCGATCGAACACCGTGGCGGCCTCGGGCGGCGCCGGTGGCAGCGGGTTGGAAGTGGCGACATAGGGGTTGCTGCCCTGGCAGGCCACCAGCCCCAGGCACAGCACCAACAACCCTGAACGACCTTTCATTTCGCTCTCCGATTGCCCCCTCCGATCAGAGGGGACGGCAGATCCAGTGCAGGTAACGTCCCAACCCGGCAAACGCCGGGTGGCGACGGTGGGCCAGCTCCATTTCCAGCAACTGTGCAAGCTCCACGCGGCCCTGGAATTCCACCGGCATGTAGTCATGGAAAACCCGCACGCCACTCTGGCTTTCGACCTGCCACAGGCCTTCAAGTTGCGCCGCCAATGCTCGCGGATCAAGGGGTTGTTGCGGCGTCAGGCTCTGTTTTTCGCCGGCCATGTCGTTCTTGCGCAACTTGCGGAAATGCCCCTTGAGCAAATTGCGATAGACCAGCGCATCACGGTTGTAGAACGCCAGGGACAGCCAACCGCCAGGCGCCGTGAGTTGATGCAGCACCGGCAGGATCGCGTGGGGCTCGGCCAGCCACTCCAGCACCGCGTGACACAGCACCAGGTCGTACGGTTCAGTGAGCTGGCCGAGCAGGTCCTGCCACGGCGCCTGGATGAACGTGGCGCTCTGGCCCGCATCGGCAAAGCGCTGGCGGGCGCCTTCGAGCATGGGCTCGGCCGGCTCGGCCAGGGTCACCTGGTGGCCACGCTCGGCCAGCCACAACGACATATGGCCCAGGCCAGCGCCGATATCCAGCACCCGCAGCGGACGTTGGGGCAAGGTTTCCAGCAGATCGGCCTGAAGCACCGCCAGACGGATCGCGCCCTTGGCCCCACCATAGATTTTTTCCGCAAAGCGCGTGGCGAGTTGATCGAAATGCCGGTCGCTCATTGGCCGAACCGCCGCTCGCTGTCGGCCAGTTTGCTGCGCACCACGGCGTCCATGTCCAGGCCCAGCTCGCTGCACAGCAGCAACAGGTACAACACGATGTCACCGACCTCCTGCCCGGCGTGGGCCAGTTTGTCCGCCGGCAACTGGCGCGACTGGTCCTCGGTCAGCCACTGGAAAATTTCCACCAGTTCGGCCATTTCCACACTGGCGGCCATGGCGAGGTTTTTCGGGCTGTGGAATTGCCGCCAGTCGTTACGGTCACGAATGGCATGCAGGCGTTCGGTCAGTTCAACAAGGTTCATCGGGTTCTCCTGAATACGCATAGCTTCAGGGGGATGACCGGGGAAGGCAAGAGTCTCGGTAGGAAGCGACGGTTTACCCCATAATCGAACCAACTCGGCCGCCACAGCTCCTACAATCAGGAGCCAACGGCTCGGCTCAAACTCCCTCCCATCAGGATGCACATATGCAGGTAGAAAGCTTTTTCGAATGGCTCGGCCAGGCACTCGGTTCGGTGATCCGGTTCATCGTCGACCTGCTCAGCGGTCTCTTCAACACCCTGGCCAATGCCGGCGGCAACTTCGTCGATGGGCTGTCACGCACCCTGGGCATGGACACCTCGATCATCAGCATCATCGCGCTGATCCTCGGGCTGATGCTGCTGTACTCGGCCATCCGCGCCTTCATGCGGGCCTCGATCGTCATGGGCATCATCTGGCTGGTGCTGGGGTTGTGGCTGTTGAGTTGGATCATTCACTAAGGCTGGGATCGATACTGCGCCAGCCCCCTTGTGGCGAGGATGCTCTGTGGGAGCAAAGCTTGCCCGCGATGAATATGACGCGGTTTCCCAGGGAACCGAGGCGCCTGGATCGCGAGCAAGCTTTGCTCCCACAGAATGGGGATAAATCCCCTCGCCACAAGGAGTCCAGGATCCCCTGGAGAACGATCAGACCATAACCCGCTACAATCGCGCTCCATCAAGGAGCCCGCATGTCCAACCTGATCACCGACTGGCGCGACCGCCTGACCCATCGTCGGGTCTGGGCGCTGGCTGCGCCGATGATTCTCTCCAACATTTCCGTGCCGCTGGTGGCGCTGGTGGACAGCACCGTCATCGGCCATTTGCCCCATGCTCATCAGTTGGGCGCGGTGGCGGTCGGGGCGAGTCTGTATACGGTGTTGGCCTGGGCCATGGGTTTCTTGCGAATGGGCACCACCGGGTTCGCCGCCCAGGCCGCCGGGCGTGGTGACGGCGCGGCATTGCGGCAAGTGTTACTGCAAGGCCTGCTGTTGGCGATGGGGCTGGCGGTGCTGCTCGGTGCCGTCGGCGTGCCATTGAGCGACGTGGCGTTACACTTCATGCAGCCGTCCGCCGAGCTCAACCAATTGACCCGTGACTTCTTCCACACCCGGCTCTTCGGCTTGCCGGCGGCGCTGGCCAGCTATGCGCTGGTGGGCTGGTTTCTCGGTGCCCAGAATGCCCGGGCGCCGTTGGCGATCCTGCTGGTGACCAACCTGGTCAACATCGCCCTGAACCTGTGGTTCGTGATCGGCCTGGACTGGGGTGTGACCGGCTCGGCCCGGGCCTCGGTAATCGCCGAGTGGACCGGCGCGCTGGTCGGCCTGGCGCTGGCCCGCCACACACTGCGCGCCTGGCCCGGACAGGTGGCCTGGGCCGCCCTGGGACTGTGGCAGAACTGGCGCCCGCTGCTGGCCGTGAACCGGGACATTTTCATTCGCAGCCTGGCGCTGCAAGCGGTGTTTTTCCTCATCACCGTGCAAGGCGCGCGCCTGGGGGATGCGACCGTGGCGGCCAATGCCTTGCTGCTCAACGGCCTGTTGCTGACAGCCCATGCCCTGGACGGCCTGGCCCATGCCGTCGAAGCGCTGTGCGGCCATGCCATTGGCGCCCGCGACCGCCTGGCACTGCGCCGCTCGCTGGTGGTGGCGTGTGGCTGGTCGCTGATTGCAAGCCTGGGCTTCGCATTGCTGTTCCTGCTCGCCGGCCACCTGTTCATCGACATGCAGACCAACATCCCCGACGTGCGCGATACCGCTTACCGCTACTTGCCTTACCTCGCGGCCCTGCCACTCATTGCGGTCTGGAGTTACTTGCTCGACGGGCTGTTCATCGGCGCCACCCGCGCCCGGGAAATGCGCAACGGCATGCTGCTGACATTGCTGCTGGTGCTGCCAATCGCTTGGGCGCTGCGAGGGTTGGGCAACCATGGGTTGTGGATCACCTTCCTGCTGTTCATGGCCTTGCGCAGCCTGACCCTCGGCGCTTTCGCCTGGCGCTTGCAGCGACACGACCGCTGGCTCGGCGCGTCAGCCCAGTAACGTTCAATCCTGGCCGTCCTGCCAACGCCGTCGCAACTGATCGAGCCGTTCACGCTGCGAACCGCCCACCAAGTCCGGCACCGGCCGGGCCTCGGGGTATTGCAGGCGCAGCCACAGCCAGTCATCGAGCACTGTCCGCTCGGTAAACCCCAGCGTCAGTCCCTGCTGCAAATCCTCCCAGAGCCGACGGTAATCACGCCCGGTGGCACGGGACCATTGCCAGGCATGACGCTCCAGCAGGCATCGTTGCAACTGGCTCTGCTGTCGATCGCTGAGGCTGTGCTCCGTCTCCAGCGCCGCCACCGGCAGCCCCGGGTTGGACAGTTGTTGCCACCCCTGGCTGCCGATCGCCCGGTCGGCCCAGGTGCCACCAAACCAGCGCAACAGACTGATCGGACCCAGCCAGCAACTGAGCTCCCGAGGGTCGCAGCCGTCGAAGAAATAGCTGGCGATGTGCGGGTTGTAGTAGCTCAACAAGGCTTTGTGATGCAGGCCTAGCGTCACCGTCAGCATGCGCCGCAGATGCGCCAGCAATTGCTCGGCGGGCGATGAGCTGACCAACAGCAGCCCCGGCCAGGAACGTGGGTCCAGGTGACAGAGGCTGACCAGCGCAGGCGATTGACGCAGATCCACCAGCAGCGGGCCGTGCTCTCGCAGCCCATGCAGCTCGGTACCTTCAAACAGGGCAAAGCACCGTGCCTTGGCGAACTGCCCGTGCACCAGCCGTGCGGCTGCAGGCGCACTCGGTACGTCGAGCAACAGCCATTGCGGCGTTGATCCAGGCAGGACGGCGGCACTCATCGAGCAACGCCCGCGCCACGCCCCATGAGCATACGGCAGGTGCACAGCGGTTGGGCGCAGGGGCTGAAAGGCCCGCCTTCGGGCAACAGGCACAACAAGACCAGCGGCTCGGCGTCGCGGATTGCAGACAACAGGAGCGGATCGGCAACAGACTGCACAAATGTTTCGCCTGAGGATGATTCATCCGCAACCTCCCCTGAGACAGGCGCGTCCAGAAATGCACTGATCAATGGCCGATCCGGATCGCCTTCGATAAAGCTCACCAACACCTCGGTGCCGTCACACAGGGCGCCCGCTCCGCCCGCGACCAGTTCGGGCGCCAAGGGTAGCCAGCAATGACTGGGGCTGGAACCTTCGCCCTGGTAGACCCAGTCAAACTGCACCGCCACACGCCCTGCCCCCAACGCTGGCGGCTCGTCCACTGCCACGACCCAGCCGCGTTGCCGGCTCACCATCCGTGGTTTTGCCGGGATCTTATCCGGCACGAACAGCACGCCCCGGGGAATGGCTTTGAAATGATTGCCGTACACCCCCGCCTGCACCCGGTGCTCGACCTTCGTCAACAGCCAGCGCCGGTTCCAGCCAGCAAAAGGATGAGCCGTCAGCGACAACATTCGACCACCATGCAGGTTCATCAAATCGCTGCGGCCCTGGGCGACCTGCTCCCCCGACACATCGGTCTGCACGCTGAAGGTCCGCACTGCGGCAGTCGCCTCGTCGTCCGCGTAAACCGCTGTACCGACGGGGGGAAAACTGTGGGCATTGTCGGCGAACACCAGACAGTGTCCGTCCTGGGTGTGTTCGAAATGAAAATGAATGCCTGCCTGGGCGCATACGCGTTGAAGAAACTGCAAGTCCGATTCCCGATACTGGGTACAGAAGTCCTGTGGCGGATAATCACCAATCAAGTCCAGGCACAGGCCGCGGCCGCTGATGCCATGGGCCTTGAGCACCTGGCGAATGATCTGCGGCACCGAGCGGGCGCTGAAGACCCGCTGGCTGAAGCGCTGCGCCAGACAGGCCAGCTTCGGTCCGATACGCACCCGGCAGCCGGCGCCATGAGGGTGTTGGACCAACTCATGAAGCTGCCCATGAATGCCCCGGCCTGGGGCCCCGAAGCTCAGCCAGACGCTGCGGTATAGCAGGCCCGCCAAGTCCAGGTTCGCATCGGGCAACAACAGCTGCGCTTCATAAACGAAGGGTTCGCTGATGGTTTCGCTACCCGTGAAAGCCACGACGTCAACGGGCTCGGGCAGACCGGCTATCTCCAGACGAAATGCTGGTTCGCTGGCTGGATCGGACATCGGCGTTTCTCTACAGGAGGGGCGGTCGGGGATTCTCGCCGAGAGCCATGGCCGAGTAGAGGGGCCAAGTACAAGTTAGGAAAGGGACTACACGAAATAAGGACATCGCCGGTTAAACGCACCGGAGGGAGGAAATAGCCGTGGCGTAAACAAAAACGCCCTCCGGAACTATCCGAAAAAACCCGCAACATGCGGTGTCTTTTCTGACAGCTCCGGAGGGCGTTGCCGATCAGTTAAAAGGGTGAGCCCCTCGCCACAAACTTGCCCATCAAGACGACAGGTAGGACGAACGCGTCAACCCCAGGCGCAAGGCATCGAGGAACTGGGTACGTTCGGCGGCGCTGATGCGGGCGCTGGCGCACTTGTCGCGGTAGTGAGTCATCAACTCCTCCGGCGACAAGTGCACGTAGCGCAGCATGTCTTCGATGGTGTCGTGGGTTTCGATACCGGCGTGATACACGCTGCCATCGGCGTTCTGGTAGATGTTCACCGAGTCGGTGTCACCGAACAGGTTGTGCATGTCACCGAGGATTTCCTGGTAGGCGCCCACCAGGAAAATGCCCAGCAAGTAGTCTTCACCTGGATTGAGACCGTGAACCGGCAGGCTGGTCTCGATGCTCTGTTCGTCGACGTACTGCTTGATCTTGCCGTCGGAATCGCAGGTCAGGTCTTGCAGCACGGCGCGACGCAGCGGCTCTTCGTCCAGACGATGCAACGGCAGGATCGGCAGCACCTGGCCGATGGCCCAGGTGTCCGGCAGGCTCTGAAACACCGAGAAGTTGCAGATGTATTTGTCGGCCAGCTTGTCGTTGAGCTCATCCAGCACTTGCCGATGGGAACGCTGGCGGGCCTTCAACGAGTTGTGCAGGCGACGGCACACCGCGAAGTAGCACTGCTCGGCCAAGGCTTTTTCAGCCAGGGTCAACTTGCCATCGGCATACTGGGTCGCCACATCGCTCATGTAGTGAGTGGCGCGCCAGTAGGTCTCGGTGACCATCTCGATATCGGTCGGGCCCAGCAGGTCAACCAGCCATTGCACGGTTTCCGGCAGGCTTTCCTTGTTTTCGATCACCGGCACGTCATCGTTGTGTTTCTCGACGTCGGTCACCTGCACCACCAGCATGGCGTGGTGGGCGGTCAGCGAGCGGCCGCTTTCGGAGAAGATGTGCGGATGCGGCAAACTCTGGGCATCGCAGAACTCCTTGAGCATGCCGACCACGACACCGGCGTAATCGTCCATGTCGTAGTTGATCGAACTGGCGTTGCGCGAGTGGGTGCCGTCGTAGTCCACGCCGAGGCCACCGCCGACGTCGATGTGATCCACCGGCAGGCCGAGGTTGCGCAGTTCACCGTAGTAACGGATCGCTTCCTTGAAGCCGTGCTGGTAGTCCGCCAGGTTGGCGATCTGCGAGCCCATGTGGAAGTGCAGCAGGCGAATGCCCTGGTCCAGGCCGGCCGCGCGGAAGCGCTCGACCACCGACAACAGTTGCGCGGCAGACAAGCCGAACTTGGATTTCTCGCCACCGGTATCAGCCCACTTGCTCGATGCCAGGGACGACAGGCGCACCCGCAGGCCAACCTGTGGCTTGACCTTGAGCGCCGCAGCCTCTTCGATCACCAGACCGACTTCGGACTCTTTCTCGATGACGATGAATACATTGTGGCCCAGCTTCTGGCCCATCAGCGCCAGGCGGATGAACTCGCGATCCTTGTAGCCGTTGCAGACGATGGTGCCGCCCTTCGGCGCCAGGGCCAGCACCGCCAGCAACTCCGGCTTGGAGCCGGCTTCCAGGCCGATGGAGACGTTCTGGGTGGCGATGATGTTCTCGATCACCGCTTCTTGCTGGTTGACCTTGATCGGATAGAGCGCGGTGTACTTGCTCTGGTATTCCAGGCGCGCGATGTTGCTGTCGAAGGCACCGGTGAGCTGGCGTACACGGTCTTGCAGGATGTCGGGAAAGCGCACCAGCAAGGGCAGCGACAGGCCGCTCTGGCGCAACTGATCGACTTGCTCGAACAGGTCGATGGGCGAGCTGCCGGGACCGTTCGGGCGGACTTCGACGCGACCGGCTTCATTGATCGCGAAATACCCGGCCCCCCAATGGCGAATCCCGTAAACACTGCGGCTGTCCGCAACTGTCCATTGGCTGCCATCGTCTTTGCGTGTGCGTCGTACGGACATCGAAGTCCCCTATAAAGAAGTCAAAATGCACCATCCGGTCGGAGGCTGGGGCAGTCTAGAGAGTGAAAATGACGAATTGCCTGTTAGCAAGGTAGACCCTGCTCCCAGCGATGAGTTTAGAAACCCGTTCAGAACAGGCTCTGTGAAAACCATGCGGGCGACCTCGAACGTGGGGTTCGGGTCAAGCCGAGGGTGGTTTTCACAGAGGCTGCTAGCCGCCGGATTTCTTTGCCTTGAAACCGTGCTTGACCAGTTCCGCCAGCAGCAGTTCGACGTGATCGCCCTGGATCTCGATGACGCCGTCTTTCAATGCGCCACCGGTGCCACAGCGTTTCTTCAACGTGGTGGCCAGTTCCTTGAGCGCATCTTCGGCCAACGGCACGCCGGTGATCGTGGTCACTGTCTTGCCGCCGCGGCCTTTGCTTTCACGGCGCACGCGCGCAATGCCGTCACCTTCAGGGATGGCGGTCTGTTTGCAGATGCAGGCATTCACCGGTTGACGGCAATCAGGACAATGACGACCGGCGTCGGTAGAAAATACCAGGCCGCCCAAGGCGGCGAAGGATGCGGCTTTTTTGGCCACCGGCAATCCTCTTGGGAGGACAAAGACTGGCCGAGGGGGAACGTGCCTCGACCGCGAAACCCCACTCAGGCAGGGGCAGCGCTACTGGACCGCAGAGACGGTTCAGCTTGAAAAGTCGCGCAGTGTAACGGCAAAAAGCCGACTTGCTAAGGGCCAATCAGCGCCAATTTATAGCTTCTTTGCGACGCCGTCGCCATGGACCCGCAAATAGCGTTCGAGCGCCGCCAAAGAGTCCGGGCAGTAGGGCTTGCGCTGGATTTCATCGAGCACCTGTTCGAGCGGCAGGAAACGCGCCTCGAGGACTTCTTCCGGTTGCAGGACCAGCGGGCCGTCCCACACCGCCGAGAACGCCGAGCACCACAGGCGACTGCCGGGGTCTTCGAAATAAAAATGGTCGTGGGCGGTCAGTTCCACGCCGCTCACACCCAGTTCCTCCGCCAGCTCACGGGCGGCCGATTCGGCATAGGTCTCATCGGCCTGCACCATGCCACCCGCCGCCACGTCCCAGAAACCGGGGTAAATGGCCTTGCTCAGGGTACGCCGGTGCACGCAGAGCTCACCGGCCGAGTTGAACAGCATGATGTAGGTGCCACGTCCGATCAGGCCGCGTTCGCGCAGCTCTGAACGCACCAGGCTGCCAAGCAGGTTGTCCTGCTCATCGACCCACGCGATCAACTCGGCATCCGAGGCCACTCGGTGAGCGACCTCCCGGGGGCTTTCGCTCATGTATCAGCCCTGGTTCAGCAATTGCCGCAAGTCGATGACCGCTGCGTTGGCCCGGGAAATGTAGTTGGCCATGACCAGCGAGTGGTTAGCCAATACACCGAAGCCGCTGCCGTTGAGGATCATCGGGCTCCAGACAGGTTCCTGGGACGCTTCCAGTTCACGAATGATCTGCCGCACGCTGACCGTGGCGTTCTTTTTTGCCAGTACATCGGCGAAGTCCACTTCGATGGCGCGCAGCAGGTGCGACAGCGCCCAAGCCTGACCGCGGGCCTCGTAGAACACGTTATCGATTTGCAGCCACGGGGTCTCGACCACCTCTTCATCCACCTGCGGCACCTGGCCCGGGGCCGGAACTTCGGTTTTCAGCGAGGTGTTGAGCTTGACCCGGCCAACGCTGGCCGACAGGCGCTGGGACAACGAACCCAGGCGAGTGCCGACATCCCCCAGCCAGTTGTTCAGGTTGTCGGCACGGGCGTAGAACAGTGCACTTTTCTGGCTTGGGTCGGACAGGCGCGCCTGATAGCGGCTCAGGGAGTTGATGCCTTCCTGATACTCAGACTCACTGGAGGGCAGCACCCAACTGCGGTTGTCGAAGTTGAAGCGCGGCTCGGCCTTGGCCAGGTCGGCGTCCTCGGCGGACTGGGACTGGGAACGGGCGAAGTCCTTGCGCAGGGCACGGCTCAGGTCGCGGACCTGCACCAGCACGCCATATTCCCAGCTCGGCATGTTGTCCATCCACAGGCCTGGCGGGAAGCGGTCATTGGAGATGTAGCCACCCGGCTTGGTCAGCAGGGTCCCGGCCACCGTCTTGAGCGTCTCGACCGTGGTGTAGCCCACCACCATTTGCCGGCCATCTTTCTCGGCCGCGGCCTGGGCGTTCTGCTGCACCGGGAACAGCGCGGGCTCCTGGCTCCAATACCAGCCGACGGCAATGGTCACCAACAGGTAGAGGCCGATCAGCGTAGCCAGTGCGCGGCTGAAAAAAAGCCCGCCCAGGTAGCTGCGGGCCTCCGATTTCGGCTCGGCGGCACGTTCAGGCGCGCTGCCCGCGCGGTTTTTCCAGTCCAGCATGGCGATATCCCTTCAATCACTTGAGTTCACGGTTCGACCACAACCCTACGCCATCGTGCCTGATTTGAAACGCGATAATGCGCCACCAATCATGCCGGCCACGACAGGGCAGTCGAACCGGCACTATAAAGGAAGCGCTGCCAGCGGCCTATGAGACTGACCGGTCACAAACTGAATTTCGTGCCAGGACAGATTATTGACGTATGACACTCATGTGGGTGAAAAGAGGTGCTAGCATAGAGCCACCAGTCGACCTCAGCATGCACCCTAACTAGTTGTCAGGATATGACCGAGCCAGAAGACCCCAGCCGTGAGCGCCTCAAGCACCACTTTGCCCAGCGGGTAATTCATCAGGCTCGTCAGATCCTGGAGATTTGGCAGCGCCTGCAACGCACTGAGTGGTCAAGCACCGACCTGGCGGAGCTCAGCGAGGCCAATCTGCGCTTGCTGCGCTTTGCCGAGCGCTTCGAACAGCCCGAGCATTCCCAACTGGCCCAAGGCATCAGCCAGTCGTTGCAAGCGGTGGACGCCAATCGCGGACGCCTGAGCAGCCACCTGATCACCGAAATCAACCGCTTGATGCAGCGCTTGTCTCGTACCGGCCTGCGCCACGGCGACCAGCTCGAACAAACCCTCCTGCCACCGCTGCGCAAACCCATCTACGTGTTGCTGCAGGACCATGACCGCGCCGAGCGCCTGGCCAAACAGCTGGAGTTCTTCGGCCTCAGCGCCCAGGCGCTGGACAATGTCGCGGCGTTCCGGGCCGCGATGGTCGAGCGTCTGCCGGCAGCGATCGTCATGGATGTGGATTTCAGCGGCCCCGGCGCCGGCCTGAAACTGGCCGCCGAAGCCCAGGAAGGCCTGGAACAACCGCTGCCACTGTTGTTCTTCAGCCTGTTGGAAACCGACACGCCGACACGCCTGGCCGCGGTGCGCGCCGGTGGCCAGGAATTTCTCACCGGCACCCTCGAAGCCTCGAGCCTGCTGGAAAAGATCGAAGTGCTGACCTGCGTCGCCCAGTACGATCCATACAAAGTGCTGATCATCGATGACTCCCGCGCCCAGGCCATGCACACCGAACGCTTGCTCAACAGCGCCGGCATCATCACTCGCACGCTGATCGAACCCATCCAGGCCATGGCCGAACTGGCGGACTTCCAGCCCGACCTGATCATCCTCGACATGTACATGCCGGCCTGCACCGGCACGGAGCTGGCCAAGGTGATTCGCCATAACGACCGTTATGTCAGCGTGCCGATCATCTACCTGTCCGCCGAAGACGACCTGGACAAACAACTCGACGCCATGAGCGAAGGCGGCGACGACTTCCTGACCAAACCGATCAAGCCCCGGCACCTGATCACTACCGTGCGCAACCGTGCCGCCCGGGCGCGCAACCTCAAGGCGCGGATGGTGCGCGACAGCCTCACCGGCCTGTACAACCACACCCATATCCTCCAGTTGCTCGAGGATTGCAGCTTCCGCGCTCGACGCGAAGGCAAGCCCCTGAGCTTCGCCATGCTCGACATCGACCATTTCAAACGAGTCAATGACAGCCACGGCCATCCCATGGGCGACCGGGTGATCAAGAGCCTGGCGCTGTTTCTCAAGCAGCGCCTGCGCAAGACCGATTTCATCGGCCGTTACGGCGGCGAAGAATTCGCCATCGTCATGCCCGACACCGATATCGACGCCGCCTGCAAGGTGCTGGATGAAATTCGCCAGCGCTTTGCCGAAATCCACTATCCGGCCCAGCCCCAGGATTTGTGGTGCACCTTCAGCGCCGGCGTGGTGGAGATGAGCGATGACTCCGACAGCCTGATGATGGCCAGCCAGGCGGACGAAGCGCTGTATCGCGCCAAGCACGCCGGGCGCAATCGGGTACAGAGCGCCCGGCAATCAAAGCAAAGTGCCACCTTTTCATCGGAATCGACCGATTCGGTCATAAACCTGTAACGCAAGCGCAATAAATTCAGGCACTTACGATTCTGCCCTTGGTAGACCCTTGATGCGCCTGAAGCTGCTGACCAATCTCAATACCCTTCTTCTCGTTGCCGTGTGCCTGGGTCTTGGGGCCACGCTATGGTGGTCGCAGATCGCCCTGGAACGACCCTACTTGCTGATGGAGCGCTACCTGGGCCTGTCGCGGCAATTCCAGGGCGACGTGGCGCGCAACATCGAGGACTACCTGGCCAGCGGCGACGCCTTGCGCCTGAGCGCGGCGACCCAGGCCCTGGAGACCCTGCAAAAAGACCTCGATCAGTTCCCCCCGGCACTGGCCAAGACCCTGCGCCCGAGCCTGTCGAACCTCGACGGTTTCAGCAAGACCGACCTACTGGCCGCCGGCAAACTGGCCGGCGATCCGCAAGCCTTATTGTTGCAAGCCGAGCGCGAACTGAGTGCCAGCCTCGACCAACTGGCCCAATACGCCAATGGCACCCCTGCCTACTTGCCCGCATTGTTTGCCGCTTCACAGCACCTGGGCCGGTTGTCTCTCACGCGGGACAAACTGGTCAGCAGCGGTCGCAGCGAATTGGCCGCCGACGTCGAGCGGGAACTGGCGAGCATCCGCCTTGAGGCCGAACGCCTCGACAGCCTGCCACTGCTGGGCGTCACTACCAGCAGTGAATCGGGCAGCGATGATTTCGCCGCGCTGATGGGCCTGGAGGCCCAGGAAAAAGCCGCTGCCGAAGATGCCGGCATCGCCCTCAAGCGCGAACTCAACAGCCTGCTGGGTCGCTATCCCGCCGAATTGACCCGCACCCGCGAACTGATCCAGAAACGCACCGAACTGAGCAGCGCCACGCATCTGAAAATCACCGACGTGCAACAGGCGATCGATGCCATGGAACCGGCGGTGCGGGCCCAGCATGGGCAGATCCAGGGCGAGGTTCGCCTGATCCAAGGGGTGATGATTGGCTTGATCCTGCTGATCGCGCTGCTCATCGACACCTTGCAGCGACGCCTGGCCCGCACCTTGACGCACCTCGCTCCGGCCCTGTCGACCTGGGCCGAAGGGGATTTCAGCCGCGATATCCATGTCGGCGCCAGCAATCGCGAGTTGCAAGACATCGAAGCGTCGCTCAATCGTCTGCGCGCTTATCTGGTGGACCTGGTGGGCACCATCCGCGTCAACGCCGAACAGGTCGCCGGCAGCAGCCGGGCCCTGGCCGAGTTGAGCGGCGAGCTACACAGCGGCGCCGAGGATCAGGCCGGCGACACGGCGCTGATCCGTGATTCCCTCAGCGAACTGGAAGCGACGATCCAGCAAGTGGCCGGCGATGCCAGCCAGGCCGCGGATGCCAGCCGCAATGCCGGGCAGGCGGTGGAACAAGGGCAGAAAGTCATCGGCCTGAGCCTCACGGGCCTGCACGCACTGGTGGGGGAAGTGCAGGACAACGCGCAGATGATCGAACAACTGGCCGAGGAATCGGCCACCATCGGCGGCGTGCTGACGGTGATTCGCTCGATTGCCGACCAGACCAACCTGCTGGCCCTCAACGCCGCCATCGAAGCGGCCCGCGCCGGGGAAATGGGCCGAGGCTTCGCGGTAGTAGCCGAGGAGGTCCGCTCCCTGGCCCAACGCACGGCCGGCGCCACCGCCGAAATCCAGACACTGATCGCCCGCCTGCAACTGGCCGCGCGCCAATCGGTGGACGGCATGCGCGCCCAGGTCGAACACGCCGAAGCCACCGCCAACCAGGCGCAGGCGGCCGACGGCGCGCTGGACGAAATCGTCGGCGCCATCCAGACCATCTCCGCCACAGCGGTACGTATCGCCGACGTCACCGCCCAACAAAGCGGCGCCGTCAGCGAAATCCGCGATCACAGTGAGCGGATTCATCAATTGGGTGGCGATAATCTGCTACGCATCGGCCAAGGGCGGGAACAGGGCGATAACCTGCTGGTGCTGGGCGGGCGGCTGCACACGGCGGTGCAGGCGTTTCGGGTTTAAGCAGCACAGATCCATTGTGGGAGCGAGCCTGCTCGCGATTGCGGTGGGTCAGCGTGCATCGATATTGAATGTGCCGCCGTCTTCGTGAGCAGGCTCGCTCCCACAGGGCTCAGGACAGGCCGGCGAAACCGGGGATGACCGGATTTTGGAGGTTGGTCACAAATTTCGCGTAAACATCGGTCATCGTGCTGGCTATTGCCGAGAACTGGACAGTCATTAAGGCTTTGCGGCATAGTCGCCAGGTTCTGATACCTGCTCACAGATAACAAGGAACAGCAGATGGCGACCCTATTGGTCCTGCATGGACCCAACCTGAACCTGCTGGGCACCCGTGAACCGGGCGTCTACGGGGCCGTGACACTGGCCCAGATCAACCAGGACCTTGAGCAGCGGGCCCGCAACGCCGGCCATCATTTGCTCTATCTGCAAAGCAACGCCGAATATGAATTGATCGACCGTATCCATGCCGCCCGTGGCGAAGGCGTGGATTTCATCTTGATCAATCCAGCAGCTTTTACACACACAAGTGTCGCATTACGTGACGCGCTGCTGGCGGTGAGCATCCCATTCATCGAAGTGCATTTGTCCAACGTGCACAAACGCGAACCTTTCCGTCATCACTCCTACTTCTCCGATGTAGCAGTGGGAGTGATTTGCGGCCTCGGCGCCAGTGGTTACCGACTGGCCCTGGAGGCCGCCCTAGAGCAGCTTGAAAGACCGGCAACAGCTTGAACAACAAGCGTTAAACGCCCCTGACCGACCCTTGGGAGTTGATGATTCATGGATATCCGTAAAGTTAAGAAATTGATCGAATTGCTGGAAGAGTCCGGCATCGACGAGCTTGAGATCAAGGAAGGCGAAGAGTCCGTACGCATCAGCCGCCACAGCAAGACCCCGGCCCAGCAGTTCTATGCACCGGCCCCAATGCAGGCTCCAGCCGCCGCGCCCGCTCCAGCCGCCGCCCCGGTTGCCGCCGCAGCGCCAGCCGCACCTGCGGCACCAGCGCTCAACGGCACTGTCGCCCGTTCGCCAATGGTGGGCACGTTCTATCGCAAGTCTTCGCCATCCTCGCCGTCCTTCGTTGAAGTCGGCCAGACCGTGAAGAAAGGCGACACCCTGTGCATCGTCGAAGCCATGAAGATGATGAACCACATCGAAGCTGAAACCAGCGGTGTGATCGAATCCATCCTCGTCGAAGACGGCCAGCCGGTTGAGTACGACCAACCGCTGTTCACCATCGTTTGAACCGCGGAGAGCCTTTGATGACTGCGAAGTTGGAAAAAGTTCTGATCGCTAACCGCGGTGAGATCGCCCTGCGGATTCTGCGTGCCTGCAAAGAGATGGGCATCAAGACCGTCGCCGTTTACTCCAAGGCCGACAAAGAACTGATGCACCTGGGCCTGGCGGACGAATCCGTCTGCATCGGTCCGGCGTCGGCTGCGCACTCCTACCTGCACATCCCGGCGATCATCGCCGCTGCCGAAGTGACCGGCGCCACCGCCATTCACCCTGGCTACGGCTTCCTGGCGGAAAACGCCGACTTCGCCGAACAGGTCGAAAATTCCGGTTTCGCCTTCATTGGCCCGAAAGCCGAAACCATCCGCCTGATGGGCGACAAGGTATCGGCCAAACACGCCATGATCGCCGCCGGCGTTCCAACCGTTCCGGGTTCCGACGGCCCACTGCCTGAAGACGAAGAAACCGCTCTGCGCATCGGTCGCGAAGTCGGTTATCCGGTGATCATCAAGGCCGCTGGCGGCGGCGGTGGTCGCGGCATGCGCGTGGTACACAAGGAAGAAGACCTGATTTCCTCGGCGAAACTGACCCGCTCCGAAGCGGGCGCGGCGTTCGGCAACCCGATGGTCTACCTGGAAAAATTCCTGACCAACCCACGTCACGTCGAAGTCCAGGTGCTGTCCGACGGCCAGGGCCATGCGATCCACCTGGGCGACCGCGATTGCTCGCTGCAACGCCGTCACCAGAAAGTGCTCGAAGAAGCGCCGGCACCGGGCATCGACGAGCAGGCTCGCGAAGAAGTCCTGGCACGTTGCGTCAAGGCCTGTATCGATATTGGCTATCGCGGCGCCGGTACCTTCGAGTTCCTGTACGAGAACGGTCGTTTCTACTTCATCGAAATGAACACCCGTGTTCAGGTGGAGCACCCGGTCTCGGAAATGGTCACCGGTATCGACATCGTCAAGGAGATGCTCAGCATCGCCGCCGGCAACAAGCTGTCGTTCACCCAGGATGACGTGGTCATCCGCGGTCACGCGCTGGAATGCCGGATCAACGCCGAAGACCCGAAAACCTTCATGCCAAGCCCAGGTACGGTCAAGCACTTCCATGCCCCGGGCGGCAATGGCGTTCGCGTCGACTCGCACCTGTACAGCGGTTATGCCGTTCCACCGAACTACGACTCGTTGATCGGCAAGCTGATCACCTACGGCGCGACCCGTGACGAAGCCATGGCGCGCATGCGCAATGCCCTGGACGAAATCGTGGTAGACGGGATCAAGACCAACATCCCGCTGCACCGCGACCTCGTACGTGACGAAGGCTTCTGCAAAGGCGGCGTCAACATCCATTACCTGGAACACAAGCTGGGCAACCAGCACTGATGCTTCAAGTGATGTAGAAAAGACCCCGGTCCATTGGCCGGGGTCTTTTTTTTGCCGGCCTTGCGGGATGGCGGCGAACCCAATCAGCTCAGCACCACCGTAGGCAACGCCTGCGCTTCGATCTGCGACGCTGTCGCGACCCTGCCCTGCGGAGTACGGATGGCCCCGCTGGCAGTGGCTACCAACGGTTCGCTGCGCAAGCGCGTCATGAACCCACGGGCACGTACTGATACGGGATCGGTGCTCTTTTTCGCCCTCGCCAGCACCGGTATGTAGTAGCGCTCGACTTGACTGCGTGAGGTCTTGAAGACCGTAGTGACACCACTGCGCAGCTCCAGTGACACGCCGTAGGTATTGCCGAAGCAGGAAGAGTACGACCAGTGATCCCAGGTGGGCTGCAAACCCTGGCGCCTCATCGCCGAGCGGACTCGCCCGCCAATGTCGACCCCCGTCAACCAGTCCCCCCCCACCAGCGTGGCGCGGATGTCTTTGCCCGATCCCCCCAGGCGTTGCATCACGTCGCGAACACTGCGTTCGATGAGCGCGCGGATATTGTGATCGAAATGAATCACCGCCCCCACCCGGGTGGTCGGGTTGTACAACGAAGCGATCACACAGGTCTGCGCGTTCAGCGAGAACAGATAGTTGTCCGCCGCCGCCTCGCTGAACCTTGCCACCACGGCCTCGCCTTGCAACGCGCCCCTCGATACATCCGGGAAGACATGGCTGGGAAACGCCTCCCGCAGATCGCTCACTCGCCCAAGGACAAGCGTTTGCTCATTGCCCCCCTTCAAGCCGACTGAGTTGTGCGCCCACTGACCATTTCCCATTCTGCGGATGGGCAGGTTGTACAGAGCGCCGGGGCGACTGGCGTCCACCAGGCACAAGCCGCCGAAACGAGAATCTTCCTTCACCTGGTAGTACTTGCCCCTGCTGCGTATGAAATATGTATTGAGCGGCTGCGATGCACTGGATGGGCTGCGATAAGTCCCCTGGTAAATGCCCTCCTCGGTCACCCGCTCCAGATTCTCGGGGGTTTTGCTGACCGCCTGTTTCGGCTTGAAGCGTATGGGTTGGACGATCGGTCCGGCTTCCTTGGCAATCAGCGGCGTCATGCGTTTCAAGCGCTGCCCGGACAAGGACATGGACTTCACGACAAGCTTCAGGCTTCTGGCCGCCGGCCCCAGTAACGAAGCAATGGTTCCTGCTCCCAGCGCGGCGAACAGTACCCCCCAGGAGGCCATCAACCAGTGGCCCAGCGCGCGATCCGTGTTCCCCTGCCCATGCGCCTGCGCAGCCTGCTTGACACTGACGGCGATCACGGCCGCATCCAGCAACAGAGCAAAGGGCGGGTAAACCAGGCACACCGGTGCCGATGCAAACAGCAGCCCCTTGATAACCTGTCGCCTGATCACTTCGGCACGGCTCTGGGTGATGTCTTCCACATCGGTGACAGCCCGCTCGATGTAAGCATCGAACTCTGCCTGGATATCGCTCACTCGATTGAACTCGCGCAACGTATCGACGCCGATGCTCGCCGCCGCCAGAGCCACCAGTGAACGCCTGACCGCCGTACGGGCGCCGAGTCCGACCCGCTCCAGCACGTAGTCATGCAGGCGCGCGACGACTTTCCCGGTAAAGTCCCGGTACGGGCGAAACGTGACACCGTCCGGAGCGTCAGGCGTATACAACCAAGACGAGCCCTTCGGATCGAAGTAGGTGAAGACGTAGACGCCCATCACGACATGACCGCCGACGGAAAACCTGATCACCCCCTCACGCTGGACGACAGCCCCCGAATACACCGGGCCGACCACCGGCACCGCTTCACTCAGGAGGGTGACTTGTCGAGTGAGCCACCAGAATTCGTTCGCGCTCAACTGGAACTGACCCGTTGCGACACGCAGGTCACGGTCCATCCGGGTCAGCACCAGGTTACGGTAGGCGGTACGACGCAAGATGTACTCAGCGGCACGGGCGTCGAGGAACCGGGCACGGATCTGCCGCGCATACTGCTCACCCACGTACGCCCGTCGAAGATAGGACGCCAGCTCCGCACTGCGGACCTGCCTCAGATCCTGTCCCACCGATGAACGTACGCCTTTTCGCGGATTGTCGATGCCCGAGTTGTCGTCATAGCCGTAGATGGCCAGCTCCAGCAGGCTGGAGACGTTCGTCTTGCCATCGGCCAACCCCGGGTTGTAGTCGATGAGCACCGTTTCGGGATCGACGGGCCCCTGCACACCTTTGCTGCGCATATAAGGGGCAATGGCTTGCGTGACGATACGCTTGGCGAAATCCACAAAGGCTTCGTAGCCTGCCATCTGCTGGCTGAGCACCTCCTGATGAACCAGGAGCTCCTGGCTCAGACTGCTGATGTTTCGCCGGGAATCAAGCGGCAAGGCGGCGTACCAGCGAGGCGATTCGTCCGCCGCCACCTGTGCCAGATTGTTGTTCAGGCCCATCGCAACGAGGTCTTCCAGGCAAGCCCTGAAACCGCTCACCGCCCCCCGGGGATCCTTGCTCGAATCCCAAGTCGTCGGCTTGTCCACCACGCTGGCAAAGTACTCCCGCGCCCCGCTCCGTTCGACTGGAAAGAGGCGCTGCAGCAAGTACTCGCGACCGACTTCGCTACGGGTCCATGCGCCCATCTCCACGCTGACGGCCCATAACGAGGGCAACTCGATCCACTCCTGCCCATCCGGCTTGTCGGGGGCATACAGCAGCAGGTCACCTTGCAGGTCCTGGCGATAGAACAAGAGAAAATCGGCACAGCGCATAGCGTTCGCAAGCACCACGCAGCTGACCCGCCAAACGCTGGCGGCCTGCGCCGAGGCCTCGCTCTCCCACAAGGCTTTGACCGCCTCATGGTTCGCCTGCTTCAGGTGACCTGCACAGCGGGCAATGAATGCGCTTTGCTGCAACCGTGCCGTGAACCAATCGAGCATGGCGTCTTTCAGATCGCTCCGGCCATACCGGTCCACCAGTGCCCGCAAGTACCCGGCCGGGGCATCGACCTGCGCCAGCATTTGGCTCATGAATGCTGGTGTAAGCGGCTGGTTGCGCAGCATTGCGCCGTTTTCCACCAGGAACACCGAAACAGCGTCCGGCCTGATCGGACCGGCCGCCAGCAACTCACTCAGGCTATGGGTGCGCACTGGCTGGCCCATCACACTTCGCCACTGCAATTGCACCCGAATGCTGTCAGGTTCGACCTCCATGTCCAACTCATGCCTGACATAGTCCTTGGCCAACTGCCGAGCGAACGCCCGCAACGACCCCAAGCCCTCAAGCAACCCGTCCACCAGCACCTGCGCCTGGAAGGTCTGGTCCTGGCAAAGCTCAAGTTGCCTACGGTCAGCTTCGCCCAGCCCCCGCAACCAGTCAGGCAGCTGCGAACGCGCGAGCGCTTGCAGACTCTGACGCTGCGACGCGCTCGCCAACGCGACCGGCTCGCTCATCCGACGCCAGCCCTCCTGGAGCTCTTCAAGCTGGCCCCGTAGCTCATCAACGTCCAGGCCTGCCAGTCCGTCCGGTTGGAAAATCATGACGACGTCGGCCATGTGACCTTCGAGCCGTTGCTCGATCAACTCCATCAAAGCGGCTTCGCCCTCGGCCATTGCCCAATGCCGTTGCAGATAGGCCCGGTAGTGGCTGATAAAACCCGAAGCGCTGCTTTCCACCACCTGGGCGATGACCTCCTGGCGCTCGACCGGCATCCCTCGATCAGCCGCGTCCGGCCAACGGTAAGGTGCGTCCTGCTCTTCGTCGGGCATGACCGGCTGCTGGTCGATCATGCGTTGCAACACCGTATCGAGCAGGGTGCCGATGAAGTGCGGATCGATGTTGTCTTGGTAATAATGGGTGCGCAGTTCGACCAGCAGATACTCCTCCAGCACCTCCAGCACGCTCATCTGGGCTTGCAGTCGAGGGTCGATGACTGCCTGCCAGCGAGTCAGTGTTTCCAGGACCGCTTGTGCCGTTGCCGCCTGCGGGGAAGATATCGGCCCCCTGCCGCTCACGTTTCTTTGTCGCTCGACCGTGTTATCCATCACATTCCTCCCTGTTGTGTGGACCCGCACCTTATCTGCCCGCCAGTTCCTCCATGTCATACATATATATATCGAAACACCAAGCTGGACGGCGCATGACTCGCTTATCCACTTTGACGGCGACCTGGCGTACACTGCGCGCCTTTGCAGCCCCGTGCTGTCCCCCTGTAGATTTTTTCCAAAGGTGCCCGCCATGCCTTGGCTGCAAGTACGTCTGGCCATCAGCCCGGAACAAGCCGAAACCTACGAAGACGCGTTTCTTGAAGTAGGCGCCGTATCGGTAACCTTCATGGACGCCGAAGACCAGCCGATCTTCGAGCCAGAGCTCAATACCACCCCGCTGTGGTCCCACACCCACCTGCTGGCCCTGTTCGAAGGCGGTACAGAAGCGGCCAGCGTGCTGGCCCACCTCGAACTGCTCACCGGCAGCCCGCTGCCCGAGCATCACAGCGAAGTGATCGAGGACCAGGATTGGGAACGCAGCTGGATGGACAACTTCCAGCCGATGCGTTTCGGCCAGCGCCTGTGGATCGTTCCGAGCTGGCACGCCGCACCGGAGCCGGACGCGGTCAACCTGCTGCTGGACCCGGGCCTGGCGTTCGGCACCGGCACACACCCGACCACCGCACTGTGCCTGGAATGGCTCGACGGCCAGGACCTCAAGGGCTGCGACGTGCTCGACTTCGGCTGTGGCTCGGGGATCCTGGCGATTGCCGCGCTCCTGCTGGGCGCCAGGGAAGCGATCGGCACCGACATCGACGTCCAGGCCCTGGAAGCCTCCCGCGACAACGCCGGACGCAACAATATTGCCGAGGCGCAGTTCCCGCTGTACCTGCCGCAAGACTTGCCAGCGGTCCAGGCTGACGTATTGGTTGCCAACATCCTGGCCGGCCCACTGGTGTCCCTGGCGCCGCAGCTGTCGAGCCTGGTCAAGCCGGGCGGACGCCTGGCGCTGTCGGGCATCCTCGCCGAACAGGGCGAAGAAGTCGCTGGCGCTTATGCCGCGGACTTTGACCTGGACCCGATCGCCAATCGCGATGGCTGGGTGCGCATCACCGGACGTCGGCGCTAGAATGACCGCCTGTATCCACCGGATTGCCGCATGACTGACAGCTTCGTCACCCAGTGCCCGCATTGCCACACCCGTTTTCGCGTCAGCCATGCTCAATTGAGCGTGGCCCGCGGGGTGGTTCGTTGCGGCTCGTGCCTGCAGGTATTCAATGCCGCACGACAGTTGCTGGAACAACGCACTGCCAAGCAAGCGGCTCCTGCCGTCGCGCCGCCCGCCAAGCCTGCCGTCGAAGCCCCGCCCCGGGCGATCAGCCAGAAACAATGGAGCGCCGCCGAGCTGGATCTGGATGACCTGGACAAGGAACTGGCGCGCCTGGAACGACGCGACAATCGCGCCCCGGGAAATACCGGCCGGCGCCGGGAAGACAACCTGAGCGCGCAACGCGACTCGCTCTCCAGCGAGCAGCAAGCCTGGCCCGACAGCCTGTACAGCGAAACCCCGAGCGAGCGCGTCGAAACTGTCCTCGATACCCCGTTCGAACCGTTCGAACCCCACGAACCGGTGCGTCCACCGCGTACCGAGCCGTCCTTGTCCCTGGCCCTTGAACCACTGGAACCGGACGACGAACCTGTCGCCCCGCTCCACCTGGCGCCAGACGACGAGCCCGACGAACACCTCGAGCGCCTGTCCGCCACCGACGACCACGACGACGAACCCGAGCAACCGGCACCGTTGCGCAAGTCACGCGAACGCCAGGAACCCGGGATACGTGCCGAGGCGCTCCACGACCTGGACGACGACCCACTGCAACTGGACTGGCGCAAACGCCGCTCGCCCTGGGGCCGCCGCCTGCTGTGGGGCCTGTTGGTGCTGCTCGCCGCCGCGGCCCTGGGCGGTCAGTACATTGCCTACCATTTCGAGGAGTTGGCCCGCCAGGACCAGTACCGCCCATGGTTCCTGCAAATCTGTCCGACCATCGGCTGCGACGTGCCATCCAAAGTCGACATCGCCAAGATCAAGAGCAGCAACCTGGTGGTGCGCAGCCATCCGGAATTCAGCGGCGCCCTGGTGGTGGACGCGATCATCTATAACCGTGCGCCCTTCTCCCAGCCTTTTCCGCTGCTGGAACTGCGTTTTGCCGACCTCAACGGGCACCTGATCGCCAGTCGCCGCTTCAAGCCAGGGGAATACCTGGGTGGCGATCTCGAGGGGCGCGGCGAAATGCCGCCGCAGACGCCCATCCACATCGCGCTGGATATCCTGGACCCTGGTCCCAAAGCGGTGAACTACAGCCTGAGCTTCCATTCTCCCGAATGAAGCCGGCGCGGGTCGGTCGATTGACGGCAGCTTTCTGACTCACCCCACCCAGACCAAACCGCTGGCGATAACAAAATAGCTGTTCAGATTTTATCCAATTCGACCTTTATCCAGTCATCGAGAGCGGGTATCATGCCAACCCTTTTTCGAACTCTCATGATCCGGCCCCACTTCAGGGAAGTCCTATGTCGGCGGTACGCATCGGCCCATATACATTGCAGAACGGCCTGGTTCTCGCCCCTATGGCGGGCGTCACCGACCAGCCCTTTCGTCAGCTGTGCAAACGCTTGGGCGCAGGTCTTGTGGTTTCGGAAATGGTCACCAGCGACATGAGTTTGTGGAACACCCGCAAATCGCGTCTGCGCATGATCCACGAAGGCGATCCCGAGCCGCGCTCGGTACAGATCGCCGGTGGCGATGCACAGATGCTGGCGGAGGCGGCCCGGGCCAATGTGGCGTTGGGCGCGCAGATCATCGATATCAACATGGGCTGCCCGGCAAAGAAGGTCTGCAACAAGGCCGCAGGCTCGGCACTGTTGAAGGATGAAGCCCTGGTCACCGAGATCCTGCAGGCGGTCGTCGCCGCAGTCGATGTGCCGGTGACCCTGAAGATTCGCACCGGATGGGACCGGGAGAACAAGAACGGCCTGACGGTGGCGAAGATCGCCGAACAGGCAGGCATCACGGCGCTGGCGGTCCACGGCCGCACCCGTGCCGACCTGTATACGGGCGAGGCCGAGTACGACACCATCGCCGCGATCAAGCAGGCGGTGTCGATTCCGGTCTTTGCCAATGGCGACGTCGACTCGCCCGAGAAGGCCCGGTACGTGCTGGACGCGACCGGTGCCGATGGCCTGTTGATCGGTCGGGCCGCCCAAGGGCGGCCATGGATTTTTCGTGAGATCGAACACTACCTGCGCACCGGGGAAAAGCTCGCGGCGCCGCAGTTGGCCGAGGTGGAACGTATTCTGCTAGAGCATCTGGCCGCGCTCCATGCCTTCTACGGAGAAGTCATGGGCGTACGCATCGCTCGCAAGCATGTGGGCTGGTATCTCGCAACCCTGCCGGGCGCCAGGGAGTTTCGCGCCCGTTTCAATCGTTTGGATGGTACGCAAGCACAATGCGCCGACGTTCAGGCGTTCTTCGCTGAGCGTTACAAGAGCCTGACAGGGGACGAAGGGGTGGCCGCATGACGATGATGACCGAGACTTTAGTGAGTGGAACAACACCCGTGAGCGACAACGTGAATTTGAAACAGCACCTCAATACGCCCAGCGAAGAAGGCCAGACCCTTCGCGGGAGTGTCGAGAAGGCGCTGCACAATTATTTCGCCCACCTTGAGGGCGCTGCCGTCACGGATGTGTACAACCTGGTGCTTTCCGAAGTCGAGGCGCCTTTGCTCGAAAGCGTGATGAACTACGTCAAGGGCAACCAGACCAAAGCCAGTGAGCTGCTGGGCCTGAACCGCGGCACCCTGCGCAAGAAACTCAAGCAGTACGATCTGCTGTAAGCATTCAATCAAACCAGAAAGGCGCCCGTGTAAAAAACGGTCGCCTTTTTTGCTGACTTCCCTTGCTTTTGATGGAAATTGAAATGACCGACCAGACCACCCGCCTGCCGATCCGCCGCGCCTTGATCAGCGTCTCCGACAAGACCGGGATCCTCGAATTCGCCCGCGAGCTGCAACAGCTGGGCGTCGAGATTCTCTCCACCGGCGGGACCTTCAAGCTGCTGCAGGACAATGGCGTTGCCGCAGTGGAAGTCGCGGACTACACCGGTTTTGCGGAAATGATGGACGGTCGGGTCAAGACCCTGCACCCGAAAATCCATGGCGGGATCCTCGGTCGTCGCGGCATCGACGATGCAATCATGAACGAACACGGCATCAAGCCGATCGACCTGGTGGCCGTCAACCTCTACCCGTTCGAAGCCACCATCAGCAAGCCTGGTTGCGACCTGCCGACCGCCATCGAAAACATCGACATCGGTGGCCCGACCATGGTCCGCTCGGCAGCCAAGAACCACAAGGACGTGGCCATCGTGGTCAACGCCAGCGACTACGCCGGCGTGCTGGAAAACCTCAAGGCCGGTGGCCTGACCTATGCCCAGCGTTTCGACCTGATGCTCAAGGCCTTCGAACACACCGCCGCCTACGACGGCATGATCGCCAACTACATGGGCACCGTGAACCAGGCCGCTGAAACCCTGAGCACAGAAGGCCGCAGTGAATTCCCACGCACCTTCAACACCCAGTTCATCAAGGCCCAGGAAATGCGCTACGGTGAGAACCCGCACCAGAGCGCGGCGTTCTACGTGGAAGCCAAGCCAGCCGAAGTCGGCATTGCCACCGCCACCCAACTGCAAGGCAAGGAACTGTCGTTCAACAACGTGGCCGACACCGACGCCGCGCTGGAGTGCGTGAAGAGCTTCGTCAAGCCGGCCTGCGTGATCGTCAAGCACGCCAACCCGTGCGGCGTGGCCGTAAGCCCGGACGCCGAGGGCGGCATCCGCCAGGCCTACGAACTGGCCTACGCCACCGACACCGAATCGGCTTTCGGCGGCATCATCGCCTTCAACCGTGAACTGGACGCCGCGACCGCCAAGGCCATCGTCGAGCGCCAGTTCGTCGAAGTGATCATCGCCCCTTCGGTCAGCGAAGAAGCCCGCGCCATCGTCGCCGCCAAGGCCAATGTGCGCCTGCTGGCTTGCGGCCAATGGTCGGCCGACCGTGCGCCGGCCTGGGACTACAAGCGCGTCAACGGCGGCCTGCTGGTCCAGAGCCGCGACATCGGCATGATCGGCAGCGAAGACCTGAAAGTGGTGACCAAGCGCGCCCCGAGCGAGCAGGAAATCAACGACCTGATCTTCGCCTGGAAAGTCGCCAAGTACGTCAAGTCCAATGCCATCGTCTACGCCAAGAACCGCCAGACCATCGGCGTTGGCGCCGGCCAGATGAGCCGCGTGAACTCGGCCCGCATCGCCGCCATCAAGGCCGAGCACGCCGGTTTGCAGGTACAAGGCGCGGTCATGGCCTCCGATGCGTTCTTCCCGTTCCGCGACGGCATCGACAATGCGGCCAAGGTCGGCATCACCGCGGTGATCCAGCCGGGTGGTTCGATGCGTGACAGCGAAGTGATCGCTGCTGCTGATGAAGCAGGCATTGCCATGGTATTCACCGGCATGCGCCACTTCCGTCACTAACATCGATCAATGTGGGAGCTGGATTTGTGTGGGAGCAAGGCTCTGTGGGAGCAAGGCTTGCCCGCGATGCAGGCAACTCGGTCCATCAGGCAAACCGAGGTGATGCTATCGCGGGCAAGCCTTGCTCCCACACAAGCCCAGCTCCCACACAAACTCGCTCCCACAGAAAAGCATCTCTGTGGTGCTCAACAGAATCAGCGTCATCCGAGGTTTTTGAAATGAATGTTTTGATCATTGGCAGCGGTGGCCGCGAACACGCCCTGGCCTGGAAAGTGGCTCAGGATCCGCGTGTGCAGAAGGTCTTCGTGGCACCGGGCAATGCCGGCACCGCCATTGAAGCCAAGTGTGAAAACGTCGCCATCGACGTGCTGGCCCTGGAACAACTGGCCGATTTCGCCGAGAAAAACGTCTCGCTGACCATCGTCGGCCCGGAAGTGCCACTGGTCGCCGGCGTGGTCGATCTGTTCCGCTCCCGTGGCCTGGACTGCTTCGGTCCGACCGCCGGTGCCGCGCAACTGGAAGGCTCGAAAGCGTTCACCAAGGACTTCCTGGCGCGTCACAAGATCCCGACCGCCGACTACCAGAACTTCACCGAAATCGAACCGGCCCTGGCGTACCTGCGCGAGAAAGGCGCACCGATCGTGATCAAGGCCGACGGCCTGGCGGCCGGTAAAGGCGTGATCGTCGCCATGACCCTGGCCGAAGCCGAAGACGCCGTGCGCGACATGCTGGCCGGCAATGCCTTCGGTGACGCCGGTTCGCGCGTGGTGATCGAAGAGTTCCTCGACGGCGAGGAAGCCAGCTTCATCGTCATGGTCGATGGCAAGAACGTCCTGCCAATGGCTACCAGCCAGGACCACAAGCGCGTCGGCGATGGCGACAGCGGCCCGAACACCGGTGGCATGGGCGCCTACTCCCCGGCCCCGGTGGTGACCGCCCAAGTGCACCAACGGGTCATGGACCAGGTGATCTGGCCGACCGTGCGCGGCATGGCCGAGGAAGGTAATGTCTACACCGGTTTCCTCTATGCTGGCCTGATGATCGACAAGGCTGGTAACCCAAAAGTCATCGAATTCAACTGCCGTTTCGGCGATCCTGAGACCCAGCCGGTGATGCTGCGCCTGCAATCGAGCCTGGTCCTGCTGGTCGAGGCCGCACTGGCCCAGGCACTGGACAAAGTGGAAGCCCAGTGGGATCCACGCCCAAGCGTCGGTGTCGTATTGGCGGCCGGCGGTTACCCGGGCGACTATGCCAAAGGTAGCGCGATCTTGGGCCTGGACGCCGCGGCCCGGTTGGAAGGCAAGGTCTTCCATGCAGGCACAGCGTTGAAGGATGGACACGTGGTCACCGCCGGCGGTCGTGTGCTTTGCGCCACCGCCATGGGCGCCAGTGTCGACGAAGCTCAGCAGCAGGCCTACAAGCTTGCCGCCGAGATCGACTGGGAAGGTTGTTTCTACCGCAAGGACATTGGCTACCGCGCCATTGCCCGCGAGCGTGGCGAAAATCTGGAATAACCCAGCCATTCAGCCAGGCAAGGGTCTACGGCCCTTGCCTGACTGTTCCGGCGCCGCGCATAGTTATAATCTGGCATCAACCTACGAAGGGATTTCGCCGTGCGCTGGCTCAGGATTGCCATAGGCCTTACCGTCACCCTGCTGACGCTGCTCTGCATGCTCCCGGCCCAGGCCGCGCCAGGCAGTGGCTGGGCGGTATTGCTCGACGAACAGGGCGACCTGACGCTGAGCGACATCCGTTCTGCCCGCTACACCAATCAATTCAGCCCCATCGACCTGGATCGCCTCAAGGCCGCCGAGCCCGGCGGAGCATTGTGGCTGCGTTTCCGCCTGGCCCCCGACAGACACGAACAGATCCTGCGCATCTTCGCGCCCGACCTGTCACGCCTGAACCTCTATGTGCTGGACGGCGACACCCTGGTTGACCAACAAGTCAGCGGCAATGCCACGCCGCACACCGAACCCGCGGTCCCCAGCAGCGACTTCATGCTGCCCCTGCCGCGCAGCGACAAATCACTGGACGTCTACCTGCGACTGGCCTCGCGCCATGAACTGCGCCCCTACGTGACCTTGCAATCGGCGGTCGTGGCGGCGGCCGATCAGAACCAGACGCTGATCTACGGGTTGCTGTTCGGCTGCATCGCCATGCTGATCCTGCACAACCTCACCCGCTATGCCTACACTCGCTCACGCAGTTGCCTGTGGCTGGCAGCCTGTGAAGGGCTGCTGATGCTCAGCCTCGCGTTGCTGCTGAACCTGGCCGGGCCCTGGTTGCCTGACTGGCCTGCGGTCCAGACGCCAGGAGCCTACCTGGCCTTGCTGCTGACGGCGCCCTGCGGCCTGATGTTCGCCTACCGCTTCTTCGCTCCCCTGGGACCGCACCCATTGAACCGGCTGCTGCTGGGGGACATTGTGTTCGTCATGCTGTGCTGCCTGCTGCTGTTGTTCGTCAACACGCTGCCGCTCAACATCATGACTTATACCCTGGTGGCCCTGGCCGGCCTGAGCATGCTGTTCGTCAGCGCCTGGCACTGGCAAAAGGGCTACCGCCCGGCCCGGCTGTTCGTCGCGGCCATGGTGGTCTTCAACCTGGGCACGCTGATCATCCTTCCGGCGCTGCAAGGGCTCACGGAAGTTCCTCCCCAGGGCTTGATCATCACCCTGTTGATCTTCATCTGCATCAGCGGCCTGTTGATGAGTGTCGCCCTGGGCGAGCGCCAACGCTCGATCAACGAAAGCCGGTTCAGCATCAGCCGCGACCTCGCGGCGAGCAATGCCGAAATCAATGCCAAGGCCGAGTTCCTGGCCAAGATCAGCCACGAGATCCGCACCCCGATGAACGGCGTGCTGGGCATGACCGAGCTGCTGCTGGGCACGCCGTTGTCGGTCAAGCAGCGCGACTACGTACAGACGATCCACAGCGCCGGCAATGAACTGCTGACCCTGATCAACGAGATCCTCGACATTTCCCGGCTCGAATCCGGGCAAATCGAGCTGGACGACGTGCAGTTCGACCTCAATGCACTGATCGAGGATTGCCTGAGTATCTTCCGCGCCAAGGCCGAACAGCAGAATGTCGAGCTGATCAGTTTCATCCAGCCCCAGGTGCCGCGAGTGATCAGTGGTGACCCGACACGGCTGCGCCAGGCGCTGCTGAGCCTGTTGGAAAACGCCCTGAAGAAGACTGACGAGGGCGAAGTGCTGATCGTCGTCGCCCTCGACGAGCGCAGCAATCAGCCGCGCCTGCGCATCGCCGTGCAGGACAGTGGGACACCGATGGACGCTGAAGAGCGCGACACGCTGATGCACGCCGAGCTGCACAGCAAGAATTTCCTTTCGGCCACGCGCCTGGGGGGTAACCTGGGCCTGGTCATCGCCCGCCAGTTGATCATCCTGATGCACGGGGAATTCGGCATCAAAAGCGGCAGCAACCAGGGCAGTACCTTATGGCTGACCCTGCCCCTGGACCCGGATCGCCTCGAACATCCGACTTCCGACCTCGATGGCCCGCTGCAAGGAGCGCGCGTGTTGATCGTCGACGACAACGACACCTGCCGCAAAGTGCTGGTGCAACAGTGCAGCGCCTGGGGCCTGAATGTCAGCGCGGTGCCATCGGGCAAGGAAGCCCTGGCGCTGCTGCGTACCAAGGCCCACCTGCGCGATTATTTCGACGTGGTGCTGCTGGACCAGAACATGCCGGGCATGACCGGCATGCAACTGGCGGCCAAGATCAAGGAAGACCCGAGCCTTAACCACGACATCCTGTTGATCATGCTCACCGGTATCAGCAACGCACCGAGCAAGATCGTGGCGCGCAACAGCGGAGTCAAGCGCATCCTCGCCAAACCGGTGGCCGGTTATACCCTCAAGACTACCCTGGCGGATGAGCTGAACCAGCGCAACAGGGGCCAGGCGACGAATGTACAGGTGAATGCCGGTCCGCCCATGCCGGTGAAGGTACCGAGCGATTTCCGCATCCTGGTGGCCGAGGACAACAGCATTTCCACCAAGGTCATTCGCGGCATGCTCGGTAAGCTCAACCTGCAACCCGACACCGCCAGCAACGGCGAAGAAGCCCTCAAGGCCATGAAGGAACAACGCTACGACCTGGTCCTGATGGACTGTGAAATGCCGATCCTCGACGGGTTTTCCGCCACCCAGCAATTGCGCGCCTGGGAGATGGGCAACCAGCGGACCCGCACCCCCGTCGTGGCGCTCACCGCGCATATCCTGGCCGAACACAAGGAACGCGCCCGCCAGGCCGGAATGGACGGGCACATGGCCAAGCCGGTGGAGCTGTCGCAATTGCGCGAGCTGATCGAGCACTGGGTGGCCCAGCGTGATCAGCAGAACAGGTCGGCGGCGCACACATCCTAGGCGGCGACATGGCTGTCAGCGGGCCCCGCCGCTCTGTTCAAAGTTCCAACGCATGCAGATGGCGGACTGTCTCGCTCATCACCGCGGCGGCGACTTTTTCTCTGAACGTTGCGTAGTGCAGCGTGCTGAATGTAATGACCGCCATTTCCTCCTGGCTGCTTTCCACCACGTCCTCTATCGGCCAGAACAGAAATCTCGAGACCGTTCTGCGGGTGCGGAACTGCTTGTGGTAGAGGCCTATTTCTATTCTCCCGGAAGACTTGGACGTGCAAGGGATCACCTGGAAGCATCCCGTGTCACGCAGCAGGCTTGTCCTTTCGAATACCTCGAGCGCATCGGGATTACGCCTCAGGGTTCCTAACGCCTGGCTCGCCTGCCGGGAAAAACGTTCATCGAATGACCGGGATATTTGCCGCGAAACGCTATCAACCATCAATCCCTGCCCCGCCCGCCCGGCACTGACAGGACGCGCCGAATCCCATCCCAGATACCTGAGTTTATTCTTGTAATAGTCGAACCAGTTGCCGACCAAACCGTCCTTGTAGGCCGAACGTGTTGCCAATTGCGCGTACAGGTTGCTCAGGTAGATATCCTCCCGATCCTGGAAGGACAGCCCCTCATCGAATGACACGATACTCCCGCCCACCACGGCAGCCGCCGGTGTGCCGCTGTGGCGAAGCAACTGCCCATCGGTCGATCGCCCCCCCATGTCATTCATAAAGACACAGCCCCCGTTACCTCAGGCTCGACCGCGTCGGAAATATCGATGATGTTCTTGGCGGCCTTATCCCCCAGCTTCTTGATAATGGCATCGCGAACGGGCGCATAGAGCGCATCGGACAAGTTCGCCTGGAAGCAGCGCAGTTGAATATCACCCGGTACAGGACCGGTGGAAAAAAGCGACCCAAGAGGATTGGTCGTAATGTGCCCAGTCTCAAACTCCACGCAAACACTGTTCAGCACAGGCCCCCGCTGGGCCAGGATGACTTGCAGCCTGACCCTGCACGCAGGCTCCGGGGATCTGGTGCCTTGAACCCGCTTGCACAATCGTTCAATGGCCGGCAAGGTGCAGGGCAATTGAGCGACACGATTCAACAGGCGCGTGAATTCAGTCACTTTAGTTTGGTCAACATATGTACCCAGTCGTTTTTCCACCCAAGTCATCATGGTGCATGTCGAAGAAGCATCGAGTGTAAAGTTGTCCCACGCTACCGCCTTCTGCAACCAACCCGTCTGTAAGACTTCCCGATATGCCCCGTACCATTCATCCAGTGACGTAAGAGCCGGATACTTCTTGTCGGCTACCAGCTGCGCAAACAATACCGAATTCATTACATCGCACTTCTCCTGCTCCAGCATATCCGCTGATAACAAGACAACAGCCCCGGCGTTGATAAAAACCGAACAATGATCACTCATTATAGTTACCTGATTCGCTAATGGATGGCGACCACTGTGTAGTCGCCAAAAGATCAAACGAGATTAAATCTCGTAGTCTTCGATCTTTTTCTGCGCACGATCACCCAACCTTGCAATGATGGTGGCTCGGGTACGATTAATAATTGACGGCACCATGGTCATATGACATTCGCCGCGATACAGATCGACCGAACTGCTGTCCCAATTCACAAACAGGACTTTGGTCTGATTCGTCCGATTAATGAAACGCACGGCCCCCAATGCCATGATGACTTCACCGTGTGGGGTTTCGTGGCAGGTCGCCACACCAAAACCACCCGCACCGGTCTCCCTGATATTTTGATCAAAGAGTTGAAGTGGCTTGTCACTGCTTTGCAGCGCAGCTATTGCGTCACCTGCCACTTTAAGCATCAGTGCCGACGTTGGCCCAGGAACAGCGGCGGCAGCCACGGCCGAACCCAGGATCCTCAACACCAGTTGATCCATCTTGAAGCTCCTGCCCGACGCCGCGACTGTGTCGTAATAGCGTTGCAGGATCGTCCAGCCGCAGTCTTGCATGACTTGCAGAAAGAATTGATACCACTCTCTACCTTGATCTTCCCGTGGATACGCCCTGTTCGCCGCCAACGATGCATACAGATAGGAATGCTGGATATCCGCCTGATTTTGCTCAGTCATTCCCGAGACGAATGCCAGGATACTTTCCCCGACAATCGAAGCGCGATCCGGCTTTTCCACAGCCGCTTTATACCCGACAGGATTGATTGCAACAGTGCGCGAAGAAACAACTAAATTTTCCGGCATGATTTCATAACTATTCAGCCGATCAAGACGATCAGCCAAGGTTAAAACCGAATCAAACTTAACACTCATAGATATATTCCTTATTTAATTAAGGTCCTCCATGGACCCCGGGGACAACATGACTCAAACCCACTCCGAACAACAACTGCAAAACTGTAACGGCACATAATTTCTGCGACACTGACATTTCAACGACACTTCGCTCCTCACAATAAAGCGAAGTTTTCGGCACTTAAAAATTTCACGTTCACGGGCGAGCCGACAGACACCCCCAGCGCCTGATAAACTCCACGGCAATTTCATTCGTCGTGAGCTTCGACCATGCTCCATGTGCTGTTCAGCGTTTACCTGAAGATGTTGGTGCTCTACAGCCCTTTCTTCGTGTTGTCGTGTTTTATCGGCCTGACTCGCGGCTATTCACGCAAGGAACAACGTCGCCTGGCCTGGAAGGTCGCGACCGCGACGCTGGTATCCAGCGTATTGCTGTACCTGTTCGGGCGAGTGATTTTCAGTGTATTCGGCATCACCGTGGACGCGTTCCGTATTGGCGCCGGCAGCGTGCTGTTCATTTCGGCGCTGGGCATGGCCCAAGGCAAGTCGGCCGTCCAGACCGACAGCGTTCAGCAGGACGTGACCATCGTCCCGCTGACCATTCCGTTGACCGTCGGCCCAGGCACCATCGGCGCCCTGCTGGTGATGGGCGTGAGCCAACCGCACTGGGACGACAAACTCATGGCCATCATCAGCATCGCCCTGGCCAGCTTCACCGTCGGCGTGGTGCTTTACCTGTCCAGCCGCATCGAGCGGATCCTGGGCGACCAGGGCTTGCAGATCGTCAGCCGCCTGATGGGGCTGTTTGTCTGTGCGCTGGCCGCGCAGATCATCTTTACCGGGGTCAAAGGCTATCTGGTGCCGTAATCAACCCACCTCATTGGTTTCCACCGCAGACGACACACTCAGCGCCTTGAGCGTGATACCGCTCTCGGCGTCCTGCAAGGCGTCCAATCGCTCTATCAGGGTCGAAACGGCATAATGTCGATTCCCGCCAAAACTGAGCAGGACTTCCCCACGCATGTTGATATCTGTCGCATACACCTCACGAACAATCACACTGTGCCCACTGTCCGGATCAATGATCACCAGGTGTTCCTGGACACGACTGAACAACAACTGATCAGGCTCATCCAGGCTCCAGAGCAATTTGCCGGGGATTGTCACCGCACGGCCCAGGGCATGCCGGCAGTCGAGGATGACCGACTTGACCCGCAACCAGGCCGCTTTTGACAGCCGGTAACTCACCGCACCTTGCCCCATGCGCAAAATCAGGGTCGTGACATCGTCGGGCATCAGCGCCAGCAGATCATCGATCTTCATGTCCTGGCCCTCGACGACCAGCACCTCGCCTTCGCGCTGGACATAACTGAGTGGCCCCACATGCCCCGCCTCCGGCAGGGTCAACAGCTTTCCATTCTCGCTTTCATGAAGTAATACCTGGGTCTGGCGCTGGGTTCCCAATAGCTCGAAAGACTGCGCAATCGCGGCCCTGGGAACTCGGATCATACGTCCGGTCTTGGCGACGAACCACGTCAGGCTACCGGGCTCCTCCACCGACAGCAGTGCGCCGTGAGACGACTGGGCCGCCAATTGCCTGAGCCCCTCTTGCTCCCGGCCATCTTGAGCGACCAGCCATTGATGAGTGACACCAGTAATCGAGGCCGGCTCCTGGTCTCGTAACGCGACCACCACCCCCTCGAATGTCACGCCACGCAACCCGGCCCCTTCAACCGCCAGCTCGACAAACTGCCAGGGCGCCCATTCACGCTGCGCGCTGGGTAGCGCATCGATCTGCAGCAAGCGTGAACCCTGACCAAAAGCCGCCTCCAGTTTCTGTGGGTCGATAAAGGCCTGGCGATAGACTTCACCCCTCGAAACATCGAATAACCACGCCGCCTCGCCATCCGGGGTAGCGCCGAGCAGGCGTACTTCCTTTGCAGGGCCCAGCTCAGCCAGTAACAGCCTGTTGCCGACGTACCAGGCACATAATTTGGCGTCGTCGTTGAAGTTGCTCAAACCGATAAGGGCAAATTGCTCGCTCGCCGATCTCCGGGCCAACGACTCCAATGCCAGCCACCAATGCCCCCGATCCTTGAACCATGTCTCGTTCACGCCGCCCAGCTTGAGGTCGCCCTGGCTCGTCAGGTTTAAGAACCGGCCATCGGATGTCAGCACCACGTAGCCACTCTCGGCAGCGATCACATTCTCCAGTTTGTCGGATTGCAACCACCGGTTGGACCACTGCCCTTTGCCCGCGACCAAAGTTCGCTGCCTGCGGCACAGCTCCTTTGCAAGCCGGTCATACACAACAAACCTATCGCTGTCGTCCGCCAGCGTGAGCAGCGTCAGGTCCGTCATGTTCTTGATCGAGTCGGCCCAGCCACGGGGACGGCCGCGTCTCGACGAAGGACGAATGATCAAGCCGTCCCTGTGGCGAACCCAGGCCATGTCCCGCAACTGCGGCTCGCTCTTCCAGCAGACCGAAACGAAGGGAGCCGGTTGCCAATTGACGGTGACAAAGGTGTCCTCGGTGCGAACAGACGGGACAAAGGGGTAATCGCTGCCCAGCACCTGGGACCAGTCGGCCAGTGTCTCGCTGGCGCTGAAAATGGATTCCAGCGCCGGGTCCAGATCGCGCGTGACCGAACTGAGCAGCAGTTGCCCTTCATGGATCACGTACACCAGCACATCGTCGGTCTGATCCTCGCGAGTGATGCGCTGCACGACATGAATCACCCCTTGCGCATCCGCCTCGACACGCTGGATGGTGGCGGTCGCATTCCTTGTGCTGCGCAACCAGTAACGATGGCTCAGCAACCCGGTGACCGCGTCGGCTTGCCAGATGATCAGGTCCTGTGGGTCATAGAAATAGCAGGCACCACCTGCCACCGCGCCCAGCACCGCGTCATCGACGCCTGGTAGTTCATTACGAATGAACAGGAAACGGTCATCCTTGGCGTCATACCAGGCCGTGATGTAGCGGGGCTCTTCCGGCTTCTCGAACGGCACCAGGTAACGATGAACCGGCGTATACGGCATCACCAGGCGGTGCTGCCTGGCAAGGCTCTTGAAGTGCTCCTGCAATGCCTGTCGATCCATGCCCGCAGGCACATCCTGCTCGACAACCACAAGCTTGCCCGCCTCCACCTTGAACACTTGATTCTGGCTGATCCGCAGCAGCACGTCGTGACGCCCCGATCCAGTGAGCGCCACCTGAACGTCGCCGATGAACAGTCTCGCGTAACGCTCGAGCCGGATATCACTCTCCTGGGCCCAAGGGGCGTCCAACACCCAACTCGAGTTCAACGGGCGCGCCGTATCCAGGGTCAGGCTCACGCCGGGGTGGAGCACCAATGCACAGCGCTTGCCGGCGCCCTGGATCTCATAGGTGATTTTTCCGTGCCAATCCGGTGGCAACACGGGCACCACCAGCGAGCGATCGATGCCATCGAGCAACACCTTGATCACCGTCGGCCGGTAATCCGGGACCAGGCGATAAAGGATGTAGTCACTGGGGAACGAGTAGAAAGAAAACAGAAACAGCCATCCTCCCTGCGCGGTCTTTTTCTCCAGGCGCCGTGCCGTGTCGAACCCGATGTCATGGCGCAGCCCGGCGAAGGGCAATGCCTTGTACTCGTAGCGGTAACAGGTTTGCGGCGTACAGGGCAGGACGATGGCTGCACCTGCCGGTGGCGTGAATCGGGCTCGACCCGGCAGATTCAGCTGGCGACGGATATCGATCGCCCGGTCGTAATCGTCATCAAAGGTAGGCACCCCGAAATGATCGCGCAGCGGATACAGCTTGGGGCTGTCCAGCATCAGCTCGGCGCGGGTCAGGTCCAGTGTATGAACGATCAGCGATGAACGCGGCAACCATGCGCCACCGCGGGCATCAGCCCGATAAGGCTGGAGATGGGCGGTTGCCACCTCATCGAAAAACAGCCCGACCTGCTTGGCTTCTTCGGCAATGGTGGCGAAGCCCTGGGCCAGCGCCGCCACCCCCACCGCCAACCCGCCCAGCATCACCGCAGCGCCGCCCAGCAATGCTCCAGCGGTGGTAGCGCCGGCAGCGTAGGCGCTCACCGACAACATCAGGCTGGCCGAGTCGAACGCCAGTTGGGTACCGAACTGAGCGCGTTCGACGTCGTTTTGTGCAGTCGACAACTGGTAGATGTCGAACCCGACATTCGCCAGTTGCAGCAATCCCCCGGTCGCTTCGCTCACGCTGCTTCCCACTGCGGTCTTGACCACGGGCGCGACGGTTTGGGCAATCAGTTTCTCCTGGGCCAATGCCTGTCGAACCAGGCCGACCAGGCCAGCGATATCGGCCACGTTGCCATGCACCAATTGCGCATAATTGACATAGGCATGCAACCGGACCGCCAGGCTAAGGGGCCGACCAGGCCCTTCTCGGCCCCGCAAGGCGTTCATCAGCGCTTGTATGGCGAAGCCGGCGTTCAGGGTGTGGACGCTGCCCACCTCGGTCGGATCGCTCGCTACGGAGGGTCTATTGGCCAAGGCTGAAAAACGTTCCGAGAGGTAGTTTTTTATCCGCAAGAGTCGAGGGTCGTCCGTGATGGCCCGTACCAACTGTTCCGGGTTCCCAGGATCGATCAGGCTTATCCGGTACGACCCGTTCGTCATGACCTCCAGGGTTTCGAACAAAGGCACAAGGTGAGGGGCCAGCTGATTTTTCTGCTGGAGGCCGCTGGTCACGTGCTCGATCTGCTGGCCCCACCAGTGACCATCCAGCGCCAGCAGGCAGTTGCCCAGCCGCGGATTGCTCTGCAGCGACTGCCCACGAGCGTTGATCAACCGCTGCCTGACAGGACGTTGCAATTGGCCGGGCAACGCTCCGGGTTGCAGCAGTTTCGCGACCTGGACGGCACCCGCCAATGTCACCTGTGACACCCGCGCGCCGTCCAGTTCGATCAGGTCGAACGTCGGGCGAACCGCATCGCCATACGCCGCGTAATGACTGGCCATCTTCTGCTGGAGGAAGAACTGCTCCAATGCCTGCCTGAACCGAGTCGAATCCTCGAATTCGAATACCCCAAAATTCGGATCGTAGAAGTGGTAAGTACCGCGCTCGCCCTCCCAGGTCTTGGCTACCAGCATGGCGTGATTATCGGAGTTGAGCATCAGTGTGCTGGTGGCTGTCCTGGCTTGCAGAATGTCCACGACTGCATTCAGGTCCGAGCGTGCCAGTGCACTGCCGACATCGCCGATCTGCACCTCGCGCAACGACTCCACGCACTGCAAGAAGGTCGCCGAATCGCTGGCCTCTGGCTCGATAACTCCCAAGTAAAAGCGCTCGCGCAGGGTATTGACCGCCGCCTTGCCCTCCGACAAGGCAGCCGCCATTGCCAGGGCCAGGGGATAACAACGTCCGCCGACCCTATCGCCCTCACCCTGGAGCAGTAAATCCTGGGGCACCAGCTTGATCGTGTCGGCTCCGAAATCGTCCAGGACGGTACCGAGGTGCTCCACGATCCGGACACGGTATTCCAATTTCGCCACCTGCCGGATGCGAGCCACCTGCCGACCCCATTGGCGCAGTGTCAAAGGCTGTTCCAGCGCGGCTTTCTTCAGCCCCAAGGCAGTTTCGTCATGCCCTGGCGGATCATCGGTAGCACTGGCGAGCCCGGCCAGGAAGGCTGGGGCCTTATGTTGATACAACGCCTGTTCGATCGTCGCGTAACGGCCAGCGGTGCCATGGGCGGCAAGGTTGTTGGCGAGGTTATCCAACTGCGGGCGAACCGCGTCGAAGCTGCGATTATCCAAGGTCTTCGCCCCCGTCAAGGCGCCCAGCAGCAAGCGTTGCAGGGGGCTCAATTGCGCGGCTTCGAAACGCCCTTCGGCGAGTTGCTTCAAGAGCTCGGCGATGGGCAACTGCCGCGTCTTCGCGTCACCCAACGAAGCAGGCGGCAACACGTCGACGCCTTGGGCGAGAATCACCTGACGCTCATCAAAGCCCAGCGGTATGGCCTTGTCGAAAGTCACCACGCCGTCATGGCTCCGACTCATGCTCTGCTTGAACGGCTCACCCAGCTCATCGGCCAGGTGCTGCAACAGGTCGGTGGACAGTACATACCGCCCCTCGATCACCGGCCAGCCGTCATCGAATTGGAGAGTGCGGTACTTGAGCAGCTCAGCCAGCTCACCCGCATAACGAACCTTGAACTGGCCCGTTTGCCAACGTTCAATCTCATCGCTGAGCCACTGCCGGGTGTCACTCTGATTCTCTTTCCAGGAGTGATCCAGTTCCTCCTCGGTGGCGCCATTGACGGTGCCGACGGCAGCAATGGCAGCCTCCTCCCGCCACTGCTCAGCGGTTTGAGGCGTAAAGTGCGTGTTCAGGTATTGCGCCATGCCCTCACGCATGGCGCCAGGCCCGGTCAGATAAATCGTCCCTTCGCTCTGGGGACGGATGCCGTCGCTGTAGTAAGTGGCGGCCGCCTCGACCAGAAAAGCCGCGCCCATTTCCGCTTCCGGCGGCAGCTCATGGAACGCACCGAAAACCTGCGTCGCAGCCTGCCGCGCCAGACCACTCATGGCCTCGACATCGGTGAGGGCCACGTTTTGTTCATCCGCCAGGCGAGCGGTGGCATCGACAATTGCATAATTGCGCCTGAAGCGCTCGAGCACGGCGTTGAGCATCGCCGCCCCTGGGTGGGCCATCAGGAAGGCGTTGCTCAACGAATTTCGTACGGTCACGGCTCGCAGCTCGTACGGACGAGCCAGGCGCTGCGCCGGCGGGCAGAAAACGCGGTTCAACTCGGGTCGGCTTTTGGCGAAACGCTCGAGTGCATCGCGATGCTCGGCCGGGATCGCACTGGAATAATCCGTGTACTGGCCGCGCAATGCCTGACGGCCCGGCATCCATTCGGGATTTCGATCGAGCAGCAACTGCAACACGCCCAGGCGTGCGTCGGTCTTGAACCCGCGAATGTCCACCTCGCCCAGCTTGTCCAACAACGGCGGCAGGTGATCGATATCGACGTAGCTGCCACCCTCGCTGAGCAAGGCTTCGACCCGCACGATATCGGAGCCGCCCGCCAACATGCCGCGCAGGCTGATCTCGCGTTCGTAGATATCCCGCAAATGCAAGGGTGCCTCACCAATGGCAACATCGCGCAGTATCAGGTCGCTGTCAGCCACGGCCATGAGACTGAGGCGGTTATCGTTCACCAAGGCCTTCAGCCGTGCCTTATCTTGCCCATAGGCCCGAACCAGCAAATCGATTCTCGCGTCGTCGGCGCTGCCGCCGCTTTCCACCACCTTCTTGATATGGGCGTACATCTGTTGTTTGAGAACAATGGCGCGCTCTTCATAACGGTCGCCCAACGCCAACGCATCGCTACTGGCCTGTGCGCCATTGAGCATGGCATCGGCCTTGGCGGCTTCGACAATGATTCGGTTGGTTTCATGGGCCAGCAGCGCGTCGCTGTCGTACCAGAGGCTGAGACGATAGCCCTCTGCGCCCATTACTTTTTTCCAGACATTGATGTAGTCACGCTGAATGGCCCCGACGCCGCCGCCGAGCCAGACAAAATGCAGGTTCTTCGGCACCTCGGTGGCGGGCAGTTTCAACTGTTCGAAACTGTAGTGCAGACGCGTTTCAAACCCTTCTATCTTGTTATACGTTTGCGCCAGGTCCGCAGCCCTGGCGTCCTCTGAGTTCAACGGCCCTGTCGCACGACGAGACCGGCTACTTCCCCGCAAAGCGCCTACCGCTTGTTTGAGCAACCCCAACGGTTCCAACATGCGCGGCGAATCCAGCAAGGTGATACAACCGAAGTAATACCGAAGCACCGCATCATATTGTTCGGAGCCCTTGTGGGAAATTAATGCCTGTTCGAGATCCTTGAGTTTTAACAACCCCACAAAATCGACGTAGTTATCCGCCGATGAAAACTTGGATTCACTCATAAACAACACTTCCATTTATTGTATAGAGATAAGAAAAACTTCACGCATCCATGCGCGAACAGGCCATTGGGAGCCTGCGGCCTAACCAAATGATGAGCATCAACTCAGGCAACAATTATTCCCAATGGGCTGGATAAAAACATAACGGTCATTGACGCGCGGCTCAACTAACAAGGAATTCAATAAGTTTCCAACCAGCAGGAGTTCAAACTTTTTTCTTCACCGCTTAATAAGCGCAGCGCTGAAAAGTTTTTATATAAGCAATCATTGAACAGACTTGCCCATGTAGAAGCCAGGGCATCACGAGCTCAGGTGAAGGTGGCCCGAACGGGCCACCGGGTTTGATCAAAGAGGTTTGTTGCCATACCAGCGCGGTGTGTACACCCAGTCGCCACCCTGGGCGCGTGGGAACACGCACGTGGTGGAGGAGCCGATCAGCACCATGGTGCGCATGTCCACTTGATCCGGGGTCAATGCCCCCAGCGTGGTGACACGCAACGTCTGCCCCGGACGACCGATATCGCGCCCCAGCACCACTGGCGTTTGCGCCGTGCGATGTTGCCCGACGATCTCCAGCGCCCGGCCCAACTGCCATGGCCGGGAGCGGGAGATCGGGTTGTAGAAGGCCAGGGCCAGGTCGGCCTCAGCCGCAAGAGCCAGGCGCTTTTCGATGATCGACCAGGGCTTGAGGTTGTCCGACAGCGACATCACACAGAAGTCATGCCCCAATGGCGCACCGGCCTGGGCAGCGGTCGCCAGGGACGCCGAGACACCCGGCAGGATCTGCAGGTCGACGTTGTGCCAATGGGCATCCGTCGACTCATGCAACGCTTCCAACACGGCGGCAGCCATGGCGAACACGCCCGGATCGCCAGACGACACCACCACCACGGAGCGGCCCTCGGCCGCCAGTTCGAAGGCATGTCGGGCCCGCTGCATCTCTTCGCGGTTGTCGGTGCAGTGTTGCACCTGATCGGCCCGAAAGGGCCCGGCCATGCGCACGTAGGTTTCATAACCGAGTACATCGGTGGCACGGTCGAGCTCGGCGCGCACCGCCGGCACCATCAACTCGGCGGCGCCCGGGCCAAGGCCGATCACCGCCAGGCGCCCGCGCGCACGACCAATCTGCTGCGGATCGAGGGGTTGCGCGGTCACGGCGATGGCATGGCTGCCCATGACCTGTAGCGACGCCGGTTGACCGAGGGCATCGCTCAACCACGTTTCGAGGTTGCCATTGGCCGCGGCAAAACGCAGCGGCACCCCCAACGCTGAAGCCGTTTCGTGCAGCTCGGCACGGGCCATGTCACTGTCCGCCGCCAACAGGCACGCCAGCGACTGCGGCGCGAGGCTGGCCTGCTCCAGTATCGCGCCGATGTCCGCCGACGCCCCTGCACTCAACGCCACCAGCACATTGCGCGGATAAATACGCAGTTCATCCGCCGTCGGTTTACCCGCAGCACTGTCGATACGAATCGCCAGCCGTGCCTGTTCATCCTCGGGCAACTGCGCCTGATCCAGCCATGGCGCGGCGCCTTCGATGCGCACCGATTCACCGGCCAGCAGATCGGAGACGAAACGCTTGCCTTGCTCCAGGTCGCCGAGGTTATAGCCACTCGGCGGATTGAGCAGGCAAGTGCCAAAACGCAGTTCACCGCTGGTGGTGATCGCCGGCGCGACTTGCAGCGCTGCGGCGATTTCCCGGGCCATGACATTGACCCCGCCCAGGCCGCCCAACAGCGGGACCACGGCGCTGCCATCCTCGGCCACGGCCAGCACCGGCGGCTCGACGCCTTTTTCCAGCAGCAGCGGCGCCAGGGTGCGGATGACGATACCCGCCGCGCACAGGGCGATGATCGGTGTGTCTTGCTGATAGAGCTCGCGCAACGTGGTGCCGAACTCGAGGTATTGACGATCCACCCCCTCGACCCGCCCAGCCAGGCCGTGGATCAACGCCTCGGGGTAGCGCTGTTGAATCCGTCGGGCGGTTGCCAGGCTGCCGGGGCCGAGGATGACGATGGCCGGCGTCTTGGCGGCCATCAACCCTGCCACCGTTCGCCCGGCACGATGATCAGCGAGAAGTACGGCGACGACATCGGCTCGACTTCATCCAACGGCACGATCTTCTGGTTGGCCATGGTCGCCCGTTCGACGTACAGCGCCCGCCCATCCAGGCCCAGCTCCTGAAGCACTTGGCGAACCTTGGGGAAATTGCGCCCCAGCTTCATGATCACCGCCGCGTCGGCATCGGCCAGGCGTCGCTTGAGCTCGTCATGGGGCAAGACGCCGGAGAGCACCGACAGGCTCTGGTTGCGATAGACCAGCGGCGCACCGAGCACCGAGGCCCCGCCGAGCATCGAGCACACGCCGGGAATGACCTGGGCCTCATAGCGCTCGGCCAGGCGATCGTGCAGGTACATGTAGGAGCCGTAGAAGAACGGATCGCCCTCGCAGATCACCGCTACGTCGCGCCCGGCATCCAGGTGCACGGCCAACTGCTCGGCGGCGGTGTCGTAGAAATCGGCGATCACCTGTTCATAGGACAGCGGCGCCGGCAGCGCTTCTGTGGTAACCGGGTAGACCAGCGGCAGCAACGTCTGCGCGTCCTGCAAATGCGCCTCGATGATGCCGAAGGCATTGCCCTTCTTGCCCTTGGCGACGAAGTACGCCACCACGGGCGATTCGCGCAGCAGGCGCAGGGCCTTGACGGTAATCAGTTCCGGGTCACCAGGGCCCACGCCGAGGCCGATCAGACGTCCAGGCTGCTGCATCATTCGATCTCCGTAGCGAGGGCGTTGACGGCGGCGGCGGCCATGGCACTGCCGCCGAGGCGGCCTTGCATGATCACGAACGGCACACCACGGCTGTTGGCCGCCAGCATCGCCTTGGACTCGGCGGCGCCGACGAAGCCCACCGGGAAACCGAGGATCAAGGCCGGTTTCGGTGCGCCGGCATCGAGCATTTCCAACAGGTAGAACAGCGCGGTCGGCGCGTTGCCGATGACCACGACGCTGCCCTCCAGGTGCGGACGCCACAACTCCAGCGCTGCCGCCGAACGGGTGTTGCCCAGTTCCACGGCCAACGCCGGCACGCGCTCGTCGCGCAAGGTGCAGATCACCGGGTTGTTGGCCGGCAGCCGAGCGCGGGTCACGCCTTCGGACACCATCCGTGCATCGCACAGGATCGGCGCACCGGCGGCCAACGCCTGGCGCCCGGCCGTGCCCGCGCCCTCGGAAAACTGCAGGCCGTCGATGGCCTCGACCATGCCGCAGGCGTGGATTACTCGCACCGCGAGTTTCTCCAGGTCGGCCGGAATGCGCGCCAGGTTGGCTTCGGCGCGGATGATCGCGAAGGAGTTGCGATAGATCTCCTGACCGTCGCGGATGTAATCAAGCATCAAGGGGGCTCCGGGGGCGAGCGTCGAGCCAGTGGCCGAGCGCTTCAATAGTCAGATTGTGTGCCTGCAACGCGCCGAAACCCGGCAGCGTGGCATCGCGAAAATACAGGTCGTAACGACCGGGAGCGACGGCCAGCAAGGTGGCCGGCGCGACATGGGCCGCCGCGCAGGAGCGCGGGCAGCCCGATAGATGAGCCTTCAAGGCATGACCCTGGCCTTGCAGCCGCTCGGCCAGTTGGCGGGCGTCGGCCTTGGTGTCGGCCAGGGCCTTGGCGCAGCCACTGGAACCGGTGCAGGCGATGAGTTGCGCCAGGGGCTGCTCGACCGAGCACAACAGGCCCAACCCCTCGAGCCCCGCCAGCACTTCGTCGGCATCCGCGCGGCGCACATTGGGCAGCAACAGGCTTTGCCAGGGGGTGAAGCGCAGGCTGCCGTCGCCCTTCTCCCGCGCCAACTGCGCCGCACCGCGCAGCATGGCGGTGTCGAGCCGACCAAGGGGCGCAGCGGCACCGACGTAGACGCGGTCATCGTGCTGGGGATGGATACCGATATGCAGTCCGTCGATGGACACGTCCCGCTGCCAATCGAGACAAGGTTGCAGGGGCACACGACGGGCCAACCGGGCCATGAACTCATCCATGGGGATTTCAGCCAGCAGGTGGCGCATGCGGATCTGGTCCGGGCGGGCCAGCTCGAGAAACAACTCCAGCACCGCCACCACCAGCGCATGCCCCTGGGCCAGGGGCACCCTGCCCGCCGGTTTATCCAACGGAACGCCGGCCAAGCCGAAGGCCAGCCAAGGCTCGCCATCGCGAACAAGGGCCGACAGCCATAGGTCGTGGTGATGTTCGAGCATCGCCAACGCTTCTCCACCGTCCAGTTGCACGGCGAACTTGGCCGACAACTCATGGAAGCGTTCCTGGGTTTGCAGGGTGACGAGAGTCTGCTCGGCCAACGGGCGGGTGTCGAACAGCATCTGTCGGTCGATCCCGGCCGAGGGGCTGAGCATCAGGTTGCGTACGTCATCGCCGGCCGGTTTGCGAGGGCCAAGCCCGGCGGCCAGCAATGGCTCGATCAGCGCACCGTGCTCAAGGCCGATCCCACGGATTTGCAGGTTGGCCCGGTTGGTCGCCTCGATCACGCCCCCGGCAAACCGCTCGGCCACCGACGCCACGGCTTCGGCCTGACTGGCCTGAATGGAACCGCCATCGAGCTTGATCCGGCAGATCCCGCCGTCCAGCGCCTGGACGACACGCAGCAACCCCGGGCAACCGGAAGGGCGTACGACGTTGGAGGATGGACATTCGTTCAAGGGCAGACCGAGATAAGGCACGCCATGACGGCGAAGGAGCGCCATTATGCCTGCTTTGCCGGGGGTCATGAAAAGCTTGCTGGTCGGATTGACGTGAGATTGCTCAAGAACACGGGCGGCCTGTTCCAATGAGGTTGTCTGTTGCTCGCGATAGCGGTCTGTCTGAAAAGCTGATGCTGAATGGACCGACGCCATCGCGAGCAGGCTCGCTCCCACAGTTTTGGTCTGGTGGTGCACAAACTCTGTGGTTCACCCAAAATCCCCTGTGGGAGCGAGCCTGCTCGCGATAGCGGTCTGCCTGAAAAGGTGATGTCGGATGGACCGCCGCCTTCGCGAGCAAGCCCGCTCCCACAGGTTTGGTCAGGTTGTGCGCAAATCCTGTGTTCACCACAAATCCACTGTGGGAGCGGGCTTGCTCGCGAAAGCGGTCTAGCAGCCACAATGATGTTGCGCCAGGCGCCTGATCCGCCGGGGCGCGGTATGATGGCGGCCCGGTTCGCGGCGGCAACGTCCTGTCGATCAACCCCATTCATTCGAGGAACAGAGATGACCCCCTGGCTGACCGTAGTGGGCATCGGTGAAGACGGCTTCAAGGGCCTGGGCCGAACGGCTCGCCATGCCTTGCTGCGGGCGTCGCACATTGTCGGTAGCGATCGGCAACTGGCGCTGCTGCCACTGTGTATCAGCGGCGAACGGGAGCTGTGGCCGAGCCCGTTTTCCCTGGAACCGCTGCTCGCTCGGAAGGGTGAGCCGGTGTGCGTGCTGGCCAGCGGCGATCCGATGTTCTACGGCGTGGGCGCCAGCCTGGCGAAACAGGTGCCGAGTGAGCAAATGCTGGTCATCCCCGCGCCCTCATCCTGCTCGCTGGCCGCGGCGCGCATGGGCTGGCCGTTGCAGGACGTGGTCACGCTGTCGTTGGTGGCGCGTCCCCTGGCGGCGCTCAATGGGTATTTATCCACAGGCCTCAGGCTGTTGCTGCTGAGCAATGACCGCCACAGCCCTACCGCCGTGGCGACGTTACTGCGGGAGCGGGGATTCGGTCCAAGTACCATGACCGTGCTGGAACATTTGGGCGGGGCGGCAGAACGACGGATCGACGGTCGCGCCGCGCAATGGTCCGACGACACCGTCGCCGACCTGAACCTGATCGCCATCGAATGCCGGGCCGAACCGTCGACACCGCGCCTGTCACGCCTGGCCGGTTTGCCAGACACCGCGTTCGAACATGACGGCCAGTTGACCAAACGCGACGTGCGCGCCATCACCCTGGCCCGCCTCGCCCCGACGCCCGGCGAACTGCTCTGGGATGTCGGCGCCGGCAGCGGCTCCATCGGCATCGAATGGATGCGCACCCACCCCAGTTGCCGAGCCCTGGCCATCGAGGCCGACGAAGGCCGCCAAGCCTTGATCGAACGCAACCGCGACAGCCTCGGCGTGCCCGGCCTGCAACTGATTCGCGGGAAAGCCCCGCAGGCTTTGGAAAGACTGGAGCGCCCGGACGCGGTATTCATCGGCGGCGGCGTCACCCGCGCGGGCGTGCTCGACGCTTGCTGGGCCCAACTCAAGCCCGGCGGTCGGCTTGTCGCCAACGCCGTGACATTGCAAAGCGAAACAACCCTCATGCACTGGCGCGAACGTCACGGCGGCGAACTGACCCGCATCCACATCGCCCAGGCCCAGCCATTGGGCGAATTCGACACCTGGCGCCAGGCCTTGCCGATCACCTTGCTCGACCTGGTCAAACCCCTCGATGCGTGACGAAACCGCCGAACAACCCGCCCCCCTGCGCAGCGGCCTGACCACCGGCAGTTGCGCCACGGCCACCAGCCTGGCGGCCGCTCGATTGCTGCTGCGCGGCACCGAAGCCGACGCCGTGGAAATCGTACTGCCCAAGGGCAAGCAAGTGCAGATGCGCCTGGAGTTCTGTCGACTGACCGAACAGGGTGCCGAGGCCGGGACGATCAAGGACGCGGGCGATGACCCGGACGTGACCCACGGCGCCCTGCTGTTTTCCCAGGTGCGCTTGATCGCCGAGCCCGGCGTGCGCTTCGTCGCCGGTCGCGGCGTGGGAACAGTGACGCGACCGGGGTTGGTGCTGGAAGTCGGTGAGCCGGCGATCAACCCAGTGCCGCGCAAAATGATCAACGACCACCTCGGCCGTCTGGCCGAGGAAAGCGGTTACGCCGGCGGCTTCGAAGTCACGGTCAATGTCGAGGGCGGCGAAGCCCTGGCGCTGAAAACCATGAACCCACGCCTGGGGATTCTCGGCGGCCTGTCGATCCTCGGCACCAGTGGCATCGTCCGGCCGTTCTCCTGCGCGGCCTACATTGCCTCGATCCACCAGGGCATCGACGTGGCGAAAACCAACGGCTACCTGCACATCGCTGCCTGCACCGGCAATGCCAGCGAAGACACCATGCGCCGGGTCTACAACCTGCCGGAAATCGCCCTGATCGAAATGGGCGACTTCGTCGGCGCCGTGCTCAAACATGTGCGCAAGGTACCCGTGGAAAAACTCAGCCTCTGCGGCGGCTTCGGCAAAATCAGCAAACTCGCCGCCGGCCACATGGACCTGCACAGCCGTCACTCCAGCATCGACCTGCCACAACTGGCCGAATGGGCCGCCGCCATCGGTGCCGATGAGGCGTTGCAGCAAGGCATTCGCCAGGCCAACACCAGCCAGCAAGCCCTGGCAATGGCCAGCGCCGCCGGCATCGCCCTCGGCGACGCGGTGTGTGAGCATGCGCTGGCCTTCGCCCGCAGTGTGGTGCCGACCCAGGTCCAGGTCGAAGTCTTCGCCATCGACCGCCAGGGCGGGATCGTCGGCCACGCCGGAGTCTTTAAATGAAACGTATCCTGCTGCTCGGTGGCGTCACCGAAGCCCTGGCCATCGCCCGCACGCTCGGACCCCAGCACATCTACAGCCTGGCCGGCATCGGTCGCATCCCCACCGACCTGACCTGCCAGGTACGCGTCGGCGGCTACGGCGGTGCCGAAGGACTGGCGCAATTCATCCGCGCCGAAGGCATCGACCTGCTGCTGGACGCGACCCACCCCTACGCCGCCCAGATCAGCCACAACGCCGCCCAGGCAGCCAGCGTCTGCGCCATCCCCTGCTGGGCCCTGCGCCGCCCGGCCTGGCAGCCCCAGGCCGGGGACGACTGGCGCGAAGTGGCCGATTGGGCCGACCTGATCCAGGCCCTGCAACCGTTCCACCGGCCCCTGTTCACCCTCGGTCGTGAGCCATTGCAACACCTGCACGAAATTCCGCCCGGGCAATTCTGGACCCTGCGCGCCTTGGATGTTTACCCGGGGAATGAGCGCTGTGAAGTCATCGGGGCGCGGGGGCCGTTTCACATCGAGGATGAGCGTGAGCTGTTTGCGCGGCGGCAGATCGATGTGCTGGTCAGTAAGAACAGCGGGAGTACGGCCACCGAACCAAAGCTTGAGGTGGCGCGGGAGCTGGGGGTGCCGGTGTTGGTGTTGAAGCGGCCGGTGTTGCCGGGGGTAGATCGGGAGTTTGGAGTGGTCGATAAGGTGCTGGACGCTTTATTCGTACCTGACGGGTTCTGAATTCAGCACGCCAACGCGACATTTCCGACGAACTTTCAAGACGGAGCCGGCTGTTTCGTCCAAGACGTTCAACTCTATAGTTCCAATCCTTAATACCCGCCGCAGCACTTGACTGCCATTAAGCATGAACGAGCCGTCTCGCGCCGAGGAAAGTGCTGCTTGCCAATGTGTATCCCAAGGAATACGATCCGAATGATCGAATTTGAACACTCCCGAGTATTTTCAAGCTGGCTTAGCGGGTTGAAGGACATCTCTGGGAAGGCTCGCATCATCGCCAGGCTTCGATCTGCAGAGCATGGAAATTTTGGTGATTGCGAACCGGTGGGCAGCGCAGTATATGAGATGCGTATTCACTCGGGTCCGGGCTACAGAGTGTACTTCTCCCGTCGAGGCCCCGTGTTTTATTTACTGCTTGTGGGAGGTGACAAATCGACTCAGAAACGGGATATCACACGCGCTATTCAAATGGCGCAAACCATGGGCAATGAGGAGTGAATCATGACCGAGGAATTCACACGTTTCGATGCAGCCACCTACCTCAAGACGCCTGAGGAAATGGCCGCATATCTGGATGCCTGTTTTGAAGAAGATGCGGGTGACGGCGTACTGGTTCGAGCAGCTCTTAACGATATCGCCAGGGCAAAAGGCATGACGCAAATTGCCCGTGATGCGGGCCTGGGGCGAGAGAGTCTTTACAAAGCACTGGGAAGTGCGGGTAATCCAGAGTTCACAACTATCATGAAAGTCATGAAAGTTTTGGGCTTGAGGTTACATGCTACAACCATTTAACAAAACGTTCTCCCTCGCCACGAGAGCACTTACTTGAAGATCTGTTGCTACTGTTAAACCCTAGCCCTGCGACCCTACACCGCACGTGGCCTTTTTACTTCTCAACCCCGATCAGGCTAAATACCGCCACCTGATCGCCCAACCGAGCGGATTGCCCCATGTCCCGACAACGGCTTGCATTTGCCTGGATCGCCTGCTTCGCAGTGCTGTTCAACATGCTTGCCATGCCCCTTTCCGGCAGCGGTGGCGCGATGGCGAGTGCACCGACCGAGCAAGTGTTGTGGGGCAGTTTCTGCTCCTCCAGCGGCATGAAAATGGTGGCGATTTCCCTGGGCAAATTCGAGCAGGGCACGCCGCAAAAGGACAATCATTCGACGATGCAGCATTGCTGGTGCTGCTCAGGTTCGGCGCCATCGGTGGCGCTTACCGGGCAGGTCCCCCAGTTGTATCTGGATGCACAGCTGGCGCATCGCAGAATCGCCCATTCGAAACTCGACAGTCCCACACCGCGCCAGCAATGGCCGAGCCTCAACCCCCGCGCCTCGCCTCTGGTCTGATTCCTTCCGCATAACCCTGCGCCTTGAATCGTTCTGGAGAATCACCCATGTTGAACAGACTCATCCTGTTGGCTGCCCTGCTGCTTCCCGTCGGCTTCGCCCAAGCTCACCAGTACAAGGTGGGCGAGCTTGAAATCGCCCATCCGTGGTCCCAGGAATTGCCGCCCAACGCGCCGACCGTGGCCGCGTATTTCGTGATTCACAACAAGGGCACCACCGCCGACAAACTGCTCAGCGTCGATTCGCCGATTGCCGGCAAGGCCGAGCTCCACGAACACGTGATGCAAAACGACCTGATGAAAATGCAACCGGTGCCCGTCGTGGATATCGCCCCCGGTGCCACCGTCACTTTCGCGCCGATGGCGTATCACGTGATGCTGCTGGACCTGAACGATCGCAGCCTGCTCAGCGATGGCAAACGCTTTGCCATGACCCTGCATTTCGAAAAAGCGGGGGATGTCACGGTCGACGTCGCGGTGCAGAAAAAAGCCCCCGGCGGCGAAAAAAACCAGATGCACATGCACTAAGCGCATTTGCCCGTGGCTCTTCCTCGCAACAGGTCCGCCATGCCCCGCCGTCAGCCCATGAGCCTGACACGCGGCAGCTGGCTCAGCCTGTTCGCCATGCTGATGATCTTTATCGGTCCACTGATTTCTCAGTCGATGCCGATGGATCAGCGCATGTCTTCGTCCATGCCTGTGTCTATAGGCATGAGCATGGAGATGGACATGTCGGCAGGAGCCCACGCCGAGCATGCCGCACCAGCGACCGAACACTGCCAGCCTAAGAGCGAGCATCACGCACTGTGGGAAAAGTGCGGCTATTGCAGCCTGCTGTTCAACTGTCCCGCATTGCCGGGTGGCCACACCTTCGCTGTCTTCGACACACCGTCGGCCAGCACCTACACCAGCCCTTTCCCACGCCTGGGCCATGCCCGGCAACCGTTCTTCCCGGGTGCCCGCACCCGCGCACCGCCCCTCGACGCGTAAGCCCGACACTTACCTCATCCCGGTCGCACAAGACAGCCCCAGGCTGCCCGACCGTGTCGTCTACGTCTGTTCGATGGAATTATCATGTCCAGGTTTTCTGCTGGCACCGCTTTGGGCACTGCCCAGGTTCGCTGCCCCCCGAACGAGCCACGGGTTCGTTTACGTCATTCGGTCGCCGCACTGTGCGGCCTGCTGCTCACGCCCTACGTACTTGCCGATGAGCACGAGCATCACGAGGCTCAGCTCGAAGAACTTAGCCCGACAGTCATCACCGCCATCGCCCCCAGTTCGCCCCTGACCGTCGTCACCAACCCCAAGGATCCGCGCCAACCGGTACCGGCCAGTGATGGCGGCGACTACCTCAAGACCATTCCCGGCTTCGCCCTGGTGCGCAACGGTGGCACCAATGGCGACCCGGTGCTGCGCGGCATGTTCGGCTCGCGGCTGAACATCCTCACCAATGGCAGCATGCTGTTGGGCGCCTGCCCAGGCCGGATGGACGCGCCGACCTCCTACATCTCGCCGGAAACCTACGACAAGCTCACCGTGATCAAGGGCCCGCAAACCGTGCTCTGGGGCCCCGGTTCATCGGCGGGGACCATCCTGTTCGACCGCGAGCCGGAACAGTTCGGCGAGCTCGGCACCCGGGTCAACGCCAGCGTGCTGGCCGGCTCCAACGGCCGTTTCGACAAAGTGGTGGATGCCGCCGCCGGTGGACCGCTGGGTTATATGCGGGTAATTGGCAACACCGCCCATTCGGACGACTACCGCGACGGCAACAACGACACCGTGCCGTCGCGCTATGACAAGTGGAACGGCGACGTCACCCTCGGCTGGACCCCGGATGCCGACACTCTGCTGGAGTTGACGGCCGGCAAGGGTGACGGCGAAGCGCGCTACGCCGGGCGTGGCATGGACGGCTCGCAGTTCAAGCGCGAAAGCCTCGGGCTGCGGTTCGAACGCTCGAACCTCGGTGACGTGCTGGATAAGGTCGAGGCGCAGGTCTACTACAACTACGCCGACCATGTGATGGACAACTACACGCTGCGCACACCCTCCGGCACCGGGATGATGGCCGGGCCCATGGCCTCCAACGTCGACCGCCGCACCCTCGGCGCACGTATCAAGGCCACCTGGCACTGGGCCGATGTGCAATTGATCAGCGGCCTGGACGCCCAGACCAACGAGCATCGCCAACGCAGCAGCATGGGCGTGGACACCTATAAGGACCAGCCCTACACCAAGGACGCCGACTTCCACAATTACGGCGTGTTCAGCGAGCTGACCTGGTACGCCGCCGACCGCGACAGAGTCATCACCGGCGCCCGCCTCGACCGGGCCTCGGCCAAGGATTACCGCCAGAGCATCGGTTCCGGCATGTCGGCCCGGCCCAACCCCACCGCCGACGAGACCCGTGCCGACACCCTGCCCAGCGGCTTCGTGCGCTACGAACACGATCTGGACGACAGCCCCACCACCCTCTACGCAGGCGTGGGTCACGCGCAACGCTTCCCCGACTACTGGGAGCTGTTCTCGGCGAACGCCGGCCCCAGCGGTTCGTTGAATGCCTTCGACGCGATCAAGCCGGAGAAAACCACCCAGCTCGACTTCGGCCTGCAATACAAGACCGAAACCCTCGAAGCCTGGGCATCGGGTTACGTCGGGCAGGTACGCGACTACATTCTGTTCGACTACACCCCAGGGATGATGGGCACCACTTCCCGGGCCGAGAACATCGATGCGCGGATCATGGGCGGTGAGCTGGGCGCAGCCTACAAGCTGACCGAGCGCTGGAAAGCCGACGCCACCCTGGCCTACGCCTGGGGCAAGAACAGCAGCGACGGCAGCGCCCTGGCGCAAATGCCGCCGCTGGACGCACGCCTGGGCCTGACCTACAGCGAAGACCGCTGGAGCGCCGGGGCCTTGTGGCGGGTGGTGGCGGCGCAGCACCGGGTCGATGAGAACAAGGGCAACGTGGTCGGCAAGGACTACGGCAAAAGCTCAGGCTTCGGCGTGTTCTCATTGAACGGCGCCTACCGCATCAATAAACACTGGAAGGTCAGCAGCGGCGTCGACAACCTGTTCGGCAAAGCCTACGCCGAGCACTTGAACCTGGCCGGTAACGCCGGGTTCGGCTACCCGGCGAGCGATCCCCAGGCCATCAACGAACCGGGGCGCACGCTCTGGACGAAGGTGGATATGAGTTTCTAAAAACTTGCCCGAAGCAAACATAAAACCTGTGGGAGCGAGCCTGCTCGCGATGCGATCTATCAGACACATTGGTGCTGAATGTACCGCCGTTATCGCGAGCAGGCTCGCTCCCACAAAGGGTTCCATCGTTCAACCCAATTTGCCCTGCGGAGCGCTTTCTAATGAGCCAACCGAAACCCAATTTCTACAACCTGGCCTGGCGCTGGCATTTCTATGCCGGGCTGTTCGTGGCACCGTTCATGGTGATGCTGGCCCTGACCGGGATCATTTACCTGTTCAAGCCGCAACTCGACCCACTGATGTACGGCAGCCTGCTGAATGTGCCCGCCGGCCATCACACCCTGGCGGCGGACGACTTGCTCAAGCAGGTCCGCCAGGCCTATCCCGAAGGCCAGATCAAACAGTACCTGCCGCCGATCAACGCCGAGCGCAGCGCGCAATTCGTGGTGATCGACAAGGGCCGGGAACTGAACGTGTTCATCGACCCGTACCACGGCGATGTCCTCGGCGAGCAGGATGCGAAGAACAACCTGCAAGCCATGGCCCGGGCCATCCACGGCGAGCTGCTGATCGGCACGGTCGGTGACCGCCTGGTGGAAATGGCCGCCGGTTGGGGCGTGGTGCTGGTGGTGTCGGGGCTGTACCTGTGGTGGCCGCGCGGGCAATCGTCGGCCGGGGTGCTGTGGCCACGCTGGAGCGCACGCGGTCGGCTGTTCTGGCGCGACTTGCATGTCGTCGTCGGCTTCTGGGGCGCGGCGTTGCTGTTGGTGATGCTGCTCAGCGGCATGACCTGGACCGGCTTCTGGGGCAAGCAATACGCCAACCTCTGGAACCGCTTTCCGGCGGTGATGTGGAACGACGTGCCCAAGTCCGACGTCGAGGCCGGCAGCCTCAACAACGCCCACCGCCAGACCGTGCCGTGGGCGGTGGAAAATACGCCGATGCCGATGTCCGGCGACCATGCCGAGCACATGGGCCACGGCGGCATGCACGAAGGCCCCGCCGCCCCGACCGTCAGCCTGCAAGCGGTGCAGAACATCGCCACCGAGCGCCAGGTCGAGCCCGGCTACAGCATCACCTTGCCGACCACCTCCACCGGCGTATTCACCATCGCCGTGTTCGCCGACGATCCGCGCAACGACGCCACCCTGCACGTGGACCAATACACCGGCAAGGTCCTGGCCGACGTGCGCTGGGCGCATTACAGCGTCGTCGCCCGCGCCACCGAAACCGGCGTGATGCTCCATGAAGGCAAGATGTTCGGCCCGCTGAACCAGATCATGGTGCTGCTGATTTGCCTGATGATCCTGCTCAGCGCCGTGAGTGGCGTGGTGATCTGGTGGAAGCGCCGGCCCCAGGGCAAGTTCGGCGTGCCGCCGCTGCGTCACGATCTGCCGACCTGGAAGACCGGGGTGTTCATCATGCTGGCCCTGGCGCTGGTGTTCCCGCTGGTGGGGGCTTCGCTGGTGGTGGTGTGGTTGCTGGACCGGCTCGTCAGCCGGCTCAATCGCCAGCCTGAGATCGCTTCATCTTCAAGCTGAAGACGGTGCATTAACGGAAGGCGGCGCGAAACCTCTACAATCGCGCCCGCTATCAAGCTGCAACCACAGTCCGAATGGTGGGAGCGAGCCTGCTCGCGATAGCGGTGGATCAGCCAACAGAGATGTGACTGACCTACCGCTATCGCGAGCAGGCTCGCTCCCACAAGAGGCTGTGTGTCGATCCAATAATTTGAGTAGATGCATGACCTCGCTAACCCTCTCCCACCTCGGCTGGACGCCCCTGGGCCACGGCCACTGCCATCACCAGTTCCAGCTGCGTGACGTGACGTTGCAGGTGGCGGCCGGGGAGTTCGTCGGATTGATCGGGCCCAACGGCAGCGGCAAGACCAGCCTGTTGCGCTGTGCCTACCGTTTCAGCCGGCCGGAACAGGGCGAGGTCAAGCTCGAGCATCACAACGTCTGGAAACAGTCTTCGCGCTGGTGCGCCCAACGCATCGCCGTGGTGCTGCAAGAGTTTCCCGATGCCTTCGGCCTGACGGTGGAGGAGGTGGTCGCCATGGGCCGCACACCCCACAAAGGCCTGTTCGACGGCGACAATCACGACGACCGCCGGCTGGTGCTCCAGGCATTGGAATCGGCCGGGCTTGCAGGTTTTGGCGAGCATGCATTCGCCACCCTCTCGGGCGGTGAAAAGCAACGGGTGATCCTCGCCCGCGCCCTGGCCCAGCAGCCGCAATTGTTGATCCTCGATGAACCGACCAATCACCTCGACCCCCACTATCAATTGCAATTGCTGCAACTGATCAAGGGCCTGGGCATCGGCACCCTCGCCAGCCTCCACGACCTGAATCTGGCCGCCGCCTTCTGCGACCGCCTGTACGTGATCGAACACGGACGCATCGTCGCCAGCGGCACGCCCAAGGATGTCCTCAGCGCCGAGCTGCTGCGTGAGGTGTTCGGCGTCGACGCCCTGGTGGATGAGCACCCGCTGTCCGGCTACCCACGAATCACCTGGATAACCCAACCATGACCTTGCGTTCCCTGCTGTCGCTCGCCCTGCTGCTGGGCAGTGCCCACGCCCTGGCCGAGGCCACCCGCTACCCGCTGACGATCCAGAGCTGCAACCGCCAGGTGGTGTTCAACGAAGCCCCCCGACATGCCGTCAGCCATGACATCAACATGACCCAGATGATGCTCGCCCTGGGCCTCAAGCCACGCATGGTCGGCTACAGCGGCATCAGTGGCTGGAAGTCGGTGACGCCCGAGATGGCGAAGATCCTCGATGGCCTGCCGGAACTGGCGGCCAAGTACCCGTCGGTGGAAACCCTACTCAGTGCCAACGTCGACTTCTTCTTCGCCGGGTGGGACTACGGCATGCGAGTGGGCGGCGACCTGACGCCGCAGACCCTGCAACCGCTGGGCATCAACGTCTACGAGCTGACCGAGTCCTGCGCGTTCGTGATGAAACACCCGGCAGCCTCGCTGGAAGACACCTACAACGATCTGCGCAACCTCGGAAAAATCTTCGACGTCCAGGATCGCGCCAACGAACTGATCGCCACGATGCAGGCTCAGGTGGCCGAAGTGCGCAAGCACCTGCCTACCGACCAGCCCCGGGTGTTCCTGTATGACAGCGGCGAAGACCGCGCCATGACCTCCGGCCGCCTGGGCATGCCCCAGGCCCTGATCGATGCCGCCGGTGGACGCAACATTCTCGATGACGTGGAAAGCAGTTGGACCCGGGTGAACTGGGAGAACGTGGTCGAGCGCAACCCACAGGTCATTGTGATCGTCGACTACGGCGAAGTCAGCGCCGAGCAGAAGCAGCAGTTCCTGCTGAACAACCCGGCCCTGCAATCGGTGGAGGCGATCAAGCAGCGGCGCTTCATCGTCATTCCTTACGTGCAGGCCACGCCGGGCATCGATAACGTGCTGGCGGTGCAAACCCTGGCGCGGGGGTTTCACCGCCAATGAACGGTCGTCGTTATGGCGCCCTGTTGGTGCTCCTCGGCGCGCTGATGCTGGTGTCGTGCGTGGTATCCCTGGGCTTCGGTCCGGCGCGGGTGCCGGTGGCGGTGGTCTGGGACATCTTGCTGAACAAGGCTTTCGGTTTGGGCGAGGTGCATTGGATGCCGGGGCAGGAACATATTGTCTGGCTGATCCGTGTGCCGCGCCTGCTGCTCGGTACCCTGGTGGGCGCTGGGTTGGCATTGATCGGCGCGGTGCTGCAAGCGGTCACACGCAACCCACTGGCCGATCCACACCTGCTGGGCGTGACGTCCGGTGCGACCTTGGGCGCGGTCATCGTGGTGCTGCATATCGGCGAAATCATCGGCCTGCTGACCCTGCCCCTCGCTGCGTTCATTGGCGCACTGCTGAGCATGCTGCTGGTGCTCGCCATCGCTGCCCGCCAGGGCCGCCTGGAGAGTGACCGGTTGTTGCTGTGCGGCGTGGCAGTGTCCTTCGTGATGATGGCGGCGGCCAATCTACTGCTGTTCCTGGGAGATCACCGCGCCAGCTCCGCGGTGATGTTCTGGATGCTCGGTGGCCTGGGCCTGGCACGCTGGGAGCTGCTAACAGTGCCGGCGGCCAGTGTATCGCTGGGGCTGGTGTTACTGCTGGGCATGGCCCGGCCGCTGAACGCGTTGATGGCTGGTGAACAGACCGCCGTGACTTTGGGTTTGAACGCGGCGCGGGTACGGCTGTGGATCTTCTTGATCGCGTCGCTGATGACCGGGGTGCTGGTGTCCATCAGCGGCTCGATTGGTTTTGTCGGGCTGATGGTGCCGCACATTGCCCGGCGTTTGGTCGGTGCCGAACATCGCCGGTTGCTGCCGGCCTGCGTGCTGTTAGGCAGCCTGTTCCTGGTGTGGGTGGACGTGGCGGCGCGGACGTTGATCGCCCCGGAAGACTTGCCGATTGGAGTCGCTACCGCAGCCATTGGCGGGCTATTCTTCATCGGCCTGATGCGCCGTCGCTGAAAAGATGCTTCTTTTTGTACACGCCGAATAGCTCGGTCCCAAGGCCTCCATTACGAAAATGCTCAAGCTCCGCTCGAACCATATCAATGACCAATTCCTGGTCTTCAGCGTCTTCAAGATGAAAATTTCCACTGTAGGCAAGATTAACCATTCGCCAGAGGAAGCAGTTGGTGCGGTAAACATCTACCGGTTGTAGCCAACGCTCAAGGAGCGCGGTAATTTCCTCGCTTCGAATCCCCTCAAAACACCCAATCGAATGGTCCTTGTCTGGAATGACAGCATCGACAACCTGAGTGTCGGCATTTAATCGGTAGCGCGCTGGCAAGGAAGAGAATGCTGCGTCAGCAGCCATTATTGCGTCGGGCCACAAACGATTGCCATTACGTCCCACGGCCTCCCCCACACTCCAGAACTCCCCATCATTTTTCAAACTACGGGAGATAAAGAGCATTACCTTTTCCAGCTCCACCAAATGATGCAATGCCGAAACACAAATAATGACATCCCACTGTTCACCGGTAGGCACCAGGTTATTCGCATCCGCCACGATCAAATCGAGGCTGATCCCTGGCGGAAACTGCTTTGCCGCGATTTGGAGCAGGTCCTCATTGATATCCAGCAGTGACCATTCGACGCCTTCGGGAATAGCCGCTGACAAACCCGCCTCTATCCGCGCGGCGCCACTGCAGATTGACAAGACCTTTATTGCCCCGTGGTCCGTGACTTTTTGGCGTAGCCTCGCTTGAAAATCAGGCGGAGTTTGCGGGACGTTCGCCCTCAGGAGACGAGTCGCATAAGAGTAGGCGGCCTCTCCTTCAAACGGCTCCGAAATGACAATGTCAGCCTGCGCACCAAACCCTTGCGCCTGAGCCAGTCCGTTTAATTGGCGAACGGTGCGAGCAACGCCCATTGCAGTTTCACTCTGTCGCTCCTGAACGTTTGAGTAAAACGCGTTCCGGTAGACGCTACTGAAGTGTGCTATCTCGTTTTTCATGCGCATCTGATGATGGGTTTTCGCCAGAAGCGCCTTCATCTGTCCCTCCCTGGCGACACACAAGTCAGCTATCGCCAGCCAGTCGGCCGTAGGATCGTTCTGCGCACCAGGCCCGCACTTTATCAAGAGACGGCCACGCATCCCTGCCAACCAAGCCAAGTCCAAATCCACCGTCCTCCATTCCGACGGTGTATATCCTGCGCAAAAATGAAAAGTTCCAAGTTGAAATTCGGCTTGAGCTTTATCATCGAAAAAAGCAACTGAGCATGTGAGCCCATCCAAACTGATGCTGGGTAGAGCAGCCGAAAAACGAATGTGTAACGTTGAATCAGGAAACACCTTCAGCTCACTACTTCGAAGGTGCTCTCCAGCGATGAGAATCAGCGAATATCTTGCTTCTCTCAAGTGCGCCACATGCATCCATGTCGGATGCTCGGCCAGTTTAACGTCAGGCAACACGTCAAAAACCGCCGTCTCATCGAGAAGAAAAAAGCTTGCAACGCCAGCGTCATTCAAACGGATTTCCCCTCTTCAGAATGGCAGAAGAGTCAGCATAGTCGGGCGGTCGAAAATCTCACGTTGAATTAACCCTTATCCACGCCCCAATGCAGAGCGCCACATTGCACCAGCGCCGGTGATACGGTCACTGATGGTGCATTGTCGTTTTCCTCTCCCGCCGCCAACCCCGCATTTCAAAGCCTTCCCCCGACCGGGCACACCCCTTGCAAAAGCACCTTCAGCGTTTGCATCTGCCCTCGAAAAAAAACTCATAAGTCCACGGAGATCGCACAATGAAGCGTCGTAGCTTGATCAAGGCTTTTACACTCTCGGCAAGCATTGCCGCGATGGGCATGGCCTGGACCGTCCAGGCCGCCGAGACCATCAAGGTTGGCATCTTGCATTCGCTGTCCGGCACCATGGCGATCTCCGAGACGTCCCTCAAGGACATGGCGCTGATGACCATCGACGAGATCAACGCCAAGGGTGGTGTGAACGGTAAGAAGCTCGAAGCGGTGGTCGTGGACCCGGCGTCGAACTGGCCGCTGTTCGCGGAAAAGGGCCGTCAGTTACTGACCCAGGACAAGGTCGCGGTGGTGTTCGGCTGCTGGACGTCGGTGTCGCGCAAGTCGGTGTTGCCGGTGTTCGAAGAGCTCAACGGCCTGCTGTTCTACCCGGTGCAATACGAAGGCGAAGAGATGTCGCCGAACGTGTTCTACACCGGTGCCGCGCCGAACCAGCAGGCGATTCCAGCGGTGGAATACCTGATGAGCGAAGAAGGCGGCAGTGCCAAACGCTACTTCCTGCTGGGCACCGACTACGTCTACCCGCGCACCACCAACAAGATCCTGCGCTCGTTCCTGCACTCCAAAGGTGTGGCGGACAAAGACATCGAAGAGGTCTACACCCCGTTCGGCCACAGCGACTACCAGACCATCGTGGCCAACATCAAGAAGTTCTCGGCCGGCGGCAAGACTGCGGTCATTTCCACGGTCAACGGCGACTCCAACGTGCCCTTCTATAAAGAACTGGCGAACCAAGGCCTGAAGGCCACCGACGTACCGGTCGTGGCCTTCTCGGTGGGCGAAGAGGAACTGCGCGGCATCGATACCAAACCGCTGGTGGGCAACCTGGCGGCATGGAACTACTTCGAGTCCGTGGATAACCCGGCAAACAAGAAATTCGTCGACTCCTGGAAAGCCTACGCCAAGGCCAAGAACCTCCCAGGCGCCGATAAAGCGGTGACCAACGACCCGATGGAAGCCACTTATGTCGGCATCCACATGTGGGCGCAAGCGGTGGAAAAAGCCAAGTCCACCGACGTCGACAAAGTCCGCGAAGCCCTGGCCGGCCAGACCTTCGCCGCACCGTCGGGCTACACCCTGACCATGGACAAGACCAACCACCACCTGCACAAACCGGTGATGATCGGCGAGATCCAGGCCGACGGTCAGTTCAACGTGGTCTGGCAGACCGAAGGCCCGATCCGCGCCCAACCGTGGAGCCCCTTCATCGCCGGCAACGACAAGAAGCCTGACTATGCAGTGAAGAGCAACTGAGCCCATGGGTGTCGGTCCCGGATCCCGGAACCGACACACAACCCTTGTGGGAGCGAGCCTGCTCGCGATAGCGGTGGGTCAGCCAGAAAAGATGTGATTGACACACCGCTATCGCGAGCAGGCTCGCTCCCACAGAAAGAAGTTCGCGCAAGGCCTAGCATATGCCCACCGCCCTTTACCGCCTCATCCTCGCCCTGGTGCTGCTGTTGCCACTGGGGGCCCACGCCGGCGACGCCGAAGACTTCGTCGCCGCCAACCCGACCCAGCAGGCCAAGCTCCTGGAAACCTGGGCCGCGCAGCCCGAGCCGGAGCGTGTCGAACTGATCAATGCCTTGCAGCAAGGCCAGTTGACCGTCGATGGCCAGCCCAAGACCCTGCGCCTGAACAACCGCTTGCGCGGGCTGATCGAAACCGCCCTGGCCAGCCATCAACTGCTCGCTGTCGATGCTCGCGTACGCCTGGGCGCCGCGCAGCAATTGCAAAAAAGCGCCCGTCCGGCGCAACTGGCCTTTCTCGATCGGCAACTGGCCGGCGAGCAGGACGAAGACGTACACGCCGCCCTGAGCCTGGCCCTGGCGAACCTGCAACTGGTGGATGCCAACCCGAGCGTGCGCCTGGCCGCCGTGCGGTTGCTGGGGGAAACCGGCGATCCGCTGGCCCGCACCCGCCTCGAAGGTTTGCTCGAACCCGGCGTCGAAACCGATGCCAGCGTACGCACCGCCGCGGAAACCAGCCTCAGCCAGGTCAAGCGCAAACTGCTGGTGGGCGAGTTGCTGGGCCAGGCCTTCAGCGGCATGTCCCTGGGTTCGATCCTGCTGCTCGCCGCCCTCGGCCTGGCAATCACCTTCGGCCTGCTGGGGGTGATCAACATGGCCCATGGCGAGATGCTCATGTTGGGGGCTTATTCCACCTACGTGGTGCAGATGCTGTTCCAGCGCTTCGCCCCGAACGCCATCGAGTTCTACCCGCTGATCGCCCTGCCGGTGGCGTTTTTCATCACCGCCGCCATCGGCATGGCCCTGGAGCGCACGGTAATTCGCCACCTCTACGGGCGCCCACTGGAAACCCTGCTCGCCACCTGGGGCATCAGCCTGATGCTGATCCAACTGGTGCGCCTGGTGTTCGGCGCGCAGAACGTCGAAGTCGCCAACCCGGCCTGGCTGTCGGGCGGGATCCAGGTGTTGCCCAACCTGGTGCTGCCATACAACCGCATCGTGATCATCGCCTTCGCCCTGTTCGTAGTGGCGCTGACCTGGCTGTTGCTGAACAAGACCCGCCTGGGCCTGAACGTCCGCGCCGTCACCCAGAACCGTAACATGGCTGCCTGCTGTGGCGTGCCCACCGGTCGCGTGGACATGCTCGCCTTCGGCCTCGGCTCGGGCATCGCCGGGCTCGGGGGCGTGGCCCTGAGCCAGATCGGCAACGTCGGCCCCGACCTGGGCCAGAGCTACATCATCGACTCGTTCCTGGTGGTGGTGCTCGGCGGCGTCGGCCAGTTGGCTGGTAGTGTGTTCGCCGCGTTCGGCCTGGGCATCGCCAACAAGATTCTCGAACCGCAGATCGGCGCCGTGCTCGGCAAGATCCTGATCCTCGCGCTGATCATTCTGTTCATCCAGAAGCGTCCGCAAGGCCTCTTCGCGCTCAAAGGACGGGTAATCGACTGATGAACCAGCCCCTGATGCTCACGGCCACGCAAAAGGCCGGCCCCAAAGTCACCCTCGCCGTCGGCGCGGTGATCCTGGCAGTGCTGCTGAGCCTGCCGTTGCTGTCGTTGCTGGCGGCGGACAATCCGTTGCACGTCTCGGCCTATACCCTGACCCTGGTGGGCAAGATTCTCTGCTACGCCATCGTCGCCCTCGCCCTGGACCTGGTCTGGGGCTACGCCGGCCTGCTCTCCCTCGGTCATGGCCTGTTCTTCGCCCTGGGCGGCTACGCCATGGGCATGTACCTGATGCGCCAGGCGGCCGGGGATGGCTTGCCGGCGTTCATGACCTTTTTGTCGTGGACCGAATTGCCCTGGTACTGGGCCGGCACCGACAGCTTCCTCTGGGCCATGTGCCTGGTGGTGCTGGCGCCGGGGTTGCTGGCGCTGGTGTTCGGTTTCTTCGCCTTCCGCTCGCGGATCAAGGGCGTGTATTTCTCGATCATGACCCAGGCCCTGACCTTCGCCGGAATGCTGCTGTTTTTTCGCAACGAAACCGGGTTTGGCGGCAACAACGGCTTCACCAACTTCCGCTCGATCCTGGGGTTTGGCATCACCGAACCGGGCACCCGGGCGGTGTTGTTCCTCGCCACGGTAGTGTTGCTGGTGGCGAGCCTGTTCATCGGCTGGCGCCTGGCCCGCAGTAAATTCGGTCGTGTGCTGACCGCCCTGCGCGACGCGGAAAACCGCCTGATGTTCTGCGGCTACGATCCCCGTGGCTTCAAGCTGTTCGTCTGGGTGTTGAGTGCGGTGTTGTGCGGCCTGGCAGGCGCGTTGTACGTGCCGCAGGTGGGCATCATCAACCCCAGCGAAATGTCGCCGACCAACTCCATCGAGGCGGCCGTGTGGGTCGCCCTGGGCGGGCGCGGCACGCTGATCGGACCGCTGCTGGGCGCCGGCGTGGTCAATGGCATGAAGAGCTGGTTCACCGTGGCCTTTCCTGAGTACTGGCTGTTTTTCCTCGGTGCGCTGTTCATCGTCGTGACGCTGTACTTGCCCAAGGGCGTGATCGGCCTGCTGAAGAAAAGAGGTGAACAATGAGAATTACAGCGAGTGCCGAATTCATGCTCGAACCCGCTTTTTTTCCGCCCGAACCCAACCAGGATGCCGGCAGCAGCCGCGACGCCATCGGCCTCGGCCAGGCGGCGGGCGTTGGCCTGAACACCCGTCACGGCACCATCCTGACCCTGGAAGACATCAGCGTCAGCTTCGATGGCTTCAAGGCCTTGAACGATCTGAACCTGTACATCGGCGTCGGCGAATTGCGCTGCATCATCGGCCCCAACGGTGCCGGCAAGACCACACTGATGGACGTGATCACCGGCAAGACCCGACCCAGCCATGGCAAGGCCTGGTTCGGCGAAACCCTGGACTTGACCAGCATGAGCGAGGTGCAGATCGCCCAGGCCGGTATCGGTCGCAAGTTTCAGAAGCCCACGGTGTTCGAAGCCTTGAGCGTGTTCGAAAACCTGGAGCTGGCGCTCAAGACCGACAAATCGGTGTGGGCCAGCCTGCGGGCCAAACTCACTGGCGAGCAACACACGCGCATCAGCGAAGTGCTGGAAACCATTCGCCTTACCACCTCGGTCAATCGTGCTGCCGGGTTGTTGTCCCACGGGCAGAAGCAGTTCCTGGAGATCGGCATGCTGCTGGTGCAGGACCCGCAACTGTTGCTGCTCGACGAACCGGTAGCGGGCATGACCGACGCCGAAACCGAGTTCACCGCCGAGCTGTTCAAGTCCTTGGCGGGCAAGCATTCGCTGATGGTGGTGGAACACGACATGGGCTTCGTCGGCGCGATTGCCGACCACGTCACCGTGTTGCACCAGGGCAGTGTGCTGGCTGAAGGCTCGCTGGAACAGGTGCAGGACAATGAGCGGGTGATCGAGGTGTACCTCGGTCGCTAGCCCTGCAAACACATTCCCCCTGTGGGAGCGGGCCTGTGGGAGCAAAGCTTGCTCGCGATGAACGATAACGCGGTCCTTCCGATGGACCGAGGTGCCGCTGTCGCGAGCAAGCTTTGCTCCCACAGAAAGCCATTGTTCCCACAAGGGACTTGAGGAGAATCTGGAACATGCTGCAAGTCGACAAGCTGCACCAATACTACGGCGGTAGCCACATCCTGCGCGGCCTGTCGTTTGACGTGAAGGTCGGCGAAGTTACGTGCCTGCTGGGGCGCAACGGCGTGGGCAAGACCACCCTGCTCAAATGCCTGATGGGCCTGCTGCCGGCCAAGGAAGGCGCGGTGAATTGGGAAGGCAAGGCCATCACCGCGTTCAAACCACACCAACGGGTGCACGCTGGCATCGCCTACGTGCCTCAAGGCCGGGAGATTTTCGGGCGGCTGACAGTGGAAGAAAACCTGCTGATGGGCCTGTCGCGCTTCCCCGGTTCCGAGGCCAAGGAAGTGCCGGCGTTCATCTACGAGCTGTTTCCGGTGCTGTTGCAGATGAAACAACGCCGTGGCGGTGACCTGTCCGGTGGCCAGCAACAGCAGCTCGCCATTGGCCGGGCCCTGGCGAGCCGTCCACGCCTGCTGATTCTCGACGAGCCCACCGAGGGCATCCAGCCCTCGGTGATCAAGGAGATCGGCGCGGTGATCAAGAAACTGGCGGCCCGGGGCGACATGGCGATTTTGCTGGTGGAGCAGTTCTACGACTTCGCCGCCGAACTGGCCGATCAGTACCTGGTGATGTCCCGGGGCGAGATCGTGCAGCAGGGGCGCGGAGAAAATATGGAAGCCGAGGGTGTGCGCGGGCTGGTTACGATCTAGTCTGTAGCGTCCTGACGATAATCAGAAATCATGAATCTACCTGTCTCATTACTGGCCCCTTCTGCGGTGTTCACCCCCAGTTGGCATGCCGAGCTGGATCTGGGTTACGCCCGCTTTGGCGATTGCACGCGCCCGGTCCAGCGGCGGCACAAAGGCCCGCTGCGGGTGCAGAAGCACCTGTACGCCGAAGGCCCCGAGGTGTGCCAGCACATCATCGTCCACCCGCCTGGCGGGATTGCCGGCGGTGACCGCCTGGACATCTCGGCCCACGTCGGCCCTGGCGCCTGGGCGCAACTGACCAGCCCCGGCGCGGCCAAGTGGTATCGCGCCGCCGGCCCGGCGTATCAACAACTGAGCCTCAGCGTCGCCCCCGGCGCAACCCTGGAATGGCTGCCCCAGGAAACCATCGTCTTCAGCGCGGCCCAGGCCGAACTGAGCACGAGCATCGACCTGCAGGGCGATGGGCGGCTGTTCTACTGGGACATGGTTGCCCTCGGCCGACCGGCCAGCGGCGAGCGGTTCGACCTGGGGCATTTCCAGTCGCGGCTGGACATTCGCCGCGACGGCCAGTTGCTGTGGCATGAGCGCCAGCGCATTGTGGGCGGTGATGGGTTGTTGGACTCGCCCATCGGCCTGGGCGGCGACCCGGTGTTCGCCACGTTGTTGGTGACCGGCGAAATCGACAGCGAGCGGCTGGAACAATGCCGATCCCTGGGCCATGACGTGCGTGGGGATTTGACGCAGTTGCCCGGGCTGGTCGTGGCCCGCTGCCTGGCGAGCGAGGCGCTGCTGGCGCGGGGATGGTTGATTGAATTGTGGAGGCTTCTGCGCCCGGCAATGCTCGGTCGAGAGGCGGTACCTCCCAGAATCTGGAGCACCTGAATCCGCTGGTCCTGTGGGAGCGAGCCTGCTCGCGATAGCAATGGAACATTCACCATAAATGTTGACTGACACACCGCTATCGCGAGCAGGCTCGCTCCCACAGGGGCAGTATTCAAGGATCTGTAATTTTTACCTGCCTTTATTGGATTGCACATGGACCTGACCCCACGCGAAAAAGACAAGCTGCTGATCTTCACCGCCGGCCTCGTCGCCGAACGGCGATTGGCTCGTGGCTTGAAGCTCAATTACCCTGAGGCCATGGCCTACATTTCCGCAGCCCTGCTCGAAGGCGCCCGTGACGGCCAGACCGTGGCCGAGCTGATGCATTACGGCACCACCCTGCTAAGCCGCGAACAGGTAATGGAAGGCATCCCGGAAATGATCCCGGAAATCCAGGTCGAGGCGACCTTTCCCGACGGAACCAAATTGGTCACCGTCCACAAGCCCATCGCCTGAGGCCGTGTCATGACCTATCACGTTCGTGACGCCCAGCCCGCCGACCTGCCGGCGATCCGTGACATCTACAACGACGCCGTCCTCAACACCACGGCGATCTGGAACGAACAGCCCGTGGACCTGGGCAACCGCCAGGCATGGTTCAGCGCCCGGCAAGCCCAGGGCTACCCGATACTGGTGGTCAGTGACCCCGAGGAGAACATGCTCGGCTACGCTTCATTCGGCGACTGGCGGCCGTTCGACGGCTTCCGCCACACCGTGGAGCATTCGGTGTACGTGCGTAGCGACCAGCGCGGCAATGGCCTTGGCCCTCTATTGATGAGCGCTTTGATCGAGCGTGCCAGGGCCTGCGATAAACATGTCATGGTCGCCGCCATCGAAAGCGGTAACGCGGCCTCGATTCGCCTGCACGAGCGGGCCGGTTTCGTGATCACCGGGCAAATGCCCGAAGTGGGAACCAAGTTCGGTCGCTGGCTGGACCTGACCTTCATGCAATTGAACCTCAATCCCGGGGCGCTACCGCCTGCCGTCGATAAGGAGTGAAAAGCCAATGAACCCCGCCCAGTTGCGTCGAGTCCACGCCGAGAGCTTTGCGCATTATCGCCAGGGCCTGATCGATCTGTTGCTCGACGCCGTCGGGTACGGCGCCAGCGTGGGGTTCATGGCCGATCTCGATGCCGTCCAGGCCCGCGCCTATTTCGACGAGGTCCAGGCCAGCCTCAACCAAGGCCACCTGTTGCTGTGGGTGGTGGTCAAGGATGAACAGGTACAAGCCAGTGTCCAACTCGCCTTGTGCCAGAAACCCAACGGCCTCAACCGCGCCGAGGTACAGAAGCTGCTCGTGCGCGGCGAGGCTCGCCGTCGGGGCCTGGGCCAGCAATTGATGAGCGCCCTGGAACTCGGCGCCCGCCAACACAAACGTGGCCTGTTGTACCTCGACACCGAGGCCGGTTCCGAGGCCGAGGCATTCTACCGCGCCATGGGCTATACCCGCGTCGGTGAACTGCCCGACTACTGCCAGAGCCCGGACGGGACTTACACCCCGACCGCCATCTACTACAAGCTTTTGGGGCAACCGCAATGATTCCAGGCCAATACCAGGTCCAACCCGGCGACATCGAACTCAACGTCGGCCGCCGCACGCTCACGCTGAACGTCGCCAACAGCGGTGACCGGCCCATCCAGGTCGGTTCGCACTATCACTTTTTCGAAACCAACGACGCCCTGACCTTCGACCGCGCCGCCAGCCGTGGCATGCGCCTGAACATCCCGGCCGGCACGGCGGTGCGCTTCGAACCGGGCCAGAGCCGCGAGGTGGAACTGGTGGACCTGGCCGGGCATCGGCGGGTGTTCGGGTTTGCCGGGCGCGTCATGGGCGACCTTTAAGTCATAGGGTGCCAGCACCGGCCCCATCGCGAGCAGGCTCGCTCCCACAGGGGAATGCGATCAACTGTGGGAGCGAGCCTGCTCGCGATGAGTGAGCGAAGCGAACGGTTTCCACATTCAATTGAATTCCAAGGCAAGCACATGAAGATTTCGAGACAAGCCTACGCCGACATGTTCGGCCCCACCGTCGGCGACAAGGTCCGCCTGGCCGACACCGAGTTGTGGATCGAAGTGGAAAAGGACTTCACCACCTACGGCGAAGAAGTGAAATTCGGCGGCGGCAAGGTGATTCGCGACGGCATGGGCCAGAGCCAGTTGCTGGCCGCCGAGGTCGTCGATACCTTGATCACCAACGCGCTGATCATCGACCACTGGGGCATCGTCAAGGCCGATGTCGGCCTCAAGGACGGGCGCATCGCGGCCATCGGCAAGGCCGGCAACCCGGACATCCAGCCCGACGTGACCATCGCCATCGGCGCCAGCACCGAGGTGATCGCCGGCGAAGGCATGATCCTCACGGCTGGCGGCATCGACACCCACATTCACTTCATCTGCCCGCAGCAGATCGAAGAGGCGCTGATGAGCGGCGTCACCACCATGATCGGCGGCGGCACCGGCCCGGCCACCGGGACCAACGCCACCACGTGCACCTCCGGGCCGTGGCACCTGGCGCGCATGCTCCAGGCCGCCGACGCCTTCCCGATGAACATCGGCTTCACCGGCAAGGGCAACGCCAGCCTGCCGGAGCCGTTGATCGAACAGGTCAAGGCCGGCGCCATCGGCCTGAAGCTGCACGAAGACTGGGGCACCACCCCGGCGGCTATCGATAACTGCCTGAGCGTGGCCGACCAGTACGACGTGCAGGTGGCGATCCACACCGACACCCTCAACGAATCCGGTTTCGTCGAAACCACCCTCGCCGCCTTCAAGGGCCGCACCATCCATACCTACCACACCGAAGGCGCCGGTGGCGGACATGCGCCGGACATCATCAAGGCCTGCGGTTTCCCCAACGTGTTGCCCAGCTCCACCAACCCGACCCGGCCGTTCACCCGCAACACCATCGACGAACACCTCGACATGCTGATGGTCTGCCATCACCTTGACCCGAGCATTGCCGAAGACGTGGCCTTCGCCGAGAGCCGCATCCGCCGCGAGACCATCGCCGCCGAAGACATTCTTCATGACCTGGGCGCGTTCTCGATGATCAGCTCCGACAGCCAGGCCATGGGCCGTGTCGGCGAAGTCATCACCCGCACCTGGCAGACCGCCGACAAGATGAAAAAGCAACGCGGCGCCTTGCCCGGTGACGGCGAAGGCAACGACAACTTCCGCATCAAACGCTACATCGCCAAGTACACCATCAACCCGGCGATCACCCACGGCATCAGCCATGAAGTGGGCTCCATCGAAGTGGGCAAGTGGGCCGACCTGGTGCTGTGGCGCCCGGCGTTCTTCGGCGTCAAACCGACGCTGATCCTCAAGGGCGGGGCCATTGCCGCCAGCCTGATGGGCGACGCCAACGCCTCGATCCCGACACCGCAGCCAGTGCACTACCGGCCGATGTTCGCCAGCTACGGCGGCTCACGACACGCCACCAGCCTCACCTTCATCAGCCAGGCCGCCGCCGAGGCCGGGTTGCCGGAACAGCTCGGGCTGAAGAAGAGAATCGCCGTGGTCAAGGGCTGCCGCGATGTGCAGAAGACCGACCTGATTCACAACGACTACTTGCCGAGCATCGATGTCGATCCGCAGACCTATCAGGTCAAGGCCGATGGGGTGTTGCTGTGGTGCGAACCAGCCGAAGTGCTGCCGATGGCGCAGCGCTACTTCCTGTTTTGAACCCGCGCAACCCTTGTGGCGAGAGAGCTTCTGTGGCGAGGGGATTTATCCCCTCGCCACAAATGAGTTCCCCACCACGGGGGTCATTCCGGCCTGAAATGATCGGGCCGGATTCGCTTACAGATCGGTGCTTTCCGGCAGCGCGGCCAACTCGGTTCGCGTCAACGACTGGATCAGCTCCGCTTCCTTGATCTTGTGTTGCAAGTCCAACGCCTCGGACTGGTTGACGTAGTCGGATTCCTCCAGGGTCCCGGCCGACTTTGCCTCATCCAGTTCAATCTGCCTGGCGATAAGGGTGTCATTCAGCGCCTGGAAAGAAGCCCCATGCTGCTGCTTCAAATAATCGATCCAGAAATCCCGGCCCACCAATGACTGAAACTGCTGGGGTGAGTCGTCCAGGGCCAGGACCTGACTGGCGGCGGCGTCGAGCATTGCGGGGGTGACATCCCCCAGCGTGAGAAAACTCCCGCCTGCGGGTTGCCCCGGCAGCCTCAGTCGATCCTTGAGCCCCACTCGGTAAGCCAGACGAACCTCGACTTCTTCTATCAGCGCCAGGTTTTCGCGCTTCTCCTCGTCGGTCAGGTCGAGGCGGGCATTGATCGCGTCACGGCGCCGCTGGATATCCTGCAGGGCAATACGCTCCACCTCATCGAGGCGAAACAGCCCCTTGGCCAACTGGATGAGCGCTGTCGCCTCATCCTTGCCAGCCGCCAAGGCCCTGGCGTTGTGGATCATCAATTTGATTTCCAGGTAACTGAACGACAGCGCCGCGCGATCTTCACACGCCGGCCGGCCAGCCAGGTCGAACAACTCATGACGCAGGTCGGTGGAGCTCCCCATCGCTTCGAGCATTTGCCAGACGCGGGCCTGAAGGTCCGGATAATCTCTCAGGCCCTGATAGGAGTCGGCCAACCGGTTCAACAACTCAAAAAACTCTCCCGATTGTGGCTCACCCGCCAGGCTCATCCACAAAGCCCTTTTGTCCGCCAGTTGCTCTCCGGACAGGTTGCGCAACCATCGCTGCATGTTCGACGGCCTGCCCGGCACCGCATGCCCAAACGCACCGGGCAGACGCAGGACCATCCATTCGGAACGCGTTTGCAAGACCGTATCCCAATAATCACGCATGCGCTGTTGGACTATCTCGCTCAGAGGGTTGCCCTGCAACAGCGTCACGCGGTTAAGACGTGCCGTGGCATGAGCACGCTCGGCGGGCGGATCGAGCAAATGATCCGGCACTTCGGTCAACCCGTTATTGCGCAAATCAATCAGCTCCAGCGGTTGGTCCCGCAGACCGGTGGGCCAGGTAGTGATCCCGGTATGCCTCAGATCCAATCGTTCCAGGTCAGGCAAAGCACTGAAATCCGGTAACCGCCCCAGCCCATTGTGATCCAGGTGGAGGTTTTTCAAGCGGGTAAGACCTTGCAGGACTTCCACGCCGCCAGGGCTCAGGCCAATCCGGTTCCTCTGCAGTTCAAGCGTGTCCAGATCCTTCATTGCCGCCACGGCCTGCGGAATATCACTCAACCTGTTCCCGGACATGTCCAACCGACGAAGGGAGGAGAACCCGCTGAGGAAGTCGTCGCAGTGGTTGAGTGACAACCCCATGTTACGAAGCTTGAGTACGCCCACATGACTGAAATCGGCCGTCAGCTCCGGCAATGTCCCGACATTGACGCCGTTGAGCTCAAGCTCATAGCCGATCCTGCGGCCGTCCACCCCCACAGCGACCGGGCTCTGGCGCCGCCAGCATCGCTCGATTTGGTCAGCCGCCACCTGCTTGAGCAACATCGGCACTCGCTGCTGGGAATTACCCACACTGCGCAATGCAGGGCTAGCGACCCAGCGGTCCAGATCCCGCCGCAGCATTTTCAACTCGACTTTACGTCGTTTGAGTTCCTTTACCGCGCCATCGCCCAATGATCGCAACAGGGCCTGGGTTTGTTCCGCCGAATAGCCCGGGTACAACTCCAGGACCCGGCTTTGCGGCGATCGGCCCAGGCCCAACCAATCCCGCAGCCCGCCCATGGGGTAGCCGACTTTGCCCGAAGCCAGGCGCATCGGCGACCGGAAGGAGGGTTTGAGCGCGGGCATCTTCAAAAGGCTCGCCAGCGCATCCCTGGGCAATGGCGCGGCACCAATGGCCTGTTTCAACAGGTCTGCCTGATGAATCGAAGGCCGGCCCATGGCCCTGCGTTCGGCATCCGGAAGGGCGTGCTGCAAGGCATCGAAAACGCTGCCCCAATGGCTCAGTTCATTGCCGCTGTCGTCAAAAGCCTGGTAGCGATCATCGTCCCTGACCACAACCTTGACCTGGCTGGCGTCTTGCGGCCCGATGCTGTCGATCAAAGCACCGGAAACAGCGGCCTCGCGCAGTTCAATGCGTACCGTATCGCTCCAGCCGGGCAAGGTTTTCAAGGTGGCCAACACCAGCCGGGGCGTGTCCGCCGTGGCCAGTGCCTCCTGATACAAACCCTCGTAGACTCGGTTCAAACGCACCGCACGCTGATAGTAACGCAGCTCTTCGGCGATACGCAGCGGGATGGGTTTGGTCTGGGTGGCATCGGCGAAGTCCCAGCGGAGCATTTCTTGCAATTCTTGCGGGCTGGCGAAGAGGCCTATCTGCTCGATCGCCGCGGTCGGTACCGAGGGAAAACGGGATTTGAGCAGCGCAGCAGACGGGTCACTCGGCGGTGTTCCCCTGGTGTAGAGATCATTGAGCAGTTGTACTTTGTCATTCTCCGCCAGCTCGGCCAGGGTCTTGCGCAATTGCCCGACTCGGGCGTCTATTTTCGTTTTTGCAATGGGTGGCCGGGTACCGGCCAACAGATCGATGCCCACGGCGTCCACCGCCTCGATCAGTTTTTTCAGCGCCAAAGAGCTGCGTACGTCCGCCTCGGGAACGATGACGTCACGAATCGGGGCGTCCCCTTCCGATGGCCGAAGGTATTCCCACAGGCTCCGGCGGGAACCGTCGACCACTTGCAGTCTCAGCCCTCTTGGCCACGGCCCGTATTGGGTGAGCAGATGCAACTGGAGCATCGGATCGGCCTGCTCACGGCGCAGCGAATCTTCGCTTTGCAACTGCCCGATGAAACGGTCGATCTGCCGGCAGAGGTCAAAGCGCTCGATCGTATCGGCGAGCAAGACCGGTAGCGGTTCGCCTTCGACATGCAGCCGTCGCAGCACGTCCTCGGTGGTACCGCTGGCGACGCGGATCTGCTCCAGCTCGGCGTCGCTGAAAGCCTTGACGCGATGACCCAGCCGCCTCATTAACGTCCCCCCTTGCCAGGTGCGCGGCCGTTCCAGCTCATGGTTCCAGGCACCGCTGCCGTTGCCCGTCAGCTCGGGTCGGTAAGCCTCCGGGCGGGCAGGGTGACGAATGCGATAGCGCAAGCTCTGCCGGTCCTGTTGCACTTCGTAGTATTGCTCACCCAGAGGCAGGATCCGGCGGTCGTCGAACCGGTACAGGCCCTGGGCATCCGGAATCGAGGTCGCGGGCGGTTCCAATTCACTGCGGTAGGGCGTCAGGTCGGGACGCCAGAGACGCGACTCGCCATTGGCCAATTGGACGGACTCCAACTGCTCCACCCTGCCCGACCATTGAATGTGCGGCAGCACCGCCGCGCCGGTGGCAACGAATGCCGTGTTGAGGGCCACGCTGGAGAAATGCGCCCACAACTCCCGGATATCCCCATGTTCGAACGCTTCGATGCCCTCGAACGCCTCGTTGAACATTTGCACGGCCCCTACCGTCAGCATCAACGGCCCCAATCCGGGCACCACGAACGCCGCCAGGTTGAACACATTGACCACCGCGTTCAGGTAGCTGTCCAGGCGCGCCAGACGCGCGCTCCTGTCTTCATCGCCGGTAGGCACCGCCACCGCCCGGGCGTCCGCCTGAATCTTCTGGAGCTGCCGCAGACGCAGCGCCTCCCACAGGTCGCCGGGAATCGGTGAGTTGTCCATGGGCAGGTTGCGCAATGACGACTTGAGCGGGTAATCGGCCTGATCACTCGCTTGCGAGGAGGGTCGATAAAAACGGTTGAACTGCTTGAAAAATGCCCCTTGCTGGCGCAGCGGTACAAAACGGCTGAAGAAGCGGCGATAGGCAATGCCATGCAGGCGTCGCCGCAGTTCGGCCATGAAGTCGGTACTGGAGGCATATTCCTTGAGGGGATGCTCGGGATCGCCAGGCAGGTAGGCCACGACGGGCACCACCCGACGACTGCTTTCAAGGTCGGGGCCGATCAACACGGGGCCGACCAGTTCGATGTCGAAGATTTTCAGGGACGTGAACGTCACCGCTTCACCATCGAGGCTGATGCCGCTTGCCCCGTGGATCACCTGCTGCAGCATTGAGTAGGCCGCCGGGCTGATGTCCGTCTTGGCCCGGGCGATCTCGATGCTCAGCGCCAAGCCCTGTTTGTGGTGCTCGCGCAACTGATGATCCAAGCGGTTGCGTGCGCCGCTGTCGTCGGGTCGCACGATAGCGTTGATGTGTGTCTGGTATTGGCGCCCCAAATCCAGCGTGCGACATAGTCTGGCGAAGGCTTCAGGGGCCATCGGCAGTGCCGACGCGCGAAAAGCCTCGATGGAAGGCATGACGTCGCTACCATAAAACGGGCGCTGCGTGGTAATGGCGCTGCAGTCTTCACAACCGGGCTTGCGCTCTTCGCCGGACTCGAAATTGGCCAGCGCGGCCTCCAGCAACGACGTGCCCCGGTATTCGTAGCGATCGTAGTGGCCACCTTCGTTGTCCAGGACCAGCGCGGCAAAAAAATCATCGCGGGTCTTGCGCCCGTACTTACGGACGAAATAAACCTCGTTGACGTTCAGCGAGAGTTTGAACTCATCCTGAATCGCCTGCTTGAGCAACGGTTCGGCAAAGGCCCGGATATCCTGGATATTGCCCAAGTAGTTGTCGACCTGGTTCAGGCGTTCACGGTATCGGGCGTGGCTGTCCTTGAGGTTGTTCCAGAGGTCGGGGGACGCTTTCGCGTACCAGTCCGGAAACTCCAGCGCATGGTCGCTCAACTCCTGCTGGCGTTGCACGATGGCCCCGCTGTACCAGCCGGGAATACGGGCTTTGAGCAGGTCGAAATGCTCGCCTTGGGGAATGGCAAGACGGGGGGTGAACTCTGACATATCGGGTCATCCTTGATAATGGAAAACCCGAGCCTAACCAGTGCGTCACCGCGGTGTGCGGTAACTATTTATTGCGTCTTCGAGCACTGTGGCCGGCGGGCCTGTCAGCCCACCCAGCGGCCCAGTTGCTGGCGCAACCGGCGGTTCTCGGCTCGCAGCAGCTGGACCTCTTCCAATAAATCCAGGGCCAGGGCGACGCCTTCCCATTCCAACTCCAAGTCGTGCCGCAACTTCGCGGCACGCTTGGCCAAGACCAGTTCGTAATCGGTAAAGCGCCAATCCGTCGGGGCCGCGCCGTGGGGTTCGAGGATGCCATGCTCGACGATCTCGATAACATGGACATCCGCCAACGCGGCGGCCTCGCAGAATTCCGTCAGAGTCAGTTCAATGATCGGGTTGTTCATGGTCTGCTTCTCCCAATGCTTTAACTGTCGAGTCTAGCCCCTCAAGACAATCAGAAGTTCTCCCGCGGATCGAACGCAGCCTTCTTCGCCAGCTCCGCCCACAGCGCCTTGACCGCCTCGTCGTTGGCCTTGGGCATCACGGCCTTGAGCTGCACGAACAGGTAGCCGCGCTCGCCGGCCTTGTTGCGCAGGCCGTGGCCTTTGGCGCGCATGCGCTGGCCGTTCTGGCTGCCGGCCGGGACCTTGAGGTTGATCTTGCCGGTCAGGGTCGGCACCGCCACTTCGGTGCCCAGTGCCAACTCCCACGGCGCCAGGGGCAAGGTGATGATCAGGTCCTGGCCTTCGACGTCGAACTTGGGGTGCGGCGCGAAACGAATGGTCAGGTACAGATCGCCATTGGCACCGCCGCCAATGCCGGGTGCACCCTGGCCTTTGAGGCGGATGCGTTCGCCGTCGGTCACGCCCAGCGGAATCTTCACGTTCAGGCTTTTGCTGGTGTTGCTCACATGCTGGCCGGCCGCGTTGTACTGCGGCACCTGGAAGCTGACTTTCTTCGACTCGCTCGAGAGGGTCTCTTCCAGGAAAATCGGTAGTTCCATTTCCACGTCTTGCCCTCGACGGCCGGCGCTGCGACCTGACTGTCCGCCACCGAAACCCGGCCCGCGATTGCCGAAGATCGAACTGAAGAAGTCCGAGAAATCCCCAGTGTCCTGCCCACCAAAACCGCCACGGCTCTGCCAGCCCGGCGGGCCCTGGAACGGCTGGCCGTGCTGGCCGTAGCGGCGCAGGTCATCGTATTCGGCGCGTTTGTCGGCGCTTTTCAGCGCTTCGTAGGCTTCGGAGACGTCCTTGAACTTGGTCTCGGCGTCCTTTTCCTTACTCACATCCGGGTGGTATTTGCGCGCCAGTTTGCGATAGGCGGCCTTGATCGTGGCGTCGTCAGCCGTCGGCTCCACACCCAGAATCTTGTAATAGTCTTTGAAGTCCATCGAAGGATCACCATCCGTTATCGATATCGCACCGCCACCCGCAGCATGCTCGTGATACAAGTCCTGAGGGTTTGACCGATCTCAAGGTTTGTGACCGGGCGGCGCTTCAGAAGTTTATCGGCAGCCGGTGGCGGTTCTTGCACCGCCCTGTGCTACCAGGCCCATGCCAGCAAGTTTGGGGGTATGAGGGCAGCTTTCAAGGCCAACGTTTACGAATTAGCGGATAACCGGCCTTCGAATCCGCGCCGCACTGACATACACTGCGCGGCCGTTTTTTCAACTGGAACCCGAAAGACATGAAAAACGCATCCCCGGCCCGTGCCTGCGGCATCGACTTTGGCACGTCCAACTCCACTGTCGGCTGGCTGCGCCCCGGCATGGAAACGTTGATCGCGCTGGAGGACGACAAGATCACCCTGCCCTCGGTGGTCTTTTTCAATCTCGAGGAGCGCCGTCCGGTGTATGGCCGCCTGGCCCTGCACGAATACCTGGAAGGCTACGAAGGCCGGCTGATGCGCTCGCTCAAGAGCCTGCTGGGCTCCAAGCTGATCAAGCACGACACCAGCGTGTTGGGCACGGCGATGCCGTTCAAGGATTTGCTGGGGTTGTTCATCGGCCAGTTGAAGAAACGCGCCGAAGCCACCGCCGGTCGGGAATTCGAAGAAGTGGTCCTGGGGCGCCCGGTGTTTTTCGTCGACGACGATGAACTGGCCGACCAGGAGGCGGAGAACACCCTGGTGGACGTCGCCCGGGCCATCGGTTTCAAGGAAGTCTCATTCCAGTACGAACCCATCGCGGCGGCCTTCGATTATGAATCGACCATCGAGAAGGAAGAGCTGGTGCTGATCGTCGACATCGGCGGTGGTACCTCGGACTTCTCCCTGGTGCGCCTGTCCCCCGAGCGTCGCACCCACGACAACCGTCACGCCGACATCCTCGCCACCGGTGGCGTGCATATCGGCGGCACGGACTTCGACAAACAACTGTCGCTGGCCGGCCTGATGCCGCTGTTCGGCTACGGCAGCCGCATGAAAAGCGGCGCCTACATGCCCACCAGCCACCACATGAACCTGGCGACCTGGCACACCATCAACGCGGTGTACTCGCAGAAATCTACCCTGGCCCTGGGCAGCATGCGCTACGACATCGAAGACACTGGCGGCATCGACCGGCTGTTCAAGTTGATCGAACAGCGCGCCGGGCACTGGCTGGCGATGGAAGTGGAAGAAACCAAGATCCAGCTGACTCACAGCGACCAGCGCCACGTGCCACTGGACCGGATCGAGCCGGGCCTGAGCGTGGACCTGAGCAGAGCCTTGTTCGAGTCGGCCATCGACGGCTTGCTGGAACGGGTGCGCGGCAGCGTCTCGCAGTTGCTCAACGATGCCAACGTGCGGGTCGATCAGGTGGACACGGTGTTCTTCACCGGCGGTTCCAGCGGCATCCCGGCGCTGCGCAACAGCGTCTCGGCGATGCTGCCCCAGGCGCGGCATGTGGAAGGCAATATCTTCGGCAGTATCGGCAGCGGGTTGGCGATCGAGGCGATGAAGCGCTACGGCACGCAGGCCTGATCCAAGACCGAGGCGCAGCTATCGCGAGCAGGCTCGCTCCCACACTTGACCGGGTTTCTTCAGAAGGAATGCCGTTGACTGTGGGAGCGAGCCTGCTCGCGATGGCGCCAGATCAGACGCCACACCCACCGGTTCAAACCATCCCCACCTGCTTCAACTCACTCTTCAAGTAAGCGTAGTAAATCGGCCCCGCCACCACCCCCGGCAGACCGAATGCCGCTTCGAACACCAGCATCGCCATGAGCAACTCCCAGGACTTGGCGCTGATCTGCCCGCCGACGATGCGGGCGTTGAGGAAGTATTCGAGCTTGTGGATCACGATCAGGTAACCCAGCGCCGCCACGGCGACCCAGATCGACAGCGACAGGCCGACAATGGTGATCAGCGTGTTGGACATCAGGTTGCCGATGACCGGCAGCAGTCCCAGCAGGAAAGTCATCACGATCAGGGTCTTGGTCAGCGGCAGTTTGATCCCGAATAGCGGCAGCACCACCGCCAGGAAGATCCCGGTGAAAAAGGTGTTGAGCAGGGAAATCTTGATTTGGGCGAAGACAATGTTGCGAAACGCCTTGACCAGCAGGTTCAGGCGATCGAACAGCGCCGCGGCCAGGGGTTTGCGCTTGGTCAGGTCGGGGATGCGCTGCAAGGCAACGATGGCCCCCAGGACCATGCCGATCAGCAGCGTCACGAACATGTGGGCCGCGTCCTTGCCCACCAGTTGCAGGTCGCTCAGGTGCTTGCTCACCCAGTCACCGATCGCCACGCGGAACTCGGCGGCGCTGGCTGGCAGGTAAGCGTCGATGAACGGCGGCAACTGTCCGCGGGCACGATCGACCACCGCCATGAACTTGTCCAGGGACGCGCCAGGGTTCTCCGCTTCATGCAGCAGGAAACTGAAGGCACCGGCGAAGATCAACGTCAGCACACTGACCACCAGCGTGCCCAGCAACGCCACCGCCAGCCAGCGAGCGCGGCGGCCTTCGATCAACCGTTGCAACTGCGGGGTGAGCATGTTGACCAGCTCGAACACCAGCAACCCGGCCAGCAGGCTCGGCAACAGGCGCAGCGGCAGCACCAGCAACAGCCCACCAAAAATGATCACCCAACTGATCACCAACAACACATGACGCTGAGAAAACGTTGGCATACAGCCTCAGGACAAAACGGCGTGAAAGGATCGGCAGTCTGCCAGCGATCCGCTGACAGCACTAGGGATTGTGTCGGCCGACCTTGGTCGCAGTTCAGGGGGTTTTTGTAACTTTTGCGCCGGCCATCGCGAGCAGGCTCGCTCCCACGATGGACCGAGCACGACAAATCCACTGTGGGAGCGGGCCTGCTCGCGATGAGGCCCCCCGCAGGCGCCACTTACTTGTTCTTCAGGCAATCACTCATGAACGCCTTGCGGGCATCGCCCTTCAGGGCCTGGGTGGTGGCCGTGGCGTTGCAGGTCTTCATGCGTTCCTGGGGCGTGCTCGGCGCAGCAGGAGTGGCCTTGAGGCAGTTACTCATGAAGGCCTTGCGCTCGTCGCCCTTGAGCGCCTTGGCGGTCGCGTCGGCGTTGCAGGTGGTCATCTTGGTCTGCTGCGCCGTCGCGGCGAAGCCCTGGGAACACAGCAGCAAACCAATCATCAACAAAGGCACACGAAGCATCTTCATGGTGTTTCTCCTGGCTGCCGCACGAGGGTACGGCGATGAAGTGCAGTGTAGACAAAGCCTGTTACACCTTCACCCGATTGATCCTCAGTGCCTGATATGCCGCTTTCGCGAGCAAGCCCGCTCCCACAGTTGACTGAGTTTCCTCAGGAAGAATGCGATCAACTGTGGGAGCGAGCCTGCTCGCGAAGAACGACAACGCGGTCCAACCAGCTACACCCCGGCAGCCTTCAACCGCTCGGCATGCTCGACAAACAACCGGATCGGCTCGGCCCCCTTGCCCACCAGCCCCAGCGACTGGTTGACGATATCGAAGTGGTCCAACGGATAGTCATCGCGGATGACCGTGCCCAAGTGCGAGCTGTAGCGTCCGACCATGCCGTCGCATTGCCCTACCTCCCTTACAAAGGTGCGGGCGAATAAACGGCAACTGCGGTTGGTGCCGTCGAACAGGTTGCGCCCCTTATCGGTCTTGCCCGGTTGCAAGGTGCCGGACCAGGAGTAATAGCGCACGCCGTTGACTTCTTCCGGGCCATGCCCGCCCCAGGTCACCGGCAGGCCCTGTGGATAACGCTGGTTGAACAGCGTTACCCCGGCGGTGGTCAGGGAGGCATGGGAAGCGTGGATATCCACCGGTAGCTTCGGCCCCCGATAACCAGTATCCAGCAGGCTCATCAGGGCGTTGATCAGTCGCAGCACGGCACTGAGCACGCGCCCCCCGGCACTGTCGGCCGGATAGTGGAGTTGCAGGTAATCAGCCAGCTCGGAACCGTGGTTGGTGCCGGCCACCGAAGTGACCGACGCCACCAGGTCCGGGCGCTTGGCAGCTGCATAGCGGGCGGTGAGGCTGCCCTGGCTGTGGCCGATCAAATTGACTTTCTGCGCACCGGTTTGCCGCAGGATCTCCTCGATCCGCGCCAGCAATTGCTCGCCGCGAACTTCGGACGAATGCAGCGGCGAAACCTTCACCGCCACCACCACCGCCCCGCCGCGACGCAACGCCGAGACGATCCCATACCAGTACGGGTACAGCACCAGGCGTATGAACCCGAGCATGCCCGGGACCAGCACCAGCGGGTAGCGAGTGGCGCAGCGTTGCGACATGGCGACATCCTTGTGATCAAGAGGTGGTCCAGCATCGGTACCGATGATGACCAGTCTATGACACCCGTGTCACTTGCGAGCCATGAAACTGTGAGCGCTTGCTCCCGTTGGGCTGTGCAGCAGGCTTTTCTCAAAAGGTCCGTGCCAACGCCAGCAAGCGCTCCTCGGCCTCGGCACAGGACAAGGCAAAACTGCGCTCGGCCGATTCTTCGCCTTCGGCCGCCACCACCGTCACATCGGTGATACCGATAAACCCCAGCACGGTACGCAACAGCGTATCAGCGTGGTTCATGCTCTCCAATTGGCCGCCGGGCCCGAAACCAAAATCGCCGCGACTGGTCACGATCAGCGCCTTCTTGCCCAACACCAACGGCTCGTAGTGCGACACGCCGTTATCCAGGCGGTGGTTGAACGTCAGCCCGATGCGCACGATCTGGTCGATCCAGGCCTTCACGCCACTGGGCACGCTGAAGTTGTGCATGGGCGCGGAGATCACCAGTCGATCATGGGCTTGCAACTCCTCGACCAAGGTATCGCTCAGGGCCAGGTCCGCTTGCATGATCAATGGTCGCTCCTGAGGCTCGGGGTAGAACGCCGCGGCGATGAAGGCTTCGTTGACCGGCGCGATCACCGTCCGTCCGACTTCGCGACGGGTCAATTGCGACTGTGGATGGGCAGCCTGCCACGCCGAGACAAACGCCTCGGCCAGGCGCCGGGAATGAGAGCGTTCACCACGAGGGCTGCCGTGCACTACAAGAATTTTGCTCATCTGAATCTCCTTTTATGCGGCTACAATCAATACTGTTCGTGCCTTGCAGCTTGATATCCGGCGCTGCTTTTAGACAAATGAGCGCTAGTTCATCTGGATGAATTAATTTCATCCATTGTGTTTTCAGGAGAGTTCAGATGTTCGCCAGCCTGCCGCTCAATGCCTTGCGCGCCTTCGAATCAGCCGCGCGACTGCTCAGTTTCAAGGCGGCTGCGGCGGAGTTGTCGGTGACGCCGACGGCGGTCTCCCATCAGATTCGAGCCTTGGAGAGCTGGCTGGGGCTGATGCTGTTCGAACGCCTGCCGCGCCAGGTACGCCTCACCGAAGGCGGGCAACGCTTGTTCCACAGCCTGCACGGGGCCTTGCTGGAGGTGGCGCAAAGTGTCGACACCCTGCGCCCGCAACGCAGCACCACCCACCTGACCCTGTCCACCACCGCCGCGTTTGCCGCCCTGTGGCTGGTGCCTCGCCTGGGCCGGTTTTATGCGCGGCACCCGAACATCAACGTGCGCCTGGACACCCATTGCGAAGTGATCGACCTGCATCAGGACGCCAGCGTCGACCTGGTGGTGCGCTACAGCCTGGAGGGCTACCCGAACCTGTACGGCATGTGCCTGTTCGATGAGAGCTTCGGGGTCTATGGCTCGCCTGAGCAGGTAGCCCTGGCGACCCGGCAGGCGCCGACGCTGATCAGCGTGCGCTGGCACAACTCCAAGCTGTACGCCCACGGTTGGGATGCCTGGTGCGCCCAGGCCGGGGAAACCTGGCTGACCCGACAGCCATGCATGCGCGAGTACGATGAGGAGCATTACGCCTTGCAAGCGGCGATTGCCGGGCAGGGCCTGGTGCTGGCGAGCAATATCCTGGCGTCCGAAAGCATCGCCAGCGGCTTGCTGGTGGGCTATCGCCCGGACGTCCAGGTCAATGGCGCCGGCTACAGTGCCCTGTGCGTCCCGGGTCGCGAACGCCATCCGCCGGTGCGGGCATTCTTCCAGTGGCTGGGAGAGGAAGCGCGGCTGTCCGGTCATGCGCTGAAAAACTCGGTAAAACTTTTTCAGGACCGCGTCACTCACATTTAGAGTGATCGCGCCAGCAGAGCGTGACGCCCAAACCGGATCAGCCTCCAGGAGAACGAGATGAGCGACATGCACTTATCCGATGTAACCACCCTGCGCGAACGTGCACGGCAGAACGTGCAGAATGGCGCAGTGACCGAAGGCTATGGCGCCGATCGACAGGAAGTCATCCGCCTGCTCAACGAAGCGCTGGCCACCGAACTGGTCTGCGTCCTGCGCTATAAGCGCCACTACTTCATGGCCGCCGGCCTCAAGGCCAGCGTGGCGGCCAACGAGTTCCTCGAACACGCGAACCAGGAAGCCGAGCACGCCGACAAACTCGCCGAGCGCATCGTGCAACTGGGCGGCGAGCCGGAGTTCAACCCCGACCTGTTGACCCGCAATTCCCACGCCCAGTACGTGGCGGGCAACACCCTCAAGGAAATGGTATACGAGGACCTGGTGGCCGAACGGATCGCTATCGACAGCTACCGGGAAATCATCCAGTACATCGGTGAAAAGGACCCGACCACCCGGCGCATCTTCGAAGACATCCTGGCCCAGGAAGAAGAGCATGCCGATGATATGGCCGACATTCTGGCCGACCTCTGATACCGCTATCGCGAGCAGGCTCGCTCCCACATTTGATCGGGTTTCTTCAGGAAGAATGCGATCCAGTGTGGGAGCGAGCCTGCTCGCGATAGGGCCAGTAGCCTCACTGCAAGACTTGGCTACCGAGTGGGCTTGACCGTCACCGGCGCCTTGCCCGCCTTCATCTGCTCCAGCAGCGGCGCGCACTGGTTCGGCTCACCGCCGCTGGGCGCCACCAGTGCCAGCAACCCGGCGGCCGGTGCGGCGATCACGCCCAATGCCACCATCCCGGCACCGCGCAGCATCAGCGGTACCGCCTTGACCCCGGCGGCGGGCTTGGCGAACGTGCCTCGTACGTACAATGGCGAGCGCAGGGAAATCAGGCGCCAGCCCTTGGACTCGGGGGTGATGGTCAGGTCCAGCTGTTCACTCGCCATGTTCGCCGTGCCGTCGATGTAGATGATCGCGTTCTCGGTGTCGAACACGAACAGGCGTGTGGTTGCCAGGCCCGTCTTGATGTCGAAGTCCGCCGCCGCACAATTGATCTTCACTTCCTTGTCGCCAAAGATTTTCCCCACCACGTAGTTGCCAACGTTCAGCCCCGCCAGCTCCATCAATTCCCGGCTGATGGCGCCATCGTTGATGAGCATTTTCAGTGTGCCGTTGGAAGTGCCCAGCAACGCCGCCACCGAATTGCCGCGTCCGGAGATATCGGCATCGCCGTTCAATTCACCGAAGCTGGTTTTCATCGGCTCAAAACCCGGAAACAGCTGCTTGAGCTTGAACCCACGCGCCGTCAACTTCGCCTGGCCTTCAAGGGGCTGGGTGTGCCCGTTCAGGCGGATCTGTGCATCGAGCCGGCCACCGGCCACGCCGAAGCGCAGGGGCTCAAGGCTCAACTGCCCATCGTTGAGCACCAGATGGGTGTAAAGGTCGGTGAACGGCAACTGTTCGCTATGGACAATGCGCTTGCCGGTGAACTCCACATCGGCGTCCATCACGCTCCAGCGCTCGGTGCGAAACTCTTCCACGGGCAAGACCTTGTCGGCCGGCTGCTTGCTGGCGCCGCCCCGGGCCTTTTGCTCGGTATTGGAGTCAGCACCGATCAGCGGCGCCAGGTCGCTGAACAGCAGTTGATTGGAGACCAGTGCGCCACTGAGTTTCGGCCTCGGCTGGCTGGCGACATAGGCCAAGTCACCGTGGATATCGCTGTCGCCGATCTTGCCGTTGAACGCCTCATAGCGAAACAGCGCCCCACCCGGCTCATGCAACTTGGCAATCAAGCGGCCATCGGTGGCATAAGGCGGCGAATCCGGCAGGGTCACGCCGGTCAGCGGGTAGAGATGAGCCAGGCTGTTGCCGGCCAGTTTCAGACGCAAATCCAGGGCCCCGAGGTTCATCGGGTCGGTCAGGGTGCCAGCCAGTTCGACGCGGGTATCGGCGATCTTCGCCTGGGCCTGGAGTGGAAAGGGTCGTGATGCATCCTGCAAGGCCAGCAAGCCGCCGACCTTGCCGGAGCCGCTCAGGCTTTGCCCATGATACTGCCCGGTGACCTTGAAGGCGAACGCGTAGTCCTGCGGTGTCGCACCTTGGTCCTGGGCTTTTTTCGCGGCCTTGTCACCGACGATATCGCTGAACGGGATGGGTTTGCCCAGCGGGTCGATCAATAGGTCGAGGCGGGTCTTGAGCGTCTGGTCATCAAGGATGACATGGCCTTTGTCGAAGCCGATGGCGCCAATGTCCACCGCCCAGCTGGACGGCTCGGCGTCCGGGTCTTTCGGGTCGAACTGGAAGATCCAGTTGGCGCGCCCGTCGGCCAGGCGTTGCAGGTTGGCGTCGGGTTCAGTCAGGTCAATGCGCGGGATCGCCACCCGTCGGGCCAGCAGCGCCAGGGGCGAAATACGCAATTCAACACGCTTGAGCGTGACCATTTGCGGGGTTTTCGACCAGTCCGGGTTACCCAGGCTCAAGTCCTCGGCCACCACATGGGGCCAGGGCAACCAGGCTCGCCAACCCCCTTCCTCTGGCTCACGCTGCCAAGCCACCGCCAGGTTGCCGTTGATGGCGAAGGGGCGATGCAGTTCCTCGGAAACCTTGGCATTGAGCGTGGGCTTTATGCGGTTCCAGTCGAAGAAAGCGATGACCAGGACCAGCACCGCCAGCAGGACAACAAGGCTGGCAAAGCTCCAGGCGAGGATTTTCGAGGTGCGCGTCATGCACAAGGCTCCTGATGAACAAATCAGCGTCTCGCAATCGCGACGCCTTGGAAACACGAACCTGCAGTCGGTTCGTTATAAAGGGTTGGACTGGTAGAACGGCCCACAGGTGCCGATGAACGGCGCAAAAAAAGCCAGGATCCTGACCAACCAGCCAACAAACTGTTACCGCACCCGCACATTTGCGAGGCGTCGATGGGTACAAAATACCCACGACAGTGCAAAACCGCACCTCGGAAAAGCCCGTTCTAGAGCCTTCCGCGCAAACAATCAATTCCGTTGATTATTACCATTGTCTTTATGAACTTTTATATCGACTTATCGAGAGTAGCATTGCCCTCGTACCCACTTTATCGCCCTCCCAAGGAGCAACGATCATGAAACGCCAATTACTGATGAGCCTGTCCCTTTCACTGCTGGCCTCTACTGCTTTCGCACTGCCAGCTTCCGAACAAGCCACGCCACAGGTCAAGGACAGCCACTCTGTCTACAGCCAGACGGTTGCTGAAGGTGGTCGTGATCGCCTGGAAGAAAAAGGCCTGGTTCAAGATGGTTCCGACCGTACGCCACAAGGCCAGACCCTGGCAGCCGATGGTTCCGACCGTACGCCACAAGGCCAGACCCTCGCAGCCGACGGTTCCGACCGCACCCCACAGGGCCAGACCCTCGCAGCCGACGGCTCCGACCGCACCCCACAAGGCCAGACCCTCGCAGCCGACGGTTCCGACCGTACCCCACAAGGCCAGACCCTGGCAGCTGACGGTTCCGATCGCACTCCACTGGGCGAAACCCTGGCCGAAGGTGGTTCTGACCGCACCCCACTGGGCGAAGCCTTGGCAGCAGACGGTGGTGACCGCGTGATCGAACGCAACAGTGCAGTGAGCTGAGCCCATGGTGGCCCGGAAAAAAGCCCGATTCCTCCAATCGGGCTTTTGACTTTTCAAGCCCTTCGTTTTCCCCAATCGATCCCTCTCTACCGTTCGACGTTGGCAAAGCCGATTTGCTAGAGTGCGTCGCTCCCATGAATCAGAAGTCAGCTTGCGATGCTGCCCCGCGCCGAACAGAAACAACAGACCCGAATTGCCCTGATGGATGCAGCCCGCCATTTGATGGAGTGTGGCCGGGGATTCGGTAGCCTGAGCCTGCGGGAAGTTGCCAGGACGGCAGGCATCGTGCCCACCGGATTCTACCGGCACTTCGACGACATGGACCAACTGGGCCTGGCACTGGTCTGCGAAGTCGGCCAGACCTTTCGCGAAACCATCCGCCTGGTACGCCACAACGAATTCGTCATGGGCGGCATTATCGATGCCTCAGTGCGGATCTTTCTCGATGTGGTGCAGGCCAACCGCTCACAGTTCCTGTTCCTGGCCCGCGAGCAATACGGCGGCTCCCTGCCGGTGCGCCAGGCCATCGCCCAACTGCGCGAAGACATCAGCTCGGACCTGGCTGCCGACCTGGCCTTGATGCCCAAGCTGCAACACCTGGACCTCGCAGCCCTGGGGGTGATGGCCGACCTCATCGTCAAGAGCGTGTTCGCCACCCTGCCGGACATCATCGACCCACCCGCCCACGCGCTCCCCGAACACCTCACGCCCCAGGCGAAGATTACCCAGCAACTGCGGTTCATCTTTATCGGCCTCAAGCATTGGCAAGGGCTGGGCAGTACCGAATGAACCCCGATGTACCCACTGTGGGAGCAAGCTCGCTCCCACAGGTTCTTTTTGTGTCAGTCGCAAAATGGTGCGCAATATCCGGACACGCACCAATATGGCACGCAATCCGCCCCATCCTGAAACGCCATCCCAGCTATTTCCTACACCTCCTTCGATTGGCAAGCCCCTTGCTCTAAACACAGCACTGTTCATTGCTGGAAGCACTCCGATGCTGGTGATTCACCGCAGAATCGACACTCAACCGCGCTGGGACGCCGAGTTGCACCTGACCTTCGACGCCCGCAGCAAAAGCCGCCTGCGCTGTTTCAGTGCCGAGGGTGAAGACGTGGGGTTGTTCCTTGAGCGAGGCCAGCCGCCGTTATACGACGGCGAATGCCTGCAAGCCGAAGACGGTCGCATCGTGCGCGTCTGTGCCCGCGCCGAACAATTGCTGCATGTCACCTGCGCCAACGCGTTCGAACTGACCCGCGCCGCCTATCACCTGGGCAATCGTCATGTCGCCCTGCAAGTGGGCGACGGCTGGTTGCGCCTGTTGGACGATTACGTACTCAAGGCGATGCTCGAACAACTGGGGGCCCGCGCCGAATCCATCGAAGCGCCGTTCCAACCGGAACACGGCGCCTATGGTGGCGGCCATCATCATTCCCGGCACGGCGACGAAGATTTCAACTACGCGCCACGCCTGCATCAATTCGGCGTGCGCACATGAACCCGGCCTGGGCGCTGCTGCGTCTGGCCAGCCCACAGTTGCCGATTGGCGGCTACAGCTATTCCCAAGGGCTGGAGATGGCGGTGGACAACGGCCAGGTAAAAAATCCCGACGACGCACGTCGCTGGATCAGCGATCAATTGCTGCTGAACCTGGCCCGCTTCGAAGCGCCCTTGTTGCTGGCTCACTGCACCGCAGCAGCCGCTGACGATTGGGACGCGCTGCTGCAACATTGTGAAGCGCACCGCGCCAGCCGGGAAACCCGTGAGCTGTATCAGGAAAGCCGGCAAATGGGCTACTCGTTGCAGCAACTGCTCGCCGGCCTGCCGGAGCTCGACGCCGCCGCACGGGGCTTTCTGGAACAACGCAGCGAGCCGCACCTGGCATTGTGCTGGGCCCTGGCCGCCCGCGCCTGGCATATCGCCCCCCAGGACGCCCTCGCCGCCTGGCTGTGGAGTTGGCTGGAAAACCAACTGGCAGTGCTGATGAAAACCCTGCCCCTGGGCCAGCAAGCCGCCCAGCGCCTGACCAGCGAACTGCTGCCGCTGTTGCAACAGGCCCAGCACAACGCCTCGAACCTCGATCCCGATCATTACGGCAGCGCCGCGTTTGGCCTGTCCCTGGCGTGCATGGCCCATGAGCGCCAGTACAGCCGTCTGTTCCGTTCCTAGGAGACACCCATGAATACACAACCTCTGCGCGTCGGTATCGGCGGCCCGGTGGGTTCCGGCAAGACCGCCCTGACCTTGGCCCTGTGCCTGGCCCTGCGTGAACGCTACAACCTGGCGGTGGTCACCAACGACATCTACACCCGCGAAGACGCCGATTTCCTGGTACGCAACGAGGCCCTGGCGCCGGAGCGGATCATCGGCGTGGAAACCGGCGGCTGCCCGCACACGGCGATTCGCGAAGATGCGTCGATCAACCTTGAGGCGGTGGATCAGTTGAATCGACGCTTCCCGGGCCTGGACCTGATCCTGGTGGAATCGGGCGGTGACAACCTATCAGCGACCTTCAGCCCCGAGCTGTCGGACCTGACGATCTATGTGATCGACGTCTCGGCCGGCGACAAGCTGCCGCGCAAGGGCGGACCGGGCATCTGCAAATCCGACCTGCTGGTGATCAACAAAATCGACCTGGCACCGCTGGTGGGCGCGTCCCTGGAAATGATGGACAGCGACACCCGGCGGATGCGCAACGGCAAGCCCTTCGTGTTCAGCAACCAGAAGACCGGCCAGGGCCTGGACGACATCATCGCCTTCATCGAGCGCCAGGGCCTGCTGACCGCCGCCTGATCTTTCCGACTGACCACAAGGAAGCCTATCCATGACCTTCAAACGTATCCTCGGCGCCCTCGCCCTGCTACTGACCCCAGCCCTGGCCTTCGCCCATCCCGGCCACGGCGACAACGGTCTGATCGCCGGCCTCGGCCACCCCATCGGCGGGCTCGACCATTTGCTGGCGATGCTCGCGGTCGGCTTATGGGCCGCACAACAACAGGGTGCCGCACGCTGGGCGCTGCCGTGCACCTTCGTCGGCACGATGCTGCTCGGCGGCCTGCTGGGCTTTGAAGGCCTGGCGCTGCCGGCGCTGGAAGGCGGGATCGCCGCCTCGGTGCTCGCCCTGGGCCTGGCGGTGGCACTGGCCGTGCGTCCGCCGTTGAGCCTGGCAATCGGCGCGACGGCACTGTTTGCGCTGTTCCATGGCGTGGCCCATGGCCTGGAACTGCCAGACATGTCGAGCCCCTGGGCCTATGCGGCAGGGTTCGTCGCGGCCACGGCGGCGCTGCACGGCGCAGGTTTTGCCCTGGTGCGGGTGATGCCACGAGCGGCGGCGCCATTGGTTCGGTTGGCTGGGGCGGCTTCTGCGGCGACCGGGGTTTGGTTGTTGGCCGGTTGATTTCAAGCGCCCGTTAAGGCCTCATCGCGAGCAGGCTCGCTCCCACATTAATCGGTGTACACCATACCCTGTGGGAGCGAGCCTGCTCGCGATGGCGGACTCGCAGGCCCCTCATCTCTCGGGCCTGCCACTCTGCTACCATGTCGCGCAATCGCCCCCAGCCGTGACGACGTCCGCCAATGCCTGATGCTTCCCGCCCCGCCCCCCCGCCTGAATTGACCGCCCTGTTCGCCACGGTGCGTGAGCATTTTCACGAGGTGATCGTGCCAATGTGGCAAGGCCCGGGCTGGAATGCCGAACTGGCGTTGCCCTACGAATCCCTGGATGCCAGGCATGCGCCGCTGCCGCCCCAGCGCTACCGCGCCATGGCCTGTGCACGGCAGTTGTATGTGTTCGCCAGCCTGATTGGCGAAGTGCCCCAGGCCGAGGAGCGGGCCAGCGCATTGTTCCGCTCGTTGCAACGGCACTTCCACGATGCCGAACATGGCGGCTGGTTCTACAGCATCGACCCGCAGGGCACACCGCTGGACACCAGCAAGGACCTTTACACCCACGCCTTTATCCTGTTCGCCTGCGCCCATTACTGGGGCAAGGTTCGCGAACCGCTGGTGGAATCGGTGCTCAACGCCAGCCTGGAGGTCATTGCCCAGCGCTTTGCCAGTACAGACGGCCTCTACGAAGCCAGCCTCAAGCGCGACTGGTCGACGAGCGGATCCGGCCCGTTGCAAAACCCGTTGATGCACTTGGCCGAAGCGTTCCTCGCCACCCTCGCGGTCCGCGAAGACGCCAACGTCCGCCAAGCGTTGCTGGGCCTGTGCGACGGGATGGCCAAGCATTTCATCGAACCGCAGCAACGGGTCATGATGGAAAAACCACTCAAGGCTGTGGATAACTGGTTCGAGCCAGGTCACCAGTTCGAATGGTATTACTTGCTGGCCTCATCGCCCCTGTTGCGCAACGGCAAGTTGCACACCGCCCTGGAACACAGCTTCGGCCATACCGAACAACGCGGCGTCGAGCCGGACTCCGGTGCGGTGTGCGCGATGCTGGACCTGGAGCCACAAGCAGGCCCACGCGATGCCACCCAACGAATCTGGGCTCAGGCGGAATACTTGCGGGCGCTGACATTGCGTTCGGGAAGCGAAGGGACTTTGTTGTCTCAACTACGGGCGTTGCAACAGCATTTCCTGCATGCCAAGGGCTGGAACGAATGCCTGGACGCCGATGGCATGGTCAGCCGTCGGGACATGCCGTCCACCACGCCGTATCACCTGCTGACCTGCTATCGCGGGCTGGCCGATTATCTAGGCTGATTGACAAACCGCTATCGCGGGCAAGCCTTGCTCCCACAGGGATTTGAGCAGCCCTGCTCCCCCAGGGATAGATCAAGCCTGTGGGAACAGCCCTATTTCCCAGAAATGAATCAAAACCTGTGGGAGCAAGGCTTGCCCGCGATGAACGATAACGCGGTCTTATGTTTTGTTGCGCTCAATGGCGAAACCAGCCCAGGTCTGGCTCACCGGCATCAGCTCCAGGCTGTTGATGTTGATGTGCGCCGGGGCGTTGAGCACCCAGAAAATCGTATCGGCGATGTCCTGTGGCTGGATCGGCTCGGCACCGGCGTAGGTGGCGTTGTAGCGCTCCTGGTCGCCACCGAAGCGCACCAGGGAAAACTCGCTTTCGCACAGGCCTGGCTCAATATTGCTCACCCGCACGCCCGTGCCTTGCAAGTCGCAACGCAGGTTCAGGGAAAACTGTTTGACGAACGCCTTGCTCGCGCCATACACGTGGCTGCCCGGATACGGGTAGTTGCCGGCGATGGAACCCAGGTTGACGATCCCGGCCCCTCGGCCGTGGGCGATCAGGCGCGGCAGCAGCAGGCGAGTGCTATAGATCAGCCCTTTCACATTGGTGTCGACCATGGTGTCCCAGTCATCGAGATCACACTTGGGCGCCGGGTCGACGCCCAGGGCCAGGCCGGCGTTGTTGATCAGCCCGCGCAATTTGGCGAAGGACGGCGGCAGGTTGGCGATTGCCTCTTCCATGGCCTTGCGATCACGCACGTCCAGGACCAGGCCATGGACTTCGGTCTGCTTCGACAACTCGGCACAGAGAGCATTGAGGCGTTCTTCACGACGACCGGTCAGCACCAGTTTCCAACCGGCCTCGGCAAAACGACGGGCACAGGCTTCACCAAAACCGGACGTCGCGCCGGTGATAAACAGGGTGTCAGACATCGTGTTCTCCTTGTTTGAACTTCAAAAGCCGTTGAATGGAAATCGGCACACAGCATGCCCGGCCTGGCACGCTGGGAGCAAGGCTTGCACACGCGCGTTGCCCCACAACTGCTCATAAAACATCCAATCCAGGCCAGGCCTTGTCCAACAAGGCCCGCAGCCGGTTGCCCGCATCTTATCCACAGGCACGTCCACAGTAATCGGGGGCAAGTGCAAATCCCGCAAGCCGCTGTGCATAAGGCTTTGCGAGGTATTTGGAAATTTTTTTCGCTTGACCCTGCAAGTGACGTTGTGCAGCGCAATTTATCTGCTATAAGCCGACACTGGGTGGGCGATGGCTCCAAGCCAGTAACGACGGCCCTCAGCGCGGTCTTTCCAGAGTTTAATCACAGACTTATCCACAGGCTTGCCCACAGAATTTCGAGCCCATTGCAGCGCCCATAAAAGTGTTGACAACAGCTCCTTGAGCTTGACCAAAAACACCTGATCAAAAAATAACCACAGCCCTGCAAGCCACGTATTCAAAGGCTTGCAGCCAGCTACTCCCACGTTACCCACAGCCAGTTCCACAGCAAACGGGGACAAGTCAAAACCGTGACAAAACAACTGTTTGCGGCGACTTTATGTCGCGGTTTCGCAGGGGCTCAGGATTGTTGTCCACAATTCTTCGGCACAGCCAAAATCCCATTGTGGGAGCGGGCTTGCTCGCGAAGGTGGCGGGTCAGTCAACATTGACGTCCCCGGCACTCCGCTTTCGCGAGCAAGCCCGCTCCCACAGGGGTTTTCGGTGGGTTGAAGAATAAAAAAACCCGGCGATCACTCGCCGGGTTTTGTTATTGCTGTACCCGCCTCAGTGCCCGCCCAGATACGCGTTGCGCACTTCCTCGTTGGCCAGCAGTTCCTTGCCCGTGCCGGTCAGGCGGATTTCACCGTTGACCATCACATAGGCCCGGTCCGACAGCCTGAGGGCGTGGTTGGCGTTCTGCTCCACCAGGAAGATGGTCATCCCGGTGGAGGCCAGCTCACGCAGGGTGGCGAAGATCTGTTTCACCACGATCGGTGCCAGCCCCAGGCTCGGCTCATCGAGCAGCAACAACTTTGGCCGGCTCATCAATGCCCGGGCGATGGCGAGCATTTGCTGCTCGCCACCGGACATGGTCATGGCCCGCTGGTTGCGCCGCTCCTTGAGCCGTGGAAACAGCTCGAACATGCGCTGCATGTCTTCGCTGGCGTATTTGTCACCAATGGGGATGGTGCCCATCAGCAGGTTTTCCTCGACGGTCATGTCGGGGAAGACCCGCCGCCCTTCCGGCGACTGCGCAATGCCGTTGGAGGCAATGTAGTGCGACGACTTGTGGGTGATGTCCACGCCTTGGTAGATGATCTGCCCGCCTGCCGCACGTGGCTGGCCGAAGATCGACATCAGCAGCGTGGACTTGCCGGCCCCGTTGGAGCCGATCAGGCTCACGGTCTCGCCTTCGCCAATGTGCATCGAGACTTTTTTCAGGGCCTGGATCGGCCCGTAGAACACATCCAGTTCCTTGAGTTCGAGGATAGGTCCACTCATACCAGTTCCTCTTCATCGGCACCCAGGTAGGCCGCGATCACCTTCGGATCGTTGCGGATCGCCTCGGGACCGCCCTCGGCGATCACGTTGCCGTGGTCCAGCACCACGATGTGGTCGGAAATGCTCATTACCATGCCCATGTCGTGTTCGATCAGCACCACGGTCAGATCATGCTCGTCACGCAGCAGCCGGATCATCGCGCTCAGCGCTTCGGTTTCCTGAGGGTTGAGGCCGGCGGCCGGTTCATCGAGGCAGATGATCTGCGGGCGGGTGCACATGGCCCGGGCGATTTCCAGGCGCCGCTGCTGGCCATAGGAAAGCTCCCCGGCGAGGCGGTTGGCACAATCCACCAGGTCCACCACTTCCAGCCAGTAGAACGCATGGTCCAGGGCGTCGCTTTCAGCCTTGCGGTAGCCCTTGGTGTTGAGGATGCCCGCCACCAGGCTGCGGTTGACCCACATGTGCTGGGCGACCAGGAGGTTTTCCAGCACCGACATTTCCTTGAACAGGCGAATGTTCTGGAAAGTGCGCGCCAGGCCGGCGCGGTTCACCAGGTGGGTGCCGCCGAACATCTTGTAGTACAGCCGGCTGGCGAAGGATTTCGGCGACACGAAGTCGGTTGGGCGAAACGCTTCGCCCAACAGCTTGATGACGTTGGTTCGCTCGCCACGCACGTTGAGTTCGATCTTGCCGCCCGAGGCCTTGTAGAAACCGGTCAGGCAGTTGAACACCGTGGTCTTGCCCGCGCCGTTGGGGCCGATCAGGGCGAAGATCGAGTTGCGTTTGACTTGTAGGCTGACATCGCTGAGGGCCTTGATGCCGCCGAACTGCATCATCAGGTTTTCAACTTTGAGTACGACTTCGCTCATGGCGCTACCCCCTTGCGCGGCGTCACACCGGTACGGCTGATACGGATCAGGCCGCGCGGGCGCCAGATCATCATCAACACCATCAGTACGCCGAACAGCAGCACCCGGTATTCAGAGAAACTGCGCAGCAGCTCCGGGGCCACGGTGAGCACGAACGCGGCAATCACCACGCCGACCGTCGAGCCCATGCCCCCCAGCACCACGATTGCCAGGATCAGCGCCGACTCGAAGAAGGTGAACGACGCCGGGTTGACGAAGCCCTGGTAACTGGCGAAGAACACCCCGGCCAGGCCCGCCGTGGACGCGCCAATAGTGAAGGCCGAGAGCTTGACCAGCACATGATTCAGGCCCATGGAGCGGCAAGCGATTTCATCCTCGCGCAGGGCCTCCCAGGCACGCCCGACTGGCATGCGGGTCAGGCGATGCTTGATGTAGAGCACCAGCAGCACAACGATGAACAGCACGATGTAGATGAACAGGAATTTCAGGTTCGGGTTGTAATCGATGCCGAAGAACTCATGGAACGGCACCCCGCCATCTTTCGCCCTTCGACCGAACTCCAGGCCGAAAAAGGTCGGCGAAGGCACAGGCATGCCGTTCGGTCCGCCGGTGAACGACAGCCAGTTGTTGAGCACCAGGCGAATGATTTCCCCGAAGCCCAAGGTCACGATGGCCAGGTAGTCACCGTGCATTCGCAACACAGGAAAACCCAGTATGCACCCGGCCATCGCCGCCGTAATGGCCGCCAGCGGCAGCACCGTCCAGAAACCCAGCCCCAGGTATTGATAGCCCAGCGCCAGGCCATAGGCGCCGATGGCGTAGAACGCCACGTAACCCAGGTCGAGCAGCCCCGCCAGGCCAACCACGATGTTCAGGCCCAGGCCCAACAGCACATAGATCAGCCCGAGGATGACCACCGTGAGCACATATTTGTTGGCAAAGAACGGAAACACGATGGCAATCACGATCAGCGCCGGGATAATCCAGCGCAGGTTCGACTTGTAGTCCGGTGGCAGTACATGAACGCCGGAACCGGTGCTTTCGAACCCCTGGAGCACCTTCAGGCCCTTGGGTGTTTGCAGGAACAGGCTCAGGGCAAAGCGCCCGATCATCACGATCGCCACCAGCCAGCCAACGCGGGTCGGTTGCAGGTTGAAGCTGTAGCCGTCGAGCACCACGCCGACAATCGGCCCGAACACGATCAGCGAGATCAGGCCGGCCAGGATCGCGTCGATGACGCTCTTTTTGATATCAATCGGTTTATTGGCAGCAGACATACTTATACCTTCGCCACGAGTGGGCGACCCAACAGGCCTTGGGGACGGAAAATCAGAATCAGCACCAGCAGCGAGAAACTGAACACGTCTTTGTAGTCAGAGTTGATCAGACCGGAGAACAGCGACTCGGAGATCCCGAGGATGATCCCGCCAAGCATCGCCCCAGGCAGGGAGCCGATACCGCCGAGTACCGCCGCGGTGAACGCCTTGATGCCGATGATGAAGCCGGCATAGAAGTCGAACGTGCCGTAGTTCATGGTGATCAGCACACCGGCCAGGGCCGCCATGGCTGCACCGATGATGAACACGTAGGAAATCACCCGGTCGGTGTTGATCCCCAGGATCGACGCCATCTTGCGGTCTTGCTGGGTGGCGCGGCACATGCGCCCGAGCTTGGTGTACTTGATGATGTAGGTCAGCAAGGCCATCCCGGCGAATGCGGCGACCAGGATGAAAATCTTGGTGTAGGTGAGCTGGACGAAGCCGCTGCCGATGTCGACGCGCATGGCGCCTTCGAGCAGTGTCGGCACGCCCTGTTGGCGGGCGCCCTGGCTGATCTGCGCGTAGTTCTGCAGGATCAGCGAAATGCCGATGGCACTGATCAGCGGTGCCAGCCGGGTCGAGTTGCGCAGGGGTTTATAGGCGACGCGTTCGATGACCCAGCCATAAACCCCGGTGACCACGACCGTGAACACGAGAGTGCCGAGGATCATAAGCGGAAAGGATTCGATACCGAAGTAAGCCAGCAGAGCCAGACTGATTGCCGCGAGGTAAGCGGAAATCATGTAAACCTCGCCATGGGCGAAGTTGATCATGCCGATGATGCCGTAGACCATTGTGTAGCCGATGGCGATCAGACCATAGACCGACCCGAGGGTCAGGCCATTGATCAGTTGCTGCAGGAAAATACCATCCATAACGCAATCTCACGCAGTGAGAACCTGCACACCCTGGGGTGTGCGGTTCTTCTAAGGAAAATACAGATGTACGTCGGAGCAATGTCAGGCACGACCGCTGCGCATCCCTTGGCAACCGGGGCTTGCCCGGCTCCCAAAGGAGGCCTGGACGGTCGCGTCAGGCCTTACTTCTGTTTTTCCAGCTGGTGGTATTTGCCGTCCTTGTCCCACTGGTAAACCACGTAGTCGGAGACTTTCAAGTCGCCCTTGGCGTCCCATTCCTTCTTGCCCATCACGGTCTGGACAGGGTTGGCCTTGAGCCACTTGGCCGCGTCTTCGCCTTTATTGGACTTGGCGCCATTGAAGCCGGCGGCCAGGGCCTGGACCGAAGCGTAGGCGTACAGGGTGTAGCCTTCAGGCTCGGTGCCATTCTTGCGGAATTCGTCAACCACGGCCTTGCTGTCTGGCAGCAGGCGCGGGTCGGCGCCAAAGGTCATGTACACGCCATCGACGTATTGCGCGCCGCCGGCGGTGGTGACCAGTTCGTCGGTCACGATGCCATCGTCGGACATGAATTTCACGTCCTTGAGGCCTTGTTCACGCAATTGGCGAACCAGCGGGCCGGCTTCCGGGTGCAGGCCGCCGAAATAGACCACATCGGCACCCGTCGAACGGATCTTGGTGACTACGGCGCTGAAGTCTTTTTCGCCACGGGTCAGGCCTTCGTACAGCACTGGCTTCACGCCACGCTCCGTGAGCCGGGCCATGGTTGCATCCGCCAGGCCCTGGCCGTAGGTGTCCTTGTCGTGCAGCACGACGACTTTCTTGCCCTTGAGCACGTCGACAATGTAGTCACCCGCCACGATGCCTTGCTGGTCGTCACGACCGCACATGCGGAACATCGCGCTCAGGCCACGCTCGGTAACCTTCGGGTTGGTCGAGCCCGGGGTGATCGCGATGATGCCGGCTTCGTCATAGACCTCGGAGGCCGGGATGGTATTGGACGAGCAGAAGTGCCCGACCACGCCGATTACCTTGTCCTGTTCGACCAGGCGGTTGGCCACGGCAACGGCCTGCTTGGGTTCGCAGGCGTCGTCGCCCGCAACCAGTACGATTTTCTCGCCGTTGACGCCACCCGCTTTGTTGATGACATCGGCTGCCGCCTGGGCCCCCTTCATGTACTGCTCGCCAAATGCAGCGTTGGCGCCGGTCATCGGCCCCGCCACACCAATTTTCACATCAGCTTGAGCAAACGCAGAAACACCCAGCGCAGCTGCCACTGCGAGGGCCAGGAAACCTTTCTTGTAAAACGTCTGGGACATGAGGTGGTGCTCCAAGGTTTTTTTTAGTTGGCACTGCGACTTCATTTCACTGAAAAGCTCAGAGCAAGGGCCGTGCCATCGGTTTTTTATTCTGAAAAAAGTCGCTGCTTTATTGTTATTTCGACTGTTTCGGGCCCTTTTTCATAGGGCGTGCAACCGTCTAAACCGCACGAGGTGCAACCTTTTACTTAAATGGGTGAAACCCTCCTTGAGCCATCATTGCAACCATCACACGAAACGGCGTGCAACCACTGTGTAACAACCCACGTCACCGAACTGCACACTGTCGGTGCGCGACTGCTACAACCCGCACCATAACAGGCTAGACGCTATGCCGGAAAAACGTGGCTTCCGGCAACATTTTTCAACACTCAAATGACGATCCGCAGGCACTGGCCCGCGTGATACAGCGAAAAGCCCGCCTCATACAAGCAACTGCGCAGGCCCACCCCGGCCAACGGCTGCATGGGTGCGAACGGAATCGGCAGCGCCTGGGCATTGCCGTGGCACAGGTAGTCGGCGAAAGCCTTGCCCACCACTGTACCGGTGGTCACGCCCCGACCGTTGTAGCCGGTCACGGCCACCAGCCCCGGGGCCGGTTCGAACAGACGCATCAGGTGATCAGGGGTGAAGGCAATGCAACCGGTCCAGGTACATTCCCACTCAACCGACTTGAGGTAAGGGAAATAGTGCTGCTGCACCCGGTCGGCCCAAGCCTTGAGGAACCAGGTCGGCTTGCGGTTGCCATTGCCCAGGCTGCCCAGTAGCAAACGGCCGTCCTTGTCCCGACGGATGCTGCTTAACACCTGGCGGGTATCCCACGAACCCTGCCCACCCGGCAGAATGCGTCGGGCGGCCTCGTCGGTCAGTGGGGTGGAGGCGACCTGATAGTAATAACCGGGGAAGAAATTTCGCCGCAGCTCGGTCCAGTCGCCTTCGGTATAGGCGTTGGAGGCGATCACTACCTGCTCGGCCAATACCGAACCCTGGGCGGTCTGCACCGACCAGCGCTGGTCTTGGCGTTCCAGGCGCGTCACCTGGGAATGGTCGAACAACTGGCCGCCAAGGTCCGTGGCCGCCTTGGCCAACCCGCTGGTGTAGGCCATCGGATTGAGGGTGCCGGCGCGGCGGTCGAGCAATGCCGCGGCGATTTTCGACGTACCGGTCGCCTCGGCACACGCCTGGCCGGTGAGTAACTCCACCGGGGCACCACGGCGTTTCCATTGTTCTTCGCGACTGCGCAGGTCTGCCTCACCCCGGGCGTTATGGGCCATGTGCAAAGTGCCTTCGCGGCGCAACTGGCAATCAATGTTGTATTTATCGATGAGGCTGAACACCAGGGCCGGCGCGGCCCCCAGCATGCGGTTGAGCTGGCTGCCCACCGCCTCGCCGAACCCGGCCTCGATGTCGTCCGGCGGGATCCACAGGCCGGCGTTCACCAGGCCGACGTTACGCCCCGATCCGCCATGCCCGGCGCGGTGGGCTTCCAGCACGGCAACACGCTTGCCCTGCTCCAACAAGTGAACCGCCGCCGACAGCCCGGTGAAACCGGCACCGATCACACACACATCAACGGTGATTTCGCCCGTCAGCGCGGTGTTTTCAGGCCTTTGCGGCGTCAGCTTTTCCCACAGACATTCTTCGCGTAACGGCATTGCCAGACTCCGAAAAAGAAACCCAACCATCACACACGACTCATTGTGGGAGCGAGCCCGCTCGCGATGGCGGTGTATCTGCCAATATTGATGTCGGCTGATCCGGCGCTATCGCGAGCAGGCTCGCTCCCACAGGGAATTCCGTTGACTCAGCCTCAGTCGAAGGTAATCCCCTGCGCCAACGGCAACTCCAGCGAGTAGTTCACGGTGTTGGTCTGGCGACGCATGTAGCCGCGCCAGGCGTCGGAACCGGATTCGCGACCGCCGCCGGTTTCTTTCTCACCGCCGAATGCACCGCCGATTTCCGCGCCGCTCGGGCCGATGTTGACGTTGGCGATGCCGCAGTCGCTGCCCACCGCCGACATGAACTGCTCGGCTTCACGCACGTCGGTGGTGAAGATGCAGGACGACAGGCCTTGGGGCACGGCGTTGTTCAGGTGCAGGGCCTCGGCAAAGTCCTTGTAGCCGACCACGTACAGGATCGGGGCGAAGGTTTCGCTACGCACCACATCACTCTGCTCCGGCATCTCGACGATGGCCGGCGAGACGTAATAGGCATTCGGGAACTGGTCTTCGAGCTGGCGCTTGCCACCAAATACTCGCCCGCCTTCGCTCAAGGCCTGCTCCAGCGCATCCTGCATGTTGTCGAAGCTGTGCTTGTCGATCAGCGGCCCGACCAGATTGCCTTCCAGTGGGTGGCCAATGCGCACTTTCGAATAGGCGGCCTTGAGGCGGGTGACGATTTCTTCCTTCACCGACTCGTGGGCAATCAGCCGGCGCAGGGTGGTGCAACGCTGGCCGGCGGTGCCGACGGCGCTGAACAGGATGGCGCGCACGGCCATATCCAGGTCGGCGCTCGGGGCCAGGATCATGGCGTTGTTGCCGCCCAGCTCCAGAATGCTGCGGGCGAAGCGCGCGGCGACTTTCGGCGCCACTTCACGGCCCATGCGGGTGCTGCCGGTGGCGCTGATCAAGGCCACGCGCGGGTCATCCACCAATGCTTCACCGGCATCGCGACCACCAATGATCACCTGGCTCAGGTACGGCGGTGCATCGCTGAAGTTCTTCAGTACACGCTCGAACAACGCCTGGCACGCCAGGGCGGTGAGCGGGGTCTTTTCCGACGGTTTCCAGATCACCGCGTTGCCGCACACCAGGGCCAGCGTAGTGTTCCAGGCCCAGACCGCGACGGGGAAGTTGAAGGCACTGATCACCCCGACCACGCCCAGCGGGTGCCAGGACTCACGCATGTGGTGGCCCGGACGCTCGGAGGCGATGGTCAGGCCGTACAACTGGCGGGACAGGCCGACGGCGAAGTCGCAGATGTCGATCATCTCTTGCACTTCACCCAGGCCTTCCTGGGTGATCTTGCCAGCTTCCCACGACACCAGTTCGCCAAGGTCAGCCTTGTATTCACGCAACAGGTCACCGAATTGACGTACCAGCTCGCCACGACGCGGGGCCGGCACCTGGCGCCACAGGTCGAAAGCGTGTTCGGCACGGCTGACCTGCTGCTCGACTTCAGCCGCGCCTTCCCAGTTCACGGCGCCGATGCGACTGCCATCAATGGGCGAATGCACCGGTTGTGTGCCGTTCTGGTACAGGGCCGAGTCGACGCCCAGGCGATCAAGCAATGCAGCAACCATGGAAAATTTCCTCAAACGAAAGACAAAGAATTGGCAGCCGGACGAATACGGCTGATCAGACCTGTAGTTGTAGCTGGCCCGAGACTTGCCAACAAACGACCTTTAAGCGAGATATCATTCCGTTTATTCATGCTGGCCATGACCGGATAAGCAGAGCCACAAGAAATAAGGCCTCATCATGCTCAATAAACGCTATTTGCCGTCGATCACGGCACTGCAGTGCTTCGAAGCGGTGACCCGCCACCTGAGCTTCACCCGCGCCGCCGAAGAGCTGAACCTGACCCAGAGCGCAGTCAGCAAGCAGGTCGCGCAATTGGAGGAGTTGCTGCAGCATTTGCTGTTCCGGCGCATACGCCGCCGCTTGCAACTGACGCCAGCCGGAGACTTGTACCTGGGAGAAGTGCGAAAAATCCTCACGCAGGTGGAGATGTCTACCCATTACCTGCGCTCCTACGGCGGCGATACCGAAGTCCTGCGCGTTTCCACTCCCCCGACCTTCGGTGCCCGCTGGCTGGTCCCGCGCCTGAAGGGCTGGCGACTGCGGCATCCGACGATTCACCTGGACCTGTGCAGCGAGCAGGAGGCCGACGATCTGCTGCAAGGGCGCAGCGACCTGGCGTTCTATTTCGGCCAGGGCTCACGGCCCGGCACCGAATCCCTGAAGCTGTTTGGCGAAGAACTGGTGCCGGTCTGCGCGCCCGGCAGCCTGCCTGAGCAGCCTTTTACCGACCCGACCCAACTGGCCGAGCTGGTGCTTTTGCAAAATGCCTCGCGCCCCCAGGCCTGGCACGACTGGTTCGACAACCAGGGCTATCACACCGAACACAGCTACCACGGGCCGCGCTTCGAAACCTTCTACATGTGCATTCGTGCCGCCCAGGTTGGCTGTGGCGTAGCCTTACTGCCGCGTTTTTTGGTGGAAGAAGAATTGGCCGACGGCAAGTTGGTCATTCCCTGGCCTCATGCGATGCCCAGCACCAACGCCTACTACCTGGCCTACCCGGAACATTCGGCGGAAGTACCCAAGGTGCGGCTTTTTGTCGAGTGGATGCTGGAGCAGATCGACAACCCGGATGGACTGCAGCAATAAGCCATGGATGACGTTCATGGCCAAAAAAGCTTCAGTGACCAAAAAAAACTGGCAATCATCATGAGTGATATGCGCCACTAACCCCTTCACCAACCGCAGCACCCCGCCGCCTACCGCAGCGGCCTGTCTGGAGATTCCCGTTATGAGCGAGAGCGTATTTGCCGATCGTATCGTGCAGAACCTGCTCGACACCGACTTCTACAAACTGACGATGATGCAGGCAGTGCTGCACAACTACCCCAACGTCGAAGTCGAGTGGGAATTTCGTTGCCGCAACAGCGAGGACTTGCGCCCGTACCTGGCGGAGATCCGCTTCCAGATCGAGCGTCTGGCCGAGTTGAGCCTGAGCGCCGACCAGTTGGGCTTCCTGGAGCGTATCAGCTTCCTCAAACCGGACTTCCTGCGTTTCCTGGGACTGTTTCGCTTCAACCTGCGCTACGTGCATACCGGTATCGACAACGGTGAACTGTTTATCCGCCTGCGTGGGCCGTGGCTGCACGTGATTCTGTTCGAAGTGCCGCTGCTGGCGATTGTCAGCGAGGTACGCAACCGCTATCGCTACCGTGAAATTGTCCTGGAGCAGGCCCGCGAGCAGTTGTATCGCAAGTTCGACTGGCTGAGCGCCAACGCCAGCGCCGAAGAGCTGTCCGAGCTGCAAGTCGCGGACTTCGGCACCCGCCGTCGTTTTTCCTTCCGCGTCCAGGAAGAAGTGGTCAACGTGCTCAAGCACGACTTCCCGGGGCGTTTCGTTGGCACCAGCAACGTGCACCTGTCCCGTGAGCTGGACATGAAACCGCTGGGCACCATGGCCCATGAATGGATCATGGCCCACCAGCAACTGGGCCCGCGACTGATCGACAGCCAGATCGCCGCCCTCGATTGCTGGGTGCGCGAGTACCGCGGTCTGCTGGGGATCGCCCTGACCGACTGCATCACCATGGACGCCTTCCTCAAGGATTTCGATCTGTTCTTCGCCAAGCTGTTCGACGGTTTGCGCCACGACTCCGGCGACCCGGTGATCTGGGCCGAAAAAGCCATCGCCCACTATCACAAGCTCGGCATCGACCCGATGAGCAAGACCCTGGTGTTCTCCGATAGCCTGACATTGCCCAAATGCCTGGAGATTTTTCGGGCATTGCGTGGTCGCATTAATGTCAGCTTCGGTATTGGCACCAACCTGACATGTGACATTCCAGGTGTAGAGCCGATGAGCATCGTGCTTAAAATGATCAGCTGTGACGGGCAACCCGTGGCCAAGATTTCAGACGAGCCCGGCAAGACCCATTGCAAAGACCCGAATTTCGTCGCCTACATGCGACACGTTTTCCAAGTACCTGCCGCCCTTTCTGACACATCAAGCAAGGAGTGAATTCATGCAAGCCGTACAGCGTGAGATTGCTGAACAGCTCAAGGTCCAGCCACCGTTCGCCGATGACGCCGCCCTCAAGGCCGAAATCGCCCGGCGGGTGGGCTTTATCCAGGATTGCCTGGTCAACTCCGGTCTCAAGTCCCTCGTGCTGGGCATCAGTGGCGGGGTCGACTCGCTGACTGCCGGGCTGCTGGCCCAACGAGCCATGCGCGAACTGCGGGAGAAAACCGGCAACACCGCCTACAAGTTCATCGCCGTGCGCCTGCCGTACGAAACCCAGTTCGACGAACATGAAGCGCAAGCCTGTGTGGACTTCATCGATCCGGACGAGCGTCATACCGTCAACATCGGTCCGGCGGTCAAAGCCTTGGCCGAGCAGGTCGCAGCGTTCGAAGGCAAGGCAGCGGTGTCGCGGGATTTCGTGCTGGGCAATACCAAGGCGCGGATGCGCATGGTGGCGCAATACACCATCGCGGGCACTGAGCAAGGCCTGGTAATCGGTACCGATCATGCAGCCGAAGCGGTGATGGGCTTCTTCACCAAGTTCGGTGACGGTGCTTGCGACTTGGCCCCGCTCAGCGGCCTGGTGAAAAACCAGGTCCGGGCCATTGCCCGAGACTTCGGCGCACCGGAATCGCTGGTGGAAAAAGTCCCCACCGCCGATCTCGAAGACCTGTCGCCAGGCAAGCCGGACGAAGCCTCCCACGGTGTGACCTACGCCGAGATCGATGCTTTCCTGCACGGCGAGCCGGTGCGGGACGAGGCGTTCAGGATCATTTGCGACACCTACCGCAAGACCGAGCACAAGCGGGTGATGCCGTACGCGCCGTGACCGGCAGTCCCTGTGGGAGCGAGCCTGCTCGCGATAACGGTGGATCAGTTTGCATTGATGTTGAATGTGCCGCAGCCATCGCGAGCAGGCTCGCTCCCACAGGAGATGCGATTATTGGCCGGACACAAAAAAGCGCCCTGCACGGGGGCGCTTTTTTGATGCCGAAGCGGGTTACTTCAGGGTAACAGTGCCTTTCATCATCGAGATGTGGCCTGGGAACGAGCAGAAGAAGCCGTACTTTTCAGCGGCATCCAGTTTCGATACGTCGAAAGTCACCGAGTCTTTCTCCCCGGCACCAATGATTTTGGTATGGGCGATGACGCGAGCGTCATTTTCTTTCAGGTAGTTCTTGTCGATACCGGCGGCCAGGCCATCAGTGGCGATCGGCTGCATGTCAGCCTCTTTGCTCAGCACCCAGTTATGGCCCATGACGTTTTTCGGCAAGCTGCCCGAGTGAGTCAGCTCAACGGTGAACGTCTTGCAGCTCTTGTCGATCTCGATGGCCTTGGTGTTGAAGGACATCTGGTCGGTCGAATCGATGGTGGTCTTGCACTCCGCTGCCATCAGTTGGCTGCTGGCCAGCGTCAACAGGGATACTGCAACAAGTTTGGCAAACATCGTGAATCTCCAAGGCATGGTTAACAAAATTCCGTCAAAGGGGAAGACTGCCTGAATTTGAGACAAGTTCCTATGACCTGAATCAAACATTGTATACAACTTAAGGCTATCAGCCTGATGGACACAATCAACCAGCCAGAGGAATGACACCTCTCTATGATTGGCCCCATCACCTCTCTGGAGCGCCCATCATGAACCTCAACAGCCTGTTGTGCAGCTTGCTCGCCGCCTATGCCTGCGGCGCCAGTGGTACCTACGAAAAACCCCAACGCGAGGTTTAAGTCCTTTGCGCAGCATAGGCCAGGCTTTACTCTGGATCGGTTACTGATCATGGAGTAAAGCATGTCCATAGCATCCGTTTGTGTATTTTGCGGCGCCAGCACCGGCACCGATCCAACGTATCGTGAAGCGGCGCAGGCCCTGGGCCGGGCGTTGGCGGAACGAAAATTGACCCTGGTCTATGGTGGCGGAGCCGTCGGCCTGATGGGCATCGTCGCCGATGCGGCCCTGGCGGCCGGCGGCGAGGTCATCGGTATCATCCCGCAAAGCCTGAAGGACAAGGAAATCGGCCACGGCGGCCTGACCCGCCTGGAAGTGGTGGATGGCATGCATGCCCGCAAGGCGCGCATGGCCGAACTCAGCGATGCCTTCATCGCCCTGCCCGGCGGCCTCGGCACGCTGGAGGAGTTGTTCGAGGTCTGGACCTGGGGCCAGCTCGGCTACCACGGCAAGCCGCTGGGGCTGCTGGAAGTGAACGGTTTCTACAGCAAGCTCACCGGTTTTCTCGATCATATCGTCGGCGAAGGCTTCGTCCGCCCGGCCCATCGTGACATGCTGCAAGTGAGCCAATCACCGCACAACCTGCTCGATGCGCTGGACGAATGGCAACCGTCCGTGCAGCCAAAGTGGGCCGAACAAAAACCCAGCTAACGGCTCGGCCCCGATACAGGGCAGAATACGCGCCGCTCTACCTCACCTTCGACCCCAGAGGATCGCCCATGGCTAAACCCAATTATTCCTTCGCCAAACGTCAGAGAGACCTGGCCAAGGAGCAGAAGAAAGAGGAAAAGCTGCAGCGCAAGAAAGCCACAGCTGAAGAAGAAGCCGCACTGAGCCCGGATACCGAAGGCGAAGTAGCAGCAGAACATGACGTCGATGCACCGAAAGATCAGGCACCCGACGCCTGATACCCCATCTTGTGTCCAGGGCCGACAGCCCCGCTGTCGACCCTTACAATCCCAGCGCCTTGGTAATCGACAGGCGATAACCGACAGGCAGGTTCACCGGCAACCGGCCCGGCGCGAACAGCCCGATCTCTTTGTGCTCATGACTGACGATCGGCACGAAACCGCCCAGCAACTGGCAGCGGTACGTGGAGATGAAGACGTGCTTGCCGGGAATGACCTCGAACAGGTACGAATCCAACGGCTCCCCTACACTCACCTCAACCGCCAGCTCCTCGGCAATTTCCCGCGCCAGACATTGCGGCGCCGTTTCGCCCAGTTCGATCCGCCCACCGGGCAGTTCCCATTCGTCCCGTTCGTTGAGCATCAGCACAACCAGGCCTTCGGGGGATTGCAGCACGCCTTTGATGGACACCGGGAACATGCACCCTCCTTAGTTCGATACATACTGTGGGAGCGAGCCTGCTCGCGATAGCGTCACGACAGTCAATTACATGCTGGATGTGATGGCCTCATCGCGAGCAGGCTCGCTCCCACAAGGGAACGCTTCACGACTCCAGTGGCATCACCGTCACACGCACTTCAGGATCATGGGCACCGCCCCCCAGGATCACTCCCCGCAGCGGCGACACATCGGAAAAATCCCGGCCCCAGGCCAGAGTGATGTGTTCCAGGGCCGGCTGTACGTTGTTGGTCGGGTCGAAGTCCACCCAGCCCAACACCGGGCAATACACCGAGACCCAGGCATGGGACGCATCGGCGCCAATCAGCCGTGGCTGGCCGGGTGGCGGCTGGGTCAGCAGGTAGCCACTGACGTAACGCGCCGCCAAACCGCGAGAGCGCACACAAGCCAGCATCAGGTGAGCAAAGTCCTGGCATACGCCCCGCCGCCGCTCCAGCACCTCCACCAGCGGCGTTGCCACCTGGGTCGCCTCGGCATCGAAGGTGAACTCCTCGAAAATTTTCTCCATCAGCGCTCGAACCCCCACCATCAAGGGTCGCCCCGGCGGGAAGCAGCTTTCGGAAAACTCGACGAAACTGCGCTTGAGGTGCACATACGGTGACTCGAAACGGTAACGGCACGCCTCCAGCAGTGGCGCCGCGAGTGGCCGGCCACTGTAGGTCAGCGCGTTGCAGGTCGACTCCCAGGCCGGGGACAGGTTGAAATCCAACTCGGGGCGAGTCAGCACCTCGACACTCAAGCGAGCATTGACCAACAGCTCGTCATGGGGCCGTTCAAAGGCCAGGCGCGTCAGCGGGTTGCCGAACACATCCTGCTCATCGCGACGGATCGTCGGCTCCGGGCTGATCAGCAACTGTTGTTCGGTGCACCGCTGCCAGTCACAGGCGCGCGGCCACAAGTGAGCGAGTTGCTGGGCCAGGGACACCGGGCTGTCGTAGTGATAATGAGTGTCGTGGAGGATCTGGTAACGAGCGTTCATCAGACGGACACCGTGCGTTGGCTGACATCATCGACATGGGCGAAATGACGCAACGCCAGGCGATCGGAGACCTGGCCACTGACGTCGGCCACTTCCTGCAACAGGTCGGCCAGACCATCGAGTGCGGCGCGCAGGCTGGCTTCACCAAACAGGGGGTTTTCCAGGCATCGCAGGTCAAAGCGTGACAGGCGTGCGACCAAGTCCGGCAATGCGGTTTCCCTGGGCGCGGCAAAATCATCGTTCAAGCGCTTGAGGGTACGGGCCACCAATTTCAACTGGAAGAGCACCGCGTGGGGGTTCTGCTCGTCCAGTAGCAACAGGTCCAGCACCGGGATCAACTGGGCCACCGCCAAATAGCGCGAGCGGTAGGTGATGCTGCTGTTGCCCAGTTCCAACAACCACTCCAGCCCGGCCTGGTCGAACACCGCCTCGCCCCGCAGGAACGCAGCCAGGCTACTGCTGAGAAACTGCAAGCGCTCCAGGCGCCGGCCCATCATCAAGAAGCGCCAGCCCTCATCGCGGGTCATATCGTCCAGGGCGAACCCGGACAATGCCGCCAGGGACATCACCAATCGGTTGAGGAAATCCAGCAGTTCACCAAAATCCGGCTCCCCGGTTTCCAACTCCATGGCCTCGCGCTGCAATTCCACCAGCGCTTGCCAGTTTTCCCGGGACAACTTGCCGCGCACCTGCGAGGCCGCCCACTGCAAGCGTTGCAGGTTGGCGCGCAGGCTGAACGACCAGTCATCCCCCAACAGTGCCGCCAGCAAACGCTCGGGCAACTCGCCCTCTTCGGGCAACAGCATCAGGCTTTCGCCCAGGGACACCGCCGATTGCAGGGCCTGTGGGTCGTCGCCATCGACATAGCGCGCCAGCATGATCCGCAGCAGCCGCGCGCTGTCGTCGCAACGCTCGCAGTAGCGACCGAACCAGAACAGGTTTTCCACCACCCGCGAAGGCAAATACGGATCGCGTCGAACCAGGTCGTGGACCCCCACGGTTCGCTGGGCCTTCCATTGTTCACCGCCAGGCGCCTGCTCCCCCAGCACCCAGGTGTCCTTGCTGGCGCCACCGCGCTGCATCGACACCACTTCGGCGTCGGCCTCGGCGGCCACGCGGGTCAGCCCACCCGGTAGCACCCGGTAATCGTCCTTGCCGGACACGGCATACATGCGCATGCCAATCGCCCTGGGCTGGATCTGGCCATCTTCGGCCTGCCAGACCGGGGCCTGGGACAATTGCGCCAGTTCCTGGGCGACATAGGCATAGGGCCGTGCCTGCATGCGCGCCGCCAGTTGGACGCGCTGCTTCTCGCTCAGGTCGCGGCCGAACACCGGGCTGAAACTCTGGGAAGGAAACGCCGGCTTGATCAACAGCTGCGGCAATTTTTCCAGGGCCTGGGCCAGCACCGGCGGCTCACCGCACCACCAGGTGGCGATGGACGGCAGCAGCAGCTCTTCGCCGAACAGGTACTGGTTGATCTTTGGCAGGAACCCCAGGAGGCCCGGTGATTCCAGCACGCCGCTGCCTAGAGCATTGGCCACCAGTACCCGGCCCTGACGCACCGCTTCCAACAACCCTGGCACGCCGAGGGCTGAATCGGTGCGCAGCTCCAAGGGGTCGCAGAAATCGTCGTCGAGCCGGCGCATGATGGCGTGGACCCGACGCAGGCCGCTGAGGGTCTTGAGGTAGACCGTGGCGTCCCGAACGGTCAGGTCACCCCCTTCTACCAGCGGATAACCCAACTGGCGCGCCAGGTAGAGATGTTCGAAATAACTTTCGTTGAAGCGCCCCGGCGTCAACAGCACCACCAGCGGCGATTCGCCGTCGCTGGGAGCCTGTCGTGCCAGGGTTTCCTGCAAGGTACGGAAAAAGCCGGACAAGTGCCGCACCTTCAGATCACGATACAAATCGGGAAAGGCGCGGGAAACGATCATGCGATTTTCCAACGCGTATCCGGCACCTGAAGGCGCCTGGGTCCGATCCGCCGTGACCCACCAGCGTCCATCGGGCGTGCGCGCCAGATCCACCGCATACAGGTGCAGAAAGCTGCCGTCCGGCGGCGCGATGCCCTGGCAAGGCCAAAGGAAATTGTTGTGCCCATACACCAGTTCTGCCGGCAACAGCCCTTCGCTGATCAGCCGTTGTGGCCCGTACAGGTCGGCCAGCACCGCGTTGAGCAGCCGAGCACGCTGGGCGATTCCGGCCGACAGTTGCTTCCACTCTTGCGGGTCGATCACGTGGGGCAGCAGGTCCAGTTCCCACGGCCGGTCGGCGCCTTTGGGGTCCGCGTAGACGTTATAGGTCACGCCGTTTTCCTGGATCTGCCGGGTCAGCAGGGCCTGGCGCTGGACCAACTGGGCCGGCGTGCTGCGCTGCAACTGGTCGAACAGCCGCCGCCAGTGCGTACGCACGGTGCCGCTGTCGTCCAGCAGTTCATGATAGGTGCCCGTTGTCAGCGGGTAATGGTCAAGCAGGTCAGGCATGGAAAGCTCGGCAGACGGCAATGAAAGGTGAGACTAGCGCAAGCGCATGACGCCCGGATAGTTGAAATATCCGGGCGTCGCGTAAGACTCAGAACCGTCGCAGATCGAGCGTGAGGGGAAACTCGTCATCCATGGCCAGGCTGGGTATAGGAAGTTTCCCAGGCGTGTGTCCGAGACGGAAGAAACGCGCCATCCGCCGGCTCTCAGCCTCATTGGCATTGACCGGCAGGCTGTCGTAGTTGCGCCCGCCCGGATGAGCCACGTGATACTGGCAACCGCCTATGGAACGTTGCATCCAGGTGTCGAGCAAGTCGAAGACCAGCGGCGCATGCACCGGGATGGTCGGTTGCAAGCAGTTGGCCGGTTGCCAGGCGCGGAAACGCACCCCGGCGACGAACTCGCCAACCCGGCCGGTGGGTTGCAACGGCACCGGCACGCCATTGCACGTCAGCAGGTAGCGTTGCGGCGCCAGGCCGCTGAGCTTGACCTGCAAGCGCTCCAGGGAGGAGTCCACATAACGCACAGTGCCGCCCACCGCGCCCTCTTCCCCCAGCACATGCCAAGGCTCGAGGGCCTGGCGCAATTGCAGTTCGATACCGTTGACCGCGTAATCGCCCACTTTGGGGAAGCGGAACTCCAGGTGTGCGGCGAACCACTCGGCCCGCAGCGGGTAACCGGCGGCGTTCAGCTCATGGATGACGTCGGCAAAATCCTGCTCGATAAAGTGCGGCAACAGGAAACGGTCATGCAGCTCCGTGCCCCAGCGCGCCAATTTCGCCGGTGCATAAGGCTCACGCCAGAACCGCGCCACCAGCGCCCTTAGCAATAATTGCTGGGCCAGGCTCATGCGCGCGTGAGGCGGCATTTCGAAAGCACGCAGTTCCAACAGGCCAAGACGGCCCGTGGCGCCGTCCGGTGAGTAGAGCTTGTCGATGCAGAATTCGGCGCGGTGGGTATTGCCTGTCACGTCGATCAACAGGTTGCGCAGCAAGCGATCGACCAACCATGGCGGGCATTCCTCGCCGGGTTGTGGCATTTGCGCAAAAGCGATTTCCAGCTCGTACAACGCGTCGTTGCGCGCCTCATCCACCCGAGGCGCCTGGGAGGTCGGGCCGATGAACAATCCGGAAAACAGGTAGGACAACGACGGGTGGTTATGCCAATAGCTGATCAGGCTGCGCAACAGGTCGGGACGCCGTAGGAACGGTGAGTCAGCCGGTGTCGCGCCACCCAGTACGAAATGGTTACCGCCACCAGTGCCGGTGTGCCGGCCATCGATCATGAATTTCTCGGTGGTCAGCCGAGTCTGTCGCGCCTGCTCGTAGAGGAACTCGGTGCGCTCGACCAACTCATCCCAGGTTGCCGAGGGTTGCACGTTGACCTCGATCACACCGGGGTCGGGGGTGATGCGAAAATTGCTCAGGCGCGGGTCGCTCGGCGGCTCGTAGCCTTCCAACAGCACCGGACAGTGCAACTCCTCAGCCGTCGCCTCGATGGCGCTGACCAGCTCCAGATAATCCTCGACCCGCTCCAGCGGCGACATGAACAGATAGAGCCGGCCTTCACGGGCCTCGGCACAGAAGGCAGTGCGGGTCAGCCAGTCGGCGGATATGTCGATCTGTGGGACACGCTCCTGTTCGGTCGCCGACTCGCCGTGACGCGCCAGCGACTCGGTGCCGGGCAGTTCAGGCAAGTCCTGGTTCGGGTCGGTGGGATGAATGTACGGGTACTCGGCCGCCGTCACCCAAGGCTGGGACGCCAGCGGCAAGCGATAGCCCAGGGGCGAATCCCCCGGCACCAGGCGGCAGTGGTTGTCGCGCAGGTACCAACGACCGCTTTGCCATTGATCGCCCTTGGCAGTGCGAGCCAGCGGCAGGACCTGGCCAATCACTTTATCCAGGCCCTGGCTGAAGACCTTGCGCAATCGTGCCCGCTCCAGGGCGTCCTCCAGACGCGGATCCTCGGCCGTGACATTCGACGGCAACGCACCTTCGCGCCAGAGGTAGTAGAAATTGTCTTCGTAGGCCGGAAACACGAACCGCGCAGGAATCTTCAAACGCTCGGCGACGCTCGCCAGGAAGCGCCCAGCCAGTTCGCCATCGGCACCGTAATCCTCCTGCTCGTCGGCGATCAATGCGCTGTTGTGCCAGATCGGCACACCATCGCGTCGCCAATAGCAGTTGAGCGACCAGCGCGGCAATTGCTCGCCCGGGTACCACTTGCCCTGGCCAAAGTGCACCAGACCTTGGGGCGCATAGTGCTTGCGCATGCGCTGGAACAGCTCGGCGGAGAGCCGGCGCTTGTCCGGCCCGAGGGCGGCGGTGTTCCACTCGGCGCCGTCCGGGTCATCGATGGAGACAAAGGTCGGTTCGCCGCCCATGGTCAGGCGCACATCGCCCTCCAGCAGGTCGGCGTCGATCTGGCGCCCCAGCGCCTGGATCGCCAGCCATTGCGCTTCGGTGTACGGCTTGGTCACCCGCGGCGCTTCCCAGACCCGCTCGACGGACATTTCGTGGCTGAACTCACACTCGCAAGGCTCCACCAGGCCGCTGATCGGTGCTGCCGAGGACGGATCGGGACTACAGGCCAGCGGAATATGGCCTTCACCGGCGAACAGCCCGGACGTCGCATCCAGGCCGATCCAGCCGGCACCGGGCAGGTAGACCTCGCACCAGGCATGCAGGTCGGTAAAGTCCACCTCGGTGCCGGATGGGCCATCGAGGCTTTTCACATCGGCGGTCAACTGGATCAGGTAACCGGACACGAACCGCGCCGCCAGGCCGAGGTTGCGTAACAACTGCACCAGCAACCAGGCCGAGTCGCGGCAGGAGCCGGACGCGTGCTCCAGGGTGTGCTCCGGCGTCTGCACGCCGGGCTCCATGCGGATCAGATAGTTGATGTCTTCGCTCAGGCGCTGGTTGAGCGCCACCAGGAAATCCACCGCCGGCAATGGCGTGCGGTCGATGCCATCCAGATACGCCTGGAACCTCGGCGTCAGCGGCGGGGTTTCCAGGTAAGGCGCCAGTTCCTTGCGCTCATCGGCCGCGTAGGCGAACGGAATCTTTTCGGCGTAGGGTTCGAGGAAGAAGTCGAAGGGATTGAATACCGCCATTTCCGCCAGCAGGTCGACCTCGATCCGCAGCTCCCGGGTTTTCTCGGGAAACACCAGCCGCGCCAGGTAGTTGCCCTGGGGATCCTGCTGCCAGTTGATGAAATGCTGGTCGGGCGAAACCTTCAGCGCATAGGAAAGAATGCGCGTGCGGCTGTGGGCCGCCGGGCGCAGGCGAACGATCTGCGGGCCGAGCTCGACGGCGCGGTCGTAACGGTAATGCGTGACGTGATGCAATGCGACATGGATCGACACGACGTGCCTCCTGCGAGCCTGGGCGATATCGAAAGCGGCGCAAGACTTATGCCATGCAGGCAGGCCGGACACTTTCTTGATCTACTCAAGGCAGTAGAGCACTAAAAACGCGCGATGCCCGTATTCATCTGCAAAGCAACGCACATAAATGCGGCGCGGGCAGCGCGAATCGACTCAGCGACGCGACCGTGGTGCCTTGGCGGCCTGGGTGATGAGTGAGCGCTGGCGGCGGATCTCCACCAGTTTTTTGCGCATTTCCCGGTGGCGCTTGCTGTTGAGCAGCAACAGCCCCAGCAGTGGCAACAGCACCGCGAACAGGTACACCCCCTGATGCGGTCGATAAGCGAGCATAGGCACCACTGCCGCCAGACAGGCCAGGAAATACCCCGCTACCCACCAGACCGCCCAGGCGCGTCCGCGAACGATCAAGAGGTTGCCCAGGACCAGGACGAGCACCAGGGCCAGAGTGCCGAGCCCGATATAGTCGGTCCTGGCTGACGGCTCCAGGGCACGCCAATAAGTGGTTCCGGCCAACACAAGCAGGGTCGACCCGGAAAAGCAGCCCAGCAGGATCGTCCCCATGAAAACCGGAAAATAACGGGCGAGGAATTGCTTGAGCGATCCGCCACCAATCATTCCGTGAATTCCTCATACAGGCCGACGGCAACAGTCTTCACGGCGCCATCGCCGGTATAACTGCCAATGATCCCCAGCGCGCCGCCGAGGGAATCCTTTATCTGGGTCAGGGTCGCGTGCCTGATTTCGGCTGAAGAATAACGCTTGGGCATGGCCCCGGCCCGTTGCTGCAACTTGAGTAGCTTGGCAGTCAGGCTCGGGTCCTTGAGCGTCAACAGTTCCTTGGTCAGCTTGCTTCGCTCTTGCCGATTCAAGCCCTTGAGCAACTGATACCAACTCTTTCCAGTGCCAGCCGCCTTGTTGGCCTTGAGCAGTCGGACAGTCGTCAGGGCCGAGCCACCGACACCCACCAGGGACACTCCGTCAAGGATCGGCGACACGATGTTGTACCAGTCAGCATCATTCATCTCATCGTTGCCAGTCGGATTGGTCAGCTCATTGGCCACCCGCATCCCGCCAATGACACATTGCGCGGTACTGGCCGTCGCGGCAGCAGCGCCCAGGGCAACGACAAAGGCGCTGGCCCCCGCCGTAAAGGGCACCGCGACGCTGCCACTGAACACCACCACCCAACCAATCACCGCGGCGACACAGGACAACCCGGCATTGGTTGCTTCAAGCCCGAGCTTGGATTCACGCGGGCTGCTTTTCACCTGGTCGATGAACTGCTGCGGCGCGATGTATTTTTTCGCCTCGCGCAGAATGATGCGCTTGGGCGCGATGCTGCAAATCGGCTTGAATTCGCGCAGGGTCACAACGTTGTATTCGGAATCGACATAGACCACACCCGCTCCGGCGATGCCAGGATCAGCGTCGATGGCAGCGAACAGGCGTGGCAGGTTGATCTGGCTTTCGATGCGTTTGCGGGCCATGAACTGGGAGAAGCTCAGGTCCATGCCGATGCCCGTTGAAGCGCTGCTCATATGAATCGTCCTTGAGAGTCGGAAAGTGAGTCTTTATCCACACACAATACTGTGGCGAGGGAGCTTGCTCCCGCTCGGCGGCGAAGCCGTCGTAAACCGGCCGGCACGGTCTGTCTGAGAACATTGCATGGGATTATTTGGGGCCGCTTCGCAGCCCAGCGGGAGCAAGCTCCCTCGCCACAAAAGGCTATGCATCCGCCATCACGTCGTAAGGCGGTCGCCACGATAACAAACGGCCAGCACCGTCGCTAGAAAGCAAAACGCCAGCACTTAAGGCTGGCGTTTTACGTTGTCGCTCAAGGATCAGCGCGGCACGACAGGCTTGCGCGCCGGTTTCGGGCCCTTGCCCTTGGCGGCGTCCTTGCGTTCCTTGGCGGCCTGCTGGTTGCGGGCGAATGCCGCGGCCTTGGCTTGCTCACGCTTGTCCCATGGGTTGCCACCGTCACTGGCACGCGGTGGCAGCCCAGTGTGCTGGGTCAGGATCTTGGTGGTTTCCTTGCCCACCTTGTGGCTGCCAGCCGGCGTCGAGTTCTTGCGCCGGGCGCTCTGGTAGCTGTCGGTGGCCGGCTGGTGCAACGGAATCAGCTGGTTCTTGCCCGGCCCGATCAGGTCGGCGCGGCCCATGCGGGTCAGCGCTTCACGCAGCATCGGCCAACCCTTGGGGTCGTGATAACGCAGGAAGGCCTTGTGCAGGCGGCGCTGCTCCTCGCTCTTGACGATGGTCACCGCATCGCTCTTGTAGGTGACCTTGCGCAGCGGGTTCTTGCCCGAGTGGTACATGGCGGTCGCGGTAGCCATCGGCGACGGGTAGAACGCCTGCACCTGGTCGGCACGGAAACCGTTGCTCTTGAGCCACAGCGCCAGGTTCATCATGTCTTCGTCGGTGGTACCCGGGTGAGCGGCGATGAAGTACGGAATCAGGTACTGCTCTTTCCCGGCTTCCTTGGTGTACTTCTCGAACATCCGCTTGAATTTGTCATAGCTGCCGATGCCCGGCTTCATCATCTGGTTGAGCGGGCCTTCCTCGGTGTGCTCCGGGGCAATCTTCAGGTAACCACCAACGTGGTGGGTCACCAGTTCCTTGACGTATTCCGGCGACTCGACCGCCAGATCGTAACGCAGGCCGGAGGCGATCAGGATCTTCTTCACCCCAGGCAATGCCCGGGCGCTGCGGTACAACTGGATCAGCGAAGAATGGTCGGTATTGAGGTTCGGGCAGATGCCGGGGAACACGCACGACGGCTTGCGGCACGCGGACTCGATTTCCGGGCTCTTGCAGGCGATGCGGTACATGTTCGCGGTCGGGCCGCCGAGGTCGGAAATGACGCCGGTGAAGCCTGGGACCTTGTCGCGGATCTCTTCGATCTCGCGAATGATCGATTCTTCGGAACGGTTCTGGATGATCCGGCCCTCGTGCTCGGTGATCGAGCAGAAGGTGCAGCCGCCGAAGCAGCCACGCATGATGTTCACCGAAAAACGGATCATCTCGTAGGCCGGGATCTTTTCCTTGCCATAAGCCGGGTGCGGAACACGTGCGTAAGGCATACCAAACACGTAGTCCATTTCCTCGGTGGTCATCGGAATGGGCGGCGGGTTGAACCAGACATCGACCTCGCCGTGTTTCTGCACCAGGGCACGGGCGTTACCCGGGTTGGTTTCCAGGTGAAGTACCCGGTTGGCGTGGGCGTACAGCACCGCGTCGCCACGGACCTTTTCCACCGATGGCAGACGAATCACGGTTTTGTCGCGGGTCATCTTCGGGCTCGCCAGGATCTGCACAACCTTGGCTTCGCTCGGATCTTCAACCGGCCCCTTCTCCTGCTCGATGGCGCAAGCAGCAGTGTCCTGGGTATTCACATACGGGTTGATGATCTTGTCGATCTTGCCCGGGCGGTCGATGCGCGTGGAATCGACTTCGTACCAGCCTTGCGGCGTGTCGCGGCGGATGAACGCCGTGCCGCGCACATCGGTGATGTCTTCGATCTTGTGGCCGTAGGACAGGCGCTGGGCGACTTCGACAATCGCCCGCTCGGCGTTGCCGTAGAGCAGGATGTCGGCGCAGGCGTCGATCAGGATCGAATTGCGGACCCGGTCCTGCCAGTAATCGTAATGGGCGATACGCCGCAGCGACGCTTCGATACCGCCAAGCACGATCGGCACATGCTTGTAGGCTTCCTTGCAGCGCTGGCTGTAGACCAGGCTCGCACGGTCCGGCCGCTTGCCCGCCAGGCCGCCGGGGGTGTAGGCGTCGTCGGAGCGGATTTTCTTGTCGGCGGTGTAGCGGTTGATCATCGAGTCCATGTTGCCGGCCGCGACACCGAAAAACAGGTTGGGCTCGCCGAGCTTCATGAAGTCGTCTTTGGACTGCCAGTTCGGCTGGGCAATGATCCCGACGCGAAAGCCCTGGGCTTCCAGCAAACGGCCAATGATCGCCATGCCGAACGACGGGTGATCGACGTAGGCATCACCGGTCACGATGATGATGTCGCATGAATCCCAGCCGAGCTGATCCATCTCCTCCCTGCTCATGGGCAGGAACGGCGCCGGGCCGAAACATTCGGCCCAGTACTTGGGATAGTCAAATAACGGCTTGGCTGCTTGCATGTCGATGACCGGTATAAAGGATGAAAAATCGCGGGCGCGGAATATAGCACAAAATTTGACCAATTCCGACGGCTATGGTCGGAAATGGTGACGCCCTCATCGCGAGCAGGCTCGCTCCCACAAAATATCTGCAACACACAGATCCCATGTGGGAGCGAGCCTGCTCGCGATGAGGCCAGATCAGGCGATGAAGAATTTACTCATCGTCATCAAAATTGTAGCTACCCGGCGCCAGGTTCTCGAATCGGGTGTATTTACCGATGAACGCCAGGCGAATGAAGCCGATCGGACCGTTCCGCTGTTTGCCGATGATGATTTCGGCGATGCCCTTGTGTTCCGTCTCAGGGTGATACACCTCGTCACGGTAGACGAACATGATCACGTCGGCGTCCTGCTCGATCGCTCCGGATTCCCGCAAGTCGGAGTTCACCGGGCGTTTGTTCGGGCGCTGTTCCAGGGAACGGTTCAACTGGGAAAGTGCAACCACCGGGCAGTTGAATTCCTTGGCCAGGGCCTTGAGGGACCGGGAGATTTCGGAAATCTCGTTGGTCCGGTTGTCGCCGCTGGAACCCGGGATCTGCATCAATTGCAGGTAGTCGATCATGATCAGCGCGATGTCACCATGCTCACGCACCAGGCGACGGGTCCGGGCACGCATTTCCGACGGGCTGATACCCGCGGTATCGTCGATGAACAGCTTGCGGTCGTTGAGCAGGTTGACCGCCGATGTCAGGCGCGGCCAGTCATCGTCTTCCAATTGGCCGGAACGGACCTTGGTCTGGTCGATACGCCCCAGGGACGAGAGCATACGCATGATCAGCGATTCGCCTGGCATCTCGAGGGAGTACACCAGCACGGCTTTGTCGCTGCGCAGCACGGCGTTTTCCACCAGGTTCATCGCAAAGGTGGTCTTACCCATGGACGGACGGCCGGCGACGATGATCAGGTCGGATGGCTGCAGACCGCTGGTCTTCTCGTCGAGATCGGTGTAGCCAGTGGACAGGCCGGTGATGGCGTTGTCGGTGTTGAACAAGGTGTCGATACGGTCGATGGCCTTGGTCAGCAGGTCGTTGACACTCACCGGGCCGCCGGTTTTCGGCCGGGCCTCGGCGATCTGGAAGATCTGCCGTTCGGCTTCGTCGAGGATCTCGGCGGCGGTGCGGCCTTCCGGGTTGAAGGCGCTGTCGGCGATTTCAGTGCTGATACCGATCAACTGACGCAACGTCGCCCGTTCGCGGACGATCTGCGCATAGGCCTTGATGTTGGCGACCGACGGCGTGTTTTTTGCCAGTTCGCCCAGGTAACCGAGGCCACCGACCTGGGACGTCTGCCCTTCCTTGTCCAATTGCTCGGCCAGGGTGACGACGTCGATCGGCATGTTCTGATCGGCAAGCCTGGCGATCGCACGGAAAATCAGGCGATGGTCATGTCGATAGAAATCGCCGTCGGAGACTTGATCGAGCACACGTTCCCAGGCGTTGTTGTCCAGCATCAGGCCACCGAGCACGGCCTGTTCGGCCTCGATGGAATGCGGGGGCACCTTCAGGGCAGCGGTTTGCAGATCATATTGCTCGGGAGCGGTGATTTCGTTCATGGCCACGTCTGGTTATGAAATTCAGCAATTGCAGAAAGACAAAGGGCACGACCTGTAAACAGGATCGTGCCCGATGTTACCGGCAAGCACCCGAGGGTGCCAGCCGACAGGTGTTGCTTAGGCTGCTACCACGACAACGCGTACGGTGGCTTCAACTTCGGCGTGCAGGTGCACGGCTACGTCGAATTCGCCTACGTTGCGGATGGTGCCGTTCGGCAGACGAACTTCGCTTTTCGCAACTTCAACGCCAGAGGCGGTCAGTGCGTCAGCGATGTCGTGAGTACCGATCGAACCGAACAGCTTGCCTTCGTCGCCAGCGGTGGCAGTGATGGTCACTTCCAGCTCGGCCAGTTGGGCAGCACGGCTTTCAGCCGAGGTTTTACGGTCTGCGGCAGCTTTTTCCAGCTCAGCGCGACGCTCTTCGAACGCAGCCAGGTTGGCAGCGGTCGCAGCGGTGGCTTTGCCGTAAGGCAGCAGGTAGTTACGACCGTAGCCGGCCTTAACGTTTACTTTGTCACCCAGGTTGCCCAGGTTGGTGACTTTTTCCAGAAGGATCAGTTGCATGTGAAAATCCTCTAACTTTTAACCTTCACCGTTCGCGTTGTCGGCGTCTTTCGGCGCCATACGACCGCGAAAATCAATCAGGCTGTCGACGATGGCCAAGACCACGAGCAACGGACCGAGCAAGTGCATGAAAGGCAACAACGTCACGTATATCCCCACCAGCCAGAACGTGGCCAGTCGCTTCTGCGCCACCAGCCCGTGAATCAGGGCCAGGCCGGCGAAGACCAGCGGTACACTGCACAACGGCAACAGGATCAGTGCATGCAGCCCGAAAAACGGGGCAACACACATGACGGCCAGCAGTGACAGCGCCACGCTCTTGGGGAATCGGATGGCGCGAAACTCGCGACCGAAACCACCGGGGTTATACAACGACGCCTGCCAATAGCGCCCAAGAATCAGGCACAGCACGCTAAAGATCTGCAGCGAAGACGCTATCGAGATGATCATCAGCGGAGCGCTCAGCGCGGCGAGAAATGCCTTCTGGTCTGCCGAGAATGTCTCGTAGACCTCACCCATCGCCAGCGGCAGGACGTGTTCGAACGTCTGCGCCAGTGACTCGATGAAGGAACCGAATACGGTCCCCAGGCTCACCGCACACAACAACCCCACGGCCACGCTGCACAGCAGCACGCGGTTCCAGGTATGTCCGGCGCGCAGAACCAACGCCAGGCCACAAGCCCCGAGCAACACCAGGAGTGTTGTCGGGTCCTTCAGGAAATACCAGCTCACCAACGCTGACAGCAACCCGATACCCAGGACGCTCAAGGCGTCCGAACCGCGCCGCAGGAGCACAAGGCACCCAGCGGCGGCACTCAACCAGAACAACAGCGGCAATGCCGCGGATCCGGCCACAACCAACGTGGCCTGCACACGTCCCCGCATGATGAAGTCAGCTAAGGCGCGCATGCATTCAATCCCTTACTACTCGTCGACTGCCCGGTCTCAGCGGCCGTGGCTGTCGGTGTAGGCCAGCAGGGCCAGGAAGCGGGCGCGCTTGATAGCGGTGGCCAGCTGACGCTGATAACGAGCTTTGGTACCGGTGATACGGCTTGGAACGATTTTGCCGGTCTCGGATACGTAGGCTTTCAGAGTGTTGAGATCTTTGTAATCGATCTCTTTCACGTCTTCAGCGGTGAAGCGGCAGAATTTACGACGACGGAAGAAACGTGCCATGTGATTGGCTCCTTAAAAGGTCCGTGGATTACTCGTCAGCGTTATCGCTGTTGTCGCTGTCGCTATCGCTGTCATCGCCATCGGCGCTGTCAGAGTGCTCAGGACGGTCGCGACGCTCACGGCGCTCACTGCGGTTTTCTTCAGCCTTGAGCATCTCGGATTGGCCGGTGACGGCTTCTTCGCGACGGATGACCAGGTTACGGATCACTGCATCGTTGTAGCGGAAGTTGTCTTCCAGCTCGGCCAGGGCCTTGCCAGTGCACTCAACGTTCAGCATCACGTAGTGAGCCTTGTGAACATTGTTGATTGCGTAGGCCAGTTGACGACGGCCCCAATCTTCCAGACGGTGGATTTTGCCGCCGTCTTCTTCGATCAGCTTGGTGTAACGCTCAACCATGCCGCCGACTTGCTCGCTTTGATCCGGGTGGACCAAAAAGATGATTTCGTAATGACGCATGAATGCTCCTTACGGGTTGTAGCCTGCCGCTCAAAAACGGTCAGACAAGGAGTGAATGACACTTATGGACTTGTGGACGCTAGACACATAAGTGCCTGCCATCACAGCAAGGGGCGCAATTGTAGAGAAGGGCCGAGGGAGGCGCAAGGTAATTGGTGATTATTTGAACAGCCACCAATCCACGCTCAAACACAAAATCAATGTGGGAGCGAGCTTGCTCGCGATGAGGACGCCACATTCAACATTTGCGCTGAATGACACGCCGCTATCGCGAGCAGGCTCGCTCCCACAGGACTTACAGCAAGATCAGGGCTTTTTGGCGACAGCCTTGACGCTACGCTGGCGCAGCGCTTCGAACAGGCACACCCCAGTCGCCACCGAGACGTTGAGGCTGCTGACGCTGCCAGCCATCGGCAACTTGACCAGGTAATCGCAATGCTCGCGGGTCAGGCGGCGCATGCCCTTGCCTTCGGCCCCCATGATCAGGATCGTCGGGCCGGTCAGGTCCTGGTCATAGATGCTGACCTCGGCCTCGCCCGCCGTGCCGACCACCCACAGGCCGCGCTGCTGGAGTTTTTCCAGGGTGCGCGCCAGGTTGGTCACCGCCACCAACGGAATCACTTCCGCGGCGCCGCAGGCGACTTTACGCACCACTGGCGTCAAGGTGGCCGACTTGTCCTTGGGCACGATCACCGCCAACGCACCGGCGGCATCCGCCGAACGCAGGCAGGCGCCCAGGTTGTGCGGATCGGTCACGCCATCGAGCACCAGCAGCAAGGGCGCGCCCTCGGTGCGATCGAGCAGTTCGTCGAGCATCGCTTCGCCCCAGACCTGGCTCGGACTGACCTCGGCCACGACACCCTGGTGCACGCCTTCGACCCAGGCATCCATTTCGCGCCGTTCGGCCTGGCCGACCGCGACGCGGCTTTCGTTGGCGAGTTCGACCAGGGTCTGGACCCGCGGATCGCTACGGCCTTCGGCCAACCAGATCTGCTTGACCCGCTTGGGGTGATGACGCAACAACGCTTCCACGGCATGCACGCCGTAGATTTTTTCCAACTGACTCATGACTTGGCCTTGGGTTTACGCGCCCCGCCGCTCTTGGCTGGGGCCGAGCCCGCTTTCGGCGGACCCTTCCGGTGTTTGCTTGGCTTGCTCGACGACTTTTCCGCCCCGTGGGACTTTCCCCCAGACGCCGCTTTACCACCGCTTTTGGCTTCGTTGAGCAACTGCTGCTTCAACTCGCGGCTCTTGCGAAGCTCGGCGTTCTTCGCCGCTGCGTCGCTGGGGCGGTAGGCTTCGGGAGCCTTGTCCTTGACGGACGAACGACGACCGGCCTTGGCTGGCTCAGACTCTGCGGTTTTGGCAGGAGCACCTTTACCTTTACCCTTGGTCGCAGGCGCTGCGGTCTCGCCGCCACGCTTTTTACGGCCAGTCGGCGCTTCGGCGGGCTTGTCAGACATTCCGAAGTCGATCTTGCGCTCATCGAGGTCGACGCGCATGACCTGCACTTCCACAGTGTCGCCCAGACGGAAGCTGCGACCGGTGCGCTCGCCCGCCAGGCGGTGGTGCACAGGATCAAAGTGATAGTAATCACCCGGCAAGGCGGTGACGTGCACCAGGCCCTCGACGTAGATGTCGGTCAGTTCGACAAACAAACCAAAGCCGGTCACCGCAGTGATCACGCCTGGGAACGACTCGCCCACGCGGTCTTTCATGAACTCGCACTTGAGCCAGTTCACTACGTCACGCGTGGCTTCGTCGGCGCGGCGTTCGCTCATGGAGCATTGCTCGCCCAACTGTTCCAGGGCCGCTTCGTCGTACGGGTAGATCCGCGCCTTTGGAATGGTCATGGCACCGGCGCGCTTGACGTGCGGGGTGTTCAGCTTGGAATGGATCACGCTGCGGATCGCGCGATGCGTGAGCAGGTCCGGATAACGGCGGATCGGCGAGGTGAAGTGGGTGTACGCCTCGTAATTCAGACCAAAGTGGCCCTGGTTGTCGGCGCTGTACACCGCCTGGCTCAGAGAGCGCAGCATCACCGTCTGGATCACATGGTAATCCGGGCGGTCCTTGATGCTGGCCAGCAGTGCCTGGTAGTCCTTCGGCGTCGGACCGTCCTTGCCTTTGTGCAGGGACAGGCCGAGCTCGCCGAGGAAGGCGCGCAGTTTTTCCAGGCGCTCCGGCGGCGGGCCGTCGTGCACGCGATACAACGCAGGAATCTCGTGCTTCTTGAGGAACTCCGCAGTGGCCACGTTGGCCGCCAGCATGCACTCTTCGATCAGCTTGTGCGCATCGTTACGGGTCGTCGGGGTGATTGCGGCGATCTTGCGCTCGGAACCGAAGACAATCCGGGTTTCCTGGGTCTCGAAATCGATCGCGCCGCGCACGTGACGGGCACCCAGCAACACCTTGTACAGCGCGTACAGCTGCTTGAGGTGCGGCACCACGCCAGCGTATTCGGTGCGCAACGCCTTGGCTTCACTGGTCTTCGGCGTTTCCAGGATGGTGCTGACCTTGTTGTAGGTCAGACGCGCCTGGGAGTGGATCACCGCTTCGTAGAACTGGTAGTCGGTCATTTCGCCGGTTTTGGAGATGGTCATCTCGCAAACCATGGCCAAACGGTCGACTTTCGGGTTCAGCGAACACAGGCCGTTGGACAACTGCTCAGGCAGCATCGGGATCACGCGCTCAGGGAAATACACGGAGTTGCCGCGCACCTGGGCTTCGTTATCCAGGGCCGAACCGATCTTCACGTAGCTGGACACGTCGGCAATCGCGACGAACAGCTTCCAGCCGCCGGAGAACAGGCGCAGCTTACCGGGTTTGGCTTCGCAGTAGACCGCATCGTCGAAGTCGCGGGCGTCTTCGCCGTCGATGGTGACGAACGGCAGATGGCGCAGGTCGATGCGTTTTTCTTTATCTTTCTCTTCGACTTCCGGCTTGAGCTTGGCGGCTTCCTTGAGCACAGCCTCGGGCCAGACGTGAGGAATGTCGTAGGTGCGCAGCGCAACGTCGATTTCCATGCCCGGCGCCATGTAGTTGCCGACCACTTCAACGATATCGCCCTGTGGCTGGAAGCGCGCAGTTGGCCAGTGGGTGATTTTCACCTCGACGAACTGACCCACCTTGGCGGCGCCATTACGACCCGGAGTAATCAGCACTTCCTGCTGAACCTTCGGGTTATCCGGCACAACAAAACCGATGCCGCCTTCTTCGAAGTAACGGCCGACAATGCTTTCATGGGCACGGGACACCACTTCGACGATCACGCCTTCACGGCGACCACGACGGTCCAGGCCGGAAACACGGGCCAGGGCCCGGTCGCCATCGAACACCAGACGCATTTGCGCCGGGCTCATGAACAGGTCGTCGCTACCGTCGTCCGGAATCAGGAAACCAAAGCCGTCACGGTGGCCGGCGATGCGGCCCAGGATCAGGTCGAGCTTGTCCACCGGCGCATAGGTGCCGCGCCGGGTGTAGATCAGTTGAGCGTCGCGCTCCATGGCGCGCAGACGGCGGCGCAGGGCTTCGAGCTGGTCCTCGGTGGTGAGACCGAACTCTTCGACCAACTGCTCGCGGCTAGCAGGCGAACCCCGATCGGCGAGATGCGCCAGGATCAGTTCGCGACTAGGAATAGGGTTTTCATATTTTTCCGCTTCACGAGCGGCCTCGGGATCGAGGGACTGCCAATCGGCCATTAGAGAGTTTTCACCTTGTCTATATGCGGGTTAGTTTGGCATAGGCTTAATGAAACGGGAAATTTCAAACATGCGATGGCTTTTCCAGATCGATTTGGCCTGCCTTTGAAGCCCCGGAAAAGCACCGCTCGTGAAATTTAGCGGTTTTTTTCTCAGGAGGGGTTTACAGTTAAAAACACGCTCCGTATAGTGCGCGCCATCGACGACGTACACACGTTGCCGATACTGCCCAGATGGTGAAATTGGTAGACACGCCAGCTTCAGGTGCTGGTGACCGCAAGGTCGTGGAAGTTCGAGTCTTCTTCTGGGCACCAATTTCGAGCAACAGGTCAATGACCTGCAAGCCCAACAAAAACCCGCGAAAGCGGGTTTTTGCATTTCTGTCTCCCTGAAATTGCGTTTGGCAATTACTAAAACAAAAACAGGGGTTTACAGATCAAAACGCGCTCCGTATAGTGCGCCACATCAACAGCGGCAACGCTGAAGATGCTGCCCAGATGGTGAAATTGGTAGACACGCCAGCTTCAGGTGCTGGTGACCGCAAGGTCGTGGAAGTTCGAGTCTTCTTCTGGGCACCAATTCAAGCTTCAAGGTCACGACCTTGAACCTCACAGAAACCCGCGAAAGCGGGTTTTTGCGTTTCTGCCATCTGAACTTTTGCTCCCGCTGGAGGGCAAAGCCCTCCCCGACCGAACCAGGCCTGATGGAGGCACGACCGGAAGAACCGGGTCGGCTGTCAGGCCGCCTTCGCGAGCAAGCTTTGCTCCCACAAAATCTGACTGGTGTACCACCGGGAAGAACCAGGCCGGCTGTCAGGCCGCCTCGCGAGCAAGCTTTGCTCCCACAGATCTGATGGGTGTACGACCGGGAGGACTCAGGTCGGCTGTTAGGCCGCCTTCGCGAGCAAACTCGCACACAGGTTTTGGTCGCGTATAAGCCTGTGAAAACCCGATCAAGCCCTGAACTGCCCCAAACTCGCCTTCAACTGCGCCGCCAAACTATCCAGCACCTTGCCACTGGCCGTGGTCTCAACCACAGCCTGGGCCGCTTTCTCAGCCTGGGCATGAATCGTCTCCACCCGCCCACGCACCGCCTGCGCCCCCTGGGCCTGATGAGCCGCCGCCTGAGTAGCCAGACCAATAGCCGCATGCACCTGCTCTACAGAGGCCTGCACCGACTGCTGCAACCGCGCGCTGTCTCGCAGCACCAACAAACCTTCACTTGCCTGGCGCCCAGCTTGGCCGATGGCGGCCACAGCCTCGCGAGCCCCCTGCTGCAAGGCCACGATATGCGCCTGTATATCGCCCGTCGAGCTTTGGGTCTTGCTCGCCAACGCCCGCACCTCATCCGCTACTACGGCAAACCCGCGCCCGGTTTCCCCAGCCCGCGCCGCCTCGATGGCCGCGTTCAAGGCCAGCAAGTTAGTCTGCTCGGCGATGCCGTGGATCACCGTCAACACCACTTCGATCTGCTCGCTCTGTTGCGCCAGCCGCTCGATCACTTTCGCCCCTGTGTCCACCTGCCCAGCCAGCGCCTCGATCAAGCCACTGACCTTGGCCGAAGTGCGGGTGTTTTCATCGGTGGCCTGGCGAATTTCTACCACCTGCTGCAAAGCCGCCTGCATCGCCTGGCTTTCCGACTGAGCTTCATCAGCCATTTGCGATAGCGCACGCAGGCTCTCGGCCACTTCATCACGCTGCATCCCGGCCGCCGCATCGGCACCGGAGTTACGCAAGGTCATCGCACCGATTTCCACACCGGTACGCTGGGCCACATCACCCGCCTCGCGCACGATGGGCTGCAACTTATCCACAAAGCGATTGACCGCCGAGGCCATGTCGCCAATTTCGTCCTTGCTGTTGATTTGCACACGCTTGGTCAGGTCCCCCTCACCCGCCGCCAGGTCGTTCATGGCCGCGATCAGCAACTTCAAGCGATTGACCACCCGACGCCCCAGCACCACAGCCAGCAGCGCCAGCACGCCAAAGCCCACCAGCGCCAGGCCCAGGCCGATGCGCCAGCGCAGGGTAGCCGCGGCTTCCTGCACGGTGGTGGCGGTGTTGGTCTGCATCTGCGTGGCGGTGGCCTGGGCCGATTCCAGGCGACCGCGCATGGCGGTGGCGCTGTCGGCTGCCGCCCCCTTGAGGCTGTCGCCGACCAACTGGTCGCTGCTGGCGATCAAGGCCGAGAAGCGCTGGTCCAGCGCCTTCAGATCGGTTTCAACGGCAGCCGTGGAAACCCCCATCAGTACTTTGCCGATCTCCACGCCGTTGGGATTGATCGAGGCTTCAAGGTAATACACGGAAGGGTCGTTCTTCGCCGCATCCAGCACCTTGTCCAAGGCCCGCTCGCCCTTGCCTTTCTCCAGCAGCGCCTTGTTGATCGGGTTTTCCCGGTTCAGGTAGCGGGTGAGGTGCTCACCATTCGCGTCGTCATAAATGACAAACAGCACATTGGGATTACGCTGGGCCCGACGGGCGAATTCGGAGAGCGTGGGCACGTCGCTGTCCCACATGGCGCGAGGAGCGACGGAAGCCAGGAGTTGCGCCATATCATTGGCGGAATCCCTCAAATCCTTTTCCAATGTCCCACGCAGTTGCGCCTGCTCATCCTTCAGGCGAGCCGACAACCCGGCATTGAGCCGCTGGCGGGTATTGGCAGAGAGACTGTCCAGGCTCGACGTGACTTCACGCCCCGCCTGCTCCAGCTCGCCGGAAAGCTTCTGGCTGTCAGCCCCCAGGCGCGCACCGAGGTCGGCTTCCAGCGCCGTGACCGTGCTTCGGGTCAGCGCAACGGCCACCAGTACCTGCACCAAAAGGGCGATACCGAGGGTAATGAACACAGGCCGCAACAAACGGCTTTGTAACAGTGAGAGAACGGCCGACACGTGAAATCCCTCTACCAAACGCCATTAATTTGATGGCACTTATGGAAGCGGTGCCTTAATGAAGATGCATAGCAAGTGTCGTGCCGTGCGGCAACCAGAAACGACAAAGGACCCAAACGAGGGTCCTTTGTTTTTTACATCAATGACTTATCAGGCAAACGGATGACGCAGAACGATGGTTTCGTTGCGGTCCGGCCCCGTCGAAATAATGTCGATCGGCGCACCGACCAACTCTTCGACGCGCTTGATGTAGTTGCGAGCCGCCACAGGCAGTTCTTCCAGGGTCTTGGCACCCACGGTCGATTCAGTCCAGCCAGGCATCTGCTCGTACACCGGCTCCAGGCCAATGTAGCTGTCGGCGTCGGTCGGAGCGTCGATGACGGCGCCGTCCTGGTTCTTGTAGCCCACGCAGATATTGATGGTTTCCAGGCCGTCCAGCACGTCCAGCTTGGTCAGGCACAAGCCCGAGATGCTGTTGACGTCGATGGCGCGACGCAGGATGACGGCATCGAACCAGCCGCAACGACGGGCACGGCCAGTGGTAGCACCGAACTCGTGGCCACGCTTGGCCAGGAAGGCACCGACGTCGTCGAACAGCTCGGTCGGGAACGGACCCGAACCCACGCGAGTGGTGTAGGCCTTGGTGATGCCCAGGATGTAGTCCAGGTACATCGGACCGAAACCCGAACCGGTGGCGATGCCGCCAGCGGTGGTGTTGGAGCTGGTGACGTACGGGTAGGTGCCGTGGTCGATGTCCAGCAAGGAACCCTGGGCACCTTCGAACATGATGTCCTTGCCGGCGCGACGCAGCTCGTGCAGTTCGGCAGTGACGTCGAGCATCATCGGCTTGAGCAGCTCGGCGTACTCCATGCACTCGTCCAGGGTTTTCTGGAAGTCGATGGCCGGTTCTTTGTAGTAATTGACCAGGACAAAGTTGTGGTAGTCCAGCAACTCGCCCAGCTTGGCCGCGAAACGCTCACGGTGGAACAGATCACCGATGCGCAGGCCACGACGGGCCACCTTGTCTTCGTAGGCCGGGCCGATGCCGCGACCGGTGGTGCCGATCTTCAGCTCGCCACGGGCCTTTTCACGGGCCTGGTCCAGCGCAACGTGATAGGACAGGATCAGCGGGCAGGACGGGCTGATACGCAGGCGCTCGCGCACCGGTACGCCTTTCTCTTCCAGCTTGATGATTTCCCGCAGCAAGGCGTCGGGAGCAACCACCACGCCGTTGCCGATCAGGCACTGGACGCCTTCGCGCAGCACGCCCGAGGGGATCAGGTGCAGGACGGTTTTTTCACCGTCGATCACCAAGGTGTGACCTGCGTTGTGGCCACCCTGGTAGCGCACTACGGCGGCAGCATGTTCGGTCAGCAGATCAACGATCTTGCCTTTGCCCTCATCACCCCACTGGGTGCCCAGGACTACGACATTCTTACCCATAACACTTGTCCTCATTCGCGCAAACTTGGTGCCGGCCGCGGCCGGCAGGAAAACTCAAGAAGCCAGCGGCAATACTTGCCAAAGCCCGTTCTGCTGAATCAATTGCCGGTCGCAGTCCGCTTCACGGGCGGCGGCCAATGGTTGCCCAGGCAAGGCCTGGACGACACGCTGACCCTCACTGCGCAACTGGCAGACTGCTTGCCAGAGTGCCGCATCCGTACTGTCAGGCATCCAGATACCGCCAGACGGTAGCTCGACTTCAGCACGCCCCAGGGTCACCAGGGTTTTCAAATCGGTAGAAAAACCGGTCGCCGGACGGGCACGACCGAAGTCGGCACCGATGTCGTCATAACGACCGCCCTGGGCAATGGACTGGCCCACGCCCGGGACGAACACGGCGAACACCACGCCGGTGTGGTAGTGATAACCGCGCAACTCACCCAGGTCGAAATACAGCGACAACTCGGGGAAGCGCACCGACAGACGCTCGGCAATCGCCAGCAAGTCGTCCAGCGCCGCCAATACAGGCGCCGGCGCACGAGCCAGGCGCTCACGGGCAGCGGTCAACACCTCACGTCCGCCACACAGATCCACCAGCGCCCGCAACATGTCCGACAGATCGGCCGGCAGGCCCTCGGTCAGGCTGATGACCTCGTCGATGGCCTTGCGTTGCAGGGCATCGAACAACTGTTGCTCCACTTCGCCGGACAAACCGGCCGCACGGGCAAGGCCGCGATAGATGCCGACATGCCCCAGGTCCATGTGGACATCCGGCACGTCAGCCAGTTGCAGCATGGCCAACATCAGGCTGATGACTTCTACGTCGCTGCTCGGGCTGGCGTCGCCATACAATTCGGCACCCAGCTGGATCGGGCTGCGCGAAGACGACAAGGCCCGCGGCTGGGCATGCAGCACACTGCCGGCGTAGCACAGGCGGCTCGGACCTTCACGGCGCAGGGTGTGGGCGTCGATGCGCGCCACTTGCGGCGTGATGTCGGCACGAAAGCCCATCTGCCGGCCCGACTGCGGGTCGATAACCTTGAAGGTGCGCAGGTCCAGGTCCTGGCCCGCGCCGGTGAGCAGGGATTCCAGGTACTCGATATGCGGGGTGACGACGAACTCGTAACCCCAACTCTGGAACAGATCCAACACCTGCCGACGCGCTACTTCGATACGCGCAGCTTCCGGTGGCAGTACTTCTTCGATGCCATCTGGCAGCAGCCAGCGGTCTACCGTTGCCATTACGCCATTCCCCTATGGTCCGGGCGGCCAGCCCTCGGGCAAGCCTTGAGTGAAGCAGAAAACACTTGGCCCACACGCAAAACACGCGCATGAGCGACGTGACGAATGGCCCGCAATCGGCCTCGCCCAGCGCTTTCCTCGAAAAACCTGTCGGATCGTTCGACCCGACGCCTGCAACCAAAACCGCAATCAAACGTGCAGACGCAAAAAAGCCGGGAATTTCCCGGCTGCCGCATCATACACACGTTTTCCCAAAGGATCACCCCGCCCGACGCTTTAGCCGCCGGGCGGAGTGTCTCAGGTCAACGTCGCATCAAGGCTTGGACTTTTCCAGGTAGTGGAAGAAGTCGCTGCTTGGGTCCAGGACCAGGACGTCGGATTTGTTCGCGAAGCTTTCACGGTAGGCACGCAGGCTACGGTAGAACGCGTAGAACTCCTGATCCTGCCCGTAGGCCTTGGCATAGATCGAAGCGGCCTGGGCATCACCATCACCACGGACCTCTTCCGATTCACGATAGGCTTCGGCCAGCAGCACACGGCGTTGACGATCGGCGTCGGCACGGATGCCTTCGGCCAGCTCGTTACCCTTGGCACGGTGCTCACGGGCTTCACGCTCACGCTCGGTGCTCATGCGCTCGAACACGCTGCGGTTCACTTCCTTCGGCAGGTCGATGGCCTTGACCCGGACATCGACCACTTCGATACCCAGCTCTTTTTCTGCCATCGAGTTCAGCGAACGGGTGATGTCGGCCATGAGCGCATCACGCTCACCGGACACCACTTCATGCAATGTGCGCTTACCGAACTGGTCACGCAGGCCCGACTCCAGGCGACGGGACAAGCGCTCGTCGGCGATCTGCTTCAAACCCGAGGTCGCGGTGTAGAAGCGCTCGGCATCCTTCACGCGCCACTTGGCATAGGCGTCGACCATCACGGCTTTCTTTTCCAGCGTCAGGAAGCGTTGCGTCGGCGCATCCAGCGTCATCAGACGCGCGTCGAACTTGCGCACCTTGTTGACGTACGGCACCTTCACATGCAGCCCCGGCTGGACATCAGCCTGGACCACGCGACCGAATTGCAGCAACACCGCACGCTCGGTCTGAGCCACGATGTAGAAGCAGTTCCAGGCAGCGATCGCCACGACGACACCGACAATAAGGGCGATCAGCGATTTATTGCTCATCAGCGACTCTCCCTGGTACGTGCTTGCTGTTGCTGCAGATCCGCCGCCGCACGAGCGTTGGCTTCATTGCTGGCGGCCGCCGAACTGGTCGCTGGCGTGCTGGTGTTGCGACCGCTCTCGACCATCTTGTCCAGTGGCAGGTACAGCAGATTGCTCTGGCCGTTCTTGTTGCCGGTCACGAGGACCTTGCTGGTGTTGCTGAAGACTTCCTGCATGGTGTCCAGGTACAGACGCTGGCGGGTCACTTCAGGGGCCTTGCGATACTCGGCCACCAACTTGGTGAAGCGATCAGCCTCACCCTTGGCGCGGGAGACCACTTCGTCACGGTAACCGTTGGCATCCTCGATGATGCGCTGGGCCTGGCCACGGGCTTCCGGCACGACGCCGTTGGCATAGGTTTCGGCCTGGTTGCGCGAACGCTGCTCGTCTTCACGGGCACGGATCACGTCATCGAAGGCTTCCTGGACCTCACGCGGTGCCGCTGCGCTCTGGACGTTGACCTGGGTCACGGTGATCCCGGTGCGATAGGTATCGAGGAACCGTTGCAGGCGTTCCTTGATTTCGCTGGCCATCAGTTCACGACCTTCAGTCAGCACCTGGTCCATGGCGGTGGAACCCACCACATGGCGCAGGGCGCTTTCGGTCGCGTGCTGCAGGCTGATTTCCGGCTGGTCGACGTTCAGCACGAAGTCCTGCAGGTTGGTGATCTTGTATTGCACGGTCAGCGGCACTTCGACGATGTTCTCGTCTTCGGTCAGCATCTGGCCCTGCTTGGTGTACGCCCGCTCACGCGTGACGTTTTCCATGTACTTCTGGTCGATCGGCGGGAAATAGATGTTCAGGCCCGGGCCAACCGTCTCGTAGTACTTGCCGAAGCGCAGCACCACGGCCTGCTCCTGCTCGTCCACGACATAGACCGCGCTGTACAGCCAGACAGCCGCCAGCACGACGAGGCCGATGCCGAGCAGGCCGAAACCGCCGCCCTTGCCCGGACGACCACCACCCTCGTCACCGCGTTTTTTACCACCACCGAACAAACCGTTCAGGCTTTCCTGCAGCTTTCGGAAGGCCTCGTCGAGATCCGGCGGCCCCTTGCGGTCGCCGTTGTTACGACGCTTGCCACCCCAAGGATCCTGATTATTCGAGTTGCCACCCGGCTCATTCCAAGCCATAGCGCTCTCCATCTGATAAAGCAAAGACGCACCCACGGCGCGCCGACCAATGCTACAGAATGCCTGACACAGCTTTCTCAGGCTTTTATTGCAAAGTGTGTTGCTCGATGAATTCCATCGGTTGCAGCCCTTCGCGGCTGACCAGCCGGTTGAGCTCCGACCGAGGCAGGCGAACAGCCAGCAGGCAGACGCCTTCGTCGTCGTGTTCTTCTTTTTGCACGGCCCCCAGCTCGAAAAACTGCGCACGCAGCCGGGCGAAACGTTGCGGCAATTTCAGGGTGCCTACAAACAGATCGTTGCCCAACAGCTCGGCCACGGCCTGCCTGAGCAGGTCCAGGCCGGTGCCATCGCGGGCCGACAGCCAGACCCTTTGCGGCTTGCCATCGGCATCGCGCTGGATCTGCGGCTCCACGCCTTCGAGCAAATCGAGTTTGTTGTATACCTCGAGGATCGGCAAGTCCTGGGCTCCGATCTCACCCAGCACCACCATCACCTGCTCGATCTGCAGCATCCGGTCCGGTTCGGCGGCATCGATCACGTGCAGCAGCAGGTCGGAGTTGCTCGACTCTTCGAGCGTAGCCCGGAAAGCCTCGACCAGCTTGTGCGGCAGGTGACGGATGAAGCCTACGGTGTCGGCCAGCACGATCGGCCCGAGGTCGTCCAGGTCGAGCCGGCGCAGGGTCGGGTCGAGCGTGGCGAACAATTGGTCGGCGGCGTAGACGTCGGATTGGGTGACGTTATTGAACAGGGTCGATTTGCCGGCGTTGGTATAGCCCACCAGTGAAACCGTCGGGATATCCGCGCGCTTGCGGCCGCGTCGCGACTGCTCGCGCTGGCTGCGGACCTTTTCCAGCCGCCCCTTGATCTGGCGCAGGCGAACCCGCAACAGGCGCCGGTCGGTTTCCAGCTGGGTTTCACCCGGGCCGCGCAGACCGATACCGCCTTTCTGCCGCTCAAGGTGAGTCCAGCCTCGAACCAGCCGCGTACTCATGTGCTCAAGCTGGGCCAGTTCGACCTGGAGCTTGCCTTCATGGGTGCGGGCGCGTTGGGCGAAGATATCGAGGATCAGCCCCGTACGGTCGATCACGCGACACTCGAAGACACGTTCGAGGTTACGTTCCTGACTGGGCGTGAGGATGTGATTGAAAATCACCAGGTCGACCTGCTCGGCCTTGACCAGGTCGCGCAACTCCTCGACCTTGCCACTGCCGATCAGGAACTTGGCGGTTGGCCGATGACGCGGCACGTTGAAAAACGCGACGGTCTCGGCGCCGGCCGAAAGTGCCAATTCCTGAAACTCCTGCGGATCTTCGCGCGCCTCAGGGTCCTGTCCATCCAAGTGAACGAGAATGGCCCGTTCACCACCACCGTGGCGCTCAAAGAACAAAGGAGGCTCCTATCAGGCGTTACCCGGTTCAGCGTCACCGCCTTCGGATTCGGTTGCGCTAGGCAGACGAATTGGACGAACTGGCACGACTGTAGAGATCGCGTGCTTGTAGACCATCTGGCTGACGGTGTTTTTCAGAAGGATGACGAACTGGTCGAAAGACTCGATCGTGCCTTGCAGTTTGATCCCGTTGACCAGATAGATGGACACCCCAACTTTCTCTTTACGTAAAGTGTTCAAGTAAGGGTCTTGTAGCGAATGCCCTTTTGACATGTGCCGCACTCCTTTAAGGATCAATTATAAAAATCGGAATCAGATGGCTTGGGCCGTCACACCCCCAAGGATAGACGGCAATTGCAAGGACTCAGCTCAATATGGAGATGGTCCCAAGGTATTTCAAGGCGCGTGGCAGATTGTCGCAATCGAGACTGTCGAGCCAATGCAGGTCAGTCCAGCTGCGCAGCCAGGTGAACTGGCGTTTCGCCAATTGGCGCGTGGCAATGATCCCACGCTCCTGCATCTCGGCTGACGTCAGCTTGCCGTCCAGGTAATCCCAGACTTGTCGATAACCTACCGCACGTATAGACGGCAACCCGGGATGCAGGTCACTTCGCTCACGCAGGGCTACGACCTCGTCTATGAACCCCTGTTCCAACATTAATGTGAATCTTTGTTCAATTCGCCGATGCAGCACTTGCCGGTTCGCCGGAGCGATGGCCAGATTCGCGACAGTATAGGGCAATTGTTGCAGTCCCGAAGCGGCTGCTTCAGTACTTTGCGCAGATTGTCGTTGGCGCAGGGCCGTCATGCTCTGGCCGCTGACCCGATAAACCTCCAGGGCCCGACTGAGCCGCTGCGGGTCATTGGGGTGAATACGCGCCGCCGACTCCGGGTCGATGACCGCCAATTGCTCATGCAGGGCTTGCCAGCCAAGGCGCGCGGCTTCTTCTTCAATCTGCGCGCGCACCTCGGGATCGGCCGCCGGCATGTCCGCCAGCCCGTCGACCAAAGCCTTGTAATACAGCATCGTGCCGCCCACCAGCAGCGGGATCTTGCCTCGCGCGGTGATTTCGGCCATGGCCTGGAGCGCGTCACGGCGGAAGTCGGCCGCTGAATACGCCTCGGCCGGGTCCAGGATGTCGATCAGGCGGTGGGGAAATTCGGCCAGCAGTTCTTTTGACGGCTTGGCAGTGCCGATGTCCATGCCCCGGTAGACCAGGGCCGAATCGACGCTGATCAGCTCGCAGGGCAAAACCTTGGTCAACTCGATCGCCAGGTCGGTCTTGCCGGCGGCGGTCGGGCCCATCAGGAAAATCGCAGGAGGCAACTGGCTCATCAACGACCGCGCAGGAACAGTTTGTCCAGGTCGTCCAGGCCCAGTTGGGTCCAGGTCGGCCGGCCATGGTTGCATTGACCGCTACGCTCGGTGTTTTCCATGTCCCGCAGCAGGCCGTTCATTTCCGGCAGGGCCAGGCGCCGGTTGGCGCGGATCGCGCCGTGGCAGGCCATGGTGCCGAGCAGTTCGTTCAGGTGCGCCTGGATCCGGTCGCTGGTGCCGTATTCCATCAAGTCCGCCAGCACGTCGCTGACCAGGCGATTGGCCTCGGCCTGTTTCAACAACGCCGGAATCTGGCGGATCGCCAGGGTTTCCGGCCCCAGGCGCTGCAATTCGAAGCCCAGGCGCTGGAACCAGGCCACATGTTCCTCGGCACAATCGGCTTCGCGCTGGCTGACGGCCAGGGATTCGGGCACCAACAGCGGCTGGCCGCTCAAGCCTTCGCTGGCCATGGCGATTTTCAGCCGCTCGTACATGATCCGTTCGTGGGCGGCGTGCATATCCACCAGGACCAGGCCCTGGGCGTTTTCCGAAAGGATATAGATGCCTTTGAGTTGTGCCAGGGCATAGCCCAGCGGCGGGATATCGCCCTGGCCGTCGGGCATCGCTGCCGCTCCCGCTTCCGGCAAAGGCTTGAAGAACTCGCGATAGGCCGCCTGGGCCTCGGCCGCCGGCACGTTGGATTGCGGGCGCGGGGTGTATTGATACTGGTAGCCGCTGCCGGCACCGCTCCCGGCCGTGTTGTAGCTCGGTTGTGGCTGAGGTTGCTCCAGCAGTGCGTTGGCCGCCAGGCGCATTTCGCCCTGCGGGCCGAACTCGCCCGCTTCCAGCCCCGTTGGCCGGACCATGCCAGCCACTGCCGCCGGAGCCGCCAACTGATCTTCCGGGCGCACATCGCCCAAGGCACGGTGCAAGGTGCCATAGAGGAAATCGTGGACCATGCGCCCGTCACGAAAGCGCACTTCGTGCTTGGTCGGGTGCACGTTGACGTCCACCACCGCCGGGTCGACTTCGAAAAACAGCACGAAGGTCGGATGCCGACCGTTGAACAGCACATCGCGATAAGCCTGGCGCACCGCGTGGGCCACCAGCTTGTCGCGCACAGCGCGACCGTTCACGTAGAAATACTGCAAGTCCGCCTGGCTGCGGGAAAACGTCGGCAACCCGACCCAACCCCACAGGTGCAGGCCATTGCGCTCCACCTCGATGGGCAATGCCTGCTCCAGGAAACCGGCACCGCACACCGCGCCGACACGGCGGGCACGGGCCGCATCATCATGGGCCTCGTGCAGGCTGAGAATGGTCTTGCCGTTGTGGCGCAAATGGAACGCCACGTCAAAACGCGCCAGGGCCAGGCGCTTGATGACTTCCTGCAAGTGATCGAATTCAGTCTTCTCGGCCTTGAGGAACTTGCGCCGGGCCGGAGTGTTGAAGAACAGGTCGCGCACTTCCACCGAGGTACCCACCGGATGGGCCGCGGGCTGGACGCGAGAGGCCATGTCCCGGCCCTCGGTCTCGACCTGCCAGGCCTGTTCGGCGTCACGGGTGCGGGAGGTGAGAGTCAGGCGCGACACCGAACTGATGGACGCCAGCGCCTCCCCCCGAAAGCCCAGGCTCATGACCCGCTCAAGGTCTTCCAGGTCGCGAATCTTGCTGGTGGCGTGACGCGCCAGGGCCAGCGGCAGGTCCTCGGAAGAAATACCGCCACCGTCATCGCGTACCCGCAGCAGCTTGACGCCGCCTTGCTCGACATCCACATCGATGCGCCTGGCCCCGGAGTCGAGGCTGTTTTCCAGCAACTCCTTGATGACCGACGCCGGCCGCTCGACCACTTCGCCGGCGGCGATCTGGTTCGCCAGCCGGGGGCTGAGCAGCTCGATGCGGGCGTTGCTGCCGATCACTTCGTCACTCATTGCTGAACCGCCACGTCATTGCCGGGAATGGTCAGGGTCTGGCCGATCTTGAGCTCGTCGCTCTTGAGGTTGTTGGCGCTGCGCAAGGTCGCAGGCGACACCTGGTAACGCACGGCGATCATCGCCAGGGTTTCGCCGGGGTTGACCCGATGGTCCCGCGGGCCCTGGGCAATCTTGCCGGAATCGCGCAGCCAGGCAATGTAGGTACCTGGTGGTGGATTCTGCTGGAAGAACTGCCGCACGCCACTGCTGATGGAACGGGCCAGGGCCTGCTGATGACTGGAGGACGACAGCTTGGACGCCTCGTTGGAGTTGGAGATGAAGCCGGTTTCCACCAGGATCGACGGGATGTCCGGCGACTTGAGCACCATGAACCCGGCCTGTTCGACGCGCTGCTTGTGCAGCGGCGTGACGCGACCGATGTTGCTCAGGACTTTCTGGCCGACGTTGAGGCTGGAGGTCAACGAGGCCGTCATCGACAAATCGAGCAATACACCGGCGAGCATCCGGTCCTTGTCATCGAGGCTGACGTTGCCGGCACCGCCGATCAGGTCGGAACGGTTTTCGCTGTCGGCCAGCCAACGGGCGGTCTCGGAGGTGGCGCCACGGTCGGACAGGGCAAACACCGAGGCCCCGAACGCAGCGGCCGAAGGCGCAGCGTCGGCGTGGATGGAGACGAACAGGTCGGCGCCCTTCTTGCGGGCGATTTCGGTACGCCCGCGCAGGGGAATGAAGTAGTCGCCGGTACGGGTCAGCTCGGCGCGGAAGCCTTTCATGCCATTGACCTGGCGCTGCAATTCGCGGGCAATGGACAGCACCACGTCCTTCTCACGTTGTCCGCGCGAGCCCGAGGCTCCAGGGTCTTCGCCACCGTGACCGGCATCGATCACCACGATGATGTCGCGCTTGCCGGCCGGGGCCGGTGGTAGCTTGAGCGCAGGCTCGGTAGGGGTCACCGGCACCGCTGGGACCGTGGCGACATTGGTCGGCGGCGGTGGAGGTGGCGCCGCATCGGCCGGGTTGTCGAACAGGTCCACCACCAGCCGGTTGCCGTATTGGGCGTTGGGGGCCAGGGTGAAGCTTTTCGGGGTCACGGCTTTTTTCAGGTCGATGACCACCCGCAGGTCGGTCGGCGTACGCTGGGCCGAGCGCATCGCGGTAATCGGCGTGTTGGCGGTCGCCACGTTCAATGGCGCGCCCAGGGTCGCACCATTGATGTCGATCACCAGGCGATCCGGGGCGGTCAGGGTGAATACGCTGTGCTGCACCGGGCCCGTCAGGTCAAACACCAGCCGTGTATTGTCCGGCGCCCGCCAGAGGCGAACGCTGTTGACCTTTGTCTCGGCCACAGCATCGACGGCCAGTGCCGTAAGCAACAGTCCTACGACAGCAACCACCGCGCGAAAGCGCATACCAAACCCCATCATCAATTAGTTTCCAATGCCAAAGCGGCACACCACGACTCGCCACGCGAGCCTTGCGGCGTCAGTTTCAGCGAACGCCCGCCGTTCTGCGCGCCAATGGTAATGGTCAGGTCGGGCTTTGGCAAAAAGCCTGCACCCTTCTGGGGCCATTCGATCAGGCACAAGGCGTCATCTTCGAAATAATCGCGGATACCGAGGAATTCCAGCTCTTCAGGATCCACCAGTCGATACAGGTCGAAATGGAAGGCGCGAATGTCGCCGATCTCGTAGGGCTCGACCAGGGTGAACGTAGGGCTTTTGACGGAGCCGACGTGCCCGAGGCCGCGAATGATGCCACGGGACAAGGTAGTTTTCCCCGCGCCAAGGTCGCCTTCGAGAAAAATCAGGCCATGGCCGGCGGTGATCTGTGCGATGCGAGCGCCAAATTGTGTCATGGCGTGTTCGTCGGCCACGTACAGGGTTACTTCAGACACGGTGAATGCTCCTCCAACAACTGACGAATGGTCGGGATCAGATCGGTCGCCGCCAACCCCCGCCCCGCACGACCGGCCTGGGCGCCAGCACTGGCATGCAGCCAGACCGCCAGGCTCGCGGCCTCGAAGCTCTCCATGCCCTGGGCGAGCAAGGCACCGACCACGCCGGCCAACACATCCCCCAGGCCCGCCGTGGCCATGGCCGGATGGCCCTGGCTGCAAACCGCCAGGCGACCATCCGGGCTGGCAATCAGGCTGCCGGCGCCCTTGAGGATCACCGTGGTGGTGTATTTCTGACTCAATGCATGGGCCGCCGCCGGGCGATCGGCCTGCACCTGGGCTGTGGATATCCCCAGCAATCGCGCCGCCTCGCCCGGGTGTGGGGTGATCACACACTGCTCGGGCAAACCAACGCCACCGTTGCTCAGCAGGTTCAGCGCATCGGCATCCCACACTTGCGGCAGCGACGCATTGGCCGCCGCCGACAACAGGCTACGCCCCCAAGCGGCCTGGCCCAGGCCTGGCCCGACCACCAGCACACTGGCCTGTTGGAGCAAGCCCATCAATTGGTTCGCCGAATGGGTACCCTGCACCATGACTTCAGGTAAACGCGTCAGCGCAGCCGCTACATGCTCGCTGCGGGTCGCCATCGACACCATGCCCGCACCGCAGCGCAGGGCGCTTTCGGCACTCATCTGGATCGCACCGCCAAAACCCCGGTCGCCACCGATCAACAGCACGTGACCGAACTTGCCTTTGTGGGACGTGGCGGCGCGAGGTGTCAGACGTGGCAGATTATGGGGTGAAAGCAGTCGGGCACTGGCCGGTGTGGCTTCAACAATATCTGGGTCGGCGTGCAGATCATTGAATACCAGTTCACCGACCCGGTCCGCCGCTTCGCCGGTAAACAGGCCCAGTTTCAAGCCAATGAAGGTCACGGTCAGGTCAGCCGTCACCGCCGTGCCCAGCACCCGCCCGGTGTCGGCACACAACCCCGAGGGAATATCCACCGCCGCGACCGGCAGGCCGCTGACATTGATCGTATCGATGGCCTGCACATAAGGCTCGCGCACATCGCCACTCAGGCCCGTGCCCAGCAGTGCGTCCAGCAATACGCCACGCAACTCTGCCTCATCCGACCATGGCTCCATCGGCACGCCCACCGCCACGGCTTCGGCATGGGCATTGGCCGCGTCGCCCTGCAATCGCCGGGGCTCGCCCACCGTCAGCACCCGCACCGACCAGCCAGCGCGCCGGGCCAGGGTAGCGACCAGGTAGCCATCACCCGCATTGTTGCCATGCCCGGCCAGCACGGTCAGTTCGCGGGCGTCAGGCCAGCGCCGAACAATCGCTCGCCAGGTGGCGCGGGCAGCACGCTGCATCAATTCGAAACCGGCGGTGCCGGCCGCGATCAGTTGTGCGTCGAGGGCCCGGACCTGCGCAGCACTGTACAGCGCGTCGGGAAAATCATCTTTAGTGTGCGGCATGCGTCTTCGGGCTCCGATGTCTGGCAGAATTATACGCATCTCAGCTCTGGTTTCTCTCGCCTCATGCCTGCCATTCCCACAGACCTCCCCGCCCTCGCCCAATCCATCAAGGAATGGGGCCGCGAGCTGGGTTTCCAGCAGGTCGGCATCAGCGGCCTGGACCTTGCCGAGCATGAGCAACACCTGCAACGCTGGCTCGACGCCGGCTACCACGGCGAAATGGACTACATGGGCGCCCACGGCAGCAAACGCTCACACCCCGAGGAGCTGGTGCCAGGTACGCTGCGGGTGGTGTCCCTGCGCATGGACTACCTGTCGGGCGACACGCACATGGCGCAGATGCTCGGTCAACCGGAGAAAGCCTACGTCTCGCGTTATGCGTTGGGCCGCGATTACCACAAATTGATCCGTAAACGCGTGCAACAACTGGCAGAAAAAATTCAGGCGGTCATCGGCCCCTTCGGTTATCGCGCCTTCGTCGACAGCGCGCCGGTGCTGGAAAAAGCCATCGCCGAACAGGCCGGGCTGGGCTGGATCGGTAAAAACACCTTGGTGCTGAACCGCAAGGCCGGCAGCTATTTCTTCTTGAGCGAGCTATTTGTCGATCTGCCCCTGCCGGTGGACCCGCCCCATGCCAGCGAACATTGCGGAAAATGCACCGCATGCCTGGATATCTGTCCTACGAATGCCTTCGTCGGGCCCTACGTGCTTGACGCCCGACGCTGCATTTCCTACCTGACCATCGAACTGAAAAACGCCATCCCCGAGGAGCTGCGGCCGTTGATCGGCAACCGGGTGTTCGGCTGTGATGACTGCCAGATCGTCTGTCCATGGAACCGCTTCGCCCGACCGTCCGGGGAAAGCGACTTCAAACCACGGCACAACCTGGACAATGCCGGGTTGGCCGAGCTGTTCATGTGGGACGAGGCGACTTTCCTCAGCAGCACCGAAGGTTCACCGCTGCGCCGCGCCGGCTACGAGCGCTGGCTGCGCAACCTGGCGGTGGGCCTGGGTAATGCGCCCTCGACGATTCCCGTGCTGCAAGCTCTGGAGGCCCGGCGCGACTACCCGTCGGAGCTGGTGCGCGAGCACGTGGAGTGGGCGTTGCGCCAACATGCCGAGCGTCAAACTTCGTCGTTGTAGACGAACTTCGGCATTTCCCAGTGGAAGCGAATCGCCAGGAGCCGCAACAGGAAACCACCGAACAAGGTGATGAGGATCGCTTGTTCGTTCGGCAGTTGCAGGAAGACACACAGCAGATAACACCATGCCGCGGCAAACGAGACGCTGGCGTAAAGTTCACGACGGAAGATCAGCGGAATATCGTTGCAGAAGATGTCCCGCAGAATGCCGCCGAACACCCCGGTGATCACCCCACTGACCGACGCCACCAGCATGCCATGACCCATTTCCAGGGCCGTCATGCAGCCGATCAGGGTGAACGCCACCAGGCCCACGGCGTCGAGCACCAGGAACAACGAGCGCAAATGGCGCATCCAGCGCGCCAGGAACACCGTCAGCATCGCCGCTGCCGTGGTCAGCACCAGGTATTCGGGGTGCTTGACCCATGTGAGCGGGTAATGACCGAGCAGCACGTCGCGCACCGAGCCGCCACCCAGCGCCGTGACACAGGCGATCAGCACCACGCCGAACCAGTCCATGCCCCGGCGTCCGGCAGACAAGGCGCCGGTCATGGCTTCGGCGGTGATGGCGATCAGATAAAGCATCAGCAACATGATGGCGGTCCGTACGGGAAGGCGCGCAGTCTAGCCAGTTTGGGCAGGCACCAAAAGAGGGCGCAGCAGCGTCTTCTGCCTGAGCGCCATACCGCCAACTACCTCTGTGGCGAGGGAGCTTGCTCCCGCTCGGCTGCGCAGCAGCCGCCAAACCGGACAATTCGGCCTACCTGAAGCTGTTGGGGCCTGCTGCGCAGGCCAGCGGGAGCAAGCTCCCTCGCCACAAAAGCAATCTGGCCAGCCGCTGGGGTGCCGGTTAGAACTTGATGAAGTGCTTACGGTAATGCTGCAACTCGGCAATGGACTCGCGAATGTCGTCCAGGGCCAGGTGGCTGCCACCCTTCTGGAAGCTGTCGCGCACTTGCGGGGCCCAGCGGGCGGCCAGTTCCTTGAGGGTGGAGACATCCAGGTTGCGGTAGTGGAAGTAGCTTTCCAGGGATTTCATGTGGGTATAGAGGAAGCGACGGTCCTGGCAGATGCTGTTGCCACAGATCGGCGACTTGCCCTTTGGCACCCACTGTTCCAGGAAGGCGATGGTCTGGGCCTCGGCCTCGGCCATGCTGATCTTGCTTTCGCGCACCCGCTGGGTCAGGCCCGAGCCGCCGTGCTGGCGGGTGTTCCATTCGTCCATGCCGGCCAGGATCTCGTCGCTGTGATGGATTGCGATCACCGGGCCTTCGGCCAAGGTGTTGAGGTCGCTGTCGGTGACGATGGTGGCCATTTCGATGATGACGTCGGTATCAGGGTTCAGACCGGTCATTTCCAGGTCGATCCAGATCAGGTTCTGCGGGTTTTGCATAGGGAAGCTCCTCGGCGTAGCCACGCAGTTTAGCCTAGGCCGGCCTTTGGGCGTGCTAAACTCGCGGCCGTTTTACCCTATTCGCTGCATTTCTTCATACGGAACACCCATGGCCAAACGCCAACTCAATCGTCGTCAGAACTGGCGCATCGAAAAGATCCAGGGCGAGCGCGCCGCCCGCGCCGCCAAACGCGAATCCAGTGCTGTCGAAGCCCTGGAGGGTGGCGACCTGGGCCCTGAACAGACCGGCCTGGTAATCGCCCACTTCGGCGTGCAGGTCGAGGTCGAGGCCCGGGAAGGCGAATTGGCCGGCCAGGTATTCCGCTGCCACCTGCGCGCCAACCTGCCGGCGCTGGTGACGGGCGATCAGGTCGTCTGGCGTGCCGGCAACCAGGGCATCGGCGTGATCGTCGCACAATTGCCGCGCCACACCGAGCTGTGCCGTCCAGACAGTCGGGGCCAGCTCAAGCCCGTGGCCGCCAACGTCGACATGATCGTCATCGTGTTCGCCCCGCTGCCCGAACCCCACGCCAACCTGATCGACCGTTACCTGGTAGCCGCCGAGCATGCTGGCATCCGACCGTTATTGCTGCTCAACAAGTTCGACCTGATCGACGAACACAACGCTCCGGCGCTGAACGCCTTGCTGTCGGTCTATCGGGACTTGGGTTACCCGGTGCTGGAAGTCTCGGCCCATCACGGCAACGGCATGGAGCAATTGCAGCAGCAACTGGACGGGCGCATCAGTGTGTTCGTCGGCCAGTCCGGTGTCGGCAAGTCGTCGCTGGTCAACAGCCTGCTGCCGGACGTCGAGACCCGTGTCGGGCCACTGTCCGAACTGTCTGGCCAAGGCACCCACACCACCACCACCGCGCGACTGTTCCACTTCCCCGGCGGCGGTGAATTGATTGACTCACCGGGCATCCGTGAGTTTGGCTTGGGTCACGTGAGCCGGGCCGATGTCGAAGCCGGATTCATCGAGTTCAACGAGCTGATCGGCACCTGCCGCTTCCGCGACTGCAAGCACGATCGCGAACCCGGCTGTGCCCTGCTCAAGGCCTTGGAAGAAGGTCGTGTGCATCAGCAACGGATGAACAGCTACCGCTCGATCATCGCCAGCCTGCCGGAAAGCAGTTACTGACCCGACCGGACACCTTTGTGGCGAGGGGATCCGTGGGAGCAAAGCTTGCTCGCGAAACAGGCACCTCGGTCTCTGAAAGACCGCATCGCCTTCATCGCGGGCAAGCCTTGCTCCCACAGGTCTGTATCGGCTCTTAGGTCACTGCGCCGGCGGTTCGGCCGGTTTCGGCGCAGCATCGTCGAACAGGTTCAGACGTTCGCGCAGCTCATGGGCCGGCACCGGTTGCTTATCCGCCGGCAAGGCGTTCGGATCAACCGCAGCACCAGGCGTCGCCGGGACTTCACCCGGTGCGCCCTGGCCCTGGGCCGGATCCGGCGCCGGGTCGTCGGTTTGCGAACCTTCGATGGCTTGCTGGGCCTTCTTGGTCAACACCACGATATCGATACGCCGGTTGACCGGGTTGAACGGGTCCTTGCGGTCGAACAACGCCGAGGATGCGTAACCGACCACCCGCGCCACCTGTTCGTCCGGATAGCTGCCAGCCACCAGGGCACGACGGGCCGCGTTGGCGCGGTTGGCGGACAGCTCCCAGTTACCGAAATCACCTTTGCCGACGTAGGGCTTGGCATCGGTATGACCGCTGATGCTGATCTTGTTCGGCACCGCCTTGATGGTGTCGGCCATGGCCAGCAGAATGTCTTCGAAATAAGGTTTCAGGCGCGCACTGCCGGAATCGAACATCGGCCGGTTCTCGGCGTCCATGATCTGGATGCGCAAGCCGTTCGGCGTAATCTCGAACAGGATCTGGTCCTTGAATTTCTGCAGCTGCGGGTTCTCCTCGACCTTGTTCTGCAATTCCTGCAGCAACAATTCCAGGCGCTCGCGCTCGATCTGCTCGGCCATGCCTTCGACCTGCTCGGAATCCACCGTCACCTTGTCGGGCTGGGGCTCGGATTTGACTTCAGGATTGAGGGTCGTGTCCGGCGCCAGGGTCGGTGAACCACCCAGGTCGATGATGTACGGCGTGCCGCTTTCAGTAAAACCGACCGGGTCCTTGAAGTAACCGGCGATGGCGATCTTCTGTTCCGGGGTCGCGGTGGACAGCAGCCACAGCACCAGGAAGAACGCCATCATCGCCGTCGCAAAGTCGGCGAAGGCGATTTTCCAGGCGCCCCCGTGATGCCCCGCGGCTATGCGCTTGACGCGCTTGATGATGATCGGCTGGTTATTTTCCATGACTTAACGACCGCGAACCGCTTGTTCCAGCTCGGCGAAGCTTGGACGGTGCGCCGGGTACAGGACCTTGCGACCGAACTCCACCGCCAGCGATGGCGGCATGCCCGAGGCCGAGGCCACCAGGGAAGCCTTGATGGCTTCGTAGACGTTGAGTTCTTCCTTGGCGTCATGGGCCAGGGAGTGGGCCAGTGGGCCGAAAAAACCATACGCAGCCAGAATACCGAAGAAGGTACCCACCAGTGCCGCCCCCACGTGCAGGCCGATGGACTTCTGGTCGCCGTCGCCCAGGGAAGCCATGGTCACCACGATGCCCAATACCGCCGCGACGATACCGAAGCCGGGCATGGCGTCGGCGATACCGGTGACTGCGTGGGAAGGGTGCTCCAGGTCTTCCTTGAGGCTGTACAGCTCCATGTCGAACAGGCCTTCGAGCTCATGGGGCGCCATGTTGCCGGACGACATGATGCGCAGGTAATCACAGATGAACGCCGTCATGCGGGCATCTTTGAGCACCGCAGGATACTTGGCGAAAATCGGGCTGGCAGCGGCGTCTTCAATATCGCCTTCGATCGCCATCATGCCTTCGCGGCGGCTCTTGTTGAGAATCTCGTAGATCAGGCCCAGCACTTCGAGGTAGAAGGTGTGGCTGAAACGCGAACTGAACATGCCCAGGGACTTCTTGAGCACGTGCATCGTCATATAGCCAGGGTTGGCCTGCAAGAATGCGCCAAGGGCCGCGCCACCGATGATCATCACCTCGAAAGGCTGGATCAGGGCGGCAATCTTGCCATGGGAGAGCACGTATCCGCCGAGTACGCTCGCGAACACGACAATGATGCCGATAATTTTAGCCATAGATAGAAAGTACTTATTTAAGTCGGGTTCAAGGTCATATTCGGAAGCTGAAAAATCTCTTCTTCTACTTATCGGCAAAACTGCGCCAGACTATAGCCAGTTCTGGCGAAAAGCCAGTTTGGCCCGCTTCGGGCGTAGAGAATTCATACGATGATCACGTCCAGCCATGACTAACGAAACTAAGGTTCCAACGCCGCGACCGACCACGCTCGAAGGCTGGGTAAAGCTGCTGGACGGCGTGCACCTACCAGTGCCCCAGGCCAGTCATGACCTGGTCTGCAAGGCCATTGCCGACAGCCGCCGCTCGTTGCGCGACATCGCCGAACTGATGCAGGACAGCCCGGCCCTGGCCCTGAGCGTCATCCGCGAGGCCAACCATCACACCCATGGCAGCCTTGCAGAACCGGCGGAAAATCTCGAAGTAGCCATCAACCGTCTCGGCCTCAAGCGCACCGAGGAACTGCTCGCTCGCTTGCCGTCGTTGCCGGGGCAAGAAATCCCCGTTGCCTTGCGCCAGCTGCAATTGATCAGCCAGCACGCCACGCAACAGGCCAATGGCTTTTTTGCCAGCCGCCTGGCGCGACTGTGGCAGGACATACACTGGGGCAGCCTGTTGTTTCTGTCGCCGCTCTGGCCCCTGGCACTGACTCACCCGCGGTTGCTGGGGGAGTGGGAGTTGCGGGTCGTCCATAAAGGTGAGCCCGCGAGCAAGGTCGAGCGCGAATTGTTCGGCGTCAGCCTGCTGAAGATCTGCCTGGCGCTGGTAGAAACCTGGCGCTTGCCGATCTGGGTGATGCAGGGCTATCGCCTGCTGCTCAATGAACGCCGCGAGCTGGTAAGAGTGCTGCGCATCGCCCGGGACAGCGAACACCCACTGCGCCAACAGAATCGCCTGGACGATGACCCGACGCTGCGGCGCTGGCTCAATCAACCGGCCAATACCGTATTGCTGGCCAACGGCCTGGCACTTTCAGCGCAACAGGCCTGGGACAGCCCCCACATTGTCCGCTGGCAATACCTCACCAGTTTGTATCTGCAGATACCGATGGATGAGGTCCAGCAACAACTGCACCAACAAGCTGTCACCAGCGCCCGTCATGACGCCATGCCGGACCTCTGGCACCCGGCCGTGGCGTTGCTCTGGCCCTGGGACAGCCGTCGCATCCACCCCGGATTGCTCCCCCCCGCCCCACCCAGCGCCGAAGACCTGAGCCAGTGGCGCAAGCAATGCTCCGCACTGTTGGTGGAACCGAGCCCCTTTCGCAATGCCATGCACTTGACCACCTCGGCACGGGACGTGTTGGTGGCCTGTGGCATGCGTCGGGTGATGATCCTGATGGCCGACCGCAGCCAGGCCAGCGTGCGCGTACACCAGACCGCCGGCCTGCCGAAAGAAGCCGCGGCCATGAGTTTTACCATCAGCCAGAGCAAGATATTGCAGCGGTTGCTGGCCCAGCAAGCCCAGGTTCGCCTGAACCCGGACAACAATGCGCAGTTTTCGGCTCTGCTGCCACCGGGCCTGCGCAGCCTGTTCCGGGGTGAGCACCTGCTGTTGCGCTCACTGACCTGCAATGGCCGAGTCATCATGCTGGTGGCGGTGGACCAGGGCGGCGGGCCGTTCTCGGACGTGACCGTGCAAGCCTTCGGCAAAACCGTGCAATGCATCGAACGGGCCCTGCATACCTTTACCAACCGCGGCCGCTGAACTTGCTACAATCCTTTCCCTTTGCGCCCCTGGAGACCTCACATGCCTGACTTCTCTGGCTTGCCACTGGTGATCGAGCCGAGCGAACTGCTACCGCGCCTCGACGCCCGCGAACTGATTCTGGTGGACCTGACCAGCGCCGCCCGCTACAGCACCGGGCATATTCCCGGTGCACGCTTCGTCGATCCCAAACGCACCCAGCTCGGCCAGCCGCCAGCCCCGGGCCTGCTGCCAGCCAAAGCCGACCTCGAAGCACTGTTCGGCGAGCTCGGGCATAACCCGGATGCGGTCTACGTGGTCTACGACGATGAAGGCGGCGGCTGGGCCGGGCGTTTTATCTGGCTGTTGGACGTGATCGGTCACTCGAACTACCACTACCTCGACGGCGGCTTGCTGTCGTGGCTGGCCGAAGGCCTGCCGGTGTCCGTCGACGTCCCTGCACCGGTTGCAGGCCCGGTCAGCCTGACACTGCACGATGCTCCCACCGCTACCCGCGAGTATCTGCAAAGCCGTCTCGGCGCTGCCGACCTGGCCATCTGGGACGCTCGCGGCCCGCTGGAGTATTCCGGCGAGAAAGTCGTCGCAGCCCGAGGCGGACACATTCCCGGAGCGGTCAATTTCGAATGGACTGCTGGCATGGACCAGGAGCGCAACCTGCGCATCCGCAAGGACATGCCGCAAATCCTCGAACAATTGGGCATCACGCCCGACAAAGAAATCATCACCCACTGCCAGACTCACCACCGCTCCGGCTTCACCTACCTGGTGGCCAAGGCGCTCGGTTATCCACGAGTCAAAGGCTATGCCGGTTCCTGGGGTGAATGGGGCAACCACCCCGATACCCCCATCGAGCTTTGAAGGTTCTTAAGGACAGTTAATGAAAAACCGTTTGTTCATCCTCACTCAATACCTGCTGCCCCACCACCTGCTGTCGCGGCTGGCCGGCTGCATTGCCGAATGCCGCGTGCGCTGGTTCAAGAACGCCTTCACCGCGTGGTTTGCCAAGCGCTACCAAGTGGACATGTCCCAGGCCCTGGTGGAAGACCTGACGGCGTACGAGCACTTCAACGCCTTCTTCACCCGCGCCCTGAAAGACGGTGCGCGTCCGCTGGACCCAACCCCGGGCGCCATCCTCAGCCCCGCCGACGGTGCCGTCAGCCAGCTCGGCCCGATCGAGCACGGCCGGGTATTCCAGGCCAAGGGCCACAGCTTCAGCGTACTGGAGCTACTGGGCGGCGATGCAGCCAACGCGGCGCCGTTCATGGGCGGCGATTTTGCCACCATCTATCTTTCCCCCAAGGACTACCACCGCGTGCACATGCCGCTGGCCGGCACCCTGCGGGAGATGGTTTATATCCCAGGACGAATTTTCTCGGTCAACCAGACCACCGCCGAAAACGTTCCAGAACTGTTTGCTCGTAACGAACGCGTGGCGTGCATTTTCGACACCGAACGCGGGCCGATGGCCGTGGTGCTGGTGGGCGCGATGATCGTGGCGTCCATCGAAACCGTCTGGGCCGGCCTGGTGACACCGCCCAAGCGCGAACTCAAGACTTTCCGCTACGACGAAGTCGCCCGTGCGCCGATCCACCTGGAAAAAGGCGCCGAACTGGGCCGCTTCAAGCTGGGTTCGACCGCCATCGTGCTGTTTGGTCCGGATCAAGTGAAATGGGCCGAGGAACTGGTGGCCGGTTCGCCCGTGCAGATGGGTCAAGGCCTGGCACTGCCAAAAGCCTGAGTCATCGGCCCCTGTGGGGAGCGAGCTCCCCACAGGGCATGCTGCATAGATAGAGCACCTCTTTCGCCCACAACTGCTAGAGTTGGAAACATCACGTTTATTTCCCGCCGGAGCCCGACCACGGCATGAATGAGACCAGCCCTCTCCAGCTATTGCGCGTCCAGCCCCCAACGCAATCACGCCTGTCGTTCTGCGATGCCACGCCACGGGACCTCAAGCGCTGGATCGCCAACCTGCCCAAGGCCAACATCGGCGAAACCGCCCGCCTGTTGTACCAGGCCCTTGGTGAACTCAACCAACTGCTCACGCCCAGCGACAATCGACTGCAACTGCTCGAGCTGCTGCGGCCCGAGGTGTATTACGTCTGCAAGCATCTGGAGCGGCACTTCCTGCAACAGGCCATCGTGCTGGATGAGCGCTCGCGCAAGATCGTCAACCTGTGCCAGGCCCTGCAAACCCAACTGGCGATGGGCTACAAACAGATCGTGGCGCGTATCGCCTCGAAATACACCAAGGATCGGGCTCGCCTGCTGAGCACCGCGCTGCAACGGGCGATACATGCCCTCAACGGCCCGCTGCTGCGTGCCAGCCAGCTGTACAGCCCAGTACCTGAAGGGCTATGGCTCGATTTGCATCAGCTGTACCGGATCGCTTGCCTGCACCGCTTGCAGCACCTGAGCGTGAGTGATGACCTGGCCAGCCAGGTTCATCAATTGAACGCCGAGCAAACCTATGTCGTCGCCCTGCTGCTGGGCGCGTCACGCAGCAATCAACTGCGCCAGAGCCAGATCGGTCGACTGACCCAAGTGCTCGAATCCTGGAGCCAGTGGGTCAAGCTGGACCCTGCCACCGCTGCCAGCAGCCTGTTCGCGGTCGCGCCGGAGCTGGATGTCGGGCCGCGCTACCGCTCCAAGTTCCGAGCCGAACAGCAGCCGACCTTGCAGGGCTTCGATCCCCAGCCCCTGGTGCGTGCAATCGCCACTCACCTGGAACAACCTGCCGAGAACAACCTGCCAGTACCTGGCGGCATGAGCGTCGACACCTTGCATCACCTGCAAGCGGCCTGGGGCGAAGCGGCCGAACGCAGCTTCCAGCGCACCGAGGGCAACGGCACGCTGACCCTGTGCGTGGGCATGAGTGCGCTGCACTACTACCTCGGCGGCGAGCGCTCTTTCAACGAAATCCTGAAAAGCCCCACCACCCGCAAAGCCCGCTTCGAAGCCTCGCCGAGCAAGACAAACGACGCCTGGAAGCAGGCCTTCGACGCCGCCCCCGCCGGTGACAGCGACCTGCTGCCCTATGAAGAAATCGAGTACCCGGTCAACCCGGCCGATGACGACGGCACCAGCTCCGACAATCAGCACCACTTTCCCACCTACGACCTGCCGATCATCAACCACAGCCCTGGCGGTTATTGCCTCGGTTGGCCCAAGGAAGTGCCGGAACAGCTTCAAGCCGGTGAAATGATCGGCATTCGAGACAGCAGTGACCAAGCCTGGAGCGTTGCCGTGGTGCGCTGGATCCGACAAGTGCGCAACGGCGCCATGCAGATGGGCATCGAACTGGTCGCACCCCATGCCCAGCCTTGTGGGCTGCAACTGGTCCGGGAAGAGAACGAGCACGGTCACTACCTGCGCGGCTTGTTACTGCCCGAGATCAGCGCCATCGACCTGCCTCCCACCATGATCGCCCCACGCCTGCCGTTCCAGGAGGGCCAGCGTGTACTGATCAACACCAACGGCCAGGAACGCCGCGCCGGCCTGGACCGCCGGGTGACCAGTACCCACAGCTTCAACCAGTTTTCCTATCACCCGGAAGACTCAGCCGAGACTGAGGGTGGCGGCGACCAAGAGGGGAATTTTGATTCGTTGTGGAAGTCGCTCTAAACAGCGCATAGCCCCCTGTGGCGAGGGAGCTTGCTCCCGCTGGGGCGCGTAGCGGCCCTAAACCTGAGACCGAGGAGTGTCAGGTTGGCCGCCTTGGGCCTGCTGCGCAGGCCAGCGGGAGCAAGCTCCCTCGCCACAAAGTGCGTGCCTCCCCAGAGTCGGCGTATTGCTCAAAGCATGTTACTTAGAGCTGCCCGTCACGATCCCTGAAACCCAACAGGTACAACACCCCATCCAGCCCCAGGGTTGAAATCGCCTGCCTGGCCGACTGCTTGACCAGCGGCTTGGCGCGGAACGCCACGCCCAGGCCGGCGATCGCCAGCATCGGCAAGTCGTTGGCGCCGTCTCCCACGGCGATGGTCTGCTCCAGGCGCAAGCCTTCCTTTTCAGCCAGCTCTCGCAGCAGGTCCGCCTTGCGCTGGGCATCGACGATCGGCTCCACGGCCACGCCGGTCACCTTGCCATCCACCACTTCCAATTCGTTGGCGAATACGTAGTCGATACCGAGCTTGGCCTGCAATTGCTTGGCGAAGTAGGTGAAGCCGCCGGACAGGATGGCGGTCTTGTAACCCAGGCGCTTGAGTTCAGCGAACAGGGTCTCGGCACCTTCGGTCAGGCGCAGGGAAGCGCCGATGGAATCCAGCACACTGACGTCCAGCCCCTTGAGCAGCGCCAGGCGCTCCTTGAAGCTGGCGCGGAAGTCCAGCTCGCCGGCCATGGCTCGTTCGGTGATGGCCGAAACCTTGTCGCCGACGCCGGCCGCCTTGGCCAGTTCATCGATGACTTCGGCCTCGATCAGCGTCGAATCCATGTCGAACACCGCCAGGCGGCGGTTACGACGGAACAGCGAATCTTCCTGGAAGGCGATGTCGACGTTCAGTTCCTGGGCCACGCTGAGGAACTCGGCACGCAACGCCTGGGGGTCAGCCGGCTCGCCACGCACGGAAAACTCAATGCAACCCTTGCCCTTGTCGTCCGGGGTGTCCAGCGGCATGCGCCCGGACAGTCGGTCGATATGGTCGATGTTCAGGTCATATTTGGCGGTGATCGAGCTGACGCGCTGCAATTGTTCGGCAGTGACCTTGCGGGTCAGCAAGGTAACGATGTGGCGCTTCTTGCCCTGGCCGGCCACCCAATGCCGGTAATCGTCCTCGGACACCGGGGTGAAGCGCACCTGTTGGTCGAGCTTGTAGGCGGTGAACAGGATGTCCTTGAGCACCGACTTGCCTTGTTCGGCGTCCGGAATTTCAACCAGGATGCCGAACGACAGCGTGTCGTGGATCACCGCCTGACCGATGTCGAGAATGTTCACACCACCCTGGGCCAGAACGCCGGTAATGGCCGCAGTCAGACCCGGACGGTCGCTGCCAGTGATGTTTATCAGGACGATTTCGCGCAAGGCGCACCCCCGCAGGTGGAAAAAAACCGCATTCTACCCACATTCAGTGACCATCGGGCACCGCCAGTGCTTTGCCGGTCATGGGGCTGTCGCTATACTGCGCGTCAATTTCACGGACAAAGAGCCGAGCTCAGTGAACCGGCCCACGCCAGTCAAAACCGACAACTTCTTCCTGCTGATCTTCCGTGCACTGCGTCACCGTCGTGTACCGATTGCATTGCGCATTGCCAGCCATAACGTGATCCTGGTCGCCCTGGCCCTGGTTATCTATGCCTGCGTGATGGGCTTGCAATTCAAGCAGGCGATGCACGAGCAGGCCGATGCCCTGGGTGAAAGCCTGACCACCCAGACCGCCACGTCCGCCACCGAGCTGCTGGTGTCCAACGACATCCTCAGCCTCAACGTGCTGCTCAACAACCTGACCAAGAACAAACTGGTGGCCCACGCCGCCATCTACAGCGTGGACAACCGCATCCTCGCCGAGGCCGGCCAACGGCCCAAGCCGGGCCTGCTGGGTGAGTCCGGCGGCATGTACCAGAGCAAGATCACCTTCCAGGACGTGACCGCCGGACAACTGCGCATCAGCCTGGACATGGACCAGTTCCAGCAACCGATGACCATCAGCCTGCAAAGCATGGGCATCCTCAGCGCGATACTGCTGGCCCTGGCTTTGGCCTTGAGTCTGCGCCTGGGGCGGCACATCTCCACGCCGCTGTTGCAATTGCGCGTCTGGCTGCGGGACATCGACGAACACACCCCTGCCACCCAGCGCCAGGATGAAATCGGCGACCTGGCCCGGCAACTGCACGCCAGCTTCGCGCCGGAACCCGAGCCCTTGCCGGAACCTGAAGACATCGACTACGTGGACGACGAGGACACTGAGCCGGGCTTCGAAGTGCGTAACCTGCGCGACCCGGGCTTTGATGAAAGCCAGCCGATGCCCGCCTCCAAACCGGCGCCACGCCACGTGGTGCGCACGGTGGAGGATGAGGAAGACGATGACGCCTTCGCCGACCTGCGTGACGAATCAGTCGATGGCGCACCTCAACCGCTCGCCAGGCCCGCTGCCTCGAACCTGCCCCAGCACAGTGCCGTGCTGGCCGTGCAACTGGGCGCCCAGGACCAACTGCGCCGCTTGCCCCAGGCCCGCCTGAAGGAACTGCTCGAACGCTACCGCGACTGCCTCGACCAGGCCGCCTCGCTTTATCAGGGTGAACTGCACACCCTGAACGACGGCAGCACGCTGATGCTGTTCCACACCGAAGACAGCGGCGACGACTACCTGACCAACGCCATTTGCTGCGGTGAGTTGCTGCGCGCCTTGGGCCACCAGTTGCAGATCGAAGTCGCCGACAGCGGCATCACCTTGCAACTGCAATTGGGCCTGACCTTGGGCGATGGTCTGTTCGGCCTGAGCCAGATCGACCTGCTGCTGACCGAAACCGCCCAGGACGCCCTGGCGTTGTCGCAACACAGCCGCAACCTGCTGCTGGTGGAACGCAAGATCAACGACGACGCCCTGATCCGCCAGCGCGCCCGCATCCGCCCCATCGCCAGCCCCGAAGGCGCGTGCTGCGTGGAGCGCTTGATGGAGCCTTATCCATCGTTGCTGGAGCGGCAACTGGCGCGGATGCATGAGCGCCAGGCCTGAGTCCCGGTACTTGAAGTAACGAAGCCCGCAGATGAGTGATTGTCTGCGGGCTTTTTGTTGTCTTCAGCGCCGCCATCGCGAGCAGGCTCGCTCCCACATTGGGTCTGTGGCTTGCAGAGCTCCCCTGTGGGAGCGAGCCTGCTCGCGATGAGGCCGGTACAGACACTGAAGAACCAACCCGCAGAAACAACAAAGCCCGCATCAATGCGGGCTTCGCTTTGCATCCAGGCCTGGCGTCAGAACCTGAACACTTCCATGTCCGTACGAATCGGCAAGGCCATGGGAATCTTGTCCTTTTCCTTTTCCACCGGCTTGGCTGGGGCTGGAGCGGGCTTGCGTGGCACTTCGGCGACAGGCGGCTGGTTGGCCAGGGGCTTGAGCGATACAGACAGTTGTTCGGCCAGGCGTTGCAGGAGCACGCCTTGAGCCTGGACCTGCGCGGCGGTGGTGCCGGCATGTTGCTCTTGCAGATGAACGATGCGGTTCTCACGCACCTTGCCACGACGGTCGATCAACCGCCATTGGGCATCGAGCACTGCCGGTTGCGCTTTACCCGAGTCCAGGCGAGTAATCGACAGCAGCACCTGCACATCCGGGGTGAAGCCCTGGGTCGCAGGCGCCAGTACCACACGCTGGCTGTCCAGGTGCCCGGCGACCTGACGCAACAGCAATTGATCGATGTCGGAAGACAGGCTGCCAGCCCAGCGTCCGTCGGTGGCGGCCTGCAGGCTACCGTCCGGTTGGCGTTGCAATAAGGTTTCGCGTTGCAGGTAATCGGCGATCAGGACCGGCCCCAGCAATACTGCCATGCCTGTGCTTTGCGCAGGCTGGGCCGGGGTTCCGCTGTCGAGTTGGTACAGCGACACCGGCTGGTTCATGCTGCAACCCGCCAGGCCAAGCAGGCCGGCGAGCCACAAAATAGGAAGGCGCAGAGCAGTCATCGTTCCGTCCAGGTGGCAGCCACAAGGCTTGCCACAGTGAAAAAATACTCGGTCATTATGAAGAACGCTCGGCCACGCCGGCGCTTGAAAGGGCCTATCATCCGTGAATATGCGCCGCGACTCCAGCGCCAAAGCATCGATCTGCGGCTTTTAATCGCAGACCGAGCCCTCTAGCACGCCTAATTGAGGTTTTCGACGAGCAGTGCATCCACCCGCTGGAAACCTCTTGGAAGCTTGTTGCCTCGCCGCCCGCGCTCACCTTTGTAATGTTCAAGATCGTCTGCTTTCAACGAAAGCGTACGTTTTCCAGCCTGTAGCACAAGCGTGGCGCCTTCCGGCAACACTGCAATATCCGTGACATATTCCTCGCGACTGGCCACCCGTTCGCCGGAAATACCGATGATCTTGTTGCCCTTGCCTTTACCCAACTGAGGCAAGTCGCTGATTTTGAACACCAGCAAGCGACCTTCGGTCGTTACCGAAGCCAGCCAATTGTTCTCTCGATCGCTGACCGCCCTCGGGGCAATGACCTTGGCGTTGTTCGGCAGGCTCAACAACGCCTTGCCCGCCTTGTTCTTGGCTTGCAGGTCTTCACCCTTGACCACGAACCCATAACCCGCGTCCGATGCAATAACGTACAGCCCATCATCATCAGGCATCAGCACGCATTCAAAAGTTGCACCCGACGGGGGCGTTAAACGACCGGTCAGCGGTTCGCCCTGGCCGCGAGCCGATGGCAGGGTGTGGGCCGGCACCGAATAACTGCGCCCGGTAGAATCGACGAACACCGCAAACTGGTTGGAACGCCCGGCCGCCAGCGCCTTGAAACCGTCCCCAGCCTTGTAGGAAAGCCCGGTAGCGTCAATATCATGACCCTTGGCCGAGCGCACCCAGCCTTTTTCCGACAGTACGACGGTCACTTTCTCGTTCGGTAGCAGGTCGTGCTCACTCAATGCCTTGGCTTCGGCGCGCTCAACGATTGGCGAACGACGATCATCACCATAAGTCTCGGCGTCCTTGAGCAGTTCAGTGCGCACCAGCTTCTTGAGTTTGGCTTCGCTGCCCAACAAGGCTTGCAACTTGGCTTGCTCCTTGAGCAGTTCATCCTGCTCGGCGCGCAGCTTCATCTCTTCCAACCGCGCCAATTGCCGCAGGCGGGTGTCGAGGATGTAGTCGGCCTGGATTTCGCTCAGGGCAAAGCGCTCGATCAGGCTGGCCTTGGGGTGCTCCTCGGTGCGGATGATGTGGATCACTTCATCCAGGTTCAGGTAGGCAATCAGCAAACCGTCCAACAGATGCAGGCGGCGCTCGACCTTGTCCAGGCGGAACTGCAGGCGCCGACGCACGGTCTTGACCCGGAACTCCAGCCATTCGACCAGCAATGCCCGCAGGTTCTTCAACTGCGGTTTGCCGTCCAGGCCGATGATGTTGATGTTGACCCGGTAGCTGGACTCAAGGTCAGTGCTGGCGAACAGGTGCTGCATCAGCGCGTCGTGGTCGACCCGGCTGTTGACCGGAATGATCACGATGCGGCAGGGGTTCTCGTGGTCGGACTCATCGCGCAAATCGGCGACTTGTGGAGCTTTCGACGGTTTTGCCTGCATCATCGCCGCGATTTGCTCCAAGACCTTCGCCCCGGAGACTTGGTGCGGCAATGCCGTGACAATGATGTCGCCGTCTTCGATGTGGTACACGGCGCGCATGCGCACCGAACCGCGACCGGTCTCGTAGATTTTCAGCAGGTCGGCGCGCGGCGTGATGATTTCCGCTTCGGTCGGGTAATCCGGGCCCTGGATGTGTTCGCAGAGTTGTTCCACCGTGGCTTTCGGCTCGTCCAGCAGACGCACGCAGGCCGTGGCCACTTCCCGCAGGTTGTGGGGAGGTACGTCAGTGGCCATGCCCACGGCAATGCCGGTGGTGCCATTGAGGAGAATATTCGGCAAACGTGCAGGCAATACGAGGGGTTCTTCAAGGGTGCCGTCAAAGTTCGGGCCCCAGTCCGCCGTACCTTGGCCCAGTTCGCTGAGCAGAACCTCGGAATAACGCGACAGCCGCGCCTCGGTGTAACGCATGGCAGCGAAGGACTTGGGATCGTCCGGCGCACCCCAGTTACCCTGCCCGTCCACCAGCGTGTAGCGATAGCTGAACGGCTGGGCCATCAGCACCATGGCTTCATAGCAGGCCGAGTCGCCGTGGGGGTGGAACTTACCGAGCACGTCACCGACGGTCCGCGCCGATTTCTTGTGCTTGGAATCGGCATCCAGCCCCAGCTCACTCATGGCATAGATGATCCGCCGCTGGACCGGCTTCAGACCGTCGCCAATGTGCGGCAAGGCGCGGTCCATGATCACGTACATGGAGTAATTGAGGTAGGCACTTTCGGTGAAGTCAGCCAGCGATCGGCGTTCTACGCCGTCTAAGCTGTCTGCAAGAATGTCGCTCATGCGGGCCTCATCAGTTCGTTGTCTGGCGCAGCAGCATGGTGCCGTCGCGCTGGGTAAATTCAAGTTTGTTCAGGGCGCTCATGCCCAGCAGCACTTGCGTGCCACCCAGGCCTGGCGCCACCAGGGCACGGACATCGCGCAAGACGATGTCGCCCAATTGCAGCCGGTCGACGCGGGTACGGTAGCCCTCGCTCACACCGTTGGCGGTGCTCAAGGTCACGCCGAAACCCTTTTCCAGCTTGAGGCGCTCGGCCAACTCCATCGGAATCGCCACGTCGGTGGCTCCGGTGTCGAGCATGAAGTCCACCGGCTGACCGTTGATCTGGCCGCTGGCGACGAAATGCCCCTGTTGATTGCCGACCAGCTTCACCTCGATAAAACCTTCACCTCTTTGCGAGTACACCTGGGTATTGGGGTTTTGCTGGCGCTGTTCCCATTGGGCAAAAAACCGCGTCGCCAGAAACAGCGCCGCGCACCAGGCCAATATCATCAACACCCGGCCAGCACGCTTGCCCGGCGGCTGCTGACTCATGGCGAGGCGCCCCAACCACCGTCCGGCGCGGCAAAGCGCCAGATGATCGGCCGCGTTTCGCCGTCGGCGCGAGCACCATCGTTGTTGTCCAGGCCGATCCAGGCGCCCTCGGCGTCCACTACCAGCGCTTCGGCCAGGCCATAGGCCTGCGCGTAACGACGATTATCCAGCAACGCCTCGGCGGCGAACGACCAGCAGCGCTCCACTTGGGCGGTCTGCGAGTCACGCCGGCAGATCTGAAAGGCGTTGCGCTCCAAGGTAAACAGCTTGCCATTGAACAGTGACAGATCGGCGAAATCACGTGGAACCGCCTTGGCCTTGGGGAACTGCGCTGGCTGCATCTCCAGCCCCGCTTCGCTCAGCAATACACAATTGCCATCGCAGTCCCACACCGTCTGCTTGCGCTTGATCAGCAACAGGCCGCGACTTTCGCGCTCGGCCGCCAGCCACAATTGATCGCCAGCCGGGTTGATCGCCAGGCCTTCGAACAGGGCATTGAAATGCAGCAACATGCCACTGGCACGGGCCTGGCGGATCAGCGTCGGGGCGATTTTCAACCACGACGCAGGTCCCGATGGCGGCACCTGCAACACCGCGGCATGGGACTCACTGACCACATAGCGATTGCCAGCACTGTCGCAGCTGATGCCTTCGAAATCCAGCTCGCCACCGCGCAGGAACGACGCCGCCCAGGTGCGGGATTTCAAGCCCCAGGGAAAACCGCTGTCCGGCACCTCAGGCACCTCGATATCGACCACTTGCGCCGGCCAGACTGGTGCCTCGGAGGGTGTGAGGCGGTAGATCCGATCATCGTCGCGATCAGACACCGTCCACATTTCACTGCCGCACAGGGCCAGCCCGGACAGATTGCCACCGCGCATGCCCTCGACGACGTGCTCGGACAGCAACTTCAGTTCCGGCGCCGGTCCTGCGACCACAACCCCCGCCCACAGCAATAACGCCAGGGCGAAACCGTTGCGCATCAGGCCAGCACCTCGGCCAGGTCCCCTTTGGATTCGAGCCAGGACTTGCGATCACCGGCGCGCTTCTTCGCCAGCAACATGTCCATCATTTCCGAAGTCGCTTCGAAATCATCCAGGGTCAACTGCACCAGGCGGCGAGTGTTCGGATCCATGGTGGTTTCGCGCAGTTGCGGCGGGTTCATTTCGCCCAAGCCTTTGAATCGGGTGACCTGCGGCTTGCCACGTTTCTTCTCGGCCACCAGACGATCGAGGATGCCGTCACGCTCGGCTTCGTCCAGGGCGTAGTAGATTTCCTTGCCCAGGTCGATCCGATACAGCGGCGGCATTGCGACGTAGACGTGGCCGGCATCCACCAGTGGGCGAAAATGCTGGACGAACAAGGCGCAGAGCAACGTGGCGATGTGCAGGCCGTCGGAGTCGGCGTCGGCGAGGATGCAGATCTTGCCGTAGCGTAGCTGGCTCATGTCCTCGGCGCCCGGATCGACACCGATGGCCACTGCGATGTTATGCACTTCCTGGCTGGCCAGCACTTCGCTGCCGTCCACTTCCCAGGTGTTGAGGATCTTGCCCCGCAGCGGCAGTATCGCCTGGAACTCTTTGTCCCGCGCCTGCTTGGCCGAACCACCGGCGGAGTCACCTTCCACCAGGAACAGCTCGGAACGCATCGGGTCCTGCCCGGCGCAATCGGCGAGCTTGCCCGGCAACGCCGGCCCTTGGGTGATGCGCTTGCGCTCGACCTTCTTGCTGGCCTTGAGGCGCCGGCCGGCGTTGTTGATCGCCAGTTCCGCCAGGGCCAAACCGGTTTCCGGGTTGGCGTTGAGCCACAGGCTGAACGCGTCCTTGACCACACCGGAAACAAACGCCGCCGCTTCGCGGGACGACAGGCGCTCCTTGGTCTGGCCGGAAAACTGCGGTTCCTGCATCTTCATCGACAGGACAAAGGCGATGCGTTCCCAGACGTCTTCCGGCGCCAGCTTCACGCCACGGGGCAGCAGGTTGCGGAACTCGCAGAACTCGCGCATGGCATCGAGCAAACCCTGGCGCAACCCGTTGACGTGGGTGCCGCCCTGGGCCGTGGGGATCAGGTTGACGTAGCTTTCCTGGACGCTTTCGCCACCTTCGGGCAGCCACAGCAGCGCCCAGTCCACCGCTTCCTTGTTACCGGCCAGGCTGCCGCAGAAGGGCTCGCTGGGCAGGCGTTCGAAATCGTTGACCGCGTCCACCAGATAAGAACGCAGGCCGTCTTCGTAATGCCACTCGACTTTCTCTCCGCTGGCCTTGTCCTCGAAACTGACCAACAGCCCCGGACACAACACCGCCTTGGCCTTGAGCACGTGCTTGAGGCGGCTGACGGAAAACTTCGGTGAATCGAAATACTTCGGATCCGGAGCGAAATACACGCTGGTCCCGGTGTTGCGCTTGCCGACGGTGCCGACCACTTCCAGCTCGGTGGCCTTGTAGCCGTCGGCGAAGGTCATCTGGTATTCGTTGCCATCACGCTTGACCCGCACCCGCACCTGAGTCGACAAGGCGTTGACCACAGAAATACCCACCCCGTGCAGACCGCCGGAGAACTGGTAGTTCTTGTTGGAAAACTTGCCGCCGGCGTGGAGCTTGGTGAGGATCAGCTCGACGCCCGAAACACCCTCTTCAGGGTGAATGTCCACCGGCATGCCGCGACCGTCATCGCTGACTTCCAGCGAGTGATCGGCGTGCAGGATGACCTGCACCGACTTCGCATGCCCGGCCAAGGCTTCGTCGACACTGTTGTCGATGACTTCCTGGGCGAGGTGGTTCGGCCGACTGGTGTCGGTGTACATGCCGGGGCGCTTGCGCACCGGGTCGAGGCCCGAGAGGACTTCGATGGCGTCTGCGTTATAGGAGCTAGCGCTGGGAGTGGCCATGGGGTCTCGTCGTCAGTGTTCAATGAAAAAGGGGCGATGGGCTCACAGCGACGTGAAGTCGATCGCCTGGTACAAATCGGCGCCAATGCCGGCAAAACTCAACAGCGCCGGCAACTGCTGGGCAAACCCTTGGAAACTGTGGTCGCCGCCGGCCTGGATGCGCAAGGCACAGGCGCGGTAATACTGCTGGGCGTGGCGATAATCCAGCGTTTCGTCACCGGTTTGCAACCATACCTGATACCGCTGCGGATCCTGGGGCGCCGGCACTTCCAGTTCGGCCAGGGCCGTGACGTGGTCGTGGGTCAATTCCCAGGTTTCGTCGGTGTACAAATTCTTCTGCGTGCCCAGGTAACCGTCAAACATCCGATGGGGGCTGACGGCAGGGTTGATCAACAGGGCCTTGAGGCCGTGGCGCTCGGCCAAGTGAGTCGCATAGTAGCCGCCGAGCGAGCTGCCGACCAGCAGCGGCCGTCCCAGTTGTGTAATCGCCTGCTCCAGCTGACCGATGGCCTGGCGGGGGTGGTGGTGCAAGGCGGGCACCTGTAATTGGTCGCTCAGGCCGAGGCGGGCCATCACCTCGGTCAACTGACAGGCCTTGGTCGACGCTGGGGCGCTGTTGAAGCCATGGATATAGAGGATTGAACCCGACATTGCCGACTCCCTGGGTGTTGGGCAAAGGCCGGAGTTTACAGGGAGTTTGTGGGGGTTTGGGGGATTTGACTGTCTTGTTGTTGCCGATGATCAGTTGATCACGGTGCCTGTGGGAGCAAAGCTTGCTCGCGAGGCGGCCTTATAGCCGGCCGGGATTTTGTTGATTGAGTACATATCCATTGCTGCGGTAACGGCGACTTATGGTTCCGCTCTTACAGCGGGTCACTTTCGAAAAGCGCGAAAGTAACCAAAGCGCTCCTGCCCCACCACTCGGCACCTCGCCTAGGCTCGGTGTGCCCTCACTCCGGCATTGCTCCGTGGGCCCGCCGCGAAGGGCCATCCATGGCCCAGCGCGGCTATCCCGGCATCCATGCCGGGATGGCCACTCCGCAATACCTGCGTTCGGCCATCGTGGTTAACGGGGCGCCGAGATCAACGTCCACCATGAGGCGGCCTAGTAGCCGACCTGGTTCTTGGTGAGACCGCGTTTCTCCTGTGGGAGCGGGCTTGCTCGCGAATGCGTCGGGTCAGCCAACATCAATGTTGAATGACACACCCAAGTGCTCCCACACAATGCTTGCGCTTGACGTTAGCGCGGATCGACGATGTCCAACGCCCGGTTCGCCAACAATTCACTGAGTTCGATCATCTGCTGGACTCCCAGGGCGAAATGCCGACGCGAGCCTTCCAGGTCGAAGGTCAGGTCGCCGAGCATGGCGTTGGCGGAGGCCAGGGTTTCGCTGAGGTTGGCTAGGAGGGTTTCGGTGTCTGCGCTCTCCGCGACGGAGAACAATTGGCTTGAGGGTTGTTTCTTCTTGGGTTGGGGCTTGGGGTCGAGGTAATGGTCGATGGCGCGCTTGGCGGCTTCATCAAGCATTGGGGGAATCTGGCTGGCTTCGGGAGAAATGGAATCTTTTTTTGTTGGCCCAGAGTTACTTTCAGACATGTTGAGCGCTCCATTAGGATTGAAATAACGCCCCCTACTTTCGGGTTTCCAGACCCGGCCGCTGAGTTTTCAGCGACAGAAAAAGGTTAGCGACAGCCCTTCCCACCCGGCAACCGCCAGAGCTCGTCGGAAAAATCTAATGCAGCCCGGAGGGGTGTCCGACCATTCCCACAAACCCTGGTCGGCTGTCAGGCCGCCATCGCGAGCAAGCTCGCTCCCACACAGGTTTTTGGTCGTTTATAAGATGAGCGTCCATCGCCGATCCCTGTGGGAGCTGAGCTTGCTCGCGATAGCGGTGGGTCTGCTTGCATCAATGTTGAATGTACCGCCGCCTTCGCGAGCAGGCTCGCTCCCACAGTTGGATTGGGTACACCCGCAAGAGCAGGTCGGCTATAAGGCCGCCTCGCGAGCAAGCTTTGCTCCCACAGGTCCAGCTCAAACAAGTCTGATGGGTGTACACCCCACAAGAGCCAGGTCGGCTATCAGGCCGCCTCGCGGTGGACGTTGATCTCGGCGCCCCGTTAACCACGATGGCCGAACGCAGGCGTTGCGCAGTGGGCATCCCGGCATGGATGCCGGGATAGCCGCGCTGGGCCATGGATGGCCCTTCGCGGCGGGCCCACGGAGCAATGCCGGAGTGAGGGCATGCCGAGCCTAGGCGAGGCACCGAGTGGTGGGGCAGGAGCGCTTTGGTTACTTTCGACTGGGCCGGCTTCCGGGCTTTTCGAAAGTGACCCGCTGTAAGAGCGGAACCATAAGTGGCCGTTACCGCAGCAACGGATATGTACTCAATCAAAACTCAGTAACCGTTGGACTCATAGTCCGGGGTAAACGCAAACCCAACCACCCGCTCAACCCCCGTCTCCAACCGCCCATCCGGCCAAAGCCGCAACCACCGATACCCCGGCGCCTGCGAGCCCACCGCAAAATCCTCACTCCCCGGCTCAAACTGAATACAGGTCGAAGGCGAAGCCAACAAACGAACCCCCTCCCGCACCCGATCAACCTCCTGATGCACATGCCCCCACAGCACAGCACGCACCTGAGGAAACCGATCCAACACCGCAAACAACGCCTCCGGATTACGCAACCCAATCGGCTCCATCCACACACACCCAACCGACACCGGATGATGATGCAGACAAACAAGGTGATGCCGCTCCGGCGCCTCGCTCAAGGCATTGGCCAACAGAATCAGCTGCTCCTCGGCCAAAAAACCCGGCACCGACCCGGGCACGGCGGAGTCGAGCATCGTCACGCGCCAGTTGCCAATATCCACCACAGGATCGAGCAACGTGCTCTTGACCGCCGCCTCGAGCATCACCTGCGGCTCATCATGGTTACCCGGAATCCAACGCGCCGGAGCCTCGATTAGTCCACTCAACTGCCGAAACGCTTCATAGGATTCCAGCGTCCCGTCCTGGGACAAATCCCCAGTGGCAAGCATCAGGTCGATGTCGGGCTGCTGCTTGAGCACCAGGTCAATGACCGCCCGCAAACTGTCACGGGTGTTCATGCCCAGCAACGAAGCATCGGCCTCGGCGAACAAATGGCTATCGGACAGTTGGACCAACAACGCCGCATCGGCAGTGGTCAGGCTGGATACGCTCGGCAAATCGCTCTCTCCCAGGCGCAATCACGCCGTTGCATGAAGCCGCAATTATGCTGGGGGACGATCGAAAGGGGAAACCCGCGAACCGGAACCGGTTCACAACTACCGAACGACTTCGAACTCGTGACCCAACGCCAGGCAATGACTCAGCCATTCACCCAAAAACAGATTCAACTGGGCTTTTTCGTCCGGCTGGTGCATTGACGCATTGGGGTAAGGATAGATGCCACGAAAGCGTCGTGCATGTTCAGCGCTCACGACTTCGGCCATGCGCGCATCGTGATAGACCTGCACTTCCAGTTGCGGCACCGGCAACCAGGGCAGGCTGTGTTCCTGGCGCACCTGCAAGGTGGTGGTGTAGGGACAGGTCTGCAATACCTCGAGGGCCAGCACGCCGAGCATCTGGTCGCCGTGGGTCACGGCGATGCGCCGTGGCGCCGGGTCGTTGCGCATGTCCGGCAACAGGCGCATCAGGCGGGCGTAGTTGGCCTCGCAGGCGGCCTGCAGCCCCACCAGATCGACGCGATAACGATCGCGCAGCTTGTTCAGGACCATAGCCCCCTCACTTCATCGCGATTCAAGGCCAGCCATTGCAAGGCAATGATGCTGGCCGCGTTGCAGATACGTCCGTCGCGCACCGCCTGCAAGGCATCTTCGAAAGCCCAGACCTTCACCCGAATGTCTTCAGCTTCCTCCTCCAGGCCATGCAGGCCTCCGGCCCCCGTGCTGTCGCAACGCCCCAGGTACAAATGTACGAATTCATCACTGCCGCCCGGCGATGGAAAATACTTGGTCATCGGCCAGAGCGCAGCGAAGACAAGCCCAGCTTCCTCCTGCGCCTCACGATGAGCAACTTCTTCCGGTTGCTCGTCCTTGTCGATCAGGCCGGCCACCAGTTCAACCAGCCAAGGGTTGGTCGTCTTGCCTATGGCGCCCACGCGAAACTGTTCGATCAACACCACTTCATCGCGCTGCGGGTCGTAGGGCAACACGCACACCGCGTCATGGCGTACGAACAGTTCACGGTTGATTTCACGGCTCATGCCACCGGCAAACAACTCGTGGCGCAGGACGAGGCGATCGAGCTTGTAGAAACCCTTGAAGCAGGTTTCACGCTTGACGATGTCCACGGTGCTGGGTGCGGCGTTGGCGAAGTCGGTCATGACAATCCTCGTGTGCAGTGAATCAATACGAGGTTCCAACCTCGGCTTCGCGCCATCCTAACGCGCCCGTACCCTTTGATGCAGCCCCTTTCCACTCATCGGGATGGACGGCAGAAGGTGAAAGAACTCTAATGAGCTTAGTGGCGAACTGATTGTCCTGCTGGCAGTCGAAGCGGGTAACTTTTCGCCTTTCCCTGTTCCATGAAGGACGCCCATGTCGCTTTTCAAAACTGCCTCCGTGGCCGCCATTGCCCTGACCCTGGGCGCTTGCCAAAGCCTGTTCCAACCCAACTACCGCGCCCCGCTGGAAACCACCCGCGATGCCTCGGAACAACTGCAACAAGGTTGCGCCAGCGCCGACTGCCCATTGGTAAACATCGACACCTTGCACTTCCCCACCGAACCGGTCCTGGACGGCATTATCGAAAAACGCCTGTTGGAACTGACCCGCACCACCCCGGGCGCCCCCGTGGCACCGACGCTGGCCGCCTATCGCGAGCAGTTTTTGCGCAGCGCCGCACCGCGTAACAGCAGCTATTTGCAAGCCAAGGTACGTGAGCAACATGACGGCCTGGTGATCATCGAACTGTCCAGCTACCTGGACACCGGCGGCGCCCACGGCACGCCGGGGCGCGGCTTCATCAACTATTCGCGCCAGCAACACAAGGTGCTGACCCTGTCGGACATGCTGCTGCCGGGCCAGGAAGAAGCCTTCTGGAAAGCCGCGCAGGTCGCTCACAACAGTTGGCTGATCAGCACCAAGCTGGATCAGGAACCCGATTTCCTGAAACAGTGGTCCTTCCAGAAAACCCCACACGTGGCGCTGACCTACGGCGGTGTGATCCTCAAGTACGAAGTGAGCACCATTGCGCCCTACGCCCTGGGCCACATCGAATTGAAGATCGCTTACCCGCGCCTCAATGGCATTCTCAAGCCCGAGCTGTTTCCTGGCCGTAGCTGAAGGCCCGGCCCAGCAACAGCTGCAGCAACCCTGCCAGGATCAGCGACGGCAGGGTTGCGCCAACATCCGGATAGAAGTTCGCCAGCAGGTGATAAGTGCTCACCCCACCCAGCCAGGCCAGCAGCGCCGGCCAGCGCAACGCGGCTGACAGCACCTGGCTGCGGCGTTTGCGCAGGATGAAGTGGTCCACCAGCACCACGCCGAACAGCGGCGCGAACACCGAGCCGATCAGCAACAGGAAGTTCTGGTATTGCGCCAACGGCGCGAAGCAGGCGATCAAGGTGCAGATGACGCCAATCGCCAAGGCCAGGTGTTCGACTTTCAGCCCCGACAGCATGCCACTGGACACCGCCGCCGAGTGAATGTCAGCGAAGGCATTTTCCGACTCATCCAGCAAAATCAAAAGCAGTGGAATCCCCAACCCGGCGCCCGCCAGGGCCAGCAGCAGCGCATTGACTTCGCCGCTTGGCGCAAACGCCAGGGTGTAGGCCACGCCCAGGCTCATCAGCCAGAAATTACCGATGAAGAACCCCAGCGCGGTACCGCCGAAGACATTCTTGGCGCGTTTACCGAAGCGCGAATAGTCGGCGATCAGCGGCAGCCACGACAGCGGCATCGCAATGGCGATGTCAAACCCCACCGCCAGCGGCATCGAGCCGTCACCCGCCTGGGCCCACAACGCCGCCAGGTCAGCCTTGGCGAACAGGTTCCAGGTCAGCCAGATGCACGCCGCCAGCAACAGCCAGATGCCCCATTTACGCAGGACCTTGCGCACGAACGTCAGCGGTCCGCTCACCGCGAGCAGCGTCGCCAAGGCGCCAAAGAACAGCGTCCACAACAGCGGATTCGCCCCCAGGCTACCTTCGCTGAAAGCCCGGGCGCCAAGCAGGCTGGCGGCGTCACGCATGACAATGATTTCGAATGAACCCCAGCCGATCAGCTGCAGCAGGTTCAACACCGCCGGCACACTCGCGCCCTTGCCGCCAAGGCTGAGCTTGAGGGCGGCCATGGCCGACAGGCCAGTGTCGCTGCCGATCACCCCGACGGCCGCCAGCAGCAGGACGCCCACCAGCGTGCCGAGGAAAATCGCCAGCAGCGCACCACTCAGGCCCAGGCCCGGCGCGAGCAAGGCGCCGACCTGCAAGACCATCAGGCCGATGCCGAGGGAGAACCACAGGGAAAACAGGTCGCGAGCGCCGAAGACGCGTTTGTCCAGGGGGACGGCGGTGTCTGGGGAGTAGGTGCTGGGTTGGATGTTCAAGAGTTGTTATCTCAGAGGAATATTTGTTGTTCTATCGATCGCTTTCGCGAGCAGGCTCGCTCCCACAGGGGACTTGCGGCGAACACGAGATGGGTGAACGACCGAGATCCATTGTGGGAGCGAGCCTGCTCGCGAAGGCGGCGGTGAAAACACCGCCGCCCACAGCTCACATCACACTTTCTTGTAAAGCTGACTACCTTCCTTCTTGAACCGCTCAGCCTGTTCCGCCAAGCCCTGGGCGACATCGACATCCACCGCTTCAATGCGCTGGTTGGCCGCGTACTCGCGTACTTCCTGGGTAATTTTCATCGAGCAGAACTTCGGCCCGCACATCGAGCAGAAATGCGCGACCTTGGCCGAATCCTTCGGCAGGGTTTCATCGTGGTACGAACGGGCGGTGTCCGGGTCCAGGCCGAGGTTGAACTGGTCTTCCCAGCGGAACTCGAAACGCGCCTTGCTCAAGGCATTGTCGCGGATCTGCGCGCCCGGGTGCCCTTTGGCAAGGTCGGCCGCGTGGGCGGCGATCTTGTAGGTGATGATCCCGGTCTTGACGTCATCCTTGTTCGGCAGGCCCAGGTGTTCCTTCGGTGTGACGTAGCAGAGCATCGCGCAACCGAACCAGCCGATCATCGCCGCACCGATGCCGGAGGTGATGTGGTCGTAGCCCGGCGCGATGTCGGTGGTCAGTGGGCCGAGGGTATAGAACGGCGCTTCATCGCAGCACTCGAGCTGCTTGTCCATGTTCTCCTTGATCAACTGCATCGGCACGTGGCCCGGGCCTTCGATCATGCACTGCACATCATGCTTCCAGGCGATCTTGGTCAGTTCGCCGAGGGTTTCCAGCTCACCGAACTGCGCTTCGTCGTTGGCGTCGGCAATCGAGCCCGGACGCAGGCCATCGCCCAGCGAGAAGCTGACGTCGTAGGCCTTCATGATTTCGCAGATGTCTTCGAAGTGGGTGTAGAGGAAGTTCTCTTTGTGGTGTGCCAGGCACCACTTGGCCATGATCGAACCACCACGGCTGACGATACCGGTGACGCGCTTGGCGGTCATTGGCACATAGCGCAGCAGCACGCCGGCGTGGATGGTGAAATAGTCGACGCCCTGCTCGGCCTGTTCGATCAGCGTGTCGCGGAACAGCTCCCAGGTCAGGTCTTCGGCCACGCCGCCGACTTTTTCCAGGGCCTGGTAGATCGGCACGGTGCCGATCGGCACCGGCGAGTTGCGGATGATCCATTCGCGGGTTTCATGGATGTGCTTGCCAGTGGACAGGTCCATGACCGTGTCCGAACCCCAGCGAATACCCCATGTCAGTTTCGCCACTTCTTCTTCGATGGACGAACCCAGGGCACTGTTGCCGATGTTGCCGTTGATCTTCACCAGGAAGTTACGGCCGATGATCATCGGTTCCAGTTCGGTGTGGTTGATGTTGGCCGGGATGATCGCGCGACCGCGGGCGATTTCATCGCGTACGAATTCCGGGGTGATGACTTTCGGCACGCTGGCGCCGAAGCTGTGGCCGGCGTGTTGCTGGTCCAGCAGGCCGGCGGCGCGGGCCACTTCCAGCTTCATGTTTTCGCGGATGGCGACATATTCCATCTCGGCGGTAATGATGCCTTTGCGCGCGTAGTGCATCTGGCTGACGTTGGCGCCCGGCTTGGCACGGCGCGGGTTGTTCACGTGGGCGAAGCGCAGCTTGGTCAGCTCGGGGTCGGCCAGGCGTTCCTGGCCGAAGTTGGAACTCAGGCCAGCCAGGCGTTCGGTGTCGCCACGGGCTTCGATCCACGGCGAGCGCACATCGGCCAGGCCCTTGCGCACGTCGATGATCACGTTCGGGTCGGTGTAGGGGCCCGAAGTGTCATATACCACCACCGGCGCGTTGATTTCGCCGCCGAAGTCGGTGGGGGTCACGTCGAGGCTGATTTCGCGCATGGGCACGCGGATATCCGGGCGACTGCCCTGGACATAGATTTTTTGCGAGCGGGTAAAGGGCTGGACCGATTGCTCATCGACCTGGGCCGATTCACTGAGGTTGGTCGCGTTTTTTGCTTTTGTCGTCATCACGGGCTCTCCAGACACACATCCAGGCAGTGGATTTTTGTCGGAGCGAACCTGTAGCGAATGGACGCGTCCCTGCACGAGAGTGCGGACGCTGTGCTTGCTGCTCGAGGATGCTCGAAAATCGAAAGTCGATGGTCGAACAACATCCCGGACGAAGCACAAGAGGACTCGCCGGGTGACGAGAAATCTTGTTCCCTACGCAGGCGTTAACCTGATCAGGTTCAACGGGATCCGAAATTATTCGATCTCAGCCTCATAGCAAGGCACCCCGACAAGAACCCGGCCAGTCTAGACACAACTACCAGAGAACGCCATCGCCAGGGCAAAAGGCGTGATGAATGGCGCATATACAGGATTGTTGCCGTGCCATCGCGCAACTACACTCGCTACGCCGCGCCTCTTGTGCGCACTCATCCGTGAAATAGGGATCGCCTCATGTTGCGCAAACTCTCACTGGCCCTAGCCGTGTCTTGTGCGTCCAATGGAATGGCCTGGGCTGCCGAAGCGCCCATCACCACCAAAACCGATCTGGTGAGCGTGTACCAGGAAGCGGTAGACAACAACGCCGACCTGGCCGCTGCCCGCGCCCAGTACGGCGCCCAGAAGGAAGTGGTACCCCAGGCGCGTGCCGGATTGTTGCCAAACCTGTCCGGCGGTGCCGAAGTCGCCAACGTGCGCACCGATATCGACCAGCCTGCCGCGGTCGCCAACCGCAGTGCCCGCTCGTATCAGGCCACACTCTCCCAGCCGCTGTTTCGTGCCGACCGCTGGTTCCAGTTCCAGGCGGCCAAGTCGGTGAACGAACAAGCGTCGCTGCAACTGTCGGCCACCGAACAGAACATGATCCTGCAAAGCGCCGAGAGCTACTTCAATGTGCTGCGCAGCCAGGACAACCTGGCCTCGACCAAGGCCGAAGAAGCCGCGTTCAAGCGTCAGCTCGACCAGTCCAACGAGCGCTTCGACGTGGGCCTGTCGGACAAGACCGATGTGCTGCAATCCCAGGCCAGCTACGACACCGCCCGGGCCAACCGGATCCTGGCCCAGCGCCAGGTCGAGGACGCCTTCGAAGCGCTGATCACCCTGACCAACCGCCAGTACAACTCGCTCCAGGGCATCGTCCATACCCTGCCGATCCTGCCGCCGACGCCCAACGATGCCAAGGCCTGGGTCGACACCGCCGCCAGACAGAACCTTAATCTGTTGGCCAGCAACTACGCCGTCACCGCCGCCGAAGATACTTTGCGCCAGCGCAAGGCCGGTCACGCGCCAACCCTGGACGCCGTTGCGAAATACGAAAAAGGCGACAACGACGCCCTGGGCTTCAGCAACCCGAACGCATTTGGCCGCGCCTACAGTGGCGACGTCGATCAGCGCACGCTGGCCTTGCAACTGAACATTCCGATTTTCAGTGGTGGGCTGACCAGCTCCCAGGTGCGCGAGTCCTACTCGCAACTCACCCAGACCGAGCAACAACGCGAAGCCCTGCGCCGCCAGGTCGTGGAGAACACCCGTAACCTGCACCGCGCGGTGAACACCGATGTGGAGCAGGTCCAGGCCCGACGCCAGTCGATCATCTCCAACCAGAGCGCGGTGGAAGCCACGGAGATCGGCTACCAGGTCGGCACGCGCAACATCGTCGATGTGCTCGATGCCCAGCGTCAGCTATATACCTCGGTGCGCAACTACAACAACGCCCGCTACGACTACATCCTCGACAACCTGCGTCTCAAACAGGCCGCCGGCACGTTGAGCCCGGCGGACCTGCAGGACCTGTCACGCTACCTCAAGCCCGACTACAACCCCGACCGCGACTTCCTGCCGCCGGACCTGGCCAAGGCGGCAGCGGAGCAGTTGCGTTCGCGGCCGGCGCAGTAACCCCTTGGAGGGAAGCCCTGCCAACAACATCCTGTGGGAGCAAGGCTTGCCCGCGATGAATACAACTCAGTCTCCCTGGAACCGGGGCGCTTGCATCGCGAGCAAGCTTTGCTCCCACAGATATTCAGTCGCTCAATCAATCAACCGCCCCAACCCCTCCAGCAACCGCTGCAACGCGCCCTGATTGCGGCGCATCACCGCAAGCCCCGCCTCGGCCATGCGCTGGGCATCGCGGGGCAGTTCGAACAGGCGCTGTACCGCCAGGGCCAGGCTTTGGGCATCGTCCACTTCCGCCAGGGCACCGGCGGCACGCAGTTGCGCGGCGATTTCGAGGAAGTTGAACAGGTGCGGCCCGCTGAGCACCGGTTTCGCCAGCGCCGCCGGCTCGAGCAGGTTGTGTCCGCCGTTGGGCACCAGGCTGCCTCCGACAAAAGCGCTGTCGGCCAAGGCGTAGAGAAACAGCAGTTCGCCCATGGTGTCGCCCAGCAACACTGACGTCTGGGCGGTGACCGGTTGAGCGCTGGAGCGCCGGGCCGTGGCGAAGCCTTGGTTCTCACAGAGCTGATGCACGGCATCAAAACGCTCGGGATGCCGCGGCACCAGGATCAGCAAGGCATCGGGATAGCTGTCGAGCAGCCGACGATGGGCGGCCAGCACCACTTCGTCCTCGCCTTCATGGGTGCTGGCGGCGATCCATACTGGACGCTCGGTCGCCTGCCACTGGCGGCGCAAGGCGCTGGCGCTCTCCAGCAATTGCGGGTCGATGGTCAGGTCGAACTTGATGGAACCGGTGACTTCGACGGTTTCCGTCCGAGCGCCCAACTGGCGAAAACGCTCGGCTTCGGCTTCGGTCTGTACAGCGAACAGGCTCATCTCGGCAAGCATCGGTCGGGTCAACTTGGGGAACCGCGCGTAACCGCGTGCCGAACGCTCCGACAGCCGCGCGTTGGCCAGGGCCACGGGAATGCCGCGCCTGGCGCATTGGTGAATGTGGTTGGGCCATAGCTCGGTTTCCATGATCACCGCCAGGGACGGTCGGACCCGGTCGAGAAAACGCTTGGCCGCGCAAGGCAAATCGTACGGCAAGTAGCAATGCTGGATACGCGGCTCGTTGGCGAACATGGCCTGGATCCGCTCCGAACCGGTGGGCGTCATGCAGGTAACCGTGATCGGCAGCTGTGGATAACGTTGCAGCAAGGCACGGATCATCGGCGCGGCGGCAATGCTCTCGCCCACCGACACCGCATGAACCCAGATGCCCCCCGGCACCATGACCGGCAGCCCCCAGGAAAACCGCTCGCCAATGCGCCGGGCATATGCCGGCGCCTTGCGGGCCCGTAACCACAGCCGAATCGCTACCAGTGGCAGCCCCAGATAAAACAACGCGCTATAGAGAGTTCTGTTCATGGCGGCGGAGTTTATCGGTTTTTCAGCCGATCGCCTGCAACTGCACGGCAAAACGTTCCGCCAGCCAACGGGCGGCTGGGCCCAGGGGTTCGTCGCGGCGCCAGACCAGTTCCACCACCAGGGCCGGAGGGGTCCATTCGCTGCTGAGTTCGATCATGTCGCCCAGGTACGCCGGGTATTGCACCACATGCCGTGGCAACCACGCCCAGCCCAGGCCACTCCTCAGCCATTCGGCCAGCACATAGAAACTGTCGGCCCGCCAAACTTGCGGGCTGGCCTGTTCGCTGCCGGGGTAGACGCTGGACTGGGTCGCCATCAACAATTGGCGATGCCGGGCCATTTCCCGGCAGGTCACATAACCATGGTCCGCCAATGCATGGCCCCGGCCGCACACCGTGACCATTTCGACGCTGCCCAACACCCGGCGTTCCAGCGCCTCGGGGATCTGGTCGTGATAGAACAGCAAGCCCAGGTCGGCGCGCCGCTCCACCAGTTTGCGCGCCACATCGCCCTGGGCGGCGCTGGCCAGTTGCACTTCGAGGGTGGGAAATTGCTCGGCCAGGGCCGCCAGGCTGTCGATGACCGGTTGATAGGGCATGGCTTCGTCCTGGGCCAGGCGCAGCGACGCTTCCTGCCCGCGCATCAGGGCCAGGGCCCGGCCATTGAGGCGCTCGCACTGGCGCAGCACCTCCCTGGCTTCTTCGAGCAGGGCTTCACCAGCGTCGGTGAGCCTCGGCTGACGGCCGCTGCTGCGCTCGAACAGGCTCACCCCCAGGTCGTCTTCCAGCAAGGCAATCGCACTGCTGATGGCCGACTGCGCCTTGCGCTGGTCCCGGGCCACGGCGGAAAACGAACGCTTCTCGGCGACCCCGACAAACAGTCGCAATTGCTCCAGGTTCCACTGTACGTTCATGGCCCAACCTATCTTGATTACAGATAGGTAATGACTTTACCGCATCTGGGCAATCTCTAGAATGGCCTCCATCGAAAGACGCAACCGTCGAAGAGGAACTGCCTATGAACGCCTACTACTACCTGGCCATCGCCATCTGCGCCGAAGTGATCGCCACCGTTTCGATGAAAGCGATCAAGGGCCTGAGCACACCCCTGCCCTTGCTGCTGGTCATCGCCGGCTACGGCACCGCGTTCTGGATGTTGACGCTGGTGGTACGCACCGTACCGGTGGGCGTGGCCTACGCGGTCTGGGCCGGGTTGGGGATCGTCATGGTCAGCGTGGCGGCGCTGTTCATCTACGGGCAGAAACTGGACGTGCCGGCGATGCTGGGGATGGCCTTGATTGTGTTGGGGGTGGTGGTGATCCAGCTGTTTTCCAAGACGGCAGGGCACTGAAGACACAGCTTAATAGGGCTGAAAATACATGTTTGGCAAGGAGGAATCTGGGAGCAAGGCTTGCCCGCGATGAAAACGACGCGGTCTCTCTGGAACCGAGGCGCCTGTATCGCGAGCAAGCTTTGCTCCCACAGGTTGAGCGGCGAAAACTCCACCCATCGAGTCTGTATACTGCGCCCTCGTCTTGAACACTGAGGTCGCTCATGTCATCCGTTATTTCCACCGACATTCTGATTGTCGGCGCAGGCGTCGCCGGTCTCTGGCTGAACGCCCGCCTGCGGCGCCAGGGTTTTTCGACCGTGCTGGTGGAAAGCGCCAGCCTCGGCGGCGGGCAGAGTGTCAAATCCCAGGGCATCATCCATGGCGGCGCCAAGTACGCCTTGCATGGCGCCCTGACCGGTGCCTCGGAAGCCATCGCCGACATGCCGCGCCGCTGGCGCGAAGCCCTGAAAGGGGAAGGTGAACTGGACCTGTCCGGTGTGCGTATGCTTTCCGACGCCCATTACCTCTGGTCCCCCGGCACCCTGGCCGGCAACCTCACCAGTTTCTTTGCCAGCAAGGCCGTGCGCGGGCGAGTCGACCAGGTCAAGGGCGATCAACTGCCGCCGGCCCTGCAAGACAAGCGCTTCAAGGGCAAGGTCTATCGCCTGGCCGAACTGGTGGTGGACGTGCCCAGCCTGATCGCGCGCCTGGCGGAACTGGCCGGCGACAGCCTGCTGGCCGGGCAGCGCATCGAGCCATTGCGCGAAGCGGGTGAGCTGGTCGGCCTGAAGGTCGACGACCGCGAGATCCGTGCCCAACGCATTATCCTCAGCGCTGGCGCGGGCACCGCTGACCTGCTCAAAGCCCTGGGCCTGGACAAACCGGCCATGCAGACCCGGCCGTTGCACATGGTTTTGGCCAAGGGGCCGAGCCTCAAGCCCCTTTACGCCCATTGCCTGGGCGGGGGACCGAAGCCGCGCGTCACCGTGACCACCCACCCGGCCGCCAATGGCCAATGGGTCTGGTACCTGGGGGGTGACCTCGCCGAAGGCGATGCCATCGCCCGCGAACCCGCCGAGCAGATCGCCGTCGCTCAGAAAGAACTTGGCCAATTGCTGCCGTGGATCGACCTCAGCACCGCGCAATGGGCCACGCTGCGGGTTGACCGCGCCGAACCGTTGCAGTCGGGCCTGACCCGCCCGGACAACGCCTTCCTCGCCGAGCAGGATCGTCTGCTGGTGGGTTGGCCGACCAAACTGGCCCTGGCCCCGGACTTCGCCGATCGGGTGGTCAATGCGCTGCAACGCGATGGCATCCAACCCAGTCACCCTGCCCCCTTGCCGGAGCTGCCGAAGCCGCCGATGGGCGTGCCTGCCTGGGAGCAACTGTTGCCATGAGCCAACCGACCCTGCATGACCTCTATCGCCCCTTGGGCCATGATGGCCCGCGGGTCTCCCCGTTGGGCCTGGGCACCGTCAAGCTGGGCCGCGACCAGGGCGTCAAATACCCCAACGGCTTTCGGATCCCCGATGACGACGAAGCGCGCATGTTGCTCAAACAGGCACGCGACCTGGGTATCAACCTGATCGACACCGCGCCGGCCTATGGCCGCAGCGAAGAACGTCTCGGCCCGCTGTTGCGTGGCCAACGCCAGGACTGGGTGATTGTCAGCAAGGTCGGCGAAGAATTCAGCGATGGCCAGTCACGCCACGACTTCAGTGCCGCCCATACCCGCTTCTCGGTGGAACGCAGCCTCAAGCGCCTGGAAACCGACTATATCGACCTGGTGCTGGTGCATTCCGACGGCAACGACCTGGCGATCCTCAACGACAGCGAGGTCTACCCGACCCTGGCGGCACTCAAGCGCGAAGGCAAGATCGGCGGTTTCGGTTTTTCCGGCAAGACCGTCGACGGCGGCTTGAAAGCCTTGGAGCAAGGCGATTGTGCGATGGTCACCTACAATCTGAACGAACGAAACGAAAAGGCGGTCATTGACTACGCCAGCGAGCACGGCAAAGCGATCCTGGTGAAGAAAGCCCTGGCCAGCGGTCACGTCTGCCTGAGCCCGGGCGTGGACCCGGTCCGTGCCAGTTTCGAACTGTTGTTTGAGCATCCCGGGGTCGCCAGTGCTATTGTCGGCACCATCAATCCGCTGCACCTCGCCCATAACGTCGCGACCGTAGCCAAGGTCCTGCGTAAAAACTGACGCCGCCCTACGCGGCCTTAAGGAAGGAGCCGACATGCCGCGTACGCTCATCAGAAAGAATCCAAGCAACTTCAAGACCCTGCCCCTGTTCGTCGAAGCAACACCCGAAGGCCTGACTTACCAGAGCGTCGGGATGCCACTGAATTTCGCCCAGACCTTGCAGCGCCGCCGCCCTGTCGCGGTGGCCGATACCGAGCGCTTCTCCCTGGAGCTGGCCAACCTGGGCGTCTCGGTGCGCCTGACCCTGCATTGGCAGAACCGCGATTACTGGGTGCTGGTGCGCCAACGCCGACAGGATCGCGGCGACGTGGTGCTCAAGCTGATTTCCGGCTACGTCCCGGCCCATGAACTGAACCTGCCGCTGCTCACCGCCATCAGCGAGATCGCCGAAGAATGCCTGCTGGAAACCCCTGAAGGCTGGCTTGGCGGGCGTTTCAACGACACCTGGCTGCCGGCCCCCTACGCCACGGCCCTGCATTATCGCGAAGCCTTGCCGTTTCGCCTGACGCCGCTGTCGGGCTCGGCCCGCCCGGTGCGTAGCGCCAACCTGCAACTGATCGAGCGGCCACGGGCCTACGTGCACCTGCCGACGGCATCACTGCAACTGATCTATGACTTACGCCTGGATGTGCCCAGGGAAGCCAAGTCCCTGAGCCTGTTTCACGTTGATGAGCGCCTGGAGGGCGATCAACTGGTTGCGCGCCTGGACCGCAAGCGGCCTGACCTGTACCTGATGCCGCTGCAGGATGGGCAGCCCTTGCCTGAGCTGTACACCTTGAAAAAGGATCAGTTGTACCCGGCCAGCACTCGGGGGCTGTACCTGGCGGAAAGTTTCGCCCGACAGGATGGCTGGCTGGTGCGCGACGAGCGGATTCGCTGGAAGGACTGGCTGCGCCAGCAAGGGCTGACACCACCGGGCAAGGAGTCGGGCCTGACCCGACTCAAAGGCAAGGCCCGGCAATTGCTCAAGAAGATCGTGCCGCGCAAGGTGGCTCGTTAGTTACAGCAATTGGAACGCTTCTGTGGCGAGGGAGCTTGCTCCCGCTTGGGTGCGCAGCGCCCATAAAAAAGGGGTTGCTGCGCAACCCAGCGGGAGCAAGCTCCCTCGCCACAACAGCCGCCAGGCCCTACAAACTGCGGCTCAGTTATTGCGGATCTTTTCCACAATCGCCGTCGTCGAGCTGTTTTCCACCAGCCCCAACACCTTCACCGTACCGCCGTAGGCCGTGACGATGTCCGCGCCCACGACCTGATCGATGCCGTAGTCACCGCCCTTGACCAGCACATCCGGCTTGACCTGGCGCAGCAGGTTTTCCGGCGTGCCCTCGCTGAAGCTGATCACCCAGTCCACCGCGCCCAGGCCGGCCAGGACCGCCATGCGCCGGTCGACGCTGTTGATCGGGCGACCCGGTCCTTTGAGACGGCTTACGGACGCATCGTCGTTGACCGCGACGATCAGGCGATCGCCTTGGGCCCTGGCCTGCTCCAGGTAGGTCACGTGACCAGCGTGCAGGATGTCGAAGCAACCGTTGGTGAAGACGATTCTTTCGTTGTGAGCTCGCGCGTCGTCAACGGCCAGCAGCAGTTGTTCCAGGCCCAGCACGCCTCGCTCGGATCCTTCCTCGCGCTGGATGGCGCGGCGTAGCTCGGGAGCGCTGATGGCCGCCGTGCCGAGCTTGCCGACGACAATGCCCGCCGCCAGGTTCGCCAGGGCGACCGCATGGGGCAATTCCTCGCCGGCAGCGATCGCCGCGGCCAGGGTGGAAATCACGGTATCGCCGGCACCCGTCACGTCGAACACTTCGCGGGCACGGGCCGGCAGGTGCAACGCGGGGTGATCAGGACGCAGCAGGGTCATGCCGTGCTCGCCACGGGTCACCAGCAAGGCACCGAGGTCGAGGTCCTGCATCAACTGCGCGCCTTTGCTCACCAGGTCGTGCTCATCGACGCAACCACCGACGATGGTTTCGAATTCGCTGAGGTTCGGCGTGATCAGGCTCGCGCCACGGTAAATGGAAAAATCCTTGCCCTTGGGGTCGGCCACTACCGGAATACCACGGGCACGGGCAGCCTGGATCAGCACCTGGTGGTTTTTCAACGCGCCTTTGCCGTAGTCCGACAACACCAGGACCTTGATACCTTCGAGCAGGTTGTCGACCTCGGCACCGAGGGCCAAGGGATCAGTGGCGAACGGTTCTTCGAAGTCGATACGCAGCAGTTGCTGGTGACGACTCATGACCCGCAGCTTGACGATGGTCGGCTGGTGCGCGATGCGCTGGAATATCGCCCGCACACCCGCCCCCTTGAGGCTGTTGGTCAGGCTGTCGGCAGCCTCGTCGTCGCCGGTCACCCCCACCAGGGAGGCCGGCGCGCCGAGGGCGGCGATGTTCAGGGCAACGTTGGCGGCACCACCGGGGCGATCCTCGATGTGCTCGACCTTGACCACCGGTACCGGGGCCTCAGGGGAAATCCGTGAGGTACCGCCATGCCAGTAGCGGTCGAGCATGACATCGCCGACCACCAATACAGGGGCTTGATCGAATCGCGGCATGGACAACTTCATGGAGCATCCCACATACAAAATGAACAGGGCCGCGATATTAGCACAGGGTTGGCGAAGGCTTATCCATGGCTGCAAGGCGACCCCAGGATGCGCGCTCGATCAAATCTGCAGCAACGCCGACAGCCGGGCACAGGCCTGGGCCATTTCCACCTCGCTGGTATCGATCGCGCAGTCCGGCGCGAGTGGCGCCTCGTAGGGACTGTCGAGCCCGGTGAAGTTCTTGATCCGCCCGGCACGGGCTTCGCGGTACAACCCCTTGGGGTCACGCTGGGCACAGACGTCGAAAGGCGTACTCACATAGACTTCCACGAAGGTGCCTTGGGCAAACAACTGTCGAGCCGCTTCCCGGTCGGCGCGAAACGGTGAGATGGCCGCAACGATGACGATCAGGCCGGCGTCGACCATCAGGCGCGCCACCTCGGCAATGCGGCGGATATTTTCCTTGCGGGCCTCGGCATCCATGCCCAGGCCCCGGCACAGTCCCTGGCGCAGGTTGTCGCCATCGAGCAGGGCGGTGTGCAAACCCTGCTGGTTGAGTTGCACCTCCAAGGCATTGGCCAGTGTCGACTTGCCCGCCCCCGACAGTCCGGTCAGCCAGATACAACGTGGGCGCTGGGCTTTGATGGCAGCCCGATCCTCGGGCGTGAGCGCCTGCGCATAAGGACGAATCTGCACCTGTTGCATCGATACCTTTGACGTTTCATTCATAACCAAGCATCTCGTAGTCACGTTGGTACACCCGCCGCACCAGCCGACGGGTCCGTACCGAGCAAATGTCCCGTACCGGCACCACGACGCGCTGGCGGGTGCGGTTCACATGGGGCAACGTCGCAGCCAGCCCCAGGTACTCGCACACCCGCTGATAGTCCCGCTCCAGGTATTCCTGATAACCGATGAAGTCCAACGCCAGGTGGCCGAGGGAGTCGGTGAGGAAATCTGTCTGCGCAGCGAAATGCAATTGCCGGGTGATGTTCTCCGGATGCAGCCAGCGAACGACAAAATCGTCGAAGTCGCGGTATTGGCCGACCAGTTTCTGAGCCGCATGGTCGCGCGACCCCAACGTGTTGCCCCGCAGGAAAGCATAGGCCGAATATGCACGTTCCAGCGGATCACGGACAAAGGCAAACTTGAAACTGGCGGCGTACTGCTGCGCAAACTGCTCTTCGTACCAGTACAACGGCAGGTGGCCCGGGCTGTAGCCATCGAAAAGCCCGACGCAAATACTGCTGCCGGCGCATTTTGGCACATGGATGAACAAACAGCCGCGTTGGGCGAAAGCTTCGGGAAAACGGCAATTGGCCGACATCGATTTGTTCACGACCTGTCGGTCGACAACCGACAGGCGCCCCAACAGAAAGGAGCGCTGCGACTTGGGCAGTAGCTTCCAGAGATAGCGTTGCAACATTCAAGCACCCGCGCGAGAAGGATGGCCCCCTCGATGACTAAGTTGGTCCAGGAAAAGTCCTGTGGCCAGACCTTAGCAGTCACGAGTCGCGGATTTATTGTGGGTTGGTCAAGGCGGGTAAAGATTTCGATACAAACTTGTGGGAGCGAGCCTGCTCGCGATGGCGTCGGAACATTCGACATCGCCGCCCCGGAGACACCACTATCGCGAGCAAGCTCGCACATTGGTAATGGCTGCACACAACATTTGTGCCCCACAGTTGATCGAAGCCGGCCGAAAGAAACAGGCCGGCTGTCACAGCCTGGAATCCGAACTCAGGCGATATTCTCGGCGGGGGCGTCCAGCCCCATGGCGTGAAGACGCGCGTAGTAGCCGTTCTGCGCCAGGAGCTCGCCATGGGTTCCCCGCTCGACGATACGGCCCTGGTCCATCACCAGGATCATGTCGGCTTTTTCGATGGTCGACAGACGATGGGCGATGACCAGGGTCGTACGGCCTTTCATGACCTGATCCAGCGCGGCCTGGATATGCCGTTCGGATTCGGTGTCCAGCGCCGAGGTGGCCTCGTCGAGGATCAGCAGCGGCGCGTTCTTCAACAACGCCCGGGCAATGGCCAGGCGCTGGCGCTGGCCGCCGGACAGCAACACGCCGTTTTCGCCGACCTCCGTGTCCAGGCCATCGGGCAACTGCTCGATGAAGTCCATCGCATAGGCATCCCGAGCCGCCTTTTCAATGTCGGCCCGTGGCGCACCGGCCAGGTCACCGTAGGCGATATTGTTGGCCACCGTGTCATTGAACAGCGTGACATGCTGGGTCACCTGGGCGACATGACGACGCAGGTTACGCAGGCGGTAGTCTTCGATTTCCACGTCGTCGAGCAGAATCTGGCCGACCTCATGGTGATAGAAGCGCGGGATAAGGCTCGCCAGGGTCGATTTACCACTACCTGAACGGCCCACCAATGCAATCATCTGTCCGGGTGCCGCCGTGAAGCTGATGTCCTTGAGTACCTCGCGCTCAGCGTCGGGGTAGGTAAAGCTCAGGTTGCGCACATCGAGACGACCACTGACCCGCTCCTGCTCAACGGTCCCCCTGTCGATCTCCGGCTCGACATCCAGTTGCTCGAAGATGCTCTCGGCACCGGCCACGCCTTTCTGGATGGTGGAGCTGACTTCCGAGAGTTGGCGAATCGGCTTGGGCAGCAGACCAGCAGCCGTGATGTAGGCCACCAGGTCACCGGCCGTCGCGTCGCCGCGCAGGAACAGCACCAGGAACATCAGGGCCGCCATGGCGGTGTAGATCACCAACTGCAACATCGGCGTGTAGACCGCGCCGGTGCGAGTCATGCGCAATTGCTTGTCGGTGTTGCCCTGGCTGGCGTTGGTAAAGCGCTGCTCTTCATAGGCCTCACCGCCGAAGCTGCGCACCACTCGGTAGCCCTGGATGGTCTCGGAGGCAACGTGAGTCACGTCGCCCATGGCCACCTGGATCTTTTTGCTCTGCTTGCGGAATTTCTTGCTGGTACTGCTGACCATGACCGCGATCAGCGGCAGGATCGCCAGCATCACCAGGGTCAGCTTCCAGTTCATCCACACCAGGTAGGCGAAGAGGAACACCACGGAGAGACCTTCGCGGATCACCACCTTGATGGCATCGGTGGCAGCACCGGTGACCATGGTCACGTTGAAGGTGATGCGGGAAATCAGGTGCCCGGAATTGTGGGTGTCGAAATAGCGATTAGGCAGCACCAGCAACTTCTTGAACAACTCGACCCGCAAGTCGTGCACCAGCCCCAAGGAAACCTTGGCCAGGTAATAGTTGCCCAGGAACGACCCCAGGCCCTGCCAGGCAGCGATCAGAACGATCAGCAGCGGCACCGCCATCAGCAGTTTCAAATCCTTGAGGTACGGCACGTTGGGGAAGAGCACCGCATCGGGGTTGCTCAAGCCGTCGACGAAATATTTGAGAATCCCGGCCAGCATGGGCTGGGTCGAGGCAAATATCACGAAACCCACGATACTCAGCAGAAAAATGCCCGCGTAGGGTTTGACGTATCCCAGCAACCGAAAATAGATCTTCAGGCTGGAATCCTGTTCCGCTTTGGGCGGTGCGTCACTCATCGTCGGGCTCACTGGTTAGGAAGAACGCGGAATTTTATCACAGCCACCGGCATTGGCCTGCGCCCAGGTCAAAACGCTGGCCAGACCAATCGGCAGCCAGGTAATGAACCATTCGGCGCGGGGGGTTCCGGTCAGGCTCGCAGCGTCGAACTGCATCGCCAGGAATGAAAACACCCACATACCGAGCACGCCCCGGCCCAGCAGGCTTTCCCGGGCGCGCCAGGCTTCGCGCAGCACGGCGAACCAGACGATGCACCACAGCAGCAGCCCCGGCAACCCGAGTTGAATGGCGACATGGCTGAACAGATTGTGGGCGTGATCGAACTTGAGGCCGTGGACGATAACCCGGTAATCAGCCGCCACGCCAAGACCGCCCCATGGGCGCTCGGCAATCATGTGCAGGCTCGACATGAAAATCTCGGGCCGATAGGAAGCACCGCGCGCCATGACCAACGGCTCGAGCAACCAGAAAGTCAGCATTGCCAGCACCAGGGTCGTGGCGGCGATAATCCGGACCCTCTGGTCCCGACAATAGATCGGCATGGCCAGTACGCTGAGCAGCAAGGCCAGCGCAGCGCCGCGACTCTGACTCGCCACGACGAATATGCCCAACAGCGCCAAGGCCACGACCCAAAGCACTTGCAACCCCAAATGACGTGGCATCCAATGCAACATCCAGATTGCCGCCAACCCGATCACGTAGCCGCCAAGGATTGGATGAGACAACTCCCCCAACCCTTGCAGACGCACATTCCAGTGATGGTTCGCATACCCATAGAAATGGATGATGGCCAACAAGGCCGTCAGCGCAAGCCCCAGGCCGCCCCATTGCATGATACGAATCACGCGTTCGGGCTGACCGTTGGCAAAGATCGGGAAAAACAACAGGAACGCCAGGATGTAGAGCAATCGCTTGGCCTCGCGGGCAGGCTCTGCCACTTCGGCCCAGGCCAGTGTCACCAGGGCCCAGGCCATCAGCGCCAGCAGCGCCGTGTAGATCACGCGTTGGGCACGCCATACCTCCGCCAACCGATGACGGGCCGGCCAGGCGAAGACGATCACCGGCAGCCAGACAAATACAACCAACCCCTGTTGATAAATCTTGTTAGTCGGTGCCAGGGCTATCGCCAGCAAAAACCATAACAAGCCAAAGGCCATCCAGCCCTGTGCCCAACGTGTTGCCTGCATCTAACGCTCCTAAACGGTCTACCAGCCAAACCGGCATGGTGAAAACAAAAACTTTTGGGCATCATGGCCCGCCACGGCACCGGTTCTTTCAACAAGGTTTCCCTACGATGCAATCCTCACGGCTTCCCCAAGCCGCTTTGAATCAATTGATTGAAGGCGCCAGCATTCTGGAGGCCGACAGCTACGGCCCAAAAGTCTATCTGCTGCAGGATGGGAATATCCTCAAGCTGTTTCGCCGCAAGCGGCTTTTTTCTTCGGCCTTGCTGAGGCCTTATTCAACGCGATTCATCCATAATGCGGCCCGCCTGCAGAAGCTCGGCGTACCGACCCTCGAAGTGCTGGCCTTCTACAAACTGCAAAAACCCGGCATGACCGCCGTACTGTATCGACCGCTTCCTGGTAAAACCCTGCGTCAATTATCAAGTCAGGAAAACTTCAGCTGGCAGCATACCCTTCCAGCGCTTGTCGAGTTGATCCGCAGCCTGCATGCCAGCGGTATTTATTTTCGCTCGCTGCATCTGGGCAACATCGTCGTCACGCCTGAAAACCAACTGGGGTTGATCGATGTGGCCGACATGCGCTTCCTGCGCTCGCCACTGCCACGCTATCTGGCACGTCGCAACTTGCGGCATTTCGCTCGTTATATTGCCCGAGAGAACCTGAACGGGAGCTTTCCGATGCAAGCATTGGAAAATGCCCTACTGACTGCCTGAGATCAACTGCCGGGCGACCTGGCTGAAGCTCGACCAGGCCTCGTCAGGGGCCAGTGCCCGGTACTGAGCCGCTGCGACCGTATCGGCCGAAGCCTGCGCCGCTCGTTCGATCGCCTCGCTCCAGCCACTTTCGTCGTTGGGCATCGCGTACCAGCCGGTGTCGCCCAGTTGTTCACGAAAGACCGCAAGTTCGCTGGCCAGCACCGGGACACGAGCCAGGACAGCCTCTTGGAGGGTCAGTCCAAGGCCCTCGTCCAGGGACGGGATCAGCACCCAGTCAAATGCCCGATAGAGCGTCGCCACATCCTCCAGATGCCCCACCAGCAAGACTTTGTCGACCAGATCCGGCCGGGCGATCCTCGCTTGCAGCGCTTCGCGCCTCGGTCCCTCGCCGACAATCACCAGGCGCCAATCGGGGTGGTGGATCGCCGCCCGGCCAAACGCCTCCAGCAGACAGGCGAACCCCTTGCTGTCCACCAGCCGTCCCACCGCGCCAAATATCCGCGTCTGCGAGTCTGGTAGACCCAGTCGGGCACGTGCCGCTTCGCGAGACAGCAGCGCGGCCTGGAATTGCGCCGGATCGAACGCGCTACGCAGCGCAGCGACCTGCATGCCCAACTCGTCCTGGAGCGACATCGCCAGGGTCTGGGAGACCGCAGCCAGGGTCAGGCGGGAGGCAGGGAAGCCGCGCAACAGCTCGCGCCCCGCAGGATTGAGCCGTGTCGCGCCATGGAAGATCACCACTACGCGGATCTGCGGCATGACCTTGAGGACCGGCAACAGGGTACGGGCCACACCGATGCCATCGAGCAATACCACACGCGCATCGCTGTCGAGCAACGCCTGACGGAAACGATTGTGCATCAGGGGTTTTAGCAGACGCCAAACGTGTCGACCCTTGAGCCGGGCCGATGTCATATTCCACTCAAGCGCCGCCCCGACATCAATCTGGCAGGCAGCCGCCGACCCCTGCAAGAGCCATGTCTTGACAGGCATCGCTGGTTCCATCCGCGAGAGAATCTGATTATGGACCTTGTGTACCGAAGCGAACGGTGCACCGCCCGCCCACATGACATTGATAATGCTCATCGAGCAGCAAACCTTTTATCGCGGACCAGGATTCATGCTTCGCGGCATTCAGTAGTTGATAAGCCAGCCAATGCAGACCCCGAGCAAGAGAACCAGGGACAACTTGACTTGCTCGCGGCGCTTGCGGCGGGCCTTGCGCTGGCGCTCCACGGGTACTTCCACATGCACCCCGAATCCGGTATGCAAAACAGCATCCCCTTCGAGCGTGACCGCCGTCAAGTTCAGTTCGGCATAACGAAGCGACAAGGCTTTTTCACCGCCGAAACCGGCGAAAGGGGCACACAGCCGATACTCCTTCAACCGCCGCAGGCCAGGATTGAGGGAGAAGCTTTGCCATTCGGGCTTGTCTGAAATCAATGGATAACAGGGCACGCCGCCGATGACTTCACGCTCGCCCAGGCGAATATAGGGACTGTGCACGCACAAATCGTAGACATAGTTACGCAACCACACCTGAAGAATATCTGGCCGTTGCTCCAGGATCGTGCGCGAATCTTCCACGAAGGCCGGGCGATAGAACGCCCAGTCATCTTCACAGTGAAAGATATAAGGCGTCTTGACGTGCTCGTACGCCAGGTCGATCGAAGCCAGTTGTCCCAGCTTCGGTCGATTGACGAAGGCCGTCGTGCGGTCCTTCCAGTGAGCGGGAATGACCGCATGTACGCCTTCGTCGCCGGCATCTTCGGTAATGAAGACCTCACGGATCGGCGCGGTGTTGAAACGGTCGAAGCTCTCCAGGGTCTGCTTGAGCAGGTCGAGCCGGCCGCAACTGGTTACCACCAGGGTAATGTCACTATCGTCGGAAAACTGCACTGAAATACCATTTAGTCAAACGCCATCTGAACACCGGATGGCTCAACGGTTCGTATCAAACGCCCAGTTTCAGGCGCAATGTTTCCAGCAGATTCAATGGGGCTCGAGGCCGCAGCGGCGGCTCCAATGCTTCAACGATTTTCTGCCCGATGCGCGCGAAGCTGAACTGCTCAAGCGCCAGCTTCTGGCCGTTGTGCGCCACACTGCGCGCCAGCTCGGGGTCGGCGCGCAGCCGGGAAAGTTTTTCCTGGAGCTGTGGGATGTCACGGTACAACACCACGTTGTGCATGTCCTGCAACCCCAACGCCCGCGCCTCCTCGACGCCCTGATCGAACGCCAGCAGCACACAACCGCAGGCCATCGCTTCAAAATTCTTGATCATGAATTCGCCCATGCCTACGTCGGCACTGACGAAAAAACGGATACGGTTAAGGGTTTCGCAATACTCTTCGCCGGACTTGGTCCGGGTCACGACCAGCGGCTCAACGCGCCCCAGCTCATCCAGCAGGGCCTTGCGACCACTGTAGGCGACACTGTTGGTGCTGCCGACGAAGGCCAACTCGATGTCCCGCTCACGCCCCTGATCCTGCAATAACGACTGATCGTAGCCCTTGGGCACGAAAACCGCATCGAAACCTTCGCCGCGCAGACGTTCGGTCACCATGAAGCCGGAGCTGATCACCCGCACCCACGGCAGGCGACGGTAATGCGCACTGAACTTGCCGGTGTATTTGCACGGGATGTAATTCTGGTAGGCATCGTGCTCGAGGATCACCAGGTTGGGGATCGTGCGAATGAAACCAGCCTGGCGGATCTCCTGCTTGAAACGCAGGAAAAACACGATCCGGTCATAACGCGATACATCCACGTGGCGGCGGAAATATCCCCGCAGGTTGCGTTGCTCCTTGCTGTCGAGCCAGCGCAAGTCGCACTCGCAATGAGCGGCCACGCCTTCGTAGAGTCGGTCCAGGATGGCCCGCTGTTCTTTCTGCACCAGAAACAGAACTTTCATCGTTTTCCTTGCGGCACCGAACGACTTGATAAATAACCGGAGGCCGGTTTGCGCCGTAGCGCAAAGCCTCCCCACCTTGGGCCGTTACAACCGCCAGAACAGCTCATGGCGACGCACAGCCTTGCGAAAAAACTCGTTCTCGCCATACGGCGAGCCCGTGCGCCCGGCCAGCAGGCGCTGGATGCCACGGCGCAAGCGTCGCTTGAACGGCGCGCGCGGTTGCAGGTCATGCATCATGCCCAGCGCCATGGCCTTGTCGCGCTGTCCAGGCAACGCCAGCGGCAGGCTGACAGGCTGCATCGGCTGGGCCGGCTCGAAATACGGCGGCAACGCAATGCCTGTGCCCGCATCCCCCATGGGCCAGCGATCATTGTCGTGCAGGTGATTGGCGTAGCCCAACAGCGTGGTCGGTTGCCACTCCAGGCCTTCGAGGGCTTGCAGGACGGCATGATGGGCGCAGAGATGATCGGGGTGCGGATCGAGGGTCGGATGTGGCAATACAATGACTTCGGGACGCGCCTTGAGCAGCAGTTCGCGCAGGTCCGCCAGCAGGTTGTTCCAGGTCGGCGCGCCGTCGGCATCGCCCGGCAAGGTGAACGGGTTCAACTGGCGGAACAGCCGGATATCGCTCAGGCCAGCCTCGCGAGAGCCTTGTGGTTGGCTCGGCGCCGCCTGCATGGCCGCCAGTTGCAGGCAGAAATACCCCAACTGCACACAGTGCGCTTCAGGCACCCCTGCCCAACGCGGTACGGCAATGCTGTCCCAGGCGCGCAAACGGCCCTTGAGCCGCGCGGCCTCGACACGGTCCAAGCCCATCTGTTGATAATGCTCAGCTTCGATTTCACCGGCGGTCAGCGTCACAATCCAGGTTTCGTCTGCCTGGCTGTACAAACCATAGGCAGCCAGTTCCGCATCATCGGCGTGAGGGGCGATGACCATCACCCGCTGGCGCTGGACTTGTGGTGGCGTGAAAGACCACAGCGTCGGCTCGCCCAGCAAACGGCAATGGCGCCCACGCAGACGCAGCTCGCCCCGGGACAACGCCGGACCCTGCTCGCTGAGGTTGAGATAGCGCAGGCCATTGACCCCGCGCTCGAAAGTTTGCAGGTCCCTTTCGCCGCCCGACAATTCGACGAGCGGGTCGATAAAGCGTCCCAGCCAAGTGCTCTTGATCCGCAGCGCGAGGATCAGCGTCGCGCCATCGTCCAGGATCACGCCTTCGTCCAACCGTAGCCGCCCGGCATTCAAATGCACCTTGGGTTGCTGGGTGAACGGCGGGAAGCTGTATTGGTAATCGTCCCGGGGCGAATAGAACAAGTGATCGGCGAACCACGCCTCGTGGGCGATCCAGCCCAGCACCGCCAATACCAGGGGCAGCCACCAGGCCACCGCGACGCCCAGCGACACCAACACCACCAGGGCGAGTAACAACCCCACGCGCTTGTTGCGACGGTGGCGCCGGAGCAGCTGTTGCTTGCGACTCATGGGTGGGTTCATACGGTAAACACCGGCACGGGGTTGCACCAACGGTCCTTGTATTCCCGGTCCGCCCGGCCGAATGAAAAACGCAACGGCTTGCCGGCGGCACGAGCATGTTCCCAGGCGCTTTGGGTGTTGAGGAAGCTCAACACGCTGCCAGGGCTGAATTCGCGGGTCTGCGGATCGACGCCACCGTTGATGTACTCGACGCTGATCCACTCGGGCGCTTCTACGCGATACACCAACTGGATGGCAATCGGCGCATCGTTGAGAAAAATCACCGAGCCGATCAACCATTCGCGCAGCAACTCGATCACCTCGCCCATGCGCTCGGCACCGGTGGCCGCAAAGCCCCAGCGACGCAGGAACAGGTCACAGTAGATCGAGGCCAACTCGGCGCTGGTAAACTCGCCGACCGGCCGTACCACCCCGCCCGCCTCTTCCAGCAAACGCAACTCGCGGCGCTGGTTGTAGCGAAACTTCTTGGACAGTTCTTCCGGCGTGCGGGCCATGGCCAGTTGTTCCTGCTGCAACTTCAAGCCGCTGAAGCGTCCCTCATTGAGGGCCGACAGGTAACGTCCACGATGCCGCAACGGGGCTTGTGCATCGGGCGCCGCCGGCAGGATCAGCTCGGCATTGCCCAGGTCGAACAGGCCCTTCTTGCCGCTGCGCTTGAGCACGTCTTTGGACAGCGCCAGGTCGCGGCCCCAGGTCGGTATGGCGGCCTTGAGTTCGCCATCCTGCTCGAACGCCAGGTAGCGCACGGGAATCCCGGCCAGGGCCGCCAGGCGCTCGACCACCAAAGGATGGGTCGCCACACTGCCGCCAAAACGCTGCCAGGCCTGGGCATAAATCGACGCATCGACAGCGGTCCAGCCGCGCTCGCGCCAGCCTTGGAATCGGTTGAGCATCAGGCCCTCGGCGCCAGTTCGGTGACTTGGGGCAAACGCCAGAATGCCTCGCGTACGGCGCGATCCGAGAAGCGTTCGCGCAAGCGGTCGAGCATCAGCTCGGCGCATTGGCGACGCTGCAGATCGTCCATGGCCGCCAGGTGTTGCAGCCCCTGGGCCATGTGCTCGGCGTCGCCCAGCGGAAACAGGATGCCCACGTCCTCGACCACTTCCTTGGCGCCGCCGCAGGCCGTGGCCAGCAACGGCACGCCAGCGGCCATGGCTTCGAGCAGCACCATGCCGAACGGTTCGTGGTCGGAGCTCAGGGCGAACACATCAAAAGCGCGGAAATAACGGCGCGCCTCGGGCACCTGGCCAAGGAACAGCACGCGATCAGCAATGCCCAGCTCACGAGCCAGTGCCTTGAGATCCTGCTCCAGACGGCCCTTGCCGAGAATCGCCAACTGGCTGTTGACCGGCAGATACTCCAGTGCCGCGGCAAAGCCGCGCAACAGTGTGGCCTGGTCCTTGTCCGGGTGAAGACGGCCAACATTGCCGACAATCCAGGCGTCCGTATCCAGCCCGAGCGTATGCCGCGCCTCCTCCCGGGAGACTTGGCCGGCCTGGGCGGCATCGAGGTCGATGCGGTTGTAGAGAGTCTGGATCCGCGTAGCCGGCCATTTCGGCAGGCAGCGACGCATGTCGTCACGCACCGCATCGGACACTCCGAGCAGGCTCAGACGCTTGCGAAACACATGGGCGAACAGCCGGCGCGTACGCCGCTGGTAGTCACCAAAGGCATGGTGCACGCCGATCACCGGCAGGCGCGTGCCCAGCAGGGCGATGTAGATCGGCTTGAAGCGATGGGCAATGCAGAAACTGAAATTGCGTGAGGCGGCGATCTTGCGCAGATCGCTGATGGCCCCCAGCTTCAGGCCGCGAACGGCACTGGAGCTGTACTCCATGAACAGCACCTCGTCCGAGGCACAGCCGGCGGCGACCTCAGCATCGGCCGCCCCAGTGAGAAACACCGTGGTCACGCGATAGCCAGTGCCCGCGAACAGGCTGGCGTACTGACGGGCGCAGTCGAGGAACGGCCCGTCATAACCGTGGCAGAACTGCAGCACATGTCGCTCAGCCGAGCGTGTCATAAGCGTCCACGCCGTCTTTGACCACCAGGATGTCTTCCATGATCAGGTACTGCAGGTCGGAACCATAGAACATGTTCAGCGCGTCGGTCGGCGAGCAGATCATCGGTTCGCCACGACGGTTGAGCGAAGTATTCAGCGACACGCCGTTGCCGGTCAGGACTTCCAGCGCCTTCATCATGTCGTAGTAGCGCGGGTTGTATTCACGCTTGAGCACCTGGGCCCGGGACGTGCCGTCTTCATGGACGACTTCCGGCACGCGGGTTTTCCATTCTTCGGCCACTTCGAAGGTGAAGGTCATGAACGGCGCCGGGTGGTCGACCTTGATCATCTGCGGCGCGACGGTGTCGAGCATCGACGGGCAGAAAGGCCTCCAGCGCTCGCGGAACTTGATCTGTTCGTTGATGCGATCGGCCACGCCGCTGGCGCTCGGGCAGCCAATGATCGAGCGACCGCCCAGGGCGCGCGGGCCAAACTCCATGCGCCCCTGGAACCAGGCCACCGGATTGCCGTCGACCATGATCTTGGCGATGCGCTCAGGCGTGTTGTCGATCTTGCGCCATGCCGGCTTGCTCGGATGGCGGGCGCATGCAGCGATCACGTCTTCGTTGCTGTAGGCCGGGCCGAGGTAGACATGTTCCATCTTCTCTACCGGCACACCACGGGCGTGGGACACATAAGCCGCCGCACCCACCGCGGTACCGGCGTCACCGGAAGCCGGTTGCACGAACAGCTCCTTGACGTCGTCGCGGGCGATGATTTTCTGGTTCAGCTTGACGTTCAACGCGCAGCCGCCGGCGAAAGCCAGCTTGCCGGTTTCCTTGAGTACGTCGCCCAGGTAGTGATCGATCATTTGCAGCGCGAGCTTCTCGAACAGCGCCTGCATGCTGGCCGCGTAGTGAATGTACGGCTCGTCGGCGATGTCGCCTTCGCGTTTCGGGCCGAGCCACTCGATCAGCTTCGGCGAGAAGTAGAAACCCTTGCCCTTCTCTTTATAGCGACGCAGGCCGATCACGTTGGCATAGTCGGTGTTGATCACCAGCTCGCCGTTTTCGAACGAGGCCAGGCGCGAGAAATCGTACTTGCTGGCATCGCCGTAAGGCGCCATGCCCATGACCTTGAATTCACCGTCGAGCATTTCAAAACCGAGAAACTCGGTGATCGCGCCGTACAGGCCACCCAGGGAGTCTGGGTCGAAGAATTCCTTGATCTTGTGGATCTTGCCGTTTTCGCCGTAGCCGAAGAAGGTCGTGGCGTATTCGCCCTTGCCATCGATGCCCAGGATCGCGGTTTTTTCCTGGAAGCCCGAGCAGTGGTAGGCGCTGGAGGCGTGGGCCAGGTGGTGCTCGACCGGCTCGATCTTGATTTTTTTCGGATCGAAGCCCAGTTGCTCCAGGCACCAGACGATCTTGCGGCGATAGCGCTTGTAGCGACGGTTACCCATCAGGATCGCGTCGAGGGCGCGGTCCGGGGCGTACCAGTAACGCTTGGCGTAGTGCCAGCGAGCCTCGCCGAACAGGCTGATCGGGGCGAAGGGAATCGCCACCACGTCAACGTCGGACGGCTTGATGCCAGCCTGTTCCAGGCAGAACTTCGCCGACTCGTAGGGCATGCGGTTCTTTGCATGTTTATCGCGTACGAAGCGCTCTTCCTCGGCCGCCGCGATCAGCTTGCCGTCAATGTACAGCGCTGCGGAAGGATCATGGCTAAGGGCGCCGGACAGGCCAAGAATCGTCAATGCCACAGGGGTCTAGCCTCTTATGTCTGCATACGGGCGACAAGCGCCGCGAAAAATTGATGTGCCGCGCGCCAAGGGTGCGGGGCAGCTAAAGGGCGGGATTATAGCTTAAAAGCGGCCTTAAGCCTCTAGCGGTGAGTGGCGAGCGTGCAGCACACGATCGCCTGGCGCTTGCAGGGCAGCGTACCTGTGGCGAGGGAGCTTGCTCCCGCTCGGCGGCGCAGCCGTCGTAAACCGGTTGATGCGGTTTTCCTGCGGGAATGCGCCGGCCTTTTTGGGGCTGCTGCGCAGCCCAGCGGGAGCAAGCTCCCTCGCCACGGTGCATCGGCGACCTCACGTGAACAGCACGGTCTTCACTTGCGATTCATAGGGCGGACGAGGCGCTATCGATTGTTTTGGGCAACCGCCCATCAATCACCCGATACAACGCACTGTCCTGCGGCCAATTGCGCATGAACCGCGCGCGATCCCGGGCGTAGGCCGGGGCGAAGCTGGCCTGGGTGCGGTGTTGGCACATGGAGTCGAGGTCGATCAGCGCCCAGCGGTCGTGCTGCCAGAACAGGTTGTGGCCCTTGAAGTCGCCATGGCTGATGCGCTCGCGGATCAGGTCGGCAAACAAGCGATCCAGCGCCAGCAATTCAGCTTCGGGGGCTTCACCGTTCTCCACGTAAGGGCCGAAGCGCTCGATGATGTCCGGCCCCGCCAGGTGTTCGGTGACCAGGTAGGCGCCGCGGCGCAACCACAGGAAGCGCTTCTCCAGCAAAGCCAGCGGCTTGGGTGTGGCAATGCCGAGGAAAGCCAGGCGATGGCCTTCGCGCCAGGAATGCCAGGCACGACTCGGGCGCCAGAAGCGCTTGAGCCAGTGGGCGAAGTTCTTGATGTTGTAGCGCTTGATCACCAAGGTACGACCGTTCGCCTCGACTTTGCCGACGCTGGCCGCGCCACCGGTCTTGTACAGATGGCCCTGGTCAAGCAACGCATCGGCCTGCTCCAGCACCGGCGTCATCGCCGCTTCTTCATCACGACGGACCGCCCGCAGGCCGAACGCCCCGCGCTGCACACTGAACAGGCTGCACTCACGCCCGACTTTTGCCAGGAAGTCCTTGAGACGCCAGGCTTGCACCTTGTCGATCTGTTTTTGCAACGCTTCCATGGGCAGCGCGTGTTCGGCGTTGCCCAGCAGGTAATACACCAGCAGCTCTTCATTGAACGGCTGGAGGGTTTTGGGCAGCTGGGCGAAAAATACCCCCAGGTTCTCCAGGACCTTCTGCCGCGACAACGGTTGCCCCGGGGTCTCAGCGCGGATGCCAGCGCCGTCGATCAAATAGAGCTGGCCGTCATGGCGCAGCAGATTGTCCAGGTGCAGGTCTTCCTGCCAGAGGCCTTTGCCGTGCAGTTGCGCGATGGCGCCGAGGGCTTCGGCCAGCACCGCCGCCTGCTCGTCGGCCAGCAACGGCAGGTGTTCGACCTGTTTCCAGGCATCGCCCAGGCTCTCGGCGTCTTCGAGCAATTGGAACAACAACCAGCCGCCTTCACCCTCTTTCAGGCCATCGGCGAGCAATAACGGCGTGGTCAACCCTTGCTCGGCCAGCAAGCGCACGCCTTGCAGTTCCCGCTGGAAATGCCGGGCGGCCTTGCTGCCCACCAATAATTTGGCCAGCACCGGCCGACCACGCCAGACGCCCGCGCCGACATAACGCTGCCCCGGCAACACCCGCAACAGCGAAAGCAGCTGCAATTGCGCCGCGCCAGCAGCGTCGGCCAGTTCCAGGCTCAGCGGCAGGCTGGGGCTGCGGCCGGCATTCTTCAATTCGGACAAATGCATCAACGGGCTTCCTTGTGGCTACGCCGGGCGGTCAGGCGGGTCATCCAGCTGTCGACCAGCCCACTGTCGAGCGGCTGGTCCAGGTAGGTAGACAGCAATTGGCGCACATCGGCATCGCTCCAGACTGCCGCGCGACGCAGCAGAGGCTCCAGGTCCTTGACCCGATCCCGTTGGCCGAACAGCAGTGGCCGGGTCTTTTCCAGGTCGATCAATTGCGCCTGGTAACCGCTGGCGGTGGCTTGCAGGAAGATGTGTTTCGGATAAAAGCAGCCGTGCACCTGATGCATGCCGTGCAGTCGCCGCGCCAACTGACCGCAGGCGTCGAGGATGGTGGTGCGCTGCGCCGTCGTCAGGCTCGGCCAGCGTTGCAAGAGTGAATCCAGGTCGTCCCAGCCATCCAGGGCGCGGGTCAGCAGGATCGCTCGCACCTCGCCATCCACTTTGCGCTGGCCGTAGAACACCGCTTGCAGGGCCGGAATCCCCAACTGGCGATAACGGCTGATGTTGCGAAACTCCCGGGAAAAACTCGGTTCGCCAAACGGGTGGGACCAGGTTCGGGTCAGGTAATTGCTCTGGCGCTTGAGGTAATAACCCTGCCCTTCCAGCTCCAGTCGGAACACGCTGCTCCAGCCGTCGCCCGAGGTATTGGGTTCGTCCACCGCCTCCAGTTGCCGCGCCCACAAGGCCTCGAAGCTGTCCAGGCCATGACGCTGCAACAACGCCCGGTCTTCAGCGGCCAGAAAATCAGTCATTCACGCCCCTCGAAAAATCTCACCACGTGACGGATGCGTTTCTTGTCGCACGCATCGAGCCGGTCGCGCTGACGGTATTGCAGATAAAAACGCAGGCGCTGCGTGGCCGACAAATGGTATTTGGCCACTTTATCCAGGCACGCCAAATCCTTGGTGATACGGTACTTGAGCCAGAAACCACGCCAGAAGTCGCCGTTTGGACAGTCGATCAGAAACAGCCGCGAGCGATCGTCGATCAACAGGTTGCGCCACTTCAGATCGTTATGGGTGAAGCGATGGTCGTGCATGGTCCGCGTGTAGCCGGCCAATTGCCGGCTCACGCCATCGACCCAGGCGCGATCCGCCAGTCGCGGGTCGTGCCGCTCGGCCAGGGCCGAGAGGTCTTCGGTATGCGGCAGTTCGCGGGTGATCAGCGCGCCACGGGCATAGGTCGCGCCGTTTCGCTCCAAGCCCCAGCCCACGACTTCGGCGGTGGGGATGCCCCATTTGGCGAAGCGCTTGAGGTTCTGCCACTCGGACTTGACCCGCGGCTTGCCCAGGTAGCGGCGCAAACCCTTGCCGGCGCCGACGTAGCGCTTGACGTAATAGTTCACGCCGTTGCGCTGCACCCGGATCACCTCTGACAACGGGTCACGGGTCAAACGCTCCCCTTGCAACGCGAACACCGCGTCGAGACTGCCAAAGTCCTGCGCCAGCTCGACGTACGCAGGTTCCAGATTCCAACCCGACATCAGAGCGCGTCCCCGTACCGCTGCTTGCGGGCATACAGCTTGTTGGCCTTGCCTTCGAGCCAGGCCAGCAACGCAGCCTCTTCGGCGAGGATCCGCCGTAACGGCTGCTGGAAATAGCCCTTGAGGAAACGCAACTTGTCGCGGCGGGTCAGGCCGATGTCCAGCGCCGAGAAATACAGTGCCGCCAGGTCCTTGTTGCGCCAGCGAGTGGTGATGGCCGGGCGGGTCTGGGCGCGGTGCAGGTCGATCACCGAGAGTTTGAAATCCGCCGGCGTCACCGGCTTGTCGGTATGCAACAGGAAGTGGCAGATGTAGCAGTCACGATGATTGACCCCGGCGCGATGCATCATGCCGGTCATGCGCGCCACTTCGGCGATCAGGGCACGCTTGAGTGTCGGTTGCGGCGGCTGCTTGACCCAGTCGATGCTGAAGTCTTCGAGGCTGACGGTCGGCGCCAGCTCTTCGGTGACGATGAACGAATGCTGGTCCGCCGGGTTGCGGCCTTTCTCGCCGTAGGCTACAGCCGTCATGGTCGGTACGCCGACTTCCTGCAAACGCTGGATCGCCTTCCACTCCTGACCCGCGCCGAGTACCGGCAGCTTGGCGGTGAACAGGTTCTTGAAGATCTCGCCCCAACCGATACCGCGGTGGATCTTCACGAAAAAACCACGACCGTCCACCTCCGTGCGCAAGGTGCGCCGGGCTTCCAGTTCGCGATAGACCTCGCCCTTGAGCGCCTCGACTTCGGCGAACGCATCGCGCCCGGCCCAAAGGCTCTTGAACGGTTCGGCCAGCATCAATTTCATTGTGCGTGCTCCGCCAATATCACATCGGCCGCGTGCTGCGGCATGCTGTAGAGGTCGGCCGTCTCGGCGAAGGCCAGACCATTGCGGCTCCAGGCCGCCCGGGCATCGGCGTCGTTCAACATGCGCTCCAGGTATTCGTTGAGCTGGGCTTGTTCGAACGGCTCGTCGAGCACCAGGCCACTGTCGGCCTCGGCGATGTAATGGGCGTACCCACATACCGCGCTGACCAGTACCGGCAACCCGGCCACCAGCGCTTCGAGCAGCACGGTGCCAGTGTTCTCGTTGTACGCCGGATGGATCAACAGGTCTGCGCCCAACAGGAAACGCGGGATGTCGCTGCGGCCCTTGAGGAACCGCACATTGTCACCGAGCCCCAACGCAGCGCTCTGCAGTTGGAATACTTTGGGGTCGTCCTGGCCGATTACAAACAGTCGGGTGCGTTTTCGCAGTTCGGCTGGCAACGCGGCCAGGGCCTTGAGGCTGCGATCCACGCCCTTGGTCTTGAACCCGGAGCCGATCTGCACCAGCAGCAGGTCGTCGGCGGCCAGCTCGAATTCAGCCCGGAACGCCGCGCGGATCTCCTCGGCATCGGCGGGCCGACGGCGGTCCTGGGCGATGCCCGGTGGCAGCAGGTGAAAGCGTTCCAGCGGCGTGCCGTAATGCTTGATGAACAGTGGCTGCTGGACTTCGGAGATCATCAGCACGTCAGTCTTGGCGTCCTTGGCGAACACCGCCCGCTCGTACTCGGCGAAATGCCGGTAGCGACCCCAGCGCCGGTACAGCGAATTGCGCAGGTTCTGCGCCTTGTCTTCGAAGCAGCCGTCGGCGGCGTAGTACACGTCCAGGCCGGGCATTTTGTTGAAGCCGATCAAACGGTCCACCGGGCGCTTGGCCAGATCGGCCTCCATCCACGCACTGAGCTTCTCGTTGCGGCGATGGTTGAACAGCGCCTTGACCGGCGCCACCAGCACCTCGAAGCCAGGCGGCACGTCGCCTTCCCAGATCAGCGTGTAGACACGGATCTGGTGGCCGCGTCGCTGGCATTCCAGGGCGATGCGCATGAAGTCACGCTGCAGGCCACCAAAGGGGAAGTACTTGTAAAGGACAAAAGCCAATTGCATCAGCGCGGCTCCTCAGCCAATAACGTGCTCAGGTGGCTGGCAACACGCTCGGGGTTCAGACGCGTGAAGCACAGGGGCTGCTCGCGTTTCAGGTCAAACCGCCGAGCATCTTCGGCGGTCGGCGGGTAAGTGCATTGTTTCTGCATGCACGGCGCGCAGGGGAAATCACTGGCGAGGTGAATCTGGCCCTTGCCGTAGGCGCCGGTCAGCACCGGATTGGTCGGACCGAGCAGCGAAATGGTCGGCACGTCCAGGGCCGCGGCCAGATGCCCCAGACCGGTGTCCACAGCCACGCAGGCCTGGGCGCCGGCAAGCACCTTGCCCATCCCGCCCAGGTTCAGTTTCGGCAGTACCAAGGCGTTGCGCAGCCCGCTGGCGATGCGTTCGGCCCGGGCCTTTTCGGCGGGGTTGCCCCACGGCAGTTTTACCACCACTCCGAACTGCCCCATGCGCTCGGTGAGCTGGCGCCAGTAAAGTTCGGGCCAATGCTTGGACTCCCAGGTCGTGCCGTGCAGGAACACCACGTAGGGGTAGGGGCGTGGCAATTCCACCAATCGGTCGATGTCGAGGCCATAACTGCCCTGGGTTTGCGGCAAGTCATAGCCCAGCGCCAGAGCAAACAACTGGCGCACGCGCTCGACCGCATGCTGACCACGGGCCACCGCCAGGCGCCGGGAATAAAAGCGCGCCGCCAGGGGTTCGCGGGCCGAGTGCTTATCCAGGCCGGCGACCGGGGCCTTGACGTAGCGGGTCAGCCAGGCGCTTTTCAGCAGGCCCTGGGCGTCGATCACCAGGTCGTACTTTTCGGCCCGCACGTTCTGTTTGAAGCGTCGCCATTCGCCACTCTTGATGGTTTGCCAGAGGTTCTTGCGCCAGCGCCGGATCGCCACCGGGATGACCTTGCCCACGGCCGGGTGCCAGGTGGGGATTTCGGCGAAGCCTTCTTCCACCACCCAATCGAACTTGATGCCAGGAATCGCTCGCGCCGCGTCGGTCAGCGCCGGCAGGGTATGAACCACATCCCCCAGCGAAGAGGTCTTGATCAGCAATACCCGCAAGTTACCGGACCTCCACGGGTGTGCCTTGCAAACGTTCCAAGGCTTCGTTCACGGCAGGCGGCATAAGCTGGCGCAGGCAGTTGTAATGACCGAAGCGGCAGGTGCGGTCGAAGCACGGGCTGCACTCGATGCCCAGGCGCACGACTTCGACCTTGTCGGCCAACGGTGGTGTGAAGCCTGGCGAAGTAGAGCCGTAGACCGCCACCAATGGCCGATTCAGGGCGGCGGCCACGTGCATCAGGCCGGAGTCGTTGGACACCACGGAATCGGCGCAGGACAGCAGGTCGATGGCCTCGGCCAGGGAGGTGTCGCCGCTGAGGTTCACCGACTCTTCCCGAAGCCCCGGGATCAACCGCGAGCGGATGTCCTCGCCCACCGGATGATCTTTTTTCGAGCCGAACAGCCAGACTTGCCAGCCTTCGCGAATCTTCGCCTCGGCAACCTGGGCGTAATGCTCCGCCGGCCAGCGCTTGGATTCACCGAACTCGGCACCCGGACAGAGAGCCAGCACCGGACGATCCAGGCTCAGGCCGAACTTGGCCAGCGCCGCTTCACGGGTCACCGGGTCGATCGCAAGGCTCGGTCGCGGATAGGGTTTGGGCAACTCGACCCCAGGCTCGTAGGCCAGGGCCATGAAGCGCTCGATCATCAGCGGATAACGTTCTTTATCCAGTGTGCGCACATCGTTGAGCAGGCCGTAGCGAAACTCGCCACGCCAGCCGGTGCGCTTGGGGATACGGGCGAAGAACGGCACCAGTGCCGATTTCAACGAATTGGGCAACAGGATCGCCTGGTCGTACTGGCCGGCCAGGGATTTGCCGATACGCCGACGGGTCGCCAGTTCCAACACGCCGTGGCCGAGCGGGAAGCTCAAGGCCTTGCGTACTTCGGGCATGCGCTCAAGGATCGGCCGGCTCCACTCGGGGGCCAGGACGTCGATTTCGCACTGCGGATGGCGCTGTTTCAGGCACTGGAACAGTGTCTGCGCCATCACCATGTCACCGACCCAACTGGGCCCAACGATCAGAATATTCATGTGCTTTCCAAAAACGATACAGGGAGGCCTACGCCTCCCCGCCTCGAGAATCACTGTGGCTTAGGTCGTTGCCTGTTGCCCTAATCTACAACACACCCCCATCAACTGTGGGAGTGAGCCTGCTCGCGATGAGGCCGGTACATTCAACATCAATGTCGCCTGACACTCCGCCATCGCGAGCAGGCTCGCTCCCACAAGGGGCCTTCATCTGTTTCAAGTACAGTGCCGCACCGCAAATCCACTGTGGGAGCGAGCTTGCTCGCGATGAGGCCATCACATCCAACCTCAATGTCGCCTGACACTCCGCCATCGCGAGCAGGCTCGCTCCCACATTCATTCAATACTCAGCTCAGCCCCAGCTCCCGCCAGATCCGCAAGACCTGCCGGCGTTCATCCACGAACTGGTCGCCTGCGATCACCCCGGTATCTTTCTGCAAGGCCTGGCGGTGGGCAGCGGAGCGGTAGGCTTTATAGGCTTCGCGCAACAGCGTGGCATCTTCGGCCGGCATCAACCCGAGCTCCTGCAACCCGTCGAGGATGCGGATGTTATCGGTGTAGCGCACCAGCGAGGGGTGTTCCTCGGACCACGCCAGGGCCGCGTATTGCACCATAAATTCAATATCGACGATACCTCCGGCGTCCTGCTTGAGGTCGAAGGGCGCCGCGGCCTCGAAGGCATTCGGCGCAGTCCCGGCGGCGGTAGCCTTGCTGCCAAGGTTGTCCCGCATCTTGGCGCGCATTTCGCTGACTTCCTGACGCAGCATCGGCAAGTCACGCTTGCGTCCCAGCACCTGGGCGCGGACCTTCTCGAACGCCTGGCCCACATCCTGGCTCCCCACCAGCACCCGGGCTCGCACCAATGCCTGGTGTTCCCAGGTCCAGGCTTCATTCTCCTGATAACGGGCAAACGCCCCAAGGGAACTGACCAGCAACCCCGACGCCCCGGACGGTCGCAGGCGCATGTCCACTTCGTACAACTGCCCGGAGTTGGTCTGGGCGGTCAGCAGGTGGATGATCCGCTGGCCGAGCCGGGTGAAGAACTGCGCGCCGTCGATGGGTTTCGGGCCATCGGTTTCCGCCTGTGGGTCGCCATCGTGGATGAACACCAGGTCCAGGTCGGAACCATGCCCCAGTTCCAGCCCGCCGACTTTCCCATAACCGACAATAATGAAGCCCGGATCGCACAGACTGCCATCGGTGCGCAATGGCACGCCGTGCTTGGTCACCGTCTGGCGCCAGGCCAGGGCCAGCACTTGCTCGAGAATCGCCTCGGCCAGCCAGGTCAGGTAATCGCTGACTTTCATCAGCGGCAGGCTGCCGGCGATTTCCGAAGCCGCTACCCGCAGGCGATGCGCCAGCTTGAAATGCCGCAACGCCTCCATCTGTTGCTCCAGATCATCCTCGGGAATGCGCGTCAGGCGCTCACGCAACTCCGCCGCCAACTCCGGCGCCAGGGGCGGCTTGAACAGCCGGCCCTCATTGAGCAATTCATCGAGCAACAATGGGAAACGGGTGATTTGTTCCGCTATCCAAGGGCTCGCCGCGCACAGCGTCAGCAAGCGTCGCAGGGCTCCGGGGTTTTCCGTCAGCAACACCAGATAGGCCGAACGGCGGGCGACAGCCTCTACCAATGGCAGCACCCGCTCCAGCACCAGGTCCGGATTGGCATGCTCCACGGCCTGGGCCAACAGGCGTGGAATGAAGGCATCCAGACGCTCGCGCCCCAGGCGCTGCATGGCGCGCAGTTGCGGGCTCGCGCGCAAGGCAGCCAGTGCCTTGAGGGCCTTGGGTGCATCGACGAAGCCACCGTCCTGCAACTGACGACATGCCGCCTCTTCATCCTGGCTGTCTTCCCACAAGGGCAACCATTCGCCACCCACCACCACTTCGCTTTCCCCGCCCTCCTCTTCATCCGGGTCGGCGATGACCTGGCCGAAATGCCAGGCCACACGCCCGCGCCAGTACATCAATTGCTCGTGAAAGGCCGACCAGTCGGCAAAACCCAGCATGAATGCAATGCGCGCCTGATCCTGTGGGCTGTCCGGCAACATCTGGGTCTGGCGGTCGGCGATGGCCTGGATAGCGTGCTCGGTATAACGCAGGAACTCATACCCCTGGCGCAACTCGTCGACCACCTTGGCCGGCAGATAGCCCTGGCCTTCCAGGGTGCCCAGCACTTTGAGCAACGGCCGCTGCTGCAAGCTCAAGTCGCGACCGCCGTGGATCAGTTGGAACGCCTGGGCAATGAATTCCACCTCGCGAATGCCGCCCGAACCCAGCTTGATGTTGTCGGCCATGCCCTTGCGCCGCACCTCCTGCTGGATCAGTTGCTTCATGGTGCGCAGCGCTTCGATGGCGGAAAAATCCAGGTAACGGCGATAGACGAACGGGCGCAACATGTCGAGCAATTGCGTACCGGCCACCTGATCGCCCGCCACCACCCGCGCCTTGATCATGGCGTAGCGTTCCCAATCGCGGCCCTGGTCCTGGTAATACTGCTCCAGGGCATTGAAGCTCAGCACCAGCGCGCCGGCCGAGCCGTAGGGGCGCAGGCGCATGTCGACGCGAAAGACAAAACCGTCGACGGTCATCGGGTCCAGGGCCTTGATCAGGCGCTGGCCGACACGGATGAAAAACTCCTGGTTATCCAGCGGTCGCTTGACGCCAACGGTTTCGCCGCCCTCGGGGTAGGCGAAAATAAGGTCGATGTCCGACGACAGGTTCAGCTCCACGGCGCCAAGCTTGCCCATGCCCAGGATGACCATCTGCTGCGGCTCGCCGCTGCGCCGTCCGGTGGGCGTGCCGAATTGCTGACTGAGGCGCTGGTACAACCATTGATAGGCTTGGTCGATGCAGGTGTCGGCCATGTCCGAGAGATCGCGACAGGTCTGGACCAGGTCGGCCTGGCGGGTCAGGTCGCGCCAGATGATCCGCACCTGCTGGCGCGTACGCTGACGGCGCAGGACGCGTCCCAGTTCATCCTCGGTCTCGGCGGCCTGTACTGCGGCACCGATCTGTGCGCACATTTCACCGGGAGCCAGGCTGCGGTCCAGTTCGCCGCTGCGCACCAGCTCCAGCAGCATCGCCGGGTCACGGAGACTCTGCTCGATGAAAAAATCACTGGCGGCGGCAACGCGCTTGAACGCATCCCAACGCTCGGGCGTCCAGGCAGACAACCCGTGGTCGTCGTCGAACAAGGCGACCGCGGCACGGAACGACTGCTCGGCCCGACTGACCAATGACTGGAGAATGGCCGGTACTTCGGCAAGCGAGGGCAGGCTCATGGTCTATCCTTGATCGGCGCGGGAGAGGCTGGATGTAGTGTTTTTTCAGAAGACACTACCTGATCGACTGTCGAACAAAGATGATAAATAGCTGAAAATCTGATTTTATTGGCAGCCGGCATCAAGTTTTTACCTGTTCGAGTTGGCTAAAGACCAACAGTAACGATTATTCTCACAACGAAACGAGCGGCCATAAGCCGCTCATGTGTAGTTTTACTACTCGTCTATACATTCGAAAGGCTGAAACGGCCAACGATTTGTAGTAAAACTACACGCCGCCGAAACAACCTTCGGCAATCCAAGAATTTATATCGTCTGCCCACAAGGCCAGTCGCAAACTCAGGCAACCGATTCTGGTAGCCTTTCCGCCCTGGAGCAAGCCATGCAAGACCTCGATCCCGTCGAAACCCAGGAATGGCTGGACGCCCTGGAATCGGTTCTCGACAAAGAAGGCGAAGACCGTGCTCATTATCTGATGACCCGTATGGGCGAACTCGCGACCCGCAGCGGTTCGCAACTGCCCTACGCCATCACCACGCCGTACCGCAACACGATCCCCGTTACCCACGAAGCACGCATGCCTGGCGACCTGTTCATGGAACGCCGCATTCGCTCGCTGGTACGTTGGAACGCGTTGGCCATGGTCATGCGTACCAACCTGAAAGATTCTGACCTGGGCGGTCACATCTCCAGCTTCGCCTCCAGCGCGACGCTGTATGACATCGGTTTCAACTACTTCTTCCAGGCCCCGACCGACGAACACGGCGGCGACCTGATCTACTTCCAGGGCCACGCATCGCCAGGCGTCTACGCCCGTGCGTTCATGGAAGGCCGCATCTCCGAAGACCAGATGAACAACTTCCGCCAGGAAGTGGACGGCAACGGCCTGTCCTCGTACCCGCACCCTTGGCTGATGCCAGACTTCTGGCAGTTCCCGACCGTATCCATGGGCCTGGGCCCGATCCAGGCGATCTACCAGGCGCGCTTCATGAAGTACCTGGAAGCCCGTGGTTTCATCCAGCCAGGCAAGCAGAAAGTCTGGTGCTTCATGGGTGACGGCGAGTGCGACGAGCCGGAATCCCTGGGCGCGATCTCCCTGGCCGGCCGCGAGAAGCTGGACAACCTGATCTTCGTCATCAACTGCAACCTGCAGCGCCTCGACGGCCCGGTTCGCGGCAATGGCAAGATCATCCAGGAACTCGAAGGCGTGTTCCGTGGCGCCCAGTGGAACGTCAACAAAGTCATCTGGGGCCGTTTCTGGGACCCACTGCTGGCCAAGGACGTCGACGGCATCCTGCAACGTCGCATGGACGAAGTCATCGACGGCGAGTACCAGAACTACAAGGCCAAGGACGGCGCGTTCGTCCGTGAGCACTTCTTCAACACGCCTGAACTCAAGGCAATGGTTGCCGACTTGTCCGACGACGAGATCTGGAAACTCAACCGTGGCGGCCACGACCCGTACAAGGTCTATGCGGCGTACCACGAAGCGGTCAACCACAAAGAGCAGCCGACCGTCATCCTGGCCAAGACCATCAAGGGTTATGGCACCGGTGCCGGCGAAGCGAAGAACACCGCGCACAACACCAAGAAGGTCGATGTCGACAGCCTGAAGCTGTTCCGCGACCGCTTCGACATTCCGGTCAAGGACAGCGAGCTGGAAAACCTGCCGTTCTTCAAGCCGGAAGAAGGCAGCGCCGAAGCCCGTTACCTGGCCGAGCGCCGTGCCGCGCTGGGCGGTTTCGTACCACAGCGCCGCGCCAAGAGCTTCAGCGTCCCGACCCCGCCACTGGAGACCCTCAAGGCGATCCTGGACGGCTCGGGCGACCGTGAAATCTCCACCACCATGGCCTTCGTGCGGATCCTCGCGCAATTGGTCAAGGACAAGGAAATCGGCCAGCGCATCGTCCCGATCATCCCGGACGAAGCCCGTACCTTCGGTATGGAAGGCATGTTCCGTCAGTTGGGCATCTACTCCTCCGTCGGCCAGCTCTACGAGCCAGTCGATAAAGACCAGGTGATGTTCTACCGCGAAGACAAGAAGGGCCAGATCCTCGAAGAAGGCATCAACGAAGCGGGCGCCATGAGTTCCTTCATTGCCGCCGGTACTTCGTACTCCAGCCACAACCAGCCGATGCTGCCGTTCTACATCTTCTACTCGATGTTCGGCTTCCAGCGTATCGGCGACCTGGCCTGGGCGGCCGGCGACAGCCGTACCCGTGGCTTCCTGATCGGCGGTACCGCTGGCCGGACCACGCTGAACGGCGAAGGCCTGCAACACGAAGATGGCCACAGCCACATGCTGGCCGGGACCATCCCGAACTGCCGCACCTATGATCCGACCTATGGCTATGAGCTGGCGGTGATCATCCAGGACGGCATGAAGAAGATGACCGAAGAGCAACAGGACGTCTTCTACTACATCACCGTGATGAACGAGTCCTACCAGCAGCCAGCCATGCCGGCCGGTGTCGAGGCAGGCATCGTCAAGGGCATGTACCTGCTCGAGGAAGACACCCGCGAAGCGGCGCACCACGTCCAGCTGATGGGCTCCGGTACCATCCTGCGCGAAGTGCGTGAAGCAGCGAAGATCCTGCGTGAAGAGTTCAACGTCGGTGCCGACGTGTGGAGCGTCACCAGCTTCAACGAACTGCGTCGCGACGGCCTGGCCGTAGAGCGCAGTAACCGCCTGCACCCTGGCCAGAAGCCTAAGCTGAGCTACGTCGAAGAATGCCTGAACGGCCGTAAAGGTCCTGTCATCGCCTCTACCGACTACATGAAGCTGTTCGCCGAGCAGATCCGCCAGTGGGTTCCTTCCAAGGAATTCAAAGTGCTGGGCACCGACGGTTTCGGCCGTAGCGACAGCCGCAAGAAGCTGCGTCACTTCTTCGAAGTCGACCGTAAGTTCGTTGTGTTGGCAGCCCTGGAAGCCCTGGCTGACCGTGGCGATATCGAACCGAAAGTGGTGGCCGAAGCCATCGTCAAGTTCGGCATCGATCCGGAAAAACGCAACCCACTGGACTGCTGAGGAGAATTTTCGTGAGCGAACTCATTCGCGTACCTGACATCGGCAGCGGTGAAGGTGAAGTAATTGAACTGTTTGTGAAGGTCGGCGACCGCATCGAAGCCGACCAGAGCATCCTGACACTTGAATCGGACAAGGCCAGCATGGAAGTGCCTGCGCCGAAGGCCGGTGTGATCAAGAGCCTGAAAGTGAAGCTGGGCGACCGCCTGAAAGAAGGCGACGAGTTGCTGGAGCTGGAAGTCGAGGGCGCCGCCGCGGCGCCTGAAGCGGCCGCACCCGCTGCTGCCCCGGCCGCGGCTGAAAAGCCTGCCGCCGCACCGGCTGCCGAGGCGGCTCCCGCACCCGCTGCTGCGCCTGCCGCTGCCACGGTCCAGGACATTCATGTCCCGGACATCGGTTCGTCGGGCAAGGCCAAGATCATCGAGGTGCTGGTCAAGGCTGGCGACACCGTCGAAGCCGACCAGTCGCTGATCACCCTGGAATCCGACAAAGCCAGCATGGAAATCCCATCGCCGGCCGCCGGTGTGGTGGAAAGCGTCGAGGTCAAGCTGGACGACGAAGTCGGCACTGGCGACCTGATCCTGAAGCTGAAAGTAGCGGGCGCCTCGGCACCTGCCGCGCCAGCCCCAGCCGCTGCGCCTGCCGCCAAGGCTGAAGCAGCTCCAGCGCCAGCCGCCGCGCCTGCGGCCAAGGCCGAAGCGGCTCCTGCGCCTGTTGCCGCCGCGCCTGCGCCAAGCGGTGCCAAAGTGCATGCCGGTCCTGCGGTGCGTCAGTTGGCCCGTGAATTCGGCGTCGAGCTGTCTGCCGTTGGCCCGAGTGGTCCACACGGTCGCGTGCTGAAGGAAGATGTGCAGGCCTACGTCAAGGCCATGATGCAGAAGGCCAAGAACGCACCGGCCGAAGGCGCCACTGGCGGCGCGGGCATTCCGCCGATCCCGGCGGTGGACTTCAGCCGCTTCGGCGAAACCGAAGAAGTGGCCATGACTCGCCTGATGCAGATCGGCGCGTCGAGCCTGCATCGCAGCTGGCTGAACATTCCCCACGTGACTCAGTTCGACCAGGCCGACATCACCGAGCTGGAAGCCTTCCGCGTCGCCCAGAAAGCCGTGGCGGAAAAGGCCGGTGTGAAGCTGACCGTGCTGCCGCTGTTGCTCAAGGCCTGTGCGCACCTGCTCAAGGAACTGCCGGATTTCAACAGCTCCCTGGCGCCAAGCGGCAAGGCAGTGATCCGCAAGAAATACGTACACATCGGCTTTGCCGTCGACACCCCGGAAGGCCTGCTGGTACCGGTCATCCGCAACGTCGACCAGAAGAGCCTGCTGCAACTGGCTGGCGAAGCCGCTGCCCTGGCCGAAAAAGCCCGGAACAAAAAGCTCACCGCCGACGACATGCAGGGCGCCTGCTTCACCATCTCCAGCCTCGGCCACATTGGCGGCACCGGCTTCACGCCGATCGTCAACGCGCCGGAAGTGGCGATCCTGGGTGTTTCCAAGGCCACCATCCAGCCTGTCTGGGATGGTAAAGCCTTCCAGCCGAAGCTGATGCTGCCACTGTCGCTGTCCTACGATCACCGTGTGATCAACGGCGCCGCCGCCGCACGCTTCACCAAGCGTCTGAGCGACCTGCTGGGCGACATCCGTACCATCCTGCTGTAACACCGGGCGGCCCTCCCTTTGCGGAGGGCCATCCGGACCGCTGTTTTCCGAGCGCCACGCTCGTACCTCAACCCCGCCCGTTTGGCGGGGCTTTTTTTTGCCTGCCATTCAAGCCAGTCAGCAGGCCGGGCGCTTCTGTGGGAGCGAGCCTGCTCGCGATAGCGGTATGCCAGACATCCCAGCACTTTTCCTACCCCGCAAGTTTTAAATGACTACGCCCCCTATTAGTCATTACCCACAACCTGTGCCCCCTCCCCTCTCGATATTTATGACGCGCGGCGCTTTAGCATCAAACCGCCAAGGCAACTTGATGCTTACCCCCACCGATTACAACTTCGAATGGATTCGAACATGTTCAAACCTACCGTCGGCCCCATCGTCGGCCACACGACAACGGATCACGCTCGGATATTTCTGCGAGGCGATCTCGACAACAACCTGGTATTCGCCGGAGTTCGCCACAGGCGCCAAGGTGATCCCCACTGGTCGAAAGGGCATTTCGTCCAACTGAAGGCCTACCGCGACATGTCCGATGTCATCGTGTTGAAAGGCCTGCAACCCGACACCGCCTACGAATACCAGGCCGGCTGGTTCAGCCCCCTGAGCCCCACCCATACTGTGGAAACCGTCCAGGAACTGCCGCTGCAATGGCCCCGCAACACTTACTGCTTCCGAACGCCGGCCAGCAGAACCAACGCACCGCGCGCTTACATCGTGGGTTCTTGTCGCTACTTGCGAATCGCCGCCCGCACCCCATTGTTACCCGGGCTTGGGGACCGCACCTTTGCCGGTATCAATCGCATCGTGGCACAGGCCAACCCGCCGATCAGCGCAGTGTTAATGATCGGTGACCAGGTTTATCTCGATGACCTTAACGTCATCGGCCCGGACCGAATCTATAAGAACATTCTCTTCAGGTACCGTGCGGTGTTTACCCAGCCGCACATCAGGAAGTTAATGTCGGGCATCCCTACCTACATGATCCTCGACGACCATGAAATCGAAGACAACTGGCCCGCCAGGAAAACCGTCAACGACGACGTTCTATACGCAAATGCCATGGACGCTTATGGGCTTTATCAGGCCAGCCATGGGCCCGCCCATGAACTGTCGGGCGACGGAAGATTAAACAAGTCGTTAACGCACTACTGGTACATCCTCACTCACGGCGATATCCAATGGTTCGTCACCAACAGCCGGACGCAACGCAATCTGTCGGCGGACGACCGACGCATCCTCGACGAGGAACAGGAACAGTCTTTGCTCCAATGGCTCATCGACAGCCCCGCCCGGGTCAAACTCATCGTGACCAGCGTCATGTTCTTCCCTGACAGCAAGCACAATGACGGCGATGCCTGGCAGGCCTTCCCCGAACAACGCCTGCGCCTGCTGGAAACCATTCGCCACCATCGGATCAAAAACGTGGTTTTCGTCTCGGGCGATGTCCACGGCTCCATGACCAGCCGATTGCGTCACAGCGAGGATCCTGATTTCGAGGTCAACACCGTGGTTTCCTCGCCGTTCTACAACAGCAAATTGCTGCCTTTTGCAAAAGCCTCGGATTTTATTTTCCACAGGCCCATGGCCCGCACCAAAAGCGGTCAGTATCGCTATGAACTGACCAGCAAAGTGGTGAGCCAAGACAACTTCGCCCGCCTGCATGTCACGGCGCAGAGCCTTCAAGTCACTTTCCACGACCGGGACGGCGCCCCCTTGCAGAGCGTCGATATACCACTGCAATGACAGGCACTGGTACCTTCCATGGCCTCTGATCGGTCGGCGACTGGAGAAATCCCCTCGTCGGCCGATAAAAGGTTTATAGCACTTGGCCTTCATCTCTCTTGTCAGCCAGTGCCGCAATGATGCAACCTTGCGCCAATCCGTAATAACGAGGGCGTCAGCCCGGCGCGATCAGCATTTTCGAAGCGAGTTTCCCCATGAAAAGCCAACCCGATGCCGCCAGCCGTATGGCGGCCGAGGTAGTGACGCAGTTACCGGTGCCCTCGCGGCTCGGTATGCTGCGTTTCGAACGGCTGAATGAAGCAAGCTGGGCGCTGTTGTTCCTCGACCCCAACTGCGAGCGATACTTCGGCCTGCCGGCGGTAGAGCTGTGCTCGCTGGTCAGTGCGCCCTATGCCAGCCTGATGGAGCCCGAAGCGCGCTATCAGTTGCATGACGCCATCCAGCAGCAACTGGCCCAGGCCTCGCATTACCAGATTCGCTACACGCTACACACCGCCAAAGGCCCGATGAACGTGCTGGAAACCGGTGAGGCCTATAAGCAACACAATCGTCATCTGCTGCGCGGTTTCCTGCTGGCGGTGGACAATTTGCTGCAAGGCGAACCCTCCATGCCGGCCCTGGACCTGGAAACCCAGAATTCACGCTTGCAGATCGCCCTGGAACTGAACCAGCGCGCCCAGCAAGAACAGCTCCAGCATCTGGACCGGGTGCGAGCCCAGCAAGACCTGATTCTGCTGCTGACCCGTCAACGCTACAGCGCCAACAATTCCCTGCTCGAAGCGGCCGAACTCATCACCCGCAGCGCCTGTGACATCTACCAGATCGACTGCGCCAGTATCTGGAACCTGGACGACGGCAAACTGGTACCGATCTCCGCCTACAACCGCGCTTCCCAGGAGTATTTCCTGCCGGAGGTGATCGACGCCAACGACTTTCCCGACTACATGGAGGCGTTGCAGACCTGCCGCGCCATCGACGCTCACAACGCGATGCGCGACCCGCGCACCCGGGAAATGGCCGAGAGCCTGCGCGCCCGCGACGTCAACGCCATTCTCGACGCCAGCATTCGTATCGACGGCCAGGTAGTCGGCGTACTGTGCCTGGAACAGGTCGGCGTCACCCGAGCCTGGCAATCGGACGAAATCGCCTTCGCCGGTGAACTGGCCGACCAGTTCGCCCAGGTCATCAACAACCACAATCGACGAACCGCGACCAGCGCCCTGCACTTGTTCCAGCGCGCCGTGGAACAGAGCGCCAATGCGTTCCTGCTGGTCAATTGCGACGGTGTGGTGGAGTACGTCAACCCAAGCTTCACCGCGATCACCCAGTACACCACCGAGGAAGTCCACGGCCAACGCCTCTCGGAACTGCCGGCCCTGGAGAACCTCAGCGAACTGCTGTTCGACGCGCCATCGGCGCTGGCCCAGAGCAACAGTTGGCAGGGCGAATTCAAGAGCCGGCGCAAGAACCTGGAACCCTACTGGGGCCAGTTGTCGATTTCCAAGGTCTACGGCGACAACCGCGAACTGACGCACTACATCGGCATCTACGAAGACATCACCCAGACCAAGTTGGCCCAGCAGCGCATCGAGCGCCTGGCCTACACCGACAACCTGACCAACCTGGGCAACCGTCCGGCGTTCATCCGCAACCTCGATGAACGCTTCGCCCGGGACAGTGATTCGCCCATCAGCCTGCTGCTGGTGGACATCGACAACTTCAAGCGCATCAACGACAGCCTTGGCCACCAGACCGGTGACAAGCTGCTGATCAGCCTGGCTCGGCGCCTGCGCAACAGCCTGAGCCCCAGCGGCAGCCTGGCGCGATTCGCCAGTAACGAATTCGCGGTCCTGCTGGACGACACTGACCTGGAAGCCGGGCAGCAGATCGCCAGCCAATTGCTGATGACCCTCGACAAACCCATGTTCGTCGACAACCAACTGATCAGCGTGACCGGCTCCGTGGGCCTGGCCTGCGCTCCGCTGCACGGCCGCGATCCACAGACCCTGATGCGCAACGCCGGCCTTGCCCTGCACAAGGCCAAGGCCAACGGCAAACATCAGGTCCAGGTATTCACCGAGGCGCTGAATGCCGAGGCCAGCTACAAGCTGTTCGTGGAAAACAACCTGCGCCGCGCCTTGACCCAGAACGAACTGGACGTGTTCTACCAACCCAAGTTGTGCTTGCGCAGCGGCCGTCTGCTGGGCATGGAGGCGTTGCTGCGCTGGAACCATCCGGAAAAGGGCATGATCCGCCCGGACCAGTTCATCAGCGTGGCCGAAGAAACCGGGCTGATCATCCCTATCGGTAAATGGATCGCCCGCCAGGCCTGCCGCATGAGCAAGCAATTGACCGCCGCCGGCCTGGGCAACCTGCAAGTGGCGATCAACCTGTCGCCCAAGCAGTTCTCCGACCCCGACCTGGTCGCCTCCATCGCCAGTATCCTCAAGGAGGAACAACTGCCGGCCCGGCTGCTGGAACTGGAGCTGACCGAAGGCCTGTTGCTGGAAGCCACCGAAGACACCCACTTGCAGCTCGACCAGCTCAAGCGCCTGGGGCTGACCCTGGCGATGGACGACTTCGGCACCGGTTACTCGTCCCTGAGCTACCTGAAGAAATTCCCGATCGACATCATCAAGATCGATCGCAGCTTCATCCATGAGATCCCGGACAACCAGGACGACATGGAAATCACCTCGGCGGTGATCGCCATGGCCCACAACCTGAAACTCAAGGTCGTGGCCGAAGGCATCGAAACCGCCCAGCAGTTGACATTCCTAAGGCGTCACCGCTGCGATGTCGGCCAGGGCTACCTGTTCGACCGCCCGATCCCCGGCGCCGAGCTGATCGAAAAGCTCAAGCGCTACCCCCGCGGGCCGCTCGTCTGACGGCCTTGCCTGCCCCTACGTCCATCCCCTCGTCAACGCTGTGTCTTTCTTAACTAACCGGCATTGGGCACACTGACGGTCTATTTCGCTCAACCCAATCTGACTGAGAGGACTGATGATGGTCTTGCGCTCGGAAATCCTGGTGAACAAAAACGTGCTCCCTACTCAAGAACAAGCCCTGCCTGGCCGTGAAACCCCAATGACCGTGCCGGAAAAACACTTCGTACTCGACGCGCCGCTGCTGGGCCCGTTTGCCATGGACGTGGATTTCGCGATCTTTGGCCTGGGCTGCTTCTGGGGTGCGGAACGCAAATTCTGGCAGCGCGAAGGCGTGGTCAGCACGGCGGTGGGTTACGCCGGCGGCTTCACGCCAAACCCGACGTATGAAGAAGTCTGTTCGGGCCTTACCGGCCACAGCGAGGTGGTACTGGTGGTCTATGAGCCGGCAAAAGTCAGCTACGACCAGCTTCTGAAAATGTTCTGGGAACTGCACAACCCGACCCAGGGCATGCGCCAGGGCAATGACATCGGTACCCAATACCGCTCGGTGATCTATGCCACCAACCCGGCTCAACTGGCGGCGGCCAAACACAGCGAGCAAGTATTCCAGGCTGAGTTGACCAAGGCAGGCAAAGGCACCATCACGACCGAAATCGAAGAAGCACCGACGTTCTACTTCGCCGAGGCCTACCACCAGCAGTATCTGGCGAAAAACCCGGAAGGCTATTGCGGGATTGGCGGGACCGGCGTGACGTGCCCGATCTGAACCCTCTGTCCTGAAAAAAAGCTTCGCGAGCAAGCTCGGCTCCCACAGGGATTGGTGGCAGTGCGTCCACATGTGGGAGCGAGCCTGCTCGCGATGGCGGCCTTCCAGACGCCATCGGTGCATCAGCTTTCAGCGATCAACCAATCCATCTGCCACCCACCTTGGGTCTGCCCCAGTTTTTTCGACAGCCACGGCAGCAGTTCACGCAGCTCCTCCTCCAGCCCCCACGGCGGATTGGCAATCGCCAGGCCGGAGCCGTTCAGGCTGTTGGGCGTCGCCAGTGGGTGCACCAGCAACTCCACGCGTAACAGCTTCGGCGCCCCTGTGCCGGCCAGGTCCTGGTAGAAACGGCGCAACATCCGCTGGTCCTTCACCGGGTACCAGATCGCGGCCACTGTCTGGCGCATCCGGCCAATGGCCTCCTTGAGCGAAGCGGCGCAGCGCTGCATTTCGTCAAGCTGTTCGAAGGGCGGATCGATCAGCATCAGGGCACGCTTCTCCGCCACCGGCAGCAGTGCTCGCGACACATGCCAACCTTCACCCAGGTGTACCGCCACGCGACGGTCGCCTTTCATGTTGTCCTTGAGCAATACACCGTCTTCAGGGTGTTTCTCATTGAGCAGCACACGGTCCTGCGACCGGGTCAGGCGCCGCGCCAGCTCCGGCGAGCCCGGGTAGTAGCGCAACTGCCCGTCCGGGTTCATCTCGCGCAGCACCTTCATGTAATCGGCGGTCAATGGCGGCAGATCGCTCTCGCCCCACAACCGCGCGATGCCTTCCAGGTACTCACCGGTACGGTTGGCCTGGTCACCCTGCAAGTCGTACAACCCGATGCCCGCATGGGTATCGAGGTAAGCGAAGGGTTGCTCCTTGCGCGACATCAAGGCGATGAGGCGGGTCAAGGTCAGGTGTTTGAACACATCGGCGTGATTGCCGGCGTGGAAGGCGTGGCGATAATTCATGGCGGCTCCTGCGAAGGGCGACGAGTTTACCTCGAAGCGCGTCGGACGTCAGGCGTTCGCAGCCCGGCGGACAGGCCACAATCAGCCCAGCTCTCGCACCAGATACGCCAGCAATGGCGCCTTTGATGCTTCAACCGACTCCGATCGCTCAAGAAAGTAGGCAATCTTGCTGCGCAGGACGCTGTCGTCGACGCGCTCGAACAAATACGGATGCTCTTCGCCCAGCCAAGTGAGCAAGTTATCCAACAGACAGTCCGTCGGGATCTCGGCCATTGTCTCCAACAACGCGACGGGTACCTGCCACCATGGAAAAGCCCGGGCCGCCCGCTGGGCATTTCCCATGATCTCAAGGGATTGCCCGTTGATCAGGCAGCGCGTGATGACTGGCAAGAGTTGCCCGGCCTCCACCTCCGTCGATTGCAGGATCGACCGCACAAAGCGCCCATCCCAAAAACGCAGGAAGACCGGCTTGCCACCCGGCAACAGCACCTGCGTGAGCCCCCGCAAATGTTCGGCAAGGGTCTGCTGGTTCACACACGAAACCGCCAGCCAGCCCCAATCGAGCGAGTCGGTGGCGGCTATCCAATCAAGAAATCCGTTGTCCACGCCGACAAGCCCTACATAGGGCATGACCGATTCCCACTCGGCGTATGGCGTGTCGGCCCAGATCGGACTCGCCTCCGAGCTCATCGAGCGCTTCCAGGCCGACAACACCCCGGCGCTACTGGCGTTGCTGAAGATGGCGAAAAGTTGCTCGCAGGCCTGCAAGGGATGGTCCTCAAGCCAGGCGCGGGGAGATTGACCGCAGCTCATGGTCGCTCCTGGATATCGACAGGTTTGCGAAAGACCGATGGCGCTACGCAGACGCCGCTTCTGCAACGTTCACACTCCTCGCAGAACGGCGCCGAGCCCTGGAAACTGAGGATTTGCGCGAGGGAAAGCGCAGGCGCCGCAGCGACCCGTTTCTCGGCACTGCCTGGCGTGCCGGATGCCGCGCTCATGACCGCCATCGGCGCCCCACCGACCTCGATCGGCACGCTGCTGGAGATCCCGCCGGCCCCGATGCTGATCCAATGGCCGCCGGCCTGGAGGGTCACACTGGCACCCGCTTCCAATACTACGTGTTGGCCGGCGCTGACATGAAACTGCTGGCTCGCACTCAGCACCTGACTGGTGACACGAATATGCCGTTCGCCACTCACCAGCAGATGATCATCCTGCCGGACTTCAGCCCGGCGCCGACCATGGGTAAGGCGCTGTTCATCGGCCTTGAGCTCGTGTCGCGCCGTACCGGTGACGACAATGCTGCGCTCATGATCGACCTGCACCCGCTGGTCATGCAGCACATGCTGGGTCCAGTTTCGCTGGGCCCGCAGGTAGATCTCCTCGGCGCCCTTGCGATCCTCGATGCGCAGTTCGTTGTAACCTCCCCCGCCAGGGCTGCTCCGACTGCGCAACAGGCTGCGGGTCTTGTCCGCCGGCAAGTCCAGCGGCACCGGGTTGGCGCCATTGGGCAGACAACCCACCACCATCGGCTTGTCCACGTCGCCATCGATGAACCCGACCAGGACTTCCATGCCAACCCGGGGGATCATCACCACGCCATAGTGATCGTGGGCCCAACCGGAGGCCACACGCAGCCAGCAGCTGGAATGTTCGTCGTGTTTACCGTCGCGATCCCAGACCAACTGCACCTTGACCCGCCCGAACTCATCGCAATGGATCTCGCTGTCGACCGGCCCGGTCACCACCGCCGACTGATAACCATGGGCCCGCGGCTTTTCGTGATGCAGGGGTGGCCGAAAGAACACGTCCCATGGCGTGGCGAGAAAGGTATTTTTGTAACCCTGGAATTCATCCGGGCCGGCACTGGCGACTTCTTCCAGCACCTGCGGTTGACGACCATGATGGTCGACATGCGTCAAGAGCCAGAGATCATTGAACTGCTCACGAGGATGCTCCTTCATGCACATGAAATGTCCGCTGACGAAGGCGCTTTCATCGCTGCCGCCCTCTGCCACGCGCTGGTCGGCACCATGACGCTCAAGGGCGCGCCGGGTCAGATGCTTGCCGTCGTCACGGGCAGAGAATCCGCCGGGATAGCGATAGTCTTCCAGGGCAGGACGCTGCCGATTATCCAAATGGGTTTCCAATAACAAGCCGGGCTTGCGGAAGTCGTAATCGCGCAACGTTACGGCAGTGGTGCAGGTCTGGAGCCGCACCGCCAGGCGCTTGATCGCCGACTCGTCGGCGACCATGCCGCTGTCCGGCAGGTACAGCGTCGATTCGGGCAGGCGGGGAAACACCGTCTGGTCGTCACCGAACACCAGCAGATGGCCGTCAGGGCGGTGCCTGAAGTGATAATGGATACCGACTTCGGCGCAAATTCGCTCGATGAAGGCCAGGTCGCTTTCGCCATACTGCACACAATATTCGCGTTCGGGGTACTGCCCGCCAAGCGTGAACTGGCAGGCATCCGCCAGGATTCCGTGTTCCTTCAACACCCGGGCGACGATATCGGGCACGCTCAGGTGTTGGAAAATCCGCTGGTTGATGCGATGGCGCAAGTAGGCCAGGCGAGGCACCAGGCTGATCTGGTAACGGGTCAGGCGTTTGCCCGAATCCCCCTGGGCCACGCTGTAGACCTGACCGTGTATGCCACCCTTCCCGCCATCGAAACCCAGAAATGCCTGGCGATGCAGGAGTTCTTCCAGTGCCAGGTCAGACCGCTCACTGACCAGCTCCAGGTCAAAACGATAGGGCTGACTGATGGCTTCCGTGCCCTTGAACTCAAGCACCTTGAGGTCATTCGGTCCGCTGTCGAGCGTCAGCGTGAAAAGCGGTGGGTTGGCAGGCGGGAACATCCGATGTGCCTCTGCAAAATGGAGGCGGGCGATTGTGCATGAGCCCTACGCAAAGCTGATCGACCCTCATTAAAAACAGATTTGCCTTACACCCAAGAAGATAAAGGCATGCGGCATGCGCTGTATTTTCCGACAGACATTCCTTGCGTGACGGCAAACTGAAATGGCCGCACGAACAATCAGCAACTTCCTACAAAGTGACGGGCCTCGGGACTGCAACTGGCCGTGCTAACGTTCTTTCGTCGCAAAAAGCAAAGGAAGCACCGATGACGATCCGTTACGCAAAAATCGCAATGATCCTGGCGCTCGCCGCCTTCGCCTTCCTGACCGTGTTCAACAACATCACGGACTACAGCTCCAACTTCAATTTCGTCCATCACGTGCTGAGCATGGACACCACCTTCCCCGACAATGCCGCCCGATACCGGGCCATCGATCAGCCCTGGATGTGGCATGGCGCCTATTGGCTGATCATCGTCGGCGAAGCGCTGACAGCAGGGCTTTTGGGTTACGGCACACTGAAACTGTGGCAGGCACGCCGGGCCGAGGCCTCGGTGTTCGCCCGCGCCAAGGGGTGGGCCGTTGCCGGTCTGACGGTGGGTTTCTTCGTCTGGTTCTTCGGTTTCATGGTCGTCGGCGGCGAGTGGTTCCTGATGTGGCAATCAGAAGTCTGGAACGGCCAGGATGCCGCGTTCAGGTTCTATATGGCGATTTTGGGCGTGTTGATCTTTCTCAACCAGCCTGACACCGAGGTGAAGTGATGCGCGTCCTTTGAAGATCCAGCGTGGGAGCGAGCCTGCTCGCGATAGCGGCGTACCAGCTTGCCTGGATGCTGAATGTGACACCTCATCGCGAGCAGGCTCGCTCCCACAGGTAACAGGCGTGGTCGATAAATTCCGCGCATAAAAAACGGCCCGTTTCCATTGGAGACGGGCCGTTTTCATGTTCTTCAAGCGCGCCGTCAAGGCCGCGCTGAAGGTCTTACTGATTCAGACGGAAATCTTTCTCGGCCGCTTCGAAGCGCTGCAGCATACCGGCGGTAGGCGAGCCCATCTTGCTGACAACGTAGATGGCCAGGCTGGCGAAGATGAAGCCCGGGATGATTTCGTACAGGCCCAGCAGCTCGAAATGCTTCCAGACGATCACGGTGATCGCACCGACCAGGATGCCGGCCAGCGCGCCGTTACGGGTCATGTTCTTCCAGATCACCGAGATCAGCACAACCGGGCCGAACGCGGCACCGAAACCGGCCCAGGCGTAGCTCACCAGGCCCAGTACGCGGTTTTCCGGGTTGGCGGCCAGGGCGATGGCGACCAAGGCCACCAGCAACACCATGGCACGGCCGACCCAGACCAGTTCCAGCTGGGAAGCGTTCTTGCGCAGGAAGGTCTTGTAGAAGTCTTCGGTCAGGGCACTGGAGCACACCAGCAACTGGCAGCTCAGGGTGCTCATTACCGCCGCCAGGATGGCCGACAGCAGGACACCGGCGATCCACGGGTTGAACAGCAGTTTCGCCAGCTCGATGAACACGCGCTCATGGTTTTCGGTCACCGGACCGGCCACTTCAGGGTGCGCCGAGAAGTAAGCGATACCGAAGAAGCCGACAGCCACGGTGCCGCCCAGGCACAGGATCATCCAGGTCATGGAGATACGACGGGCGTTGGCGATGGACTTGACCGAATCAGCCGCCATGAAGCGCGCCAGGATGTGCGGTTGACCGAAGTAGCCCAGGCCCCAGCCCATCAGCGAAATGATGCCGATGAAGGTGGTGTTTTTCAGCATGTCGAAGGACGAAGGATCTTTCGCTTCGATGGCCAGGAACGTGGTGTCCACGCCACCGGTGGCCAGCAGCACGATGATCGGCGTGAGGATCAGCGCGAAGATCATCAGGGTGGCTTGTACGGTGTCGGTCCAGCTCACGGCCAGGAAACCACCGACGAAGGTGTAGGCGATGGTCGCGGCGGCACCGGCCCACAGCGCGGTCTCGTAGGACATACCGAAAGTGCTTTCGAACAGACGGGCGCCGGCGACGATGCCGGAAGCGCAGTAGATGGTGAAGAACACCAGGATGACCACCGCGGAGATGATCCGCAGCAGGCCGCTGTGGTCCTCGAAACGGCTGGAGAAATAGTCTGGCAGCGTCAGCGCGTCACCGTTGTGCTCGGTCTGCACCCGCAGGCGCCCTGCCACGAACAGCCAGTTGAGGTAGGCACCGACGATCAGGCCAATGGCGATCCAGCTTTCCGACAGGCCAGACATGTAGATGGCACCCGGCAAACCCATCAACAACCAGCCGCTCATGTCGGAAGCACCGGCGGACAATGCCGTGACCACGCTGCCCAGGCTACGACCGCCCAGGATGTAATCGGAAAGGTTATTGGTGGAGCGGTAAGCCATCAGACCGATCAGGACCATGGCTGCGATGTAGATCACGAAAGTGATCAAGGTGGGATTACTAACACTCATGAGTTACGCCCTGGCTTTGTTTTTATGTAGCGGTGGCAGTTGAAAGCGTCGACAACGCGGACGTTGTAGCGACGATTTGCAGTCCCGCGAATTTATGACTGATGTTTCCCCAGGAAAGCCATCAGCCGATGCCCCTCGACTTTCAAGCCGGTTGCACCTTGGCCGCGAATGCTATTCAACAAATGAAATAAGGTGCAACCTGTTTCGCTCGAATAAGTTGCACCTGATCGGTTTTATCGCAGAATCTGTACTTTTTGCTCCTTTTTAGTGCAGTCCATAGCGGTCCGCTAGAAGCCAAAGCACTAAGCCGGTGCAGGATTGACGGGGCAGAATTTGCTTCCAGATGAACTGCCTGTCATTTCAAGAAAAAAAGGGTTGCACCCGGTTGCACCTCAATCATCGCGCAGCTAATCTTGCCGCCAGCTGATGCCACGCCATACGTGGTAAACATGAGGATAAAAATATGGCTACCACCACCCTTGGGGTCAAACTCGATGACCCGACCCGCGAACGCCTCAAGGCGGCCGCAACCTCGATTGATCGCACACCACACTGGCTGATCAAGCAGGCAATTTTCAATTACCTGGAAAAACTCGAGGGTGGTGCAACCCTGACCGAGCTGAACGGTTCACCCCGCGCCGACAGCGATGATGCCGGCGATGTACAGGTCGACCACGCTCACCAATGCTTCCTCGAATTCGCCGAGAGCATCCTGCCGCAATCGGTCCTGCGTGCCTCCATCACCGCCGCTTACCGTCGCCCCGAGCCGGAAGTGGTGCCGATGCTGATCGAGCAGGCCCGCCTGCCGGCGCAAATGGCCGAAGCCACCAACAAGCTGGCCGCCTCGATTGCTGAAAAGCTGCGCAACCAGAAAAGTGCCGGCGGCCGTGCCGGTATTGTCCAGGGACTGCTGCAGGAGTTTTCCCTGTCATCCCAGGAAGGCGTGGCGCTGATGTGCCTGGCCGAGGCGCTGCTGCGTATCCCGGACAAAGGCACCCGTGATGCACTGATCCGCGACAAGATCAGTACCGGTAACTGGCAACCGCATTTGGGCAACAGCCCATCGCTGTTCGTCAACGCTGCCACCTGGGGCCTGCTGCTGACCGGCAAACTGGTTGCCACCCACAACGAAGCCGGCCTGACTTCCTCCCTGAGCCGTATCATCGGCAAGAGCGGCGAGCCGATGATCCGCAAGGGCGTCGACATGGCCATGCGCCTGATGGGCGAACAGTTCGTCACCGGCGAAACCATCGCCGAGGCCCTGGCCAACGCCAGCAAGTTCGAATCCAAGGGCTTCCGCTATTCCTACGACATGCTGGGTGAAGCCGCGCTCACCGAACATGACGCCCAGAAGTACCTGGCCTCGTACGAGCAAGCCATCCACTCGATCGGCAAAGCGTCCCATGGCCGTGGGATTTATGAAGGCCCGGGCATTTCCATCAAACTGTCCGCATTGCACCCGCGCTACAGCCGCGCCCAGTACGAACGCGTCATGGACGAGCTGTACCCGCGCCTGCTGTCGCTGACCTTGCTGGCCAAGCAATACGACATCGGCCTGAACATCGACGCCGAGGAGGCCGACCGCCTCGAGTTGTCCCTGGACCTGCTGGAACGCCTGTGCTTCGAGCCGCAACTGACCGGCTGGAACGGCATCGGCTTCGTGATCCAGGCGTACCAGAAGCGTTGCCCGTATGTGATCGACTACGTTATCGACCTGGCTCGCCGCAGCCGTCATCGCCTGATGATCCGCCTGGTGAAAGGCGCGTACTGGGACAGCGAAATCAAGCGCGCCCAGGTCGAAGGCCTGGAAGGCTATCCGGTCTATACCCGCAAGGTGTACACCGACGTGTCCTACATCGCTTGCGCCCGCAAGTTGCTGTCGGTGCCGGAAGTCATCTACCCACAGTTCGCCACGCACAACGCCCATACCCTGTCGGCGATTTATCACATCGCCGGTCAGAACTATTACCCGGGCCAGTACGAATTCCAGTGCCTCCACGGCATGGGTGAACCGCTGTACGAACAGGTTGTAGGCAAGGTCTCCGAAGGTAAGCTGAACCGTCCGTGCCGCGTGTACGCTCCGGTAGGTACTCACGAAACCCTGCTGGCGTACCTCGTACGTCGTTTGCTGGAAAACGGCGCGAACACCTCGTTCGTCAACCGCATCGCCGACCAGTCCATTTCGATCCAGGAGCTGGTGGCCGATCCAGTGGCCAGCATCGAGCAGATGGCAACCCTGGAAGGCGGCTTCGGCCTGCCGCATCCGCGCATCCCACTGCCACGCGACCTGTATGGCAGCGAGCGCGCCAACTCCAGCGGCATCGACCTGGCCAACGAGCATCGCCTGGCGTCGCTGTCTTGCGCCCTGCTGGCGACCGCCCATAACGACTGGAAAGCCGTGCCGATGCTCGGTTGCGCCGCCAGCGAAGAAGCACCGGCAGCAGTGCTGAACCCGTCCGATCACCGTGACGTGGTCGGCCATGTGCAGGAAGCCACGATCAGCGACGTCGACGATGCCATCCAGTGCGCCCTCAACGCCGCGCCTATCTGGCAGGCCACGCCGCCAGCCGAACGCGCCGCGATCCTCGAGCGCGCCGCCGACCTGATGGAAGGCGAGATCCAGCCGCTGATGGGCCTGCTGGCCCGCGAAGCCGGCAAGACCTTCGCCAACGCCATCGCCGAAGTACGTGAAGCCGTGGACTTCCTGCGCTACTACGCAGTGCAGGCACGCAACGATTTCACCAATGACGCCCACCGTCCTTTGGGTCCGGTGGTTTGCATCAGCCCGTGGAACTTCCCCCTGGCGATTTTCAGCGGCCAGGTCGCCGCCGCCCTGGCCGCCGGCAACCCGGTACTGGCCAAGCCCGCCGAGCAGACGCCATTGGTGGCGGCCCAAGCGGTGCGCCTGATGCTCGAAGCCGGCATTCCGGAAGGCGTGCTGCAACTGCTGCCGGGCCGTGGCGAAACCGTCGGCGCCCGTCTGGTGGGTGACGAGCGGGTCAAAGGCGTGATGTTCACCGGCTCCACCGAGGTCGCGCGCCTGCTGCAACGCAACATCGCCGGTCGCCTGGACAACCAGGGCCGTCCGATCCCACTGATCGCCGAAACCGGTGGCCAGAACGCCATGATCGTCGACTCCTCGGCGCTGACCGAACAAGTGGTCATCGACGTAGTGTCTTCGGCCTTCGACAGCGCCGGCCAGCGTTGCTCGGCCCTGCGGGTGCTGTGCTTGCAGGAAGATTCCGCCGACCGTGTCATCGAAATGCTCAAGGGCGCCATGGCCGAATCGCGCCTCGGCAATCCTGAACGCCTGTCGGTAGACATCGGCCCGGTGATCGACGCCGAAGCCAAGGCCGGCATCGAGAAACACATCCAGGCCATGCGCGATAAAGGTCGCACCGTGTACCAGATGGCAATCGCCGACAGTGACGAGTGCAAGCGCGGCACCTTTGTGATGCCGACCCTGATCGAACTGGAAAGCTTCGACGAGCTGCAACGGGAGATCTTCGGACCGGTGCTGCACGTAGTGCGCTACAAGCGCAAGGAGCTGGATCAGTTGATCAGCCAGATCAACGCTTCCGGTTATGGCCTGACCCTCGGCGTGCACACCCGTATCGACGAGACCATCGCCAAAGTGGTCGATAACGTCCATGCCGGCAACGTCTACGTGAACCGCAACATTGTCGGGGCCGTGGTCGGCGTGCAGCCGTTCGGTGGCGAAGGCCTGTCGGGCACCGGCCCCAAGGCCGGCGGTCCGCTGTACTTGTACCGCCTGCTGTCGACCCGTCCTACCGATGCAATCCAGCAATCCTTCGTGCGTGGCGATGCCCTCACTGCGCCAGACCTGCGTTTGCGTGAAGCCCTGAGCAAACCGCTGACCGCCCTGCAAGCCTGGGCCGACAGCCAGAAACTCGCCGAGCTGAGCGCCCTGTGCGTGCAGTTCGCCGCCCAGTCGCAAAGCGGTATTACCCGCCAGCTGACCGGCCCGACCGGCGAACGCAACAGCTACGCCATCCTGCCGCGCGAGCACGTGTTGTGCCTGGCGGACGTGGAAGGCGATCTGCTGACGCAACTGGCGGCGGTACTGGCTGTGGGCGGCTCGGCCGTGTGGCCGGAAACCGACACCAGCAAGGCTTTGTTCGCACGCTTGCCGAAGGAGATTCAGGCACGCATCCAACGGGTTGCCGACTGGACCAAGGACGACGTGCTGTTCGACGCCGTGCTGCATCACGGCGATTCGGACCAACTGCGCGGCGTTTGCCAGCAAGTGGCCAAGCGGGCCGGTGCTATCGTCGGGGTGCACGGTTTGTCCCAGGGCGAGACCAACATTGCGTTGGAGCGTTTGGTGATCGAGCGGGCGTTGAGCGTGAACACGGCTGCCGCGGGTGGTAACGCCAGTCTGATGACCATTGGCTAAACCGTTGTAGACCAGGCACCTGCAATGGGTGCCTGGTCATAGAAACCCTATGTGCGAGTTTTGTGGGAGCAAAGCTTGCTCGCGACCCAGGCGCTGCGGTCCTCAAGAGACCGCGGCGCTTTCATCGCGGGCAAGCCTTGCTCCCACAAAACTCGCTCCCATATTGAATTAGTGTCGCCCTAACCTCTGCATCACTGCCATCAATCATCCTGTTCAGCCTCTATTCCCACGCCTAGACTCGGCCCATTCCAAAAAAAGGTAGGCCGCCATGTCCGAGACGTTGCTCAGTTCCCGCAATCTGGCTTTCGAGCTGTATGAAGTCCTCGATGCCGAGGGCCTGACCCAGCGCGAGCGGTTTGCCGAGCACAATCGCGAAACCTTCGACGCAGCCCTCGCTACGGCCCGCAGCATCGCCGAGAAATTTTTCGCGCCCCACAACCGCAAGAACGATGAAAACGAACCGCGCTACGAGAACGGCGAGGCGATTCTGATTCCCGAGGTGAAACCGGCGGTGGATGCCTTCCTCGAGGCTGGCTTTCTCAATGCCGCACGCAGCTTCGAGGCTGGCGGTATGCAACTGCCGACGTTGTTGTCCCAGGCCTGCTTCGCGCATTTCCAATCGGCCAACGCCGCTTCGACCTCTTACCCGTTCCTGACCATGGGCGCGGCGAATCTGATCGAGAGCTTCGGCAGCGAGGAGCAAAAGCAACGCTTCCTGCAACCGATGATCGACGGCCGCTTCTTCGGCACCATGGCCCTGACCGAGCCACATGCAGGTTCTTCGCTGTCGGATATTCGTACACGCGCGGAGCCGGCGTCCGACGGCACCTACCGACTCAAGGGCAACAAGATCTTCATCTCCGGCGGCGATCATCCGCTATCGGAAAACATCGTGCACATGGTGCTGGCGAAACTGCCGGATGCACCGCCTGGCGTGAAAGGCATTTCGCTGTTTATCGTGCCCAAGTTCCTGGTCAACGACGACGGCAGCCTCGGCCCGCGCAACGATGTGCTGCTGGCGGGGCTGTTCCACAAAATGGGCTGGCGTGGCACCACCTCTACCGCGCTGAACTTCGGCGACAACGGCGAATGTGTCGGTTACCTCGTAGGCAAACCGCACCACGGCCTGAGCTACATGTTCCAGATGATGAACGAGGCACGGATCGGCGTCGGCATGGGCGCGGTGATGCTGGGTTACGCCGGCTACCTGTATTCACTTGAATACGCCCGCGAGCGCCCGCAGGGCCGGGTACCCGACAGCAAGGACCCGACTACGCCGCCGGTGGCGATCATCCAGCACGCCGACGTACGCCGCATGCTGCTGACCCAGAAGGCCTACGTTGAAGGTTCATTTGACCTGGGCCTGTACGCCGCGCGGCTGTTCGACGACACCACCACCCTGGAAAGCGAAGCCGAGCGCCGGCGCGCCCATGAGCTGCTGGATTTGCTGACCCCTATCGTCAAATCCTGGCCCTCGGAGTTCTGCCTGAAGGCCAACGAGCTGGCGATTCAGATTCTTGGCGGCCACGGCTACACCCGCGAATACCCGGTGGAGCAGTATTACCGCGACAACCGCCTGAACCCGATCCATGAAGGCACCCACGGCATCCAGTCCCTGGACCTGCTGGGGCGCAAGCTGGCGCAGAACGGCGGCGCTGGCCTCAAGCAATTGATCCGGCTGGTGGCCGACACCACTGAGCGCGCCCAGGCCCACGCATCACTGACGCCATTGCGCCAACCACTGGAAGCGCTGGTAGCACGCCTGCAAACGGTTACCCTCGGCCTGCTGACGGACCTGGCCCAAGGCAAGGTCAACAGCAGTCTCGCCAACTCGGCGCTGTACCTCAAGGTGTTTGGTCACATGGTGATTGGCTGGCGCTGGCTGGAACAGGCGATTCGGGCCGAGGAAGGTTTGGCCAAGGGGAACGAGGCGGACAGCGACTTCTATAAGGGCAAGCTGCAAGCGGCGCGGTACTTCCTGACCTGGGAAGTGCCGGGGTGTCACCATGAGCTGGAGCTGCTCGAGACGCGGGATGATACGTGCCTGGGGATGCGGGATGAGTGGTTCTGAGCCTGCTCTTGTGCGGGGCTGAAAACCGATCGCGAGCAGGCTCGCTCCCACAGTGGAACGGGGTGAACACAGATTTTATGTCCACTTAGCCCCTATGTGGGAGCGAGCCTGCTCGCGATGACTCAGGTGCAGACAACACTGCTGCACAAGCCCGTCGCAGGTTCAGGCCTGCTGAATAGTCTTGGCAATCACCTCGACCGTGGCGCTGACTTGCTCTTGGTAACGGTCGAGTTCCGCTTGATGAGCCTTTTGCATTTCCATCTGTTGCGAACACAGGTTCATCGCCGCCAGTACCAGCAGGCGATCACCGATCAGCGTCGGGTATTTCCTCTTGGTATCGGCCAGGGCGGCCTTGAGCATGGCAGCGGCGTCCAGCAGGGCCTGCTCCTGCCCGGCCGGGGCCTTGATTGAATAGTCTTCTCCCAGGATCGAGATGACTGTCACCCCATCGGCGCCGTGCTTCATGCGCTGACAGGACCGGCGCTGGCGCGCTCGATCAACGCCTGGATGCGGGCAGCGGTAGCGCCGTGCAGTTCTTCCTGTTCCATCAGGCTCAGTTGCAGGCTCTCGTTTTCATCCTTGGCCCTGGCAAGTTCCGCGCTCAGGGTTTCGTTCAGGCCGGTGAGGTGACGGTTCTGTTGCACCAGGTCGTTGACCAGTTGCTCCAGCTGGCTGAGGGATGTTTCCAACATATTGATTTCCAGGCATTTTCAAGGGGCGCGTACGATAAAGAAAAGTCACCGCCGATGCCACGGTTACACGGCGGCGGTGCTTCGCTCGCGAGCTGTAGAGACTGCGATTCGGGAATCTGGTTCCTACCCTTCGTCGCACGGTAGGTGTTGCCCTGCGACAAAAGCACGCGTCGGCCTCAAGACTTCAGTCGTATGACCGATAAGTCAGGGAACAGCAGTCACAGCCCCGCACGGACGCGTCTTCTTCCGGTACTTCCCATGTCTCTACGTAATATGAACATCGCGCCGCGGGCGTTCCTGGGGTTTGCCCTGATAGGCGCCCTGATGCTGGCCCTCGGGGTGTTTGCCCTGGCCCAGATGAGCAACATCCGCACCTCTGGCGAAAGCATCGCCCGCAACAGCGTGCCCAGCATCAAGGCCCTGGATGAGTTCACCCAGCTCACCCTGCGTCTGCGGGTGCTGTCCTATCGCTTGCTGACCAACCGCGAACCGGACATCCAGCAGAAAACCTACGATCTGTTCGAGCAACGCAACCAACAGATCCGCGCCGCCCAGACGGCCTACGAAAAACTCATCAGCGCCCCGGAAGAACGGGCCGCCTACGATCAGTATGTGCAACTGCTGGGTCAGTACCGTCAGCTCGAAGAGCGGATGAAAACCCTGTCGCGCAATAATCAGATCGAGGAACTGCGGGTATTGCTCAACACCGAACTGCTGAGCAACTCCGAAGCCATCAACGCAATCCTGGGCCGCCTGCTGGAAATCAATAACCACCAGGCCGAGGCTTTCAACCAGAGCGCTGAGCAGCAATATTCAAAAGCCTTCATGCTGGTCGTCACGCTGCTGGTCATCGCCACCGGCCTGACCCTGCTGTTCGCCTGGCTGCTGACCAATAGCATTACCAAGCCGATTGCCAATGCCCTGGACGCCGCCGAGGAAATCGCCAAGGGCAACCTGACCCGGCCAATCACCGTCGATGGCACCGATGAAGCCGGTCGCCTGCTCAAAGCGATGGCGACCATGCAGGAGAAACTGCGCGACACCCTGCAGCGGATTTCTGGCTCGGCCACACAACTTGCGTCGGCGGCCGAAGAGCTCAACGCCGTCACTGACGAAAGCGCCCGTGGCCTGACCCAGCAGAACAACGAAATCGAACAGGCCGCCACGGCAGTCAACGAAATGACCAGTGCCGTGGAAGAAGTGGCGCGCAATGCGGTCAGCACCTCCGAAGCATCGAAAGACGCCACGACTTCCGCCGGTGATGGCCGTGACCTGGTGCAGGAAACCGTCAGCGCCATCGAACGCATGAGCGCCGACGTGCAAAGCACTGCCACGCTGATTGGCAACCTGGCCAATGAGTCCCGCGATATCGGCAAGGTGCTGGACGTGATCCGTGGCCTGGCCGACCAGACCAACCTGTTGGCGCTGAACGCCGCTATCGAAGCGGCCCGTGCCGGTGAGGCCGGTCGTGGTTTTGCCGTGGTCGCCGACGAGGTCCGCGCCCTGGCTCACCGCACGCAGCAATCGACCAGCGAGATCGAACGCATGATCGGCAGTATCCAGAACGGCACCGAACAGGCCGTGGATTCGATGCGCAACAGCACCGAACGCGCCGAGTCGACGCTGAACATCGCTCGCGGCGCCGGCATGTCCCTGGACACCATCAACACCGCCATCGTCGAGATCAACGAACGCAACCTGGTGATTGCCAGCGCCGCCGAGGAGCAGGCCCAAGTGGCCCGCGAAGTGGACCGCAACCTGGTGAACATCCGCGACCTGTCGGTGCAATCGGCCACCGGCGCCAACCAGACCAGCGCCGCCAGTACCGAACTGTCGCGCCTGGCCGTGGACCTGAACAGCATGGTTGGACGGTTCAGCCTTTAACCGCAAACCATTGATCGCTCACAATCCATGAGCGATCAATGCTGTTGTGGCGAGGGAGCTTGCTCCCGCTGGGCTGCGAAGCGGCCCCAAAACTTCAAAAGCGACGACTGCTTCGCAGCCGAGCGGGAGCAAGCTCCCTCGCCACAAGGGCTGCGCCCAGAACCCGATCCCCCAACCTTTTTTGACAGCATCACATTTCAACAGGTTAGAATCGCTGGCACGCAGACTGCATGGTCAGTCTGTGCCCGCCCTTCAGTTTTCCCGGAGTAACGCCTTTGACTGCGACGACCATCAACAGCCTGTTCTTGATCGGCGCGTTGCTGGTAGGTGCGAGCATCCTGGTGAGTTCTCTTTCGTCCCGCCTGGGTATCCCGATCCTGGTGATCATCCTGGCCGTGGGCATGGTGGCCGGTGTCGATGGCGCCGGTATTCTTTTCGATAACTACGCCACGGCCTACCTGGTCGGCAATCTCGCATTGGCTGTCATTCTGCTCGACGGCGGCTTGCGCACGCGGGTGTCGAGCTTTCGCGTGGCGCTGTGGCCGGCGTTGTCGCTGGCCACGGTCGGGGTATTGATCACCACTGGACTGACCGGCCTGGCGGCGGCGTGGCTGTTCAACCTGAACCTGATCCAGGGCCTGCTGATCGGCGCCATCGTCGGCTCGACGGATGCGGCGGCAGTGTTTTCACTACTGGGCGGCAAGGGCCTGAACGAGCGGGTCAGCGCCACCCTCGAGATCGAGTCCGGCAGTAACGACCCCATGGCGGTGTTCCTCACCGTCACCCTGATCGGCATGCTCGCCAGTGGCGAAACCGGCCTGCACTGGAGCCTGCTGGGACATCTGGTGCGCGAGTTCGGCATTGGCTCGGTGCTTGGCCTGGGCGGTGGCTGGCTGATGCTGCAACTGGTCAATCGCATCAACCTGGCCAACGGCCTCTACCCGATCCTGGTCATCAGCGGCGGCCTGGCCGTGTTCGCCCTGACCAACGCCCTGCACGGCAGTGGTTTCCTGGCGGTGTACCTGTGTGGCCTGGTGCTGGGCAACCGTCCGGTACGCAGCCGCCACGGCATCCTGCACATGCTCGATGGCATGGCCTGGCTGGCGCAGATCGGCATGTTCCTGGTGCTGGGGCTGCTGGTCACGCCCCACGACCTGCTGCCCATTGCCCTGCCGGCCCTGGGCCTGGCGCTGTGGATGATCCTGTTCGCGCGCCCGCTGTCGGTCATGGTGGGCCTGCTGCCATTCAAGGCGTTCCATGGTCGCGAAAAAGCCTTTATTTCCTGGGTCGGCCTGCGCGGCGCGGTGCCGATCATTCTCGCCGTGTTCCCGCTGATGGCCGGCCTGCCCCACGCCCAACTCTATTTCAACCTGGCGTTCTTCATCGTGCTGGTCTCGCTGCTGGTGCAGGGCACGAGCCTGCCGTGGGTCGCCAAGTTGCTGCACGTGACCGTCCCGCCCGAGCCGCTGCCGATTTCCCGGGCGGCGCTGGAAGTGCACGTCACCAGCGAATGGGAGCTGTTCATCTATCGCCTGGGCGCGGAAAAATGGTGCATCGGCTCGCCCCTGCGGGACCTGAAAATGCCCGAAGGCACGCGCATCGCTGCACTGTTTCGCGGCCAACAACTGCTCCATCCGTCGGGTAGTACGGTGTTGGAAGTCGATGATTTGCTCTGTGTTATCGGCCATGAACATGATTTGCCGGCCCTTGGAAAACTGTTCAGCCAAGCGCCGCAACGGGGCCTTGATTTGCGCTTTTTCGGCGACTTCGTACTCGAAGGAGACGCCCAGTTGGCCGCGGTTGCCGCCCTGTACGGATTGCAACTGGATGGCATCGATCCGGACATGTCCCTGGGGCGCTTCATTGCCCAGAAAGTCGGCGGCGCGCCGGTGGTCGGCGACCAGGTGGATTGGAACAACACCCTGTGGACCGTCGCGGCCATGGACGGGAACAAGATCGGCAAAGTGGGCGTCAGATTCCCCGAAGGAAGTCGCCCGGGTCCCGGCTTGTTCCTCTAAACTGCTCCCACTCTCACTTGCTCGACCGGTCTCTATGCCTACCCTGCGCTCCTTTTTCGCCATCGCCCTGCTGGGCTTGAGTCTCTCCGTCTGCACACTGCAAGCCGCTGATCTTCCCTCCAGTGCTTCGGTGCAGGCCAGCCTGGACAAGATCGCCGACCGCAAACTGCCGGAAGCCGACCAGAAAGCCCTGCAGGCCGTCTTGCAGAACACGCTGACCCAGCTCAGCAACAAGGCCGACTACGAACAGAAGTTGCAGGCGCTCAAACAGCAACTGGCCACCGCGCCCAAGCAGAACATCGAGAACCAGCGCGAACTGGCGCGGCTCAAGGGCACCACGGTGGTGCCGGTGGCGCAACGCTATGCCAACCTGCCGATTCCCCAGCTTGAGCAAATGCTCTCGGATCGCTCCACCCAGCAGGGTGATCTGCAAAAAGCCCTGGCCGACGCCAACAGCCTGATCATCACCGCCCAGACCCGTCCCGAGCGTGCCCAGGCGGAAATCTCCAGCAGCCAGACCCGCATCCAGCAAATCAACACCATCCTCAAGGCCGGTCGAGACGCCGGCAAAACCCTGAGCGCCGAGCAACGCGACCAGCTCAACGCCGAGTTGGCGGCGCTCAACGCGCTGATTCCGCTACGCCGCCAGGAGCTGGCCGGCAACAGCCAACTGCAGGATCTGGGCAACGGTCAACACGATTTGCTGATGGAAAAAATCGCCCGCACGGAGCAGGAAATCCAGGACCTGCAAAACCTGATCAACCAGAAGCGCCTGGCCCAGTCCCAGGAGACGGTGACCCAGCAATCCATCGAAGCCCAGAAGGCCGGTGGCAGCAGCTTGCTGGCGACCGAAAGCGCGGCCAACCTGAAGCTCTCCGACTACCTGCTCAAAAGCACCGACCGCCTCAACGAGGTGACCCAGCAGAACTTGCAGACCAAGCAACTGCTGGACAGCGTCACCCAGACCGACGCCGCCCTGGACGAGCAGATCAGCGTGCTCAAGGGCAGCCTGCTGCTCTCCAAGATCCTCTACAAGCAGCGCCAGACCCTGCCGCGCCTCAAGCTGGACCAGAACCTGGCCGACCAGATCGCCGACATCCGCCTGTACCAGTTCGAAGTCAGCCAACAACGTGAGCTGCTGAACAATCCCAGTGCCTATGTCGACAACCTGCTGGCCTCCCAGCCATCGGAACAGGCCACGCCGCAACTGCGCAAGACCTTGCTGGAACTGGCACTGACCCGCGTCGACCTGCTGGAACGGCTGAACCGCGAATTGAGCGCAGTGCTCAACGAATCCATCACCCTGCAGCTCAACCAGAAGCAACTGCTCAGCACCGCCCAGAACCTGCGGGCGACGCTTGAAGAGCAGATGTTCTGGATTCCCAGCAACAAGCCGCTGGATTTCGAATGGATGCGCGGCGTGCCGATGCGCCTGGAAAAACAGATCGATTCGCTGCCCTGGGCTTCGAGCCTCAGTGAGCTGGCCGATGGCCTGACCCAGCGTCCGCTGCTGTTCCTGCCCCTGGCGCTGCTGATTGGGGCACTGCTGTGGCGGCGCAAGAATCTTTATGCGCGCTTGAACAAGGTTCACCAGGACGTTGGTCACTTCAAGCGCGACAGCCAGTGGCACACGCCCCAGGCGATCCTGATCAATATCCTCCTGGCAATGCCGGTGGCCCTGGCGCTGACCCTCTGCGGCTATGCCTTGCAGATCGACGCCCGCGGCCAGAACGCCAACCTCGGCGCGGCGCTGCTGCAGATCGGCCAGGCCTGGCTGGTGTTCTACACCGCCTATCGGGTGTTGGCCCCGGGCGGCGTGGCCGAATTGCATTTCCGCTGGGAGAAACCCCAGGTCGAATTCCTCCAGGGCTGGATCCGCCGGCTTGGGCTGGTGGTGCTGGCGTTGGTGGCCGTGGTGGCCGTGGCCGAGTTGCAGCCCTCGACCCTGGCCGATGACGTGCTCGGCATGCCGGTGGTACTGACCTGCTACGCGCTGATGGCGTGGTTGCTCAGCCGCCTGTTGCTGAGTAGCCCGACACACAAGAACACCTCGCTGTTCCGCAAGGCCGTCGGGGTGCTGTTCACCGCGCTGCCGATCGCGCTGTTCGTGGCGGTGTGCTTCGGCTACTACTACACCGCACTGAAGCTCAGCGACCGGTTGATCAATACCCTGTACCTGCTGATGTTCTGGCTGGTGATCGAGGCGACCTTCGTGCGCGGCCTGTCGGTGGCGGCGCGGCGCCTGGCCTACCAGCGTGCCTTGGCCAAGCGCCAGGCCGCCAAGGAAGCCGGCGACGGCGAAGCGGTGGTCGAGGAGCCGACCCTGGACATCGAGAAGGTCAACGAGCAGTCCCTGCGCCTGATCCGCCTGGCCTTGCTCGGCGGCTTCATCGCCGCGTTGTACTGGGTCTGGTCGGACCTGATCAGCGTGTTCTCGTACCTGGACAACATCACCCTCTACGAATACACCAGCGGCACCGGCGTCAACATGAGCATGGTGCCGATCAGTATCGGCGACATGCTCGGCGCGTTGATCATCATCGGCATCACCTTCGCCCTGGCACGCAACCTGCCGGGCCTGTTGGAAGTGTTCGTACTGTCGAAACTGAACCTGGCCCAGGGCAGTGCCTATGCCACCACCACGCTGCTGTCCTATGTGATCGCCGGTGTCGGCTTCGTCACCACGCTGTCCACCCTGGGCGTGAGCTGGGACAAACTGCAATGGCTGGTGGCCGCACTGTCGGTGGGCCTGGGTTTCGGCATGCAGGAGATCTTCGCCAACTTCATCTCCGGGATCATGATCCTGTTCGAGCGTCCGGTGCGCATCGGCGACACCATCACCATCGGCAACCTGTCGGGCACCGTCAGCAAGATCCGCATCCGCGCGACCACCATCACCGACTTCGACCGCAAGGACATCATCGTCCCGAACAAGACCTTCATCACCGGGCAACTGATCAACTGGTCGTTGACCGACACCGTGACCCGGGTGACCCTGAAACTGGGCGTGGACTACGGCTCGGACCTGGATCGGGTGCGCGAACTGCTGCTCAAGGCCGCCCGTGAAAACCCACGGGTACTGAAGGAGCCGGAACCGATCGTGTACTTCCTGAACTTCGGTGAAAGCACCCTGGACCATGAGCTACGCATGCACGTGCGCGACCTCGGTGACCGCAACCCGGTACTGGACGAGATCAACCGTTTCATCAACCGAGAGTTCAAGAAGGAGCACATCAACATCTCCTTCCGGCAGATGGAAATCTATCTGAAGAACATGCAAGGCCAGGAATACAAACTGGTGCCTGCCGAGCCCGACAAAAAGACCATCGCACCCGTGCCTTCGGCTGTTGCCAGCATCAAGCCGGTACCCGAGCCGCCGCAAGAAACACTCGACTGATGCGCGCTGCCTGAAGGCCTCGCGCCGGAGACGGCCATGAAAACGCTGGAAACGTTGACCTTCGATAACCGTTTCGCCCGCCTGGGCGACGGGTTATCGACCCACGTGCTGCCCGAGCCCATCGACAATCCGCGACTGGTGGTCGCCAGCCCGGCCGCCATGGCGTTACTGGACCTGGATCCGGCCGAAGCCGAGGCTCCGCTGTTTGCCGAGATCTTCGGCGGCCATAAGCTCTGGGCCGAAACCGAGCCCCGGGCGATGGTGTATTCGGGGCATCAGTTCGGTCACTACAACCCGCAATTGGGCGATGGCCGTGGGTTGCTGCTGGGCGAGGTGTACAACGAGGCCGGCGAGCATTGGGACCTGCACCTCAAGGGTGCCGGCCAGACGCCGTTCTCACGGATGGGCGATGGGCGGGCAGTGCTGCGTTCCTCGATCCGCGAATTCCTCGCCTCCGAAGCCCTGCACGCCCTGGGCATCCCCACCACCCGCGCCTTGTGCGTGATCGGTTCGGACACCCCGGTGTGGCGCGAAAAACAGGAGCGCGCCGCCATGGTGCTGCGCCTGGCACCCAGCCACGTGCGCTTCGGCCATTTCGAATATTTCTACTACACCAAGAAGCCCGAGCTGCACGCGGCCCTCGCCGAGCACGTGTTGAACCTGCATTTTGCCGAGTGCCGCGAGCAGCCGGAGCCGTACCTGGCGATGTTCCGCGAGATCGTCGAGCGCAACGCCGAGCTGATTGCCAAATGGCAGGCCTACGGTTTCTGCCACGGCGTGATGAACACCGACAACATGTCGATCCTGGGCATCACCTTCGACTTCGGGCCGTTCGCCTTCCTCGACGACTTCGACGCCAATTTCATCTGCAACCACTCCGATGACCAGGGCCGCTACTCATTCAGCAACCAAGTGCCCATCGGTCAGTGGAATCTCAGCGCCCTGGCCCAGGCCCTGACGCCGTTCATCAGCGTCGAAGCCCTGCGCGAAACCCTCGGCCTGTACTTGCCACTGTTCCAGGCCCACTACCTGGACCTGATGCGCCGCCGCCTCGGCCTGACCCTTGCCGAAGAAGATGACCAGAAACTGGTGGAGCGCCTGCTGCAACTGATGCAGAACAGCGGCGTCGACTACAGCCTGTTCTTCCGTCGGCTGGGCGATCGATCACCCGAACTGGCCATTGCCAACCTGCGCGACGACTTCGTCGACCTCAAGGGTTTCGATGCCTGGGGCGAGCTGTATATTGCCCGCGTCAACCGCGAAGGCGTTGTCGATCAGGACCTGCGCCGAGCCCGCATGCATGCCGTCAACCCACTGTATGTGCTGCGTAACTACCTCGCGCAGAAAGCCATCGACGCCGCCGAATCAGGCGACTACGAAGAAGTCCGCCGCCTGCACACAGTGCTGAGCAAGCCGTTCGAAGAACAACCGGGCATGGACAGCTACGCGCAACGTCCGCCGGAATGGGGCAAGCACCTGGAGATCAGCTGTTCGTCGTAACCTTCCCGCCAAACACATAACCCTGTGGCGAGGGGATTTATCCCCGCAGGGCTGCGCAGCAGCCCCAAGAACCAGGCAGCGCGGTGCAACAGATAAACCGCGTCAGCCGGATTACGACTGCTTCGCAGCCGAGCGGGGCGGTGCGACGTTTCGCTAAATCCCCTCGCCACAAGAGCACTGCAGTCACCGCGTTTATTTCGATGTAGGACCACTCAGGACCAGGCTACGCCGCCTTGCGCCATTGCCTACAACTACGCCAGAATCCGCCGGCTTGTGCGCCTTGGGGTCGGGCTCTATCGTTTCCCCGTCGCTGAAAATCAGCGATCGGGTTTAGCGATCCGACTCAACACAGACGCAACAATGCCCAGTCTCGATTGCAGTCTTTTACATCTGCAATTTGCTTAATGGTGGCTGTGCGTGGGAGACCTTCTGGTCTACCCGGGGTTTCTGTGACCCGGATCGCTAACCTGCGTACAGCCGCCACCTTTACTTGTTTAGCGATAGGTCGTGGCGGCTCAACCAATCACGGAGATTCGCCATGTTCAAAGCAACCCCCAACCCGCCTGATACCGATCCAGCCCACCCAAACTCAAAAGAATTCGACGAAACGGCCGACCGCGTCCTCGACTACTACCTCAACCCAAAACCCAGCAAACCCGAGGCTGATCCCAGCCAACTGTTCACCGTCGTCAATGGCGTCGACACCGAAACCCTGCTCGCCAACCTCAGCGAAAACCTAGCCTCGGCCAACGCCATGATCAGTGACCTGGCATTCGACCTGAAAGGTTCCAGGCGGCACGTTGCCATGGGTATTCAGCAATTGATCGAGCTGAGCAGCTTATTGGCGAACAGCGCACTGGACAGTGTCGAACCACGCCAGTCGACATAACGCATCCCCCTGTGGCGAGGGAGCTTGCTCCCGCTGGGCTGCGCAGCGGCCCCAAAACCTCAAAAGCGACGACTGCTTCGCAGCCGAGCGGGAGCAAGCTCCCTCGCCACAGTACGCCAAGCCATCAAATAAAGGTCTCAACCGATACGCCGAAGCGCTCCGCCAGCCAGCGGATCTGCCTTAAATTGAGCTGGCGCTTGCCGCTCAATATCTCCGACACCACCGACTGGGTGCCTATGCCCGGCAAATCGCTCTGGCTCAAACCGTGTTCACGCATCAGATAACGAAGCGCCTCAACGCCAGTAGCCTTGGGCATCGGCCGGTGTTGATGATCCCAGGCCTCGATCCATTCACCGATGATGTCCACCAGGCTCATCAGCGGATGGGCTTCTTCTTCGCCAACCAACTCCAACAATTCATCGAGCGCTGCAGCCAACCGGTCGTAATCCTCTTCGCTCCTGGGCTTACGCAGCAGGGGCGACACAAACTCCCAATGGGCGGCGACTTGTTCGATCAGCGGACTCATCTTTTTACTCATCTCATTTTGCTATGGACGAGTTAACCACGGACTTGGCTAATCGCAAACTGCGATAATTTCGGCAAGAGTGATGAAAACAGACGAAGCTTCTGTGGCGAGGGGATTTATCCCCGTTGGGTTGCGAAGCAGCCCCAAAAACCAGTCAACGTGGTGCAGCAGATAAACCGCATCAGCCGGGTTACGACTGCTTCGCAGCCGAGCGGGGCGGTGCGACGTTTCGCTAAATCCCCTCGCCACAATGTTTCTGACTGGCTTTGAGTGGTTCATCGCCCGCCCAAACCGTCTGCCTGCTCATCCAACCTTATCGTTCCCCTGCTCAGGCGTCTCGATCCCCGACTCTGCCTCTTCAACCCCCTTCTCCTTGGGGTTGGCCGGTGGTTTTTCCTCGGGATAGCCGGGCATGCCGCGGGCGTCTTCAGGGGTCAGTTCATCCCGGTCGTGGCGGCGGTCGGTGGCGTAGGACGGGGCGGCGTTGGGGTCTTCATCGCGGCCGGCGGTGCCGAGGACGAAGCCGTCGTCGTTAGGGTTGTCCACTGCCTGGGGCGTGGTTGGGTCTTGAGGATGGCTCATGGGACCTCCTGAGTCTGCAAACAGGTACGTGGTGTCTTTTTGAGGCCGTGACACCTTCTCAGTGCGGCGCACCTGATGAATGGCAGCCTTGGATAACTTTGGCGAAACTCGGAAGGAAGATCAGTGAAAAGCCTGTGGGAGCTGAGCCTGCTCGCGATGAAGGCACCACGATCTACCGGAAGATCGCGTTATCGTTCATCGCGAGCAAGCTTGACTCCCACAGAAGCACGCTCACTCAAGAGCGCCCGCCCTACGCCATATCACTGTGGCTGAATTCCTCGGCCAGAAAATCAATCAACGTACGCACCGACGGCAGCAACCCCCGTCGCGAAGCAAAGATCGCATGGACGATGCCGCACTTGGGCGTCCAGCCCGGCACCAGCTCCACCAACCGCCCGGCTGCGATATCTTCGCGCACCACCACGGTGGGCAGGTGAGCGACGCCGATGCCGGCCAGCACGGCGTGACGCAAGGCCAGCAGGTCGTCGGTGACCATGCGCGGTTCATGACGGATCAGCGCGCGGGTGCCGTCGGGGCCGAACAATTCCCACTGGTATTCACGTTGTGCCGCCCCCCAGTGCACGCTCGGCAAGCCGTTGAGGTCCGCCGGGGAAGCCGGTGCAGACAAACGCTCCAGGAACGCCGGGCTGCCCACCAGGCATTGGGTGCTGTTGCTCAACACCTTCATGACCATGTCGGTGTTTTCCAGCGGCGGAAAGCGCACCCGCAAGGCGATGTCGAACCCTTCGTGGATCAGGTCGACCCGGCGGTTGGTGCTCTCGATGAACAACTCCACCCGTGGGTACTTGAGCATGTAGCGGGTCAGCATCGGTCCGACCCAACTGTTGAGCAGCGCCGTCGGACAACTGATGCGCACCAGCCCCTGGGGTTCGGAGCGGTTGCGCTCGATCACTTCCGCCGCGCTCTCGGCCTCGACCCGCATCGCCAGGCAGCGCTGGTAATAGGCCTGGCCGATCTCCGTCAGCGTGCAATGGCGGCTGGTGCGGTGGAGCAGCCGCACCCCGAGTCGCTCTTCCAGTTGGGCGATACGTCGGCTGAGTTTCGACTTGGGCATGTCCAGCGCGCGACCGGCGGCGGCGAAACCACGGTGCTCCACGACCTGGGTGAAGTAGTACAGCGTGTTGAGGTCTTCGATGATCGTTCTCCAAATAGAACGCTAAGGCTGATTTTCGCAGTCTAGCGCATCAAAGGTGCCAGTTTTAATCTACACCCATCGAAACGCAACACGGTTTGAAGCCGAAGCGCTTCGACCGGATGAGTCACCGATCAATCGCTACACCGACATTAAAAACCTTAACCACGCCGAAACCTTCGGCAACCAAAACTTAATGAGGGCTACGCCATGACTACTTCCTACAACCGTCTCGACAAAGATAACGCCGCCGTTCTGCTGGTGGACCACCAGGCTGGCCTGCTCTCGCTGGTGCGTGACATCGACCCGGACCGTTTCAAGAACAACGTGCTGGCCCTGGCCGACCTGGCCAAATACTTCAAGCTGCCAACCATCCTCACCACCAGTTTCGAAACCGGCCCCAACGGCCCGCTGATGCCAGAACTCAAGACCCTGTTCCCGGACGCGCCGTACATCGCCCGTCCCGGCCAGATCAACGCCTGGGACAACGAAGATTTCGTCAAGGCCATCAAGGCCACCGGCAAGAAGCAACTGATCATCGCCGGCGTGGTGACTGAAGTCTGCGTGGCCTTCCCGGCACTCTCGGCCCTGGCCGAAGGTTTCGAGGTGTTCGTGGTCACCGATGCCTCAGGCACGTTCAACGAACTGACCCGTCAATCGGCCTGGGACCGCATGTCCTCCTCCGGTGCGCAACTGATGACCTGGTTCGGCCTGGCCTGTGAACTGCACCGCGACTGGCGCAACGATGTGGAAGGGCTGGCGACCTTGTTCTCCAACCACATCCCGGACTACCGCAACCTGATGACCAGCTACAACACGCTGACCAACGCCAAGTAACAGCCACACCGATCCACCTTTGTGGGAGCGAGCCTGCTCGCGATGACGGCAGGACAGTCAATGATGTATTGACTGTCAGGTCGCAATCGCGAGCAGGCTCGCTCCCACAAAGGTTTGCGGTGTGCTTTGCACGGTGTTCAAATCTTCGCCAATGATTTTTCTGGAGACTGCCCCGATGCTGATCCCCTGCCCCCATTGCAACGGGCTCAACCGCATCCCCGCCGAACGCCTGGGCGACCAGCCCAAGTGCGGGCGCTGCAAGGCCCCAGTGCTATTGAACAAACCGTTCGAACTCAAGCAAGGCGACTACGCCAGCCAGATCAAGGGCGACCTGCCGTTGCTGGTGGATGTCTGGGCCGATTGGTGCGGACCGTGCAAGTCCTTCGCGCCGGTGTTCGAACAGGCCGCTGCGCAACTGACGGGTAAATGCCGGTTGGCCAAGCTCGACAGCGAGGCTAATCAGCAGTTATCGGCGCAGTTGGGGATCCGCTCGATTCCCAGCCTGATTCTGTTCAGGGAAGGCCGGGAGGTGGCGCGTCAGAGTGGGGCGTTTCCCTTGCCTCAGTTGATGAGCTGGTTGCGCAGCCAGGGGATTTGAAGCCATGAGATAACTGTGGGAGCGGGCTTTTTGTGGGAGCAAAGCTTGCTCGCGATCCAGGCGCTGCGGTCCTCAAGAGACCGCGGCGTTTTCATCGCGGGCAAGCCTTGCTCCCACACAGTTGCTCCCACAGGGTTTTGCACAGGCCAGAATCAGGCGCCTTCCAGCAGGCTATGCAATTCCATGAACTGCTGGGTCAGCTTGTGCCGTGGGTCCAGGTGGATCAGCGGCAAACTGGCCTGGTGGGATTCGCGCATGCGCACCGAACTGCTCAGGTACACCGGCAGTACCGGCAGGCCTTCGGCGATCAGTTCGTCGAGGATCTGCTGCGGCAGGCTGGCGCGAGCCTGGAACTGGTTGACCACGATGCCTTCGACTTCCAGGCCCTCGTTATGGTCGTCCTTGAGCTCTTCGATTTCCGCCAGCAGGCCGTACAGGGCCTGACGGGAGAAACTGTCACAGTCGAAGGGGATCAGCACTCGATCAGCAGCGATCAACGCTGAAACCGCATAGAAATTCAGCGCTGGCGGGGTATCGAGGTAAATCCGGTCGTAATCTTCCTCCAGTTCTTCAAGCAGTTTGCGCAGCTTGTTGATCTTGTGCTTGGCCTCAAGCTTGGGCTGCAGATCCGTCAGCTCCGCCGTGGCGGTGATCACGTGCAAGTTGTCGAACGGCGTTTCGTAGATATCCACCTTGTTCTTTTTCGAAAAGGGCCCGGATGACAGGGTTTGCTTGAAGAAATCGGCAATGCCCATGGGAATGTCATCGCCGGTCAGGCCCGTCAGGTATTGCGTGGAGTTGGCCTGGGCATCCAGATCCACCAACAGCGTGCGATAGCCTTCGCTGGCGCTGACTGCCGCCAGGTTGCAGGCGATGCTGGATTTGCCCACGCCACCTTTCTGATTGAACACCACACGCCGCATGTCAAAACCTCCGTGTATCAAAGATCCCCGAGTGTAGTAGGCCGCGACACCGCTTAGCTACCTTCTGCGTAGAAGGACTACGGCAACAGTGGCTTTTCCAACAATCGAAGCGTCAATTCACCCGGAAAATGACAGAAAGAACCGACAGACAGGCGAGCAATGATCGCGACAATAGTTTGCAACTGAACCAAGTCGTACATTTCGCTGGACAAAATGTAACCAGTATTTGCTACAAGCCAACCGCACCGGGATAATGCGCGCCACTTGGGTCGCAAGGCCATGCAGGGTTGGACGCGGGTCAAACCACTGAGCCGTGACAATAAAAGCCCGCAGGGGTGGGATGAATTTTGTGATCAATTTCAATATCGCCCAATGGCGCGCGTGGGCCCCTGGGCTCGAAAGCGTGGACGACTGGCAGGCCTGGAGCCGACAGCCGGTCGTATTGCCGCCCAGCGATGCCTCCCCTGACGTATCGTTCCTGCCGGCCATGCAGCGTCGGCGCCTCAGCCGCCTGGCGCGGATGGCCTTCAGTGTTGGCTGGCCGCTGGCCGAGGATCGGCCGGACCTACCGTTGGTCTTTATTTCCCGCCACGGCGAAACCCCACGCACTTTCGAGATTCTCAAGGACCTGGCAGCCGACCAGCCCTTGTCGCCGACCCAATTCAGCCTGTCGGTGCACAACGCAGTGATTGGCCTGTGGTCGATCATGCGAGGCGAAACCAGCGAAATGACTGCCCTGGCCGCTACCGGCGACGGGTTGGAGCACGGTGTGCTGGAAGCCGCCGCACTGTTGAACGAAGGCTCGCCGGCGGTGTTGCTGGTGATCACCGAGGAGCAACCCCCGCAGGTCTACGCGCCGTGGGTCAATGACGTGCCGTTTCCCTATGCCATGGGCTTGCTGCTAACCCCGGGCGACGACTGGCAACTGGACCTGTGTGCGCAAACCGGCCAATTGCCTGGCAGCGACTGGCCCCATGCCCTGGATCTGTTGCGTACCCTGCTGAACAACGAAACCACCTGCCAACATGCCTGGAAGAATCGTGTATGGACCTGGCAACGCAACCGGTGACCGGTAAACATCGCGACGCCTATTACTGGCGCCTGATCGCGACCGCCGCAAGCTTCGCCCTGTTCGGGCTGGGCGGGCTGTGCCTGCGTTTGCTGGTGTTTCCGTTGCTGGCCTGGTGGCCCGGCGATGCCCAGGCCCATCGGCAACGGGCCCGTCGCACGGTCGGGCGGTTGTTCTGGTTCTTCATCCGGTTCATGGCCCGCACCGGGGTGCTGACCTACCGGATCGACGGCGCCGAACGGCTCGGCCGCCCCGGACAAATGATCATCGCCAATCACCCGTCGCTGATCGACGTGGTGTTCCTGATCGGGCTGGTGCCCAACGCCAACTGCGTGGTCAAGCAAAGCCTGTGGGACAACCCCTTCACCCGCGGCCCGCTGCGCTCGACCCAATACATCAGCAACGACGGCAGCATGGACATGCTTGATGCCGCCAGCGATGCCCTGCAGGATGGCCAGACCCTGATCGTCTTCCCCGAAGGTACGCGCACCCAGCCCGGCCAGGCACCGGCCTTTCATCGGGGGGCGGCGGCCATTGCCCTGCGGGGTGCGAAAATCCTCACGCCCGTCACCATCAAGGTTTGCCCCACTACTCTGACCAAGGCCGAACCCTGGTATCGCATTCCCCAGCGCCGCGTGCACTTCAGTTTTCGCGTGGGGGCCGATATAGACCCACAGGCCTTCGCCGCGCTCGGCCCACCACCCCAGGCTTCGCGCAGGCTCAACGATTTTTTGCATCACTATTTCATCAAGGAGCTCGCCGAAGATGAGCGATCTGCACCGTGACATCAAACAGCTGATCATCGATGCCCTCGGCCTGGAGGACATAAGCATCGACGATATCGGCGACCACCAGACCCTGTTCGGCGAAGGCCTGGGCCTGGACTCGGTGGATGCCCTGGAGCTAGGCCTGGCGATCCAGAAGAAGTACGGCATCAAGATCGATGCCGACGCCAAGGACACCCGTAACCATTTCAGCAATGTGGCAAGCCTTGCGGCCTTCGTCACTGCAAAAAGCGCCTGAGACCAGACCATGCAAACTCGTGACGACATCTTCAACACCCTGCGCGATGCTCTGGTCGAGCTCTTCGAGCTGGACCCCGAGCGCGTGACGCTGGAATCGAACCTGTACCAGGACCTGGAAATCGACAGCATCGATGCGGTCGACCTGATCGACCACATCAAGCGTCAGACCGGCAAGAAAATCGCCGCCGAAGAATTCAAGTCGGTGCGCACCGTCAATGACGTGGTCGAGGCGGTCTATCGACTGGTCCAACCGGCCGCATGACCCGGCTGATTGGCCTCGGCCTGCTGCTGGCGGGCCTGCTGTACCCCTTTGCGGTGTATTTCGGCATGGAGCACTTCGCCCCGTGGCAGTTCGGGTTGCTGCTCGGCAGCCTGTGGCTGGCCCGGGCATTGCTTGGCAAGGGCGGGCCCGGCAGCCGCTGGATGGCGGCCACGGCGATCGTGTTTTGCGTACTGCTGGCGCTGTTCGACAGCCCGCTCCTGCTGCGCTGGTACCCGGTGCTGATCAGCGCGTTCATGCTCGGGCTGTTCGTCCTGAGCCTGAAATACGGCCCGCCGATGATCGAACGCCTGGCCCGCCTGCGCGAACCGCAGCTACCTGCCAAGGCGGTGGTGTATACCCGCCAGGTCACAGTGGCCTGGAGTGTGTTTTTCCTGTGTAACGGTTTGCTCGCCGCCGCCCTGACCCTCTGGGCGCCGCTGAGCTGGTGGATGTTGTACACCGGCCTGATTTCCTACGGATTGATGGGGCTGCTGTTTGCCATTGAATGGCTCATACGACAACGGGTAAGAGGCCGCCCATGAATTGGATAACACTTGAGCAGATTCTGCTCAGGACTGAACCGGAACGCGCCGTCGCGCTCGATCCGGCGCTCAGTCACACGCAACTGCGGGGCGCGGCGTTGAGCCTGGCGGCCGGCCTGCAAGCCCGTGGCGTGCGGCATGTGGCGGTGCACCTGGAAGACGCCGCCGACCTGGCCATCGCCCTGCTCGGCGCCTGGCGCGCCGGAGTCCGGGTCTTGCTTCCCGCCGACCTGCAGGTGCAGACGCGCCAGCGCTGGGCGGCGGACGTGGACCTGTGGCTGACCGACCAGCCCGGCGACACGCATCCCAACGACGTGCAACAGGCGCCGATGGACGCCGCCGAACTGGACCTCGATCACTGCTGGCTGAGCCTGTGCACCTCCGGCTCCAGCGGCGAGCCCAAGCGCATCGAGAAAACCCTGCGCCAGTTGAGTAACGAAGTCCACGCCCTGGAGCACTTGTGGGGCGCCGACCTGGGGCCGGCCTGCATGATCGGCAGCGTTGCCGCCCAGCATATCTACGGGTTGCTGTTCCGGGTGTTGTGGCCGCTGTGCGCCGGGCGCCCGTTCGTGCGTCGGCAATTGGCGTTTCCCGAGGACCTGCAACGCGCCAGCCGCGAACAACCGGCCTTCGCCTGGGTCGCCAGCCCGGCGCTGCTCAAGCGCATGGGCGATAACCTCGATTGGCCGGCCCTGAGCAGCGTGCGCCGGGTGTTCTCCTCTGGCGGCGCCTTGCCCCCCGAGGCTGCACAAAGCTTGCAGCAACGTCTGGGACAATGGCCGACGGAAATTTTCGGCAGTTCGGAAACTGGCGGTATCGCCTGGCGTCAGGGTGACGGATTGTGGCAGCCCTTTGCCGGCGTCGAGCTCAGCCAGGACAGCGACGGCGCCTTGCTGATCGCTTCGCCCTATCTGCCGGCCGGGCATGTGGAACACACCGCCGACGCGGCGCGAATCGCCACAGATGGACGCTTTGAGCTGCTCGGGAGACTGGATCGCATCGTCAAGCTCGAAGAAAAACGCATCTCCCTGCCGATGCTGGAACAAGCGCTGATGGCCCACGACTGGGTCAGCGAAGCGCGGCTGGGGGTGGTGCAGGAGAAGCGCGCCTCCCTTGGCGCACTGGTGGTGCTCAGCGAAAACGGCCTGCACGCCTTGCGCAACCTGGGCCGGCGCGCCGTTACCGAAGGCCTGCGTCGGCACCTGAGCGAACATTGCGAAACCCTTGCCCTGCCCCGGCGCTGGCGCTGGCTGCGGCAGTTGCCGCTCAACGCCCAGGGCAAGTTGCCCCAGGCCGAGGTCGAGGCGTTGCTGATGGCGCCACGTCCCAAAACCCCTGACGTGCTGGAGCAAGTCGAAACCGACGGTGAGTGGAACCTGCAACTGGTCGTGCCTGCGGACCTTGCATACTTCAGCGGCCACTTCCCCACCGCGCCAGTGTTGCCAGGCGTAGTGCAGGTCGACTGGGCCTTGAGCCTGGGCCGGCAATTGATGGACCTGCCGCCCCGGTTCGTCGGCATGGAGGTGCTGAAGTTCCAGCAACTGGTTCGCCCTGGCGATGAAGTCCAACTGCACCTGCGCTTCGACCGCGAGCGCGGCAAGCTGTACTTTGCCTACCGCAATGACACGGCGGCCTGTTCCAGTGGGCGGATTGTGTTGGGGGAAAACAATGCCTAGGCACCTGTACAAATCACTGTGGCGAGGGAGCTTGCTCCCGTTGGGCTGCGAAGCAGCCCCTGGTATTTCAAGAGCGAGTGCTTCGCACTTGAGCGGGAGCAAGCTCCCTCGCCACAAAATGCTCCTTGGCCACCGAGACATGCCGCATGCATAACCCCTGCGCCGTCATCCCGGTCTACAACCACGAAACCGCCATCTCGGCCGTGGTCCAGGCGTTGCTCGCCAACGGCCTGCCTTGTGTGCTGGTGGATGACGCCAGCAGCCCGGCGTGCGCCGCCGTGCTGGAGCGGTTGGCCGAAGACGAGCGGGTTCATCTGGTCAGGCTGGCGATCAACCAGGGCAAGGGTGGCGCGGTGATGACCGGCCTGCGGGAAGCGGCGCGCCTGGGTTTCAGCCACGCCTTGCAGGTGGACGCCGACGGACAGCACGATCTTGGCGACGTGAAGACTTTCATCGAGCAATCCCGCGCCCACCCGGACGCGGTGATCTGTGGTTATCCGCACTACGACGCCAGCGTGCCGAAAGGTCGTCTGTACGCGCGCTACCTGACTCACATCATGGTCTGGATCAACAGCCTGTCCCTGCAAATCCGCGACTCCATGTGCGGCTTTCGGGTCTATCCCCTGCCACCGACCCTGGCGCTGATCGACTCGGCCAACATCGGCAAGCGCATGGATTTCGATTCGGACATCCTCGTGCGCCTGGCCTGGCGCAATCAACCGATGCACTGGCTGCACACCCGGGTCCATTACCCCCAGGACGGGGTCTCGCACTTTCGCCTGTTCCACGACAACGTGCTGATTTCCAGCATGCACACCCGGTTGTTCTTCGGCATGCTGGTGCGCTTTCCCCTGATTCTCTGGCGACGGTGGCGGGCATGAGCCTTCAGGCAGACAAGCAACATTGGGCCGACCGCCAGGAGCGCGGCAGTTTCTGGCTGATGAAACTCACCGCAGTCGCCGCCAAGGTGCTCGGCCGGCGCTTATTGACCCCGGTGCTGTACGGCATCGTCCTGTACTTCTTCATTTTCGGCCGCAGCGCCCGCCAGGCCGCCTGGCAATACCAGCAGCGCCTGGCCGAATGGAGCGAGCGCCCCGAACTGCGCCCGACCCACCGGCGGGTGTTCGGCCAGTTCATGGCGTTTGCCGATTCCCTGTTGGACAAGCTCGATGTCTGGAACGGCAAGCTGAGCATCGACCAGATCGAAATCGTCGACCCGGCGCTACTGCGCAATCACTTGCGTGACGCCCGCGGGCAGATGCTGGTGGGCGCGCACCTGGGCAACCTGGAAATGTGCCGGGCCCTGGCCGAGCTGGGCGAGAAAGTGACCATGAACGTGCTGGTACACACCAAGCACGCCGAGCAGTTCAACCGCTTGCTCGGTGAAGCCGGCGCCACGCACCTGCGGCTGATCCAGGTCAGCGAGCTGGACCCGGTGATCATGTTGCAACTGAGTGAACGCCTGGAGCGTGGCGAGTGGCTGGCGATTGCCGGCGACCGCGTACCGCTGCACGGCGGACGCAGTGTGACCGTGGATTTCATGGGCCACCCGGCGGCATTCCCCCAGGGGCCCTGGTTGCTGGCTGGCCTGCTGAAATGCCCGGTCAACCTGCTGATGTGCCTCAAGCACGAGGGACGCTATCGCGTCACCCTGGAACCCTTCGCCGATGCCGTGGCGTGGAAACGCAACGACCGCGAGCAAGTGATCGCCCACTGGGCCGGCCGCTATGCCGAGCGCCTGGCGCAGTACTGCCTCCAGGGCCCCCAACAGTGGTTCAACTTTTACCCTTTCTGGAAGACCGATGACGATGCCCACTCTTGAGCCGGTAACCTTCGGCGAATGCCCCTTGCGCATTGAAGATGTGCTGGCCCTGGCCAACCGCCGGGCGCCGACGCAGTTGCAGGATGACCCGGCGTTCCGCCAACGGATTGCCAAGGGTGCGCAATTCCTCGATTCCCTGCTGGACAAGGAAGGCGTGATCTACGGCGTGACCACCGGTTACGGCGACTCCTGCGTGGTGGCCGTGCCGTTGCACCACGTCGAGGCCCTGCCGCGTCACCTGTACACGTTCCATGGCTGCGGCCTGGGCAAGTTGCTCGACGCCCAGGCTACCCGTGCGGTGCTGGCGGCGCGTTTGCAGTCGCTGTGCCACGGCGTGTCGGGGGTGCGGGTGGAACTGCTGGAACGCCTGCAGGCCTTCCTTGAACACGACATCCTGCCGCTGATTCCGGAAGAAGGCTCGGTGGGCGCCAGTGGCGACCTGACCCCGCTGTCCTACGTCGCCGCGACCCTGTCCGGCGAGCGGGAAGTGATGTTCCGTGGCGAGCGGCGCCTGGCTGCGGACGTGCACCATGAACTGGGCTGGACCCCGCTGGTGCTGCGGCCCAAGGAGGCCCTGGCGCTGATGAACGGCACCGCCGTGATGACCGGCCTGGCCTGCCTGGCCTTCGCCCGCGCGGACTATCTGCTGCAACTGGCGACCCGCATCACCGCGCTGAACGTTGTCGCCCTGCAAGGCAACCCGGAACACTTCGACGAGCGCCTGTTCGCCGCCAAGCCACACCCGGGGCAGATGCAAGTCGCCGCGTGGCTGCGCAAGGACCTGGCGATCGACGCGCCGACCGCGCCGCTGCATCGCCTGCAAGATCGCTACTCCCTGCGTTGTGCGCCCCACGTGCTCGGGGTATTGGCCGACAGCCTGGGCTGGCTGCGCTCCTTCATCGAAACCGAACTCAACAGCGCCAACGACAACCCGATCATCGACGCCGAAGCCGAGCGCGTACTGCACGGCGGGCATTTCTACGGCGGGCATATCGCCTTCGCCATGGACAGCCTGAAGAACCTGGTGGCCAACGTCGCCGACTTGCTGGATCGCCAGCTCGCGCTGCTGGTGGACGAGCGTTACAACCACGGCCTGCCGAGCAACCTGTCCGGCGCCAGCGCCGAGCGGGCGATGCTCAACCATGGCTTCAAGGCCGTGCAGATCGGCACCAGTGCCTGGACCGCCGAAGCCCTGAAAAACACCATGCCGGCCAGCGTGTTCTCGCGCTCCACCGAATGCCACAACCAGGACAAGGTGAGCATGGGCACCATCGCCGCCCGGGACGCGATCCGCGTGCTGGAGCTGACTGAGCAAGTGGCCGCCGCAACGCTGCTGGCCGCCAACCAGGGCGTGTGGCTACGCAGCCGCGCCGAAGACGCGCGACCGCTGCCCCCGGCCCTGGCCGCCATGCACCAGCAACTGGCCGAGGATTTCGCCCCAGTCATCGAAGACCGCGCCCTGGAAGGCGAACTGCGACTGTGCCTGCAACGCATCGCCGACCAACACTGGAGGCTGCATGCGTAACCAAGGTGTTTTGCACGTCGACACGCAGATCGTGGTGCCATTTTTCGATGTCGATTCGATGAACGTGGTCTGGCACGGCCACTACGTCAAATACCTGGAAGTGGCCCGCTGCGCCTTGCTCGACCTGATCGGCCACAACTACAACGACATGCTCGAATCCGGCCATGCGTGGCCGATCATCGACCTGCAACTGCGCTACGTGCGCAGCGCCGTGTTCGGCCAGGCGCTGACCGTGCGTGCCAGCCTGGTGGAATGGGAAAACCGACTGAAGATCAACTACCTGATCAGCGACGCCGCCACAGGCGAACGCTTGACCCGCGCCAGTTCGGTACAAGTGGCCGTGGACCTCGCCAGTCGCGAAATGCTGTTGGCCTCGCCTCGGGTTTTTGTCCAAGCCGTTGAAAGGAAACTGCCATGAAGCGCCTGTCAGTCTGGCTGTTGCTGTGCTGCCTGGCGCCCCTGGCCCAGGCGTTCGACTTGCAACAGCTGAGCGACCAACTGGCCCGCCCGGAAGTGATCCACGGGCAGTTCATCCAGGAAAAACACCTGCGCGCCCTGCCCCAGCCACTCACCAGCAAGGGACGCTTCGTGCTGGCGAAAAAACACGGCCTGCTGTGGCTGCTGCAAACCCCGCTGCAACAGGACTACCGCATCACCCCCCAGGGCATCGCCCGGCGGGACGGCAACGCCTGGCAGATGTTGCCGAACAAGAGCGCCGGGGCCGAGCAGAACCGCTTGTTCCTGGCGGTATTGCAGGGCGACAGCAGTGGCTTGCTGCGGGACTTCGAACTGAGCCTGTCGGGCGAGCCACAACAGTGGAAACTCACCCTGACCCCACGCTCGGTGCTGCTCAAGCAGGTCTTCAACCAGATCAACATCGACGGCGGCGAACTGGTGCAGCGCATCGAACTGCTGGAAACCCAGGGCGACAGCACCGTGCTGCGCATGCAGGACAGCATCAGCACGCAACCCTTGAGCGAAGCGGAGCAACATGATTTTGCCGAGTGAACGGATGCTGCCCCGGCTGTTCCTGGTCCTGCTGCTGGCAGTGCTGGCGCTCGCCGGTTGGCAATGGCGCAATGGCGCACCGCTGTCGGCCAATCTCATGGAGCTGGTGCCGGGCACGGCGCCCGATGCCCTGGAGCTGATCGCCGAGCAACGCATGCAGGAGCCGCTCAATCGTGAAGTGCTGGTGTTGGTCGGCCACACCGACCGCCAGCAAGCCATCGCCCTGGCACAGACCCTGGGTGAGCAATGGCAGGCCAGCGGCCTGTTCGACAAGGTCCAGTGGACGTTGCAGGCCGACTTGCCGGCGCTGCGCACGCAATTGCTCAACGGGCGGTTGGCGATGCTCTCGGCGGCGGACCGCCAGCAATTGATCGAGCAGCCCCAAGCGTTTATCCAACAACGGGTGCAGGCCCTGTTCGACCCATTCAGCGGCTTCAGCCTGGTGCCGAACCAGGACGACTGGCTGGGCCTGACCGGGCGCATCCAGAATAGCCAGCCACAACGCGGCGCGATCAAATTCGATATTGGCAACGGTGCGTTGGTCGCCGATGCCGACGGTAAGAGCTGGGTGATGCTGCGGGCTCGCGCCCAGGGCAACGCCTTCGACATGAACCTGCCGTTGCAAGTGGCCGAACTGCTGCGGCGCAGCCGCGACCAGGCGGGCCAGGCCCAAGGGCAACTGCTGGCGGCCAGCGGCCTGCTGTACGCCGCCAGCGGCCAGCAACAGGCCTCGCGGGAAATCACCTGGGTCGGCGGCGGCGCGACGGTCGGCATCTTGCTGCTGTTGTTACTGGCCTTCCGGCGTTTGCGCGTGTGGCTGGCGTTCGTGCCAGTGCTGGTGGGCATGCTGTTCGGCGCGGTGGCGTGCGTGGCCTTGTTCGGGCGCATGCATGTGATGACCCTGGTCCTGGGTTCCAGCCTGATCGGCGTCGCGGTGGACTACCCGCTGCACTACCTGTCCAAGAGCTGGAGCCTCAAGCCCTGGCGCAGCTGGCCGGCCTTGCGCCTGACTCTGCCGGGGCTGAGCCTGAGCCTAGCGACCACCTGCATCGGCTACCTGGCCCTGGCCTGGACGCCGTTCCCGGCCCTGACCCAGATCGCGATATTTTCCGCCGCCGGGCTGGTAGGCGCCTACTTGACCGCCGTCTGCCTGCTGCCAGCGTTGCTCAAGGGTGCCGATTTGCGTCCGGCCCAGTGGCCGCTGCGGCTGTGCGAATGCCTGCTCCAGACCCGCCAGGCGCTGTTGGCGCGGGTGCCCACGCCAGTGCTGCTGGTGTTGCTGCTGAGTTTTTGCGCAGGCGGCCTCTGGCACCTGACCACCAAAAACGACATTCGCCAGTGGATCGGCACGCCCCAGCACCTTACCGACGAAGCCCGCGACATCGCGCGCATCACCGGCTTCCAGCCCACCAGCCAGTTCTTCCTGATCCGCGCCGGCGACCAGGCACAACTGCTGGAGCGCCAGACCGCCCTCAACGAGCGGCTGGATCAGTTGATCGGCCTGGAGAAACTCCAGGGCTACCTGTCGCTTAACCAACTGGTCAGCCCACCCGCCGAACAGCAGAAAGTGCGTGAGGCCCTGGCCCGCCTGCCAGCCTTCTGGCAACCGCTGTTGGACCTGGGCGTGCCGGTCGCTGCGCTGCAAACGGAGCTGGCGCAACTGCAAGCCTTGCCGGTGGAAGACATCGATGCAGCGTTGACCGGCCCCTTGGCCGAGCCCTATCGCACACTCTGGCTCGGCCCGACAGAACAAGGCGTGGCCGCCATGATCAGCCTGCAAGGCTTGAACGATGCCGCGCTGCTGCGGGTGCAGGCGGTGGATTTGCCAGGCGTGCAACTGGTGGATCGCCTGGGCGACCTGAACCGGGTCTTCGCCGCCACGCAGGTCAGCGCCGCCGAGTTGAAACTGGCCTCCTGTGTGCTGATTGTGCTGGTGCTGATCTGGCCGTTTGGCGTCGGCGGCGCCTTGCGCATCGTGGCACTGCCGCTGCTGGCTGCGCTGTGCAGCCTGGCGAGCCTCGGCTGGCTGGGGCAGCCACTGACCTTGTTCAGCCTGTTCGGCCTGTTGCTGGTGACGGCCATCGGCGTCGACTACGCGATCCTGATGCGCGAGCAGATCGGCGGTGCCGCCGTGAGCCTGCTGGGCACGTTCCTGGCGGCGGTCACCACCTGGCTGTCGTTCGGCCTGCTGGCGCTGTCCAGCACCCCGGCGGTGAGTAACTTCGGCCTGGCAGTGAGCCTGGGGCTGGCCTTCAGCTTCATGCTGGCGCCGTGGGCCGGGCATCAGGCCCACGCGGCTGCCGTCGCGGAGCCCGCCCCATGATGACCCTGCTGTTCTGGCTCATGGCCCTGGGCTTGTTCGCTGTCGCAACCCGCATAGGCTGTCGCTTCGGGTTGATCCCGATTGTCAGCCAGTTGTTGCTGGCGACCTTCGGCCTGCCCCTGCTGATGTATTTCTGGATCGAGCCGGGCTGGCAGCTCAGCGGCGCGCAACTGGTGTCGCCGGTGTGGCTGAAGAACCTCTACAGCCTCGCGTTCGCGCTGTTGCTGGGGCACATTCTCAGCGACGTGATCGACCTGCGCCTGGATCGCCAGAGCGTGAAGATCGCCCTGCCCAGCTTCGTCGTTCCGTTTGCCTGCGGCCTGGCGACAGCGTTCTGGCTGCTGCCGCCCCAACCCTGGATCAGTTCCCTGGCGGTGGGGCTGCTGTTTGCGATCACCGCGATCCCGGTGCTGTACCTATACCTGCGTCACATCGACTATCCGCCCGCCGCCACGCGGCGATTGGTGCAAACGGCGATCCTGATCGACCTGGCCTGCTGGAGCCTGTTCGGCCTGGCCCAGGGCAGCCTCCACTTGAGCAGCCTGTTGCTGCCGCTGGCCTGCGCCGGCGTGCCGCTGCTGTTGCGCCTGCTCGGCCTGCGCCAGCCGTTGCTGTACAGCGGCGTGTTCTTTGCGCTGTTGGTGGTGGCCGAGCACTACCGGCTCAATGCACTGATCGTCGGCATCGGCTATCTGCTGTGCATGGCCGCGCTCAAAGTGCCCTTGCGGCTGCCGCTCGATGCCGCCTGGATGCAGGGTTTGCAGACGTACCTGGCGATCCCGCTGATCCTCACGTTCGGCATTGTGCAGATCAACGTCCACAGCGCCATGAACAGCCTCGACTGGGTGCAATTGACGGCGTTGCTGCTGTTGCCCATCGCCAGCAAACTGCTGGGCAACTGGCTGGGGCTGGGATGGGCCGCCGCTCCCTTCGCCGGCGCCAGTCGTTGGCGCGAAAGTGTCTTGCTGAATATTCGCGGCTTGAGTGAAATCGTCTTCCTCAATCTGCTCTTGCAACAACAGCTCATCAGCCCCGCGCTGTACTTCATGCTGATGCTGATGGGACTGATCGCGACATTGCTGCCGGCCTTGGCCGGTTTCCACCGTATTCCCTCGATTGCCGTCCCGGCCAGGAGCTCCAGTGCCAACAGTTGAAATGGAACGTCGGCAGGTCGTCGTCATCGGCGCAGGCCCTTCCGGCGCTATCGCGGCGGCGCTGCTCAAGCGCAAGGGCCACGATGTGCTGGTCATCGAGCGCCAGCATTTCCCCCGGTTCTCCATCGGCGAGAGCCTGTTGTCCCATTGCCTGGATTTCGTCGAAGAAGCCGGCATGCTCGACGCGGTGAATGCCGCTGGATTCCAGCGCAAGAACGGCGCCGCGTTCGCCTGGGGCGAGCGCTACAGCGCCTTCGATTTCGGCGACACCTTCAGCAACGGCAAGCCCACGACCTTCCAGGTGCAACGCGCCGACTTCGACAAATTGCTGGCCGACCAGGCTGCGCTGCAAGGCGTGGAGATCCGCTACGGCCAAGCCATTGCCAGCGCCGATTTCACTCTCGCCAAGCCGCAACTGGGCGTGCAGCGCGAAGACGGCAGCGAGTACCGGGTCGAAGCCGACTTCGTGCTCGATGCCAGCGGCTATGGCCGAGTCCTGCCGCGCCTGCTGGACCTTGAGGCACCGTCGAACTTCCCGGTGCGCCAGGCCGTGTTCACCCATATTGAAGATCGCATCGACGCGGCGACTTTCGACCGCGAAAAAATCCTCATCACAACCCATCCGAGCAAGCGCGACGTGTGGTTCTGGACCATTCCGTTCAGCGGCGGGCGTTGCTCGGTGGGCGTGGTCGCCGCCGCGGAACATTTCGCTGGCCGCACCGACGACCTCGATGCCTGCCTGCGCGGCTTCATCGACGAAACCCCAAGCCTGGCCGGCGTGCTGCGCAACGCCGTGTGGGACACCCCGGCGCGGACCATCGGCGGCTACTCGGCCAACGTCAAGACCCTGCATGGTCCTGGTTTCGCCCTGCTGGGCAACGCCGCGGAATTCCTCGACCCGGTATTCTCCTCCGGCGTGACCATCGCCATGCGTTCGGCGAGCATGGCCGCCGACGTACTCCACCGTCAGTTGCAAGGCCAAAGCGTGGACTGGCAAAGCGAGTTCGCCGACCCCCTCAAGCGCGGCGTCGACACCTTCCGCTGCTATGTCGAGGGCTGGTACGCCGGCACCTTCCAGGACGTGATTTTCTATACCGAAGGTTCGGACGACATCCGTCGCATGATCAGCTCGATCCTGGCCGGCTACGCCTGGGATCAGCGCAACCCGTTCGTCAGCGAACCCAAGCGGCGCCTGCGCATGCTTTCGGAAATCTGTGCGAGCCCGGCACCATGAGTCAGCAACCATGAGCTACCTGAGCGACAACTACGTCGAAGAAACCCGCTTCGGCTTCTGGTTCCTGCGCAGCCACACCTGGCAGCACCATGTGTTGCGCGTAGCGATCAACGACCTGCGCAGCCTGTTCAGCACCCCGCTGCCGGCCAACCCGGTGCTGCTGGATGCCGGCTGCGGCCAGGGCAAATCATTCCAGTACCTGCGTCAGGTGTTTGCGCCGCAACGCCTGATCGGCGTGGATGCCGACCCCCAAAGTCTGGATCTGAGCCGTGAGGAAGCCGCGCGCCAGGGCATCACCGTGGAGCTGATCGGCAGCGACTGCGCGACATTGACGGTGCCCGATGCCAGCGTCGACCTGCTGTTCTGCCACCAGACCTTCCATCACCTGGTGGAGCAGGAAAAGGCCCTCGCCGAGTTCTATCGCGTACTCAAGCCCGGCGGCTACTTGATGTTCGCCGAATCCACCGAAGCCTACATCGACACCTGGGTGATTCGCTGGCTGTTCCGCCATCCCATGCACGTGCAGAAAAGCGCCGCGCAATACCTGGAGATGATCCGCGAGCAGGGTTTCCAGTTCGAGGCCCGCAACGTGTCCTACCCGTACCTGTGGTGGAGCCGTGCCAAGGATTTCGGCCTGCTGGAACGCTTTGGCCTGCGTCGTCCCAAGCCATTTGGCGAGCGGGAGGAAACCCTGGTCAACGTGGTGGCTCGCAAACCTCTCGAAGGGGCTGCCGGATGATCCGTGGCCTGCTGATCGCCTGTGTGTTGCTGCTCAGTGCCTGCGCCAGCCACGCGCCGCTGCCCGCGCGCATGCCGACCCTGGCGTTGCCGATGCAACTGCACATCGAGCGGACAATGGCCGGCCAACGCCAGGACTGGTTGCTGGTGATCCAGCGCGAAGACGCCAGCATCCGTTGGTCGATGATGGACCCGCTGGGCATTCCAGCGGCCCGTCAGCGCCTGGTCGCTGGCCAGTGGCAGGCCGACGGTCTGCTGCCGCCCAACGCCGAGGCCCGGGAGTTGTTCGCCGCGCTGCTGTTCGCCCTGACCCCCGAAGCCGAACTGCCCGACAACTACCCGGCCGCCCGGCAACAGGCGTCGCAACGGAGCCTCGATAGTCGCTGGCTGGTGCGCTACAAGCAGCCGCTGGATTTTGAACTGAGCCTGCCCCAAGGCCCCCGCTACCGCATCACACCGTTGACCGAGAACGCCCCATGACCGCCTATTTGAATGCCCTCGGGGTGATCTGCGCCCTGGGCCGCGACAGACATAGCGTCGCGCGCAACCTGTTTGCCGGCGACTGCTCAGGCGTGCGCATCGAGGATGGCTGGGTGGCCGAACGCGCCTTGCCGGTCGCCTCGGTGCCGGGGGAACTCGCGCCCATCCCCCCTGCCCTTGCGGCGCAACGCAGCCGCAACAACCAACTGCTGCTGGAAGCCGGGTTGCAGATTCGCGCAGAGATCGACCAGGCCATCCAGGCCTACGGTCATGCCCGTATCGGCATCGTCCTGGGCACCAGCACGTCGGGCATCGATGAGGCCAGCCAGGGCATCGCCCACTACCTGCGCGAACAACGCTTCCCCGATGGCTACGACTATCAGCAACAGGAACTCAGCGCGCCGGCCAATTTTCTTTCCGACTGGCTCGGCCTGAGCGGTCCGTCCTACGTGATCTCCACGGCCTGCACCTCCAGCGCCCGCGCCTTGATGAGTGCCCGACGCCTGCTGGACCTGGGCCTGTGCGATGCCGTGCTGTGCGGTGGCGTGGACAGCCTGTGCAAACTGACCCTCAACGGTTTTTCCGCACTGGAAGCGGTATCGAGCGAACGCTGCAATCCGTTTTCGGTGAACCGCAGCGGCATCAACATCGGCGAAGCGGCGGTGCTGTTCCTGATGAGCAAGACCCCGGGAGACGGCCCCAGGATCGCCCTGCTGGGCGACGGCGCCAGCTCCGATGCCCATCATATTTCCGCCCCCGAGCCCAGCGGTCGCGGCGCCCGCCAGGCCATGGAAAAAGCCCTGCATTGCGCGGGCCTCGAAGCCAGCCAGATCGACTACCTGAACCTGCACGGCACCGCCACGCAGCACAACGACGCCATGGAGAGCCAGGCCGTGGCCGGGCTGTTCCCGGCGGGTGTGCCCTGCTCGTCCACCAAGCCCATGACCGGCCATACCCTCGGCGCGGCCGGGGCGCTGGAAGCGGCGTTCTGCTGGCTGGCCCTGAGCCCCCAAAACAGCGCCCAGGCCCTGCCACCGCATGTCTGGGACGGCCAGGCCGATCCTGCGTTGCCGGCGCTGGACTGGGTCACCGCCAGCACCCGCCTGAACCCGGCCATCCCGCGCCGCCTGATGAGCAATTCATTTGCCTTCGGCGGCAACAACGTCAGCCTGATTATCGGAGACGCCCCATGATTGACTGGCCGCTCGCCGAACTGCTGCCCCACGCAGGGGACATGATCCTCATCGACCGGATCCTGTCGTTCGATGACGAACAGATCCATACCCACACCACCGTCAAGCCTGGTGGTTTGTTCAACCGCGAAGACGGCGCGCTGCCGGCCTGGGTCGGCATCGAGCTGATGGCCCAGAGCGTCGCGGCGTTTGCCGGTTGCCATGCGCGCCGGCGCGGCGATGCCGTGGAGCTGGGCTTTTTGCTCGGCACCCGCAAGTTCGAATGCAACGTCGACTGTTTTCCCGTCGGTGCCGAGCTGAGCATCCACGGCGTGCGCTCCCTGGAAGACGACAACGGCATGGGCGTGTTCGAATGCCACATCCACGCCCCCGGCATCCATGCCACGGCCCGGCTCAACGTTTTCCGTCCGCCCAAGGCCGCCCATTACCTTCATGAACCGTCCGCAACAGGAAACCCGTCATGACTGAATCCGTACTGGTCACCGGCTCCAGCCGTGGCATCGGCCGCGCCATCGCCCTGCGCCTGGCCGAGGCCGGGCACGACATCGTGCTGCATTGCCGCAGCGGCCGCGCCGAGGCCGAAGCGGTCCAGGCAGAAATCCAGGCCCTGGGCCGCCAGGCGCGAGTACTGCAATTCGATGTGTCCGACCGCGCTGCCTGCAAAGCGACTCTCGAAGCCGACGTCGAAACCCACGGCGCCTATTACGGCGTGGTGCTCAATGCCGGCCTGACCCGCGATGGCGCCTTCCCGGCCCTGAGCGAAGACGACTGGGATGTGGTGATGCGCACCAATCTCGACGGTTTCTACAACGTGCTGCACCCGGTGATGATGCCGATGATCCGGCGTCGCGCCGCCGGGCGGATCGTCTGCATCACCTCGGTCTCCGGGCTGATCGGTAATCGCGGGCAGGTCAACTACAGTGCTTCGAAGGCCGGTTTGATCGGTGCGGCGAAGGCGTTGGCAATCGAGCTGGGCAAGCGCAAGATCACCGTCAATTGCGTCGCGCCCGGCCTGATCGACACCGCCATGCTCGATGAAAACGTACCCGTGGAAGAACTGATGAAAATGATCCCCGCCCAGCGCATGGGCACTGCGCAAGAAGTGGCGGGTGCGGTGAATTTCCTGATGTCCGCCGAAGCCGGCTACATCACCCGGCAAGTCCTGGCCGTCAACGGAGGCTTGTGCTGATGAAGCGCGTTGTCGTCACCGGCATGGCCGGTATCACCTCCATAGGCAGCGACTGGGAAACCATCGCCGCCAACTTCGCCGCCAATCGCAGCGGCATCCGGCGCATGGATGAGTGGGACCGCTTCAGCGAACTGAACACGCGGCTGGCCGGCCCCATCGACGACTTCCAGGTCCCGGCCCACTGGACCCGCAAGCAATTGCGCAGCATGGGCCGCGTATCGCGCCTGGCGGTCGCCGCGGCGGAACAGGCCCTGGCCGACGCAGGCCTGTTGGGCGATGAGTCGATCAAGGACGGGCGCATGGGCGTGTCCTGTGGCTCGTCCACCGGCAGCACCGACGAAATCAAGGCGTTCGGCAACATGCTGCTCAACAGCGTGGCCGAAGGGCTGAACGCCAACTCCTACGTGCGGATGATGCCCCACACCACGGCAGCCAACATCAGCATCTTCTTTGGGCTGACCGGGCGCCTGATCCCCACCTCCAGCGCCTGCACCAGCGGCAGCCATGGCATCGGCTATGCCTACGAGGCAATCAAGTTCGGTCGCCTGCCGCTGATGCTGGCCGGTGGTGCCGAAGAGCTGTGCCCGACCGAAGCGATGGTCTTCGATGCGCTGTACGCCACCAGCCTGAAAAACGATGCGCCGCAAACCAGCCCACGTCCCTACGACAAGGGCCGCGATGGCCTGGTGATCGGCGAAGGCGCCGGCATACTGGTACTCGAAGAACTGGAACACGCCCTGGCCCGTGGCGCAAAAATCCATGCCGAGATCGTCGGCTTTGGCAGCAACGCCGACGGCCAGCACGCCACCCGACCCGAACTGAGCACCATGCGCCGGGCCATGGAGCTGGCCCTGGAAGACGCCGGCCTCGAACCCTCGGCCATCGGCTACGTCAACGGCCACGGCACCGCGACTGAGCAGGGCGACATCGCCGAGACCCTGGCCACCAGCAGCCTGTTTGGCGAACACATGCCCATCAGCTCGCAAAAGAGCTTCCTCGGCCACACCCTGGGTGCCTGCGGGGCGCTGGAGTCCTGGTTCAGCATCGAAATGATGAATCGCGACCTGTACGTGCACACCTTCAACCTCGATGAGGTCGATCCCCAGTGCGGCAAGCTCGATTACCTGCGCAACGAATTCCGGCCGATGAGCCACGAATACGTGATGAACAACAACTTCGCCTTTGGTGGGGTCAACACCTCGCTGATCTTCCGCCGCTGGCGCTGAATCGGATTCAAAACCCTGTTACCCCTCGTCAAGGAGACCATGATGTCGTTGAAGAAAATCGCCGTAACCGCCGCCCTGTTGCTCAGCACCCTGCCAAGCCTCAGCCAGGCCCGTGATACCGCGCTGTTCCTGCCGTTCGACAAAGTCGTCGCCGAGGCCATCCGCACCGGCAAGATCGACGGCAGCGTGAAGTTCTACCTGGCCGGCAACAAACCGGCCGGCAACGTCACCGTGGTCAGCCCCGGCGCCGTGACCAACAAGAAAACCAACGCCTTCAACAAATCCGATGAAGTGGCCTGCGAATGGGTGCTGCAATCGGCACTGATCAGCCTGCACCAGGCCGCCAAGAACGCCGGCGCCAACGCCGTCACCAACATCGTCAGCTTCTACAAGAGCAACGAACGCAAGGACCCGACCACCTATGAATGCCACGCCGGCGCGATCATGGCGGGCGTCGCGTTGAAAGGGGATCTGGCGAAGGTGCAATAAACCCGGATCCGCCGCAATCGCGAGCAGGCTCGCTCCCACAGTGGATCCAGGGTGTACGCAATCTGGTATGCCACCAAATCCTGTGGGAGCGAGCCTGCTCGCGATTGCAGTGGGTCAGCACCGATGATGTTGGCTGGGCTACCGTCATCACCTCTTCATTTGTAGGTAGCCCAGAGCACCGAAGGGATCAGTCGCGCTTTGCAGGGGCAGGTACTGTGGCTATCCAGCGTGCCGGCCATATGCCTGCCATGACTGACCATATGCGCGATGCCGCCGCTGATCTGATAGGTTTTTCCATCCCGGCCACACGAGACGCGATCACCTTCGCGGGCATGCAGCAGGCCAAACATGTTGCCCCTGCTATCGCCTTCCAGCACTTTCCCACCACAAGTGGTCTTGTCACCCAAGCCGATGAAGTACCCCTCTCTCATTGGATGTTCTCCTTCACCCCATTCGAGTGCAGGTAATGAACATCCGCCAGTTTGAGAGCGGGCAAAAAGTCCTCCGCCATCGGCACGCCTTCACGCACGATGATCAGAAAACGTCTCTGCGGCGTATTGATGATCTCGTCGCCATTGCTCAAGCGGCTGCCGACCAGGGCGATGTTGCTATTGGCGGCCCCGGCGGCGGTTACGATCCGCGCGGTGCTGCCATCGGCATACACGACCTGGTCGCCTTTCTGCGCCGCTTGTACTTTCCAGCCATTGTCCAGGGTGAACGTCAACGACGATGACACTTGCTGGATCGTTCCGCCGTAACGCGTCTGGCTACCCTCGGTGGCCACCCGGTAAATAGCGATTGGGGGATGAGCCATGACGAACGCTTTTTGTTGATTAAGAAATGTGATGACTTTTTCGTCAAAACCATCAAGCGGCTGTTGCTCCAAGTACAAATCGTCCAAATGACGGAGATATTCACGAGAGACTTCGTTGGTGTATGGGGTGTAGGAAGATGAGTGCATTTCCAAGGGCCTTATTCACGGGCTTTGGGCTACTTCCCTTTCCGCCGGGAAGGAGCATTGGGCCAGACAATTCGGAATGATGAATAAGACGTTGCTACGCTGGTGAATCGCAAGCCCAACAGCGTGGACATCTGGAGCGAATAGGAAACATCGCAACTAGGAAAGCGTATTTTCCTACAGTCAACAGGAGCTCTATGCAGGGCGCTCGTGGTTTGTACGGGGGGCTCCAGCATGTTCTCTTCCTGAAAGTTTTCGGAAGAAATAACCTATCGAAGACGCGCGAAGTGGGGGCGATATATAGATACCGCATGAGGCGGTGTCAGGCGGTGTACAGGTGTTGCGGATACATAATCCGTGTGGGGACGTACTAGCTCGTGATGAACCCTGGCGGTAATTGGGGGCATCGCATCATGCTGGCCGGTTCAGGTACTGGCATGCAGTCAGTCCCAACGCTTTGACAATTTTTTGTTCAATGGTCCTGGAAAGTTCAGACAACGCATTGATCACCATCAGGCTAACCCCATAGAAAAGGGCGCTTTTCAGCGCCCTCTCAAACAGCACGGATCAGAGACAGTCGAGTCACTCAGCTTGAATCAACTTGCTTTCCACTACCCCGGCACGGCCGGTTTTTTCATCGACAACCTGCAGGTTGTTACGAGCCTTGATGAAACCCACTTTCACTTCCTGCCAGACAAAATAGTTCTTGCCCGCTTCTGTACTGAGCTTGAGTTCTGAATCGTTTTCCGCAGACGACACCAGCGTCTGCTGGCCAGCCGGTACCGATAGCATCAGATACGACTTGGCAACGGTCTGCCCGACAGCTTTACCGTTGAGCGTTACCGGCATTTTCACCCCGGCGCCCATGCTTTCGTTGCGATAAACGTAGATGTTCGCTTTGTCAGGAACGGTCTGGAAGGTTTTCGCCTGAGCATCCTGGGTGTCATCCGCCATTTTTACCGAAGCACACCCCGTGGTCAGCGCGGCGACTGCCAGCAAGGCAGTAAAGGTCAATCGCTTGAACATCCTGTTTCTCCATGATTGGGTAGGTCGAACAATCGGATATCGGCTGAGACGGTGAAAAACTGAAGCAATGTTGGCTTGCTCGGTCACGGGTGGCGCCTGGCAACAGCAAGCCTCAAGCCCAGACAGGTAACCTTCCGTAAAACTTGTAATCCATTTCCCAAGCTGTCATTAGGGCATTGAGTCTCTTATTCATGCGTGCTCAATTAGCCGTCAAAATAAGCAATGCCATGGATAGGGATAAAAATCGTGAAAACAAAACACTCTCTTTGGTCTTACCTGATGAGCCTTTCAACCACTCTAATCATTGGCAGTTATAACTTATTCGCAAACTATACAAACAACCTCTACCCAGCCGAACATGACATTATCGCCATCCCATTCGCAGCAATGATCGGCACCCTGCTCACATTACTACTCCTGCTACTTTTCCAGCATCCTTATCGCTTAAGAAAAGCAAATAACGCGCCCAATACCCTTCTTACCAAATCCGCGAGCGTCCTCGCCACGACCGTAACGGTGATCCTGTTGCTGGAGCACATACTCTATTGGTCAACGCCAAAACATTTGCCAACTTTCTGGATTTTCCTTACCACCCTCTGTTTTTACATTCATTACCAACTTCAACTTTATGGTTTCATCCGCGCCGACATTAACCACTAGGTAACTCCACCTCATCGGTCAACAACGCCACAAACGCCTTCGCCATCGGCGACCGCTGGTCCTTGCGCTGTACCAGCCACACCGCCGACACCGCCGCCGGGTCGAGCAGCGATCGATAGACCACGCCGTCGATACGCATGCGCTGGTATGACGCCGGCAGGACTGAGACACCCAGCCCCGCCGCGACCAGGCCGATGATGGTCATGGCTTCACCGGCCTCTTGGGCGAAGTGTGGGCTGAAGCCGGCGTCGCGGGCCAGGCTCAGGAGTTGCGCGTAGAGGCCGCTGCCGTAGCTGCGAGGGAAGAACACGAAGGGTTCCTGAGCCAGCGCCGAGAGGAACAGGCCCGCTTCGCTGCCCTGGGCCAGGGGATGCTTGGAGCTGAGCACGGCCACCAGCGGTTCGCGGCTGAGTTCGATTTCCTGCAAGGAGTCGGGCAGTGGCAGCGGACGCATGATGCCCACCTCGATCGCTTCGTCTACCAATGCATCCGCGACCTGGGTGCTGCTCATTTCCCGCAGGTTCAGGTGCACGGCCGGGAAGCGTTGGCGAAACGTGAAGATCGCTTGGGGAATGGTCGAGTTGAACGGCGCCGAGGAAGTGAAGCCGATTTTCAGCTCACCCAACTCGCCTAACTGGGCACGGCGGGCCACGTCAGCCGCCTTATCGACCTGAGCCAGTACCCGTCGCGCCTCTTCGAGGAACAGTCGCCCGGCCTCGCTCAGTTCGACCCGACGATTGGTGCGCTCGAACAGCCGTGCACCGATCTCCTGCTCCAGCGCCTGGATCTGCTGGCTCAAGGGCGGTTGGGAGATGCCCAGCACCAGGGCCGCGCGGCCAAAATGCAGCTCTTCGGCCACGGCGATGAAGTAACGCAGATGACGCAATTCCATGGGCAATCCAATAGGTCGTAAAACGTCTTAAACAGGTCGAACAATATATTGGATAGAAACATTAGCCGGCTATATGCTTTTTTCATTGCCTGCCTGGCCGTGTTCGTTCGAGGTCCACCGTGAAAACTGCTGTCGCTCCACTGGCCCATGAAATCCCACCTAGTGTGCAGGATGACGTCGTCGCCGAATTGAAGGACATCTACATCGAGAAAGGCACGCCGATGTTCATGCGCACGGTGCTGGCGCTGTTCAGCGGTGGCTTTGCGACCTTCGCCTTGCTGTACTGCGTGCAACCGATGATGCCGCTGCTGTCCAAGGAGTTCTCCATCAACGCGGCGCAGAGCAGCCTGATCCTGTCGGTGGCGACCGGCCTGCTCGCCATCGGTCTGCTGGTCACCGGCCCGATTTCCGACCGCATCGGTCGCAAGCCAGTGATGGTCGCGGCGCTGTTCGCGGCCTCGGTGTGCACGATTGCCAGTGCCATGATGCCGACCTGGCAAGGCGTACTGGTGCTGCGCGCCTTGGTGGGTTTGTCATTGAGCGGGTTGGCAGCGGTGGCGATGACCTACTTGAGCGAAGAGATCCACCCCAAGCACATCGGCCTGGCGATGGGCCTGTACATCGCCGGCAACGCCATCGGCGGCATGTGCGGGCGCCTGATCACCGGGGTCTTGATCGACTTTGTCAGCTGGCACACCGCGATGCTGGTGATCGGTGGCCTGGCCCTGATCGCGGCGGCGGTGTTCTGGAGGATTCTGCCCGAGTCGCGCAACTTCCGCCCGCGCTCGCTACACCCGCGCAGCCTGCTGGACGGTTTCACCATGCACTTTCGCGACGCCGGTCTGCCGCTGCTGTTTCTCGAAGCCTTCGTGTTGATGGGCGCGTTCGTGACGCTGTTCAACTACATCGGCTACCGCTTGCTGGCCGAGCCTTATCATCTGGATCAGGCGTTCGTCGGATTGTTATCGGTGGTGTACCTGTCGGGCATCTACAGCTCGGCGAAAGTCGGTGCACTGGCAGACAAACTCGGTCGGCGCAAAATGCTCTGGGCCACCATCGCCCTGATGCTGGCCGGGCTCGCGCTGACCATGGCCACGCCACTGTGGCTGGTGGTCCTGGGCATGCTGGTGTTCACCTTCGGCTTCTTCGGCGCCCACTCGGTCGCCAGCAGCTGGATCGGCCGCCGCGCCCTCAAAGCCAAGGGCCAGGCATCGTCGCTGTACCTGTTCAGCTACTACGCTGGGTCGAGTGTGGCGGGTACGGCGGGCGGCGTGGCCTGGCACCTGGGCGGGTGGAACGGTATCGGCCTGTTCATCGGTGGCTTGCTGGTGGTGGCGTTGCTGGTGGCGGTGAAACTGGCGAAGTTGCCGTTGTTGCCGGGGAATGTGCAGGTTTAGATCCAAGGCAGGGGCAATAGACACTTTGTGGCGAGGGGATTTATCCCCGCTGGGCTGCGCAGCAGCCCTAAAGCAGTGAACTCAATCTTCCTGGCCCACCGAGTTGCCTGGTGTGGGGGCCGCTTCGCAACCCAGCGGGGATAAATCCCCTCGCCACAGGGCTTGTTTCTTGCTCGGCAGCGCAGCGTCGAAGACGCGGCGGCCACTCTCTCACCACAAAAACCTCATACCCCTGGCCAAAATTGCTGTGTACTCGATCGATCATTGACGTAACACCACGCGCGCCTCCAGCACACGATCACGCGCTTCCAGGGTCAACGACTGCAGTGCCGCGCCCTCCTGCTCACGTTGATCCAACCAATGAAGCAACGAATTGGCATCGCCACTGACGACGAGCCGCAACGAATCGCCGTCGACCTCCATCTCTGCAATGTCCAACCCCGCCGCGCTTGCACTGTCATTGACGCGCACCGACAAGGGTCGTGTCGCGGTGGTCAGATCCCGGGGGGGGTCGGCGCGCTGGATTCGGGCGTGCAGCTCAGCCTGTTGGCGATACTGCCGCTCGGCAACTTCCAGCCGTTGCCGGGTCGGTTGCCAAATCGAGGTGTAGGCCACGACCACCAGCAACAGCCCGGCCAGGCCCAGCAACAATTGTTGCTCACGGCGTGACACCCTCCCCCAGGCCTGGATCAAGCGATTGAAGTTCATCAACTGTTCTCCAGCGTGAGCGTGGCCTGCACTCGGTTGTTCTGTTTGCTGGCACTGCCCAGGGTAACTGGCAGTCCGGTTTGCTGCCCGCGTTCGCGCAGTTGCTCAAGCTCGACGAAGCTGTTGGCGGTCAGCTGGATTTTCCAACCTTCGTCCTCACGAAAATCGACGCGTTGCACTTCGACGTTGCTCGCGCCAATGACCTGCTCCGTCAGACGGACCAGGCGCGCAACCTGGGTGTCCTGACTTTGCCCACGACGACTCTGCAACGCCTGGAACTGCGCCGCCAGGTCGACGATGCGGGTTTGCTCGGGATACAGCGACCTGAATCGCTGCTCGTCCTGGGTGTACAGATAACGAGTTTCGCCTTCAAGAAATCGTATGCGAGCCTCGCTGAACGCCCAGGTGAGCAATAACAATCCCGACGCAGCAACCGCCACGCCACGCCACGGCAAAGGCTGACGACGTCGACGAAACTCGCCCTGCAACAGGTCGATGGGATGTCCGCCAGCGCTGAGCAGCCACTCATCGATACCTTCGCGATCGCGTCCCTCGTCCAGCCAGTGAATGTCCTCGGGCAAGTCAGGCTTGAGCGTTGCCAGGGCCCGGGGCGACAGCGATACCCGCGCCGGCAACGCCCCGCCCAACAGCCAGCGACCGAACCAACGCACGGCAAAAGCCTTGTCATCGGGAAGCAGGTCGGCATCGACATGCATCGCACGTACATCGAAGCCTTGCGCGGCCAGCAACGCCAGCAATGCCTGGAACCGGCTTCGCTCGGTCACCATCAGCGGGTAGCGCTGCTGACGATCCCGCGCGCCGACGCTGATGTGCAACGTCTCCAGATTTTCACTCAACTGTTCTTCGATGGCGAATGCTAGGGCCTGGGGTCGCGGCTGGCGCCGTGACGGCCACGGATCGCTGCGCAGCCAGCTGCACATTTCCATCGGCAACAGCACGTCGACGACTCGCCCGTGCAACTCGCGGGCGGCTTCATGCAAGGGCAGGCAACGTCGTTCGCCCGTGGGCGACCACACACAACACGGCCAGTTGGCGCAAAGCGCCTCCATACCGTCGGCCGTCAGGTAAAGCCAGGTTTTCATCTAAGGGTGCTCGCTGAGGCTGATGGGTAAAAAACGACGCTGAGTCACCGTCCAGCGTCCGCTAACGGGATCTCGCTCAATGTCCGAGGCCAGGCGCAGACGGCTGCCGGCACGGGCCACGCTCACGGTGATTCGAAACCAGCGGCTACTCACGCCCAGGCCATGGCTGCCAATGCCCAACCCGGACAACAGCGGGTCATTGGTAAAAGCCTGCACGCTGGCGTATGGCGCGTGGCGGCGCTGGTTGATCAACGTTTTGGCCGGCCCATCCTCCATACCGTCCAGGCTCATCAACACTGGCAGCGGGGCGGTATTGATATTCAACAGGGCCTCCCTGGGTAGCAATACCACCCAAGGCTCCAGGCGCCGCAGCGTCTGGCCGTCGATGCCCGGCAACAGACGCAGTTGACTCAACTCCTGCACCGAGCCGACCTGGGGCAATGCCTGCGCGGGTAAATCCAGCAACGCCAACAATCGCGTCCAACGACCGAGCGTGACTTGATCGGTTTGACCCTGGGCCAGCAGCGCGTTGAGGTTCAGGCGCCCGGCCAGATCCTCTATATCGATGTGAACCTCGGCGTCTTCCATTTCGAATGCAGGTTTGAGCCGGGCCCAATCCTGGCTCAGGTCTACCGGCCCGGACGAAGTGATCGCGCTATCTTCCAACACTGCCTGCGCCCAGGCTTCAGCGGCCAACCCCAACTGACGCAGCTGGACCTGCTGCAACTGCTGCGCGCTGCTCTGCAACAGCAGGCGATGACTGCGCAACAGGCCGGCGGTGAGCAGCAGCGCCAGGCTCAGGACCAACAGCACACTGATCAGCGCCACGCCCCGTTGTCGCTTCACGGCAACGCCCCAGGCAACAGCAGCACGCGACGGATCTGCTGGAAACGCCCCGTGGAAATCACCAGTTCCAGCGCCAGTGGCGCGTTGCCGCGCACGGTTTCGCCGTGCCAGCCCCGCTGCGCGTCGAACACACGCCAGCTCAGGCTACGTACGTCCTCGAGCAATTTCTGCTGTTGCACGCTGACCGGCCCTTCACCACGACTGTCGCGCCACAACACCGCTCCCTCGAGTCGATAGTTCACCGTTTGCCGCTCGCTGCGTGGCTGGTCCAGTGGATTGGCCCAATGGCTGCGCTGCAATTGCAGGCGCCCTGACGCGAGCCCGATGGAACCGGCAACGGCCTGCCACACATCCCGTTCGATCACCCCCACCGCACGTTGCAAGACCCTGACTTCACGCTCATGTTGACCGGTGCCCTGCTGGGTACGCACGACACTGTCGAACAGGCGCCAACTGGCCAGGCCAAGCAGGGCAAAAATGGCGATAGCGATGACCAGCTCCAACAAGGTGAAGCCCGACTGTCTATTCATGACGGTTGCGGATCCATCCGGTGGTGCGGTGCACGGCAGCTGGGCTGCCGGCCCGGCTGACCTGGATCTCGACCTGGAGCAGACGCGGGTCGCGGGCCGGGGCGACACGCTGGTGCAAGAGCCAATCGCGCTGATCCAGGCGTCGGGCCAGGCCCTGTGCGCCAAGTGGCGTAGCGCCTTGCAGACGGAGCTCACTGAGTTGGTTGTCCGCTAGCCAGGCGCCGAACAGACGATCCTCGAGCCCGGCGCTTTGCTTGAGCACGAACTGGCTGGCCGACAGCACCGCAGCCGCCAACGTGGCGAAAATCGCCAGCGCGACCATGATTTCCAACAGCGTGAATCCCTGGCAATCGGCGGCCAGCCTGCGAGCGTCAGCCATCGATCAGCGGCTCCGCCAAGCCATCACTCACGACCTGGGAAATCGTCTGGCCGGCAACTTTGACGAACAATCTGAACGGACTGATCTCATCACTGCTGAGCATCAGCAACTGTGGCGGGCCTTGGGCATCATCGAGCGCCAGGACATGGCCGTCCTGCTCCAGTCCAAACGTCAGGCTTTCAGGCAGCCGATGCGACGCCGACACCGCTGTCCACCCCAGGGACTCGAGGCGCAACGCCTGATAGCCGCGAGGCTGTACGCGCACCCCATACTCCAGCCCATCCAACACCGCGCGTTCGCGCAACTGCTGCACCACACGGATGAAGTCCTGGGCTTGCTGCCGGGCCTCACGCGCCGGGCTCGGACCGAGAGCCAGACTGACCATGCCCATCACGACTCCGATCAACACAATGACGACCATCAGTTCCAGCAAGGTGAAGCCCCGAGAATGACCGCCCATGTTCACTCGGCCCAATTGCCGATATCGGCGGCGAAGCCCTCGCCGCCCGGCGCGCCATCGGCGCCCAGCGAGTACAGGTCATAGCCGCCATCGAGTGACTTGAGGCCAGGGTTGAGAAACTGGTAGGGCGTGCCCCAGGGATCGACCGGCAGGCTTTTCAAATAACCCTGAGGGTTCCAGTTCTTTGCCACGGGCGTACCGGCCGGACGCTTGCTCAGCGCCTCCAGGCCTTGCTGGGTCGAAGGGTAATGAGCGTTGTCGAGACGGTACATTTCCAGGGCCGTGGCTATCGCCTGGATATCGGTGCGCGCGGCGGTGACCTTGGCTTGGTCGGGCCGGCTCATGAACTGCGGCACGACGATGGCGCCGAGGATGCCGATGATGACCACCACCACCATGATTTCGATCAGGGTGAAGCCGCGCTGAGGACGTGCCGGTCGGTTGCTGTGGAGTTTCATGGGTCAATTCACCAATTGGTTGAGGCTCAAGATAGGAAGCAGAATGGCCATGACGATCAGCAGCACGACGCCGCCCATCAGCACCAACATGGCCGGTTCGAAAAGGCTCACCACCAGCGCGATGCGCGCTGCGAGGCTGGCCTCCTGTTGTTCGGCGGCGCGGGCCAACATGCTGTCGAGTTCGCCGGCACGTTCGCCGCTGGCAATCATGTGCAGCATCAGCGGCGGGATATCCCCGCCGAGCTCCAGGCCACGGGTCAGGGTCCCGCCCTCGCGCACCGAACGAGCGACGTCGGCCATGCGTGCGCGAATGGTCAGGTTGCCGATCACCTGCGCGGCGATGTGCAAGGCGTCCACCAAAGGCACCGAACTCTTGCTCAGGATCGCCAGGGTGCTGGCGAAGCGGGCCGCTTCCATCGCCCGCAGCACCTCACCCAACAACGGCAACCTGAGCAACAAGCGATGCCAACGCAGACGCCACGACGGCTGGCGCAGGCTCCAGCGCCACAGCCCGAGCAGCCCGGCCAGGGCCCCGAGCAGCAGCAGGCCGTAGCGACGCAAGCCGTCGCTCACCGCGATCAGCGCCTGGGTCAGCCAAGGCAACGGCTGGCCACTGTCGACGAAAATCTTCACCACATCCGGCACCACGTAGCCCAACAGGAACGCGACAATTGCGACACAGGCCAACATCAGGATCAGCGGGTACACCAACGCCAGTTGAATGCGCTGGCGCGATGCCTGGCGCGCCTGGGTGTAGGTCGCCAGTTGCTCCAGCACCTGACCCAAATGGCCGGATTGCTCACCAGCGGCAACGGTGGCGCAAAACAGCTCGGGGAAGGCCTGGGGAAATGCCCTCAGCGCCGTCGCCAAGGCGTGGCCTTCCATCACCCGGCTGCGCACCGCCGACAGCAAGTGGACGACTCGCCGCTTCTGGCTCTGTTGCGCCACGGCCCCCAAGGCTTCCTCAAGGGGCAGGCCGGCCTGGATCAAGGTGGAAAGCTGCAACGTCAGCAACGCCAGGTCAGCCGGGCTCAAACGTCCCCCCGAAGGCCGGAAGCCGATCGTTCGCGACTCCCCGGCTTCACGCAACTCGCTGGGCAGCAAGCCGCGCTCGCGCAACAACTGACGGGCATGCCGGGGGCTGTCGCTTTCCACACGGCCCTTGCAGCGGCGGCCCTGGGCATCTTCGGCCCGGTAGTCGAAGGTCGGCATGGCGCTAATCCTCCTGAGTGATGCGCAGCAGTTCATCGACGCTGGTCAGGCCTTCGAGAACCCGCTGGCGCCCGTCCTGGAACAGACTGCGGGAGCTCTTGCGCGCCTCAGAGGCCAACGCCTGCTCGGTGGCCCCCTGATGAATCAACTGCGACAACGCAGCACTGACGTTCACCAGTTCGTAAATGCCGATGCGCCCGCGATAACCTTTCTGGCATTGATCGCAGCCCTGGGCCTTGAACAGCCGTGGCGCGGCACCGGCCTCAAGGCCCAGGCGCAGACAAGTGGCGGCGTCGGCCACATAAGGTGTCTTGCAGCATGGGCACAAGGTGCGCAACAAGCGCTGGGCGACGATGCCGGCCAGGGACGAGGCCAGCAGATAGGCATCCACCCCCATGTCCATCAGCCGCGTGACCGCGCCGACGGCGGTATTAGTGTGCAGGGTCGAGAGCACCAGGTGCCCGGTCAGGGACGCCTGGACGGCGATTTCGGCGGTCTCGCGGTCACGGATTTCACCGACCATCACCACGTCCGGATCCTGGCGCAAAATAGCCCGCAGGCCGCGAGCAAAGGTCATGTCGACTTTCGGATTGACCGGCATCTGGCCGATGCCCGGCAGGTGATATTCGATCGGATCTTCGACGGTGAGGATGTTGCGGCTCTGGTCATTGATGCTGCTCAACGCCGCGTACAGGCTGGTGGTTTTGCCCGAGCCCGTGGGCCCGGTGACCAACACGATGCCGTGGGGTTTGCCGAGCAATTGGCGCAACCCGGCCAGGGTGTCGTCGGGCAGGCCCAGGCGTTGCAGGTCCAGGCGTCCGGCCTGCTTGTCGAGCAGACGCAACACCACGCGCTCGCCATGGGCCGACGGCAAGGTCGAGACCCGCACATCGACTTCGTGCCCGGCCAGCCGCAAGGCCATTCGCCCGTCCTGGGGCACGCGCTTTTCGGCGATATCCAAACGGGCCATGACCTTGATCCGCGACACCAGCAGGTTCGCCAGCTCCCGGCGCGGACGGAGCATTTCCTGCAACTGACCGTCGATGCGCATGCGCACCGACAGGTATTGCTCGAACGTTTCCAGGTGCACGTCCGAGGCGTGTTCGCGGACCGCCTCGCTGAGCAGGGCATTGATCAGCCGGATGATCGGCGCATCACCTTGTTGCTCCAGCAAGTCGGTGGTCTGCGGCATCTGGTCGGCCAGGCTGAGCAGGTCCAGCTCCTCGTCCAGGCCCTGGGCCACCTGCTCGGCGGCACTCTGGCCCTGGCGATAGACGTTGGCCAGGCGCGCGGCGAACGACGCCGGCTCCAGCACCTGGATGGGCAAATCCCGACCGCACAGGCGCCGTACTTCCGCCACGGCGGTCAGGGGCGTGTCACCGCGCATCACCAGGGTCAAGGTCGGCCCCGTGCCTTCGAGCAGCACGCCGAAACGCCTGGCGAAGCCAAAGGGCAACGGGGCCTGTGGGTCCGTCACAGGGCCCCCGAACGCTGTTGCGGATCGGCCGTGTCCGTGGATGAGTCGAACAACTGGCGGGCATCCCGGGGCAACAACAGCGAGTTGTTTTTCCGCGAGCCCGGTTTGCTCAGGTCCCGGAGCGCGTCGTAGCGTTGGCGGCTGACCTCGGCCAGGTCTTCGTTGCTGCGCACAATGGTCGGGCGCAGGAACACCATCAGGTTGCTTTTGGTCTGGGTGTCGCGGTTCCAGCGAAACAACGCGCCCAGGTACGGAATACTGCGCAGCAAAGGAACACCGCTTTGCTGGGTGCGGACGCTGTCGCGGATCAGCCCGCCGATCACGATGATCTCACCATCGTCCGCCAGGATCGTGCTCTTCAAGGCGCGCTTGTTGGTGATCAGGTCAGAGGAATCCACACCGGAGACCGATGGCGCGATGTCCGAGACTTCCTGCTCCACTTCCAGGCGCAAGGTCGAGCCCTCATTGATGTAGGGCTTGACCTTGAGGCTGATGCCGACGTCCTTGCGCTCCACGGTGGTGAACGGATTGTCCGCACCGTTGCCGCTGGTGGCGTAGGAACCCGTTTTGAACGGGACGTTCTGGCCGACGATGATTTCCGCTTCCTGGTTATCCAGGGTCAGCAGGCTGGGGGTGGACAGCAGGTTGCTGTGGGCATTGCTCGCCAGTGCCGAGACCAGCGCACTGAAGCGATCGCTGCCCAGGCGCAGGAACGCGCCTTCGGTCTTTTTATCGAGCTTATTGAGGTCCAACCCGATGATCGGGATGTCGGTTCCCGGAAAATTGATGGCCCCTGTCGCGCTGCCGCTCTCCAGCCCCCACTGCACCCCCAGCGCTTCGGAAATATCGCCGGTGACCTCGACGATGGCCGCATGAATGAGCACCTGAGCCCGGGGTTGGTCCAATTCACGGACGATGTTCTCGATGATGCGAACCTGAGCAGGTTCGGCGATCAGCACGAGGGCATTCTGGCTTTCATCGGCCTTGATCATGAACGAGCTGGCGGCGGCAGTTTCCCGCAAGCCGGTCAGTGCTGGCGTGGTTTTCTTATCCTGGCCGACAGCCTCCAGCACCTCGGCCAGTTGCTTGGCATCGCTATGGCGCAGGCGGATAACCCGGGCGTTGTCCTGAGAGGCGGCGGCCGGGACGTCGAGGGTCCGGGCCAGATCGACCAGGCGCTGGCGCACCGCCGGCGCGCCGATGATCACCAACCGATTGCTACGGGCATCGGCGATCACCAGGCCCGCCGTATCGCCATCGCGCTTGCCGCCAGAGGTTTCCATCAACGGCGCGATATCCCCAGCCTGGGCATGCCGCAACCGCACCACCACATGATTGCGGTTGCGCCCTGAGTCCAGCTGTCGAACCACGTCGGCGATGCGCTGGACATTGGCGGCGGTGTCGGTAACCACCAAGGCATTGGACGATACCGAAGGGCCGACGTAACCATTGCCCGACACCAGGGGCCGGATCAACCCGGCGACGTCGGCGGCGATACTCGATTGCAGGTCGAGGACCCGGGTGACGAACTGCGACGGCGTGGCGCTTTTGGCATCGGCGATTCCGGCCCGCGTCTTGGCATCGCTGACCGGGGTAATGAGGATCCGCTCGCCTTCGTCGATCACGGTGAAGTTATGTGCATCGAGTACCGAATAGAACAACCGACGCACACCCTCGCGGTCCAGCGCCTGGCGGGACATGACTGTAATGCGCCCTGACACCCGGGGATCGAGCACCACGGTCTTGCCCAGGATCGCGGAGAATTCCTCGACCACGTCGCGCAGTTCCGCATTGTTCATCGCCAGTTGCCATCGGGCCTCCTCGGCCCGCAGCGCACTGGGGAACATCAGCGGGCAGGCCGCGGCAAGGCAGAACAGGACGCATGACACACGGCCTCGGATAAAGCTGTTCATGATTCGATCACTCTGATTGCCCGGCCACCGGGCGTAGGTATTGCGAGGAATGAAGCGTGGCATGGCGCCCGTCTTCGAGATCCAGCCGGCGCAGCAAGGGCTTGACCGCTTGCTGCAAGGCCAACCGCTCTTCACGGCCGTTGCGCCACAACGTCACATGGCTGGCCTCGACCCGGCGCAGCACGCTGCCACCGGGCAATCGCTCGCCCACCTGGTAAATGCGCGGGCCGGCGGCATCCGCCAGCAATGCCCGCGACAAGCCTTCGCCGGCGACAAAACTGGCCTGCAACGTAATCGGTTCGGCGCTTGGCGCCTGGGCACCTTCAGGCGCCAGGCCGAGCACGGTCGCCACGGCTTGGACGTTGGGCAAGTCGCGAGCCGGCGCCGCCGGCGAGTCCACCACCACTGGCACGTCACGGCCCAATGCATGGCGAAAACGCCATTCCTGCCCGGCCAGCAATACCCCGTAGAGCAGCGGCACGAGCACCAGCACCAGCACCAGCACCAGCCTCGGCAGACGGCTGTCGACCCGAAACGACAGGCTCACCGTTGCACTCGCTCAAGCGTGCCCGCAGGCTTGGCAAAGGACATTCGCCGCACCACTCTGCGCCCGGAAAACTCATGCCAGAGCACCGCGCACAGGTGCAGCGCGACGAGCATCGAAAGCACCACGCAAGACAGGGTGTGGACGCTGTTGGCCAGCTCGATCAACGTCGGATCAGCCAATGGCTGGGGGAAGCGAACAAGGCCGAAGACACTGATGGCGCTTTTCATCATCAGCACGCCGGTCACCAGCACGACGCCGATGACCAGGTAGATCAGCGCATGCACCGCCGAGGCCAGCCTCTTGCTCCCTGAAAGCGCCGTCCCGCGCGGCTCCAGTTCGTAAAAAAACAGCCAGGCCCGCCACACGAAAAACGGAATGAACAGCGTGGTCAGCGACACATTGAGTGACCCAACCCACTGTTCGGTCGAAGCTGGCACCGGATTGAACGCCACATAAAAACCGGACGCCAACGCCCATAAGATAATGACCGCCGACAGCCAGTGCAGCAGCACCCGGCGCCTGGAGTAATGGATAGACATCACTGCGCACTCGTCTGAAGGCCCCAGGCAACCCGTGTGGATCGCCTGGGACCATGCCTGTCAGGACTTACAGCTTGTCCCAGGCGCTTTGCCAGGAGGCACCGACACCCGGTTCGAAACCGTTCGACGTCGGGCTGTACTGTTTGCAGTAGCCAGACGCAGGGAACGGCTTGCACTCGAAGACTTCGTCAGTCTTGGGCTGCAGCACTTTCGTGCCTACGGTGTAGTCGCTGATGCCTTCCGGGAACACGAAGTCGTACTCGATGCCGGCGCCTTCGCCAGTCAGGGTGACGGCTTGGGTATCCTGGCGAGTGGTGCGTCCGTCTTCGGTGGTCCCCACCAGCGTCAGGGTGTGGGCGCCGGGGGCGCTGCGCACATCCAGGTTCAGGCCGGTGCTGCCTTCACCCACAGTCTGGCTCACGGCACCGACCTGTTTGTTCTTCTCATCGAACAGCGTGGCTTCAAGGTTCATCCGGCGGTTTGCCTGCGCAGTGAACGCCATGCTGACCCGACCTTTATCGAGAACGTACTCTGGTTGCAGGGAGGAAATCTCCATGCTGGCGCTGGCGTCTTCCTGCATGTCCAGTTGCACTTCGTAGCGATTCACACCGCTTTCTTTCTGGGCGTACAGGCTGTTGGCGCCCTTGACCGGCGTGATATTGCCCTCATCGTCACGAATACCGGCGCGAATCAGGGCATGGGCGTTGTTGATGGCTTCGGCCAGTTTGAACGACCAGTTCTCAGCCTTGCCTTCCTCGGCGTTGTCGATGCTGATTTCTACGCTGTACTGGGCATTTTCGCCGGTGGCGGTGAATGCCCGGGCCTTGACCTTGTCACCCACCAGCAACTGGGTCGATGGCGCAATGCTGCCCACCGCCGACCAGCCGCCCGGCAACGCGGCTTCGGCGAGGATGTTTACATCGACCGGGTCATAGAACGCGTTATCGGTGTCGCCTACTGTCCAGACGGCCAGGATGACGTGATGACCCGACTTGCTGTCAGGAATGACGCAGTTATGCGGGGCACCGCCTACCGGCACTTGATTGCCACCCTCCACCGTACAGAACGGCGCGCTATCGAACGAGGCACGCTTGAGCCCTTCGTTCGGGTTCCAACCGTCGCGGGTAATGAAGTATTCGTGTTTGGTCGCCGGGTGCGCGGCGGAGTATTGCCATTGAAAGGTAATGTCCCGGTCCCTGATTTCAGTCAGGTGCCAGCGCGAAGCCGATTGCGCATCGAGGGCAGAGAAGCGGGCAATGCCGCCACTGGCGATTTTACCGTCGATAGGGCCTTGCAGCGGCGCACCACCAGCACCATTCGGGAAGCCCTTGAAGGTTTCACCGGTACTCTGCGGTTCGTATTGCGCGCCACCGCACTGTTGGTTGACACCTTTCTGGCACAACAGCGCACGGGAAGGCGGCACTTCGACGAAACCGTGGGCAAACACACCTTGGGACGCCACCATCGCCGACAACAGAACTAACGACGAAGCACACCCCGTTAACACACTGTTCTTCTTGAAGTTGTTGTTCATATAAATTCCAGACTACTCATCGAGATTGAAAGACGTATCACCGTCATCTTGAAAGGTGCGCTGGGTCGTTCAGCGCTGAACCTGACAAGCGCCGAACCTTATAGAAAGTTGAATATTTCCTATGTAGGAAAAATCTCTCAAAACAGAAGGAATGATCTCTGAAGCCATTTCTATTACATAGTTCGAGAAACTTCTTACGAATAGAAATAACTATCAAACAAACACAAACAGATACTTCACACAAAACAACTAACGAGTTTCACATTGAACCAAATAAACAACCGGGCAAAAAAAAAGCCTGTCCGGCACGGGTCCGGACAGGCTGGGTGACGCAGGGTGGCGATTACGGGTGATATTGCGCCGACAACTCATGTACTGCCCGCAGGAAGGCACCGGCGTGTTCCGGGTCGACTTCCGGGGTAATGCCATGGCCGAGGTTGAACACATGGCCGCTGCCGTTGCCGTAGCTGGCCAGGATGCGTCCGACTTCAGCGCGAATCGCTTCGGGCTTGGCGTAAAGCACGGTCGGGTCCATGTTGCCTTGCAGGGCGACCTTGTGACCGACACGCTCGCGGGCGTTGCCAATGTCGCAGGTCCAGTCCAGGCCCAGGGCGTCGGCGCCGGCATCGGCGATGCTTTCCAGCCACAGGCCGCCGTTCTTGGTGAACAGGATCACCGGGACTTTACGACCTTCATGCTCGCGGATCAGGCCACTGACGATCTTGCGCATGTAGGCCAGGGAAAACTCCTGGTACGCTGCCGCCGACAGGTTGCCGCCCCAGGTGTCGAAGATCTGCACCGCTTGCGCACCGGCCAGGATCTGGCCGTTGAGGTAGGACGTGACCGACTGGGCCAGCTTGTCCAGCAACAGGTGCATGGCTTGCGGGTTGTCGTAGAGCATCGCCTTGGTCTTGCGGAAATCCTTCGACGAACCACCTTCGACCATGTAGGTGGCCAGGGTCCAAGGGCTGCCGGAGAAACCGATCAGCGGCACGCGACCGTTGAGTTCACGGCGAATGGTGCTGACCGCGTCCATGACGTAACCCAGGTCCTTCTGCGGATCGGGAATCGGCAGGGCCTCGATATCAGCCAGGGTGCTGATGACTTTCTTGAAGCGCGGACCTTCGCCGGTCTCGAAGTACAGGCCCTGGCCCATGGCATCGGGAATGGTCAGGATGTCGGAGAACAGGATCGCCGCGTCCAGTTGCGGATAGCGATCCAGCGGCTGCAGCGTGACTTCACAGGCGAACTGGGGGTTCATGCACAGGCTCATGAAGTCACCGGCCTTGGCGCGGCTGGCGCGGTACTCCGGCAGATAGCGACCGGCCTGGCGCATCATCCATACGGGGGTGACGTCTACGGGTTGCTTGAGCAGGGCGCGAAGGAAACGGTCGTTCTTCAGGGCAGTCATGTCGGCATCCGGAAAAAAAGTGCGGGCATTTTCTCAGAGCGCGACGCAAAAGGCACGGCAAGAGCCGTGCCTTTTATCTATCGGGGCAATTTGTCGCGGTGCAACTCGATCTGCTTAACACTGCAAAATGACTGTGGGAAGCATTTTTGTGGGAGCAAGGCTTGCCCGCGATGAAAACACTGCGGTCTCCTGGGTACCGAGGCGCCTGAATCGCGAGCAAGCTTTGCTCCCACAAAGCTCGCTCCCACAGGTTTACTGCATTGCAACTCTGGATCGAGGTCAGACTTGCAGGTAATCCAGAATCCCTTCCGCCGCATTGCGGCCTTCGAAGATCGCTGTCACCACCAGGTCGGAACCCCGGACCATGTCGCCACCGGCGAAGATCTTCGGGTTGCTGGTCTGGTGCTTGTACTGGCCCTGTTCCGGGGCCACGACGCGGCCCTGGCTGTCGGTCTGGATGCTGAACTGCTCGAACCACGGTGCCGGGCTCGGGCGGAAGCCGAAGGCGATGACCACGGCATCGGCCGGGATGATCTCTTCGGAACCGGGGATCGGCTCGGGGCTGCGGCGGCCACGGGCGTCCGGTTCGCCGAGACGGGTCTCGACCACCTTCACGCCTTCGACCTTGTCTTCACCGACAATGGCGATCGGCTGGCGGTTGTAGAGGAACTTCACGCCTTCTTCCTTGGCGTTCTTCACCTCTTTGCGCGAGCCGGGCATGTTCGCTTCGTCACGACGGTAGGCGCAGGTCACCGACTTGGCGCCCTGGCGAATCGAGGTGCGGTTGCAGTCCATCGCCGTGTCACCACCGCCGAGCACCACGACCTTCTTGCCTTTCATGTCGACGAAATCTTCCGGCGACTTTTCAAAGCCAAGGTTGCGGTTGACGTTGGCGATCAGGAAGTCGAGGGCGTCATAGACGCCTGGCAGGTCCTCGCCGGCGAAGCCGCCCTTCATGTAGGTGTAGGTGCCCATGCCCATGAATACCGCATCGTATTCTTCGAGCAGTTGCTCCATGGTCACGTCCTTGCCCACCTCGGTGTTCAGGCGGAACTCGATGCCCATGCCGGTGAAGACTTCGCGACGATTGCTCAGCACGGTCTTTTCCAGCTTGAACTCGGGAATACCGAAGGTCAGCAGGCCGCCGATTTCCGGGTTCTTGTCGAACACCACCGGAGTCACGCCACCACGCACCAACACGTCGGCACAGCCCAGGCCCGCCGGGCCGGCACCGATGATCGCCACACGCTTGCCGGTCGGCTTGACCTTGGACATGTCCGGGCGCCAGCCCATGGCGAACGCGGTGTCGGTGATGTACTTCTCCACCGAACCGATGGTCACCGCGCCGAAACCGTCGTTGAGGGTGCAGGCACCTTCACACAGGCGATCCTGCGGGCACACCCGGCCGCAGACTTCCGGCAGGGTGTTGGTCTGGTGGGACAGCTCGGCGGCCTGGAGGATGTTGCCCTCGGCCACCAGTTTCAGCCAGTTGGGAATGAAGTTGTGCACCGGGCACTTCCATTCGCAATACGGGTTACCGCAACCCAGGCAGCGATGGGCCTGGTCGGCCGACTGCTGGGGTTTGAAAGGCTCGTAGATTTCCACGAACTCTTTCTTGCGTTGACGCAACAGTTTCTTCTTCGGATCCTTGCGCCCGACATCGATGAACTGGAAGTCGTTATTCAGACGTTCAGCCATTGTTAAAACCTCATCAAACTCTTCAGGCGCATATCACTGCGGGTTGGCACGAGTGCTGGAAAGCAACGATTTCAGGTTGGCAGCCTTGGGCTTGACCAGCCAGAAACGGCGCAAGTAGTCATCGAGGTTTTCGGCGAGTTCACGACCCCACTCGCTGTCGGTTTCCGCGACGTACTCGTTCAGCACGTTTTGCAGGTGGCTGCGATAGGCTTCCATCGCCTCGCCGCTGATCCGCTGGATTTCCACCAGTTCGTGGTTGACCCGGTCAACGAAGGTGTTGTCCTGGTCGAGCACGTAGGCGAAACCACCGGTCATGCCAGAGCCGAAGTTGTAACCGGTCTTGCCCAAGACACAGACGAAACCACCGGTCATGTACTCGCAGCAGTGATCCCCGGTGCCTTCCACTACCGTGTGGGCTCCGGAGTTACGCACGGCAAAACGCTCGCCCGCGGTGCCGGCGGCGAACAGCTTGCCGCCCGTGGCGCCGTAGAGGCAGGTGTTGCCGATGATGGCACTGTCCTGGGTCTTGTAGACGCTGCCCTTGGGCGGAACGATGACCAGCTTGCCGCCGGTCATGCCCTTGCCCACGTAGTCGTTGGCATCGCCTTCCAGGTACATGTTCAGGCCACCGGCGTTCCAGACGCCGAAGCTCTGGCCTGCGGTGCCCTTGAAACGGAAGGTGATCGGCGCCTTGGCCATGCCCTGGTTGCCGTGCTTGCGCGCGATTTCACCGGAGATCCGCGCACCGATGGAACGGTCGCAGTTGCAGATATCCAGCTCGAACTCGGCACCGCTCAGGTCGTTGATCGCCGCAGCGGCCATGTCGACCATCTTCTCGGCCAGCTCACCCTTGTCGAATGGCGGGTTGCGGTCGACCTGGCAGAACTGTGGCTTGTCCGCCGGGATGAGATCGCTGCCCAGCAACGGGGTCAGGTCCAGGTGATGCTGTTTGGCGGTCTGGCCTTCGATCACTTCCAGCAGATCGGTACGGCCGATCAGCTCTTCAAGCGAGCGCACGCCCAGCTTCGCCAGCCACTCACGGGTCTCTTCAGCCACGTAGGTGAAGAAATTCACCACCATGTCGACGGTGCCGATGTAATGGTCCTTGCGCAGCTTGTCATTCTGGGTCGCCACGCCGGTGGCGCAGTTGTTCAGGTGGCAGATGCGCAGGTATTTGCAGCCCAGGGCGATCATCGGCGCAGTGCCGAAGCCGAAGCTCTCGGCGCCGAGGATGGCGGCCTTGATCACGTCCAGGCCGGTTTTCAGGCCACCGTCGGTCTGCACCCGGACCTTGCCGCGCAAATCGTTGCCGCGCAGGGTCTGGTGGGTTTCGGCCAGGCCCAGTTCCCACGGCGCACCGGCGTACTTGATCGAGGTCAGCGGCGATGCACCGGTGCCGCCGTCGTAGCCGGAGATGGTGATCAGGTCGGCATAAGCCTTGGCCACACCGGCGGCGATGGTGCCGACGCCGGCTTCCGCCACCAGTTTCACCGAGACCAGCGCCTTGGGGTTCACCTGCTTGAGGTCGAAGATCAGTTGCGACAAGTCTTCGATCGAGTAGATGTCGTGATGCGGCGGCGGCGAGATCAGGGTCACGCCAGGGACCGCGTAGCGCAGCTTGGCGATCAGGCCGTTGACCTTGCCACCGGGCAGTTGGCCGCCCTCACCGGGCTTGGCGCCCTGGGCCACCTTGATTTGCAGCACTTCAGCATTGACCAGGTATTCCGGCGTCACACCAAAGCGGCCAGTGGCGACCTGCTTGATTTTCGAACTCTTGATGGTGCCGTAGCGCGCCGGGTCTTCACCGCCTTCGCCGGAGTTGGAACGCGCACCGAGGCGGTTCATGGCTTCGGCCAGGGCTTCGTGGGCTTCCGGGGACAGTGCGCCCAGGGAAATACCAGCCGAATCGAAACGCTTGAGCACCGATTCCAGCGGCTCCACTTCACTGATGTCCAGCGGCGTGTCGAGGGTCTTGACCTTGAGCAGGTCGCGGATCATCGATACCGGACGGTTGTCCACCAGCGAGGTGTATTCCTTGAACTTGCTGTAGTCGCCCTGTTGCACGGCCGCTTGCAAGGTGTTGACCACGTCCGGGTTGTAGGCGTGGTATTCACCACCATGGACGAACTTCAACAGGCCGCCCTGCTGGATCGGCTTGCGCGGGCTCCAGGCTTCGGCTGCCAGGGCTTTCTGCTCGGCTTCGATGTCGACGAAACGCGCACCCTTGATGCGGCTCGGCACGCCACGGAAGCTCAGCTCGCAGACTTCTTCCGACAGGCCGATGGCCTCGAACAATTGCGCGCCGCGATACGAGGCGATGGTCGAGATGCCCATCTTCGACAGGATCTTGAGCAGGCCCTTGGTGATGCCCTTGCGGTAGTTCTTGAACACCTCATACAGGTCGCCCAGCACTTCACCGGTACGGATCAGGTCGCCCAGCACTTCGTAGGCCAGGAACGGATACACCGCCGAGGCGCCGAAACCGATCAGCACCGCGAAGTGATGCGGATCGCGGGCGGTGGCGGTTTCCACCAGGATGTTGGAGTCGCAGCGCAGGCCTTTTTCGGTCAGGCGATGGTGCACCGCACCGGTAGCCAGCGAGGCGTGGATCGGCAGCTTGCCCGGCGCGATGTGACGGTCGCTGAGCACGATCTGGGTACGCCCGGCGCGCGCGGCTTCTTCAGCCTGATCGGCAACGTTGCGGATCGCCGCTTCCAGGCCGACGCTTTCGTCGTAGTTCAGGTCGATGACCTGGCGCGCGAAGCCCGGACGGTCGAGGTTGGTCAGCGAGCGCCACTTGGCCGGGGAAATGACCGGCGAGCTGAGGATCACCCGCGAGGCGTGTTCCGGCGACTCCTGGAAAATGTTGCGCTCGGCACCGAGGCAGATTTCCAGGGACATCACGATCGCTTCGCGCAGCGGGTCGATCGGCGGGTTCGTCACCTGGGCGAACTGCTGGCGGAAATAGTCGTACGGCGTGCGCACGCGCTGGGACAGCACGGCCATCGGCGTGTCGTCGCCCATGGAGCCGACCGCTTCGTAGCCCTGCTCGCCGAGTGGACGCAGCACCTGGTCACGCTCTTCGAACGTCACCTGGTACATCTTCATGTACTGCTTGAGCTGATCGACGTCGTAGAAAGCCGAGCCATGGTCGTTGTCTTCCATGGTCGCCTGGATGCGCAGGGCATTCTTGCGCAGCCATTGCTTGTACGGATGACGGGACTTGAGGCGGTTGTCGATCGCATCGGTGTCGAGGATCTGGCCGGTTTCGGTGTCCACGGCAAAGATCTGGCCCGGGCCTACGCGGCCCTTGGCGATGACGTCTTCGGGCTGGTAGTTCCAGACACCGATTTCCGAAGCCAGGGTGATGAACCCGTTGGTGGTGGTGACCCAGCGCGCCGGACGCAGACCGTTACGGTCCAGCAGGCACACGGCATAGCGACCGTCGGTCATGACGATACCGGCCGGGCCGTCCCACGGCTCCATGTGCATGGAGTTGTATTCGTAGAAGGCCCGCAGGTCCGGGTCCATGGTCTCGACGTTCTGCCACGCCGGCGGCACCAGCATGCGCACGCCGCGGAACAGGTCGATGCCACCGGTCACCATCAGTTCCAGCATGTTGTCCATGCTCGAGGAGTCCGAGCCCACGCGGTTGACCAACGGGCCGAGCTCTTCGAGGTCCGGCATCAGGTCGTTGGCGAACTTGGTGCGCCGGGCCACGGCCCAGTTGCGGTTGCCGGTGATGGTGTTGATCTCGCCGTTGTGGGCGAGGAAGCGGAATGGCTGGGCCAGCGGCCATTTCGGCAGGGTATTGGTGGAGAAGCGCTGGTGGAACACGCAGATTGCGGTTTTCAGGCGCTCGTCGCTCAGGTCCGGATAGAAGGCGGTGAGGTCCGCCGGCATCATCAGGCCTTTGTAGATAATGGTCTTGTGGGAAAAGCTGCAGATGTAGTGATCGGTGTCGGCGGCATTGGCCACGGACGAACGACGACGAGAGCTGAACAGCTTGATCGACATGTCCTGGTCGCTCAGACCGTCACCTGCGATGAACACCTGTTCGATCTGCGGCAGGCGCTCAAGGGCCAGGCGGCCGAGGACGCTGGTGTCGATCGGCACTTTGCGCCAGCCCACCAGTTGCAGGCCGGCGGCCAGGATCTCGCGGTTCATGTTCTCGCGAGCCGCCTCAGCCTTCACCGGGTCCTGGTTGAAGAACACCATGCCCACGGCGTACTGCTTGGGCAGGGTCACGCCAAACGTTTCCTGGGCAACGGCACGCAGGAACTCGTCAGGCTTTTGAATCAGCAAGCCACAACCGTCGCCGGTCTTGCCGTCGGCGTTGATCCCACCGCGGTGGGTCATGCAGGTCAGGGCCTCAATGGCCGTTTGCAAAAGGGTATGGCTGGGCTCGCCCTGCATATGAGCTATCAGGCCGAAACCGCAGTTATCCTTGAATTCATCTGGTTGGTACAGACCTGCTTTCATAGACACTTTCTCACCAGGCTGCCTCTAATCGAGGCAAATTTCTTTTCAATTCAACCAGTTGCATGCCGCGCCGAACGTACGCCAGCTTTGCGGGGGCAAAAGGGAGGTCATTGTACACACCGACACAGAGGCTCACAAATTTGACGACGAACTGTCGCAAATCCATGTCGCATTTGTGAAAGGTTTAAAGCTATATGCTGTGCTAGTCAAAACTTTTTTGGGTTCGACCGCTACGACTCAAACACTACTGTGACGCAGACACCACAAGGCGCGCGGCCTGAAAGGTCGCCCGCCCTTGCGGAATTTTGAGGTTGCCGGGAGAGGCGGCCTGGGTAAGGCCGCCGAATCTTCAGCGAGTTGCAGCCAGTTCCTGTTGGACGCTGGCGACAGTGCGAGGCCAAGGTTTACCAGCCTGAACCTTCGCTGGCAAGGCCTTGATAGCGGAAACGGCTGCATCACGACTGGCAAAGCTGCCGTAGGTGATGACATACAGTGGCTTGCCGTTGAGCACTTTCTTGAAATAGCGGTACTCGCCGCCCTGCTCCTTGACGAAGTTCTGCGCCGTGGCTTCAGAGCTGGTGCCGAGGATCTGCACCACGTAGTTACCCGGTGCCTGGCCGGCGTACCAGCTACCGCCCGCGGCCTTGGCCGGAGCAGCAGGCTTGGCGGCCGGTGCTGGCGCGGCAGGCTTGGTCGCGGGCGCTGGAGCCGGGGCAGGCTTGGCGGTGGCTATCTGGGTCGGTGCCGGAGTCGGCTTGGCCGCCGGAGCAGGCGTTGGCGTCGGCGCAGGACCGGCCGGCACGCCCGCCGGTGGTGAGGTGGTGGTCACGGTCGGCGGCACGTCGCTGCTGTCGTCGATCGGTGGCGCCGCGCCGTCGTCGCCTTCGGTGATGCCACCGGCCGCTTCGGCCAGCGGGCCGCGCATGACCGGCTGCGACTGGCCGACCAACGGCAGCGGCATCGGCTGGGTGTTGCCGGCGAATTCCACTGCCGGAGCACCACCGTTGGGTTGCGGCGTACCCTGACCGAGGGGCAGTTGCGCCTGCTCGTTGGCAGGAGTGCCCGTGGTCGGCGCCTTGTTGCGACCCGGCATCAGCCAGGCGGCGGCAACCGCGACCACGACGACAGCGGAAATTGCCAATACGTGTTTCTTCGGCATGTTGAACCCCATACTTGGACGCTTCACCGCTGAGCGGCTGACAATCATGACTTCGATCAGAGCATCGCGGGCGACCTGGTTGATGTTGCCAGGCCAACCACCTGCGCTTTCGTGAATCTCAGAGATCTGATCGGCGGTAAAAAGTTCGATACCCCGGCCCGCCCCCTCAAGACGCTGGGCCAGGTATTCACGCGTCTCTTCCTCGGTGTAGGGCGCCAGCTCGATAACGTGGAAGCGCTCTTCCTCAAGACTCAGTTGATCCAGATCAGCGATCAGCGACGACTCGCCGAACAGGAACACATGGGGACGACCTTCCGGCGCACCGGCAGCCAGGGCCAGCAGGGCTTCCAGGGCCGACTCGTCGAGCTGCTCGGCGTCGTCCACCAGCAGATAGACTTCCTGCCCGGTCAGCGCCAACTGCACGATCTGATCGAGAATCGCCCCGATTTCGGCCTGGGCGACATTCAGCGCCTGGGCCACCTGGCGCAACACACCGGCGGCATCGCCGGCGCCGCGGGCGGAGACCACCACGCTTTGCACCGACTGCTTGTTGGTACTGGCCACCAGGGCCTGGCGCAGCAAGGTCTTGCCGCTGCCCTGGGGACCTGTGACCACCAACAGCAACTGGCTGTAGCGTGCCAGGTGATGCAACTGGCCCAGCACCGGTTTGCGCTGGGCGGGAAAGAACTTGAAGCCCGGGACCCGTGGAGCGAAAGGGTCATGACTCAATTGGAAATGGCCGAGGAAAGCCTCGTCGGCATGCAAACTAGTCATCGGAATCTTATTAACCTTTAAGCTGAGCCAGGGCGCGGTAGTCCGCTCCCAGCGTGGCCTGTAGAACTGCTTTCGGATAATCGTCGGTCACCACCGCTTCGCCCATGTGGCGCAGCAGCACCAGACGCAGACGACCGTCGATCACTTTTTTGTCGATTGCCATGTGTTCAAGGAAATCCGCCTCAGTCATTTCCTCGGGCGGAACCACCGGCAGCCCGGCGCGCTGGAACAGACGAATGCCGCGATCGCGCTCCTGCTCGCTGATCCAGCCCAGGCGCGCAGACATCTCCAGGGCCATGACCGTGCCGGCCGCAACCGCCTCGCCATGCAGCCAGACACCATAGCCCATATGGGTTTCGATGGCATGGCCAAAGGTGTGGCCCAGGTTGAGCGTGGCCCGCACTCCCGACTCCCGCTCATCGGCACCGACCACGGCGGCCTTGGCGGCGCAGGAACGTTCAATGGCGTAGGTCAGGGCCGCCTGATCCAGTGCACGTAGACGGTCGACATTCTCTTCGAGCCAGCCCAGGAACGGCTCGTCGCAGATCAGCCCGTATTTGATGACCTCCGCCAGCCCCGCAGACAGTTCACGGGCAGGCAAGGTGTTGAGGGTAGCGGTATCGATCAGCACCACGTTGGGCTGATAGAAAGCCCCCACCATGTTCTTGCCCAGCGGATGGTTGATCCCGGTCTTGCCGCCCACTGACGAATCGACCTGGGACAGCAGCGTGGTGGGGATCTGGATGAAATCGACGCCACGCTGATAGCAGGCGGCGGCAAAACCGGCCATGTCGCCGATCACGCCGCCACCGAGGGCAATCACCGTGGTGCGCCGATCGTGTCGCGCACTCAGCAGGCCGTCGAAAATAAGCTGCAAGGTTTCCCAATTCTTGAAGGCTTCACCGTCGGGCAACACCACGGAAATGACCGAGAAGGCCGACAGGCTGCGGGTCAGACGTTCCAGATACAGGGGCGCGACGGTTTCATTGGAAATGATCGCCACTTGCCGCCCGGCGATATGCGGCGCCAGCAGTTCGGGCTGGTCCAGCAAGCCTTCGCCAATATGAATCGGGTAGCTGCGCTCGCCCAGGTCGACCTTAAGTGTCTGCATGTGTCCCCACAGTGAAGATGGAATCAGGCGTTCTGCCTGCAATTAACGAAAGTCCACGGTGCTTGTTCTGACGCCAGTTAATGGCCATCCGCCACGCCCCAGCCGGGCCACGACGGGACGTCGAGGATAGCGCATTTCGCCAAGCGCATTAACGGGGAGGCAGTTGCTGAAGACGATCAAGGATGTCGAGCACCACCATCCGCGGCGGCCGCTCGTCGGTTTCCACCACCAGGTCGGCGATCTCCCGATACAACGGGTCACGCAGCTCCAGCAGATCCCGCAGGGTTTTGGCCGGGTCGGCGGTACGCAACAGCGGACGGTTGCGATCCCGGGCCGTGCGGCCGACCTGTTGTTCGACGGAGGCATGCAGGTAGACCACTCGTCCGCCGGCATGCAGCGCCCGACGATTGGCTTCGCGCATGACCGCGCCGCCGCCGGTGGCCAGCACCACGCCATCGAACGCGCACAGCTCGGCGATCATCGCCTGCTCACGGTCACGAAAGCCCGGTTCGCCTTCCTTGTCGAAAATCCATGGGATATTAGCGCCCGTGCGCAATTCAATTTCCTTGTCGGAATCTTTGAATGGCAGGCGCAGCTCTTTGGCCAGCAAACGGCCGATGGTGCTTTTTCCAGCGCCCATCGGCCCTACAAGAATCAAATTTCGCACAGAATCAACGACTCACAGCAATCGCCTGGTTGTTCATGATACGCGGAGTGAGGAACACCAGCAGCTCGGATTTTTTCTCCGAGACTACATCACGCCGGAAAAGGCGGCCAAGATACGGCACATCGCCAAGAAATGGCACCTTATCTACAACCTTGCTCTGAGTATTTGAGAAAACCCCGCCAATCACAATGGTCTCGCCGTCATTGACCAAGACCTTGGCGTTGACCTCGTTTTTCTTGATTGGCGGCACATCCTGCACCTTGTTCAAGTAGTCCGGTTCATCCTTGGTGACCTTGACCTCCATGATGATGCGGTTGTCCGGGGTGATCTGCGGAGTCACCTCCAGCGACAGCGAAGCCTCCTTGAACGACACCGACGTGGCACCGCTGGAACTGGCTTCCTGATAAGGGATTTCCGTGCCCTTGAGGATTTTTGCCGTCTCCTTGTCGGAGGTCACCACCTTGGGCTGGGAGACGATTTCGCCGTTGCCGGTCTTTTCCATGGCCGTCAGTTCAAGGTCCAGCAAGACGTTGTCGGTAATGAACGCAATGCCGATGCCCGAGGTATTGCCCGAGGCCCCCATGTCGACGAACGGCTGGTTGGTGCTGGTGCTGCCTGGCGTGCCAATGGTGGTGGAATCGCCGGTGGTCACCCCTGAGGTGTTCCAGTTGCCCTTGTTCTGAATCGACCCACCCCAGCGCACACCCAGGCTTTTGTCGTAGTCGACGTTGGCCTCGACAATCCGCGCCTCGATCATCACCTGGCGCACCGGAATATCCAGTTGCGCCACGATCCTGCGCAGTTCGTCGAGCCGGTCCTGGGTCTGGTAGGCAATGATGTTGTTGGTGCGCTCATCGACCGTGATCGTGCCGCGCTCGTCGGCTTTCGCCTCGGCACTGGTCACCGACTGGAACAGCTTGGCGATGTCCGCCGCCTTGGCGTAGTTGACCTGCAACAGCTCACGCCGCAGTGGTGCCAGGTCGGCAATCTGCTTCTGCGACTCCAGCTCCTGGCGCTCGCGAGCGGCAATTTCATCGGCCGGAGCCACCAGCAGCACGTTGCCGACCTTGCGCTTGTCCAGCCCCTTGGTCTTGAGCACCAGATCCAGCGCCTGGTCCCAAGGCACGTTCTGCAAGCGCAGGGTGATGCCGCCCTGCACCGTGTCGCTGGCCACCAGGTTCAGGTTGGTGAAATCGGCGATCAATTGCAGCACCGAGCGCACCTCGATGTCCTGGAAGTTGAGCGAGAGCTTCTCGCCACTGTAGGCCGCGCGGTCGGCGTTGCGTTTTTGCAGGTCGTCGACGGTCATGGGACGGACGCTGACGGTGAGCTTGTTGTCGGTCTGGTAGGTCGAGTAGTCGAAGGTGCCGCTGGGTTCGATGCTGATGGTCGTCCGGTCGCTGCCGGCGCTGGCATTGACGAACTGCACCGGGGTGGCGAAGTCCTTGACGTCCAGGCGCACCCGCAATGGCTCGGGCAACTGGGTCCTGGCGAAATTGAGGATGATCTTGCCTTCGCGCTCCTGGATGTCCGGGGCGATGGACGGATCAGACAGATCAATTACCACGTTGCCTTCGCCCTGGGTCCCACGCTGGAAGTCAACCCCACGGATCGCCTTGCCCACTGGCGCACTGGCCCTCGCGGGCGCCGCGCTGGCAACCGCCGTGCGCGGGGCCTGGACGGTGTTCTTCGCAGCAGCGCTCTTCGCAGAGCCCCCCTTGCCGACCACCACGAACAGATGGTTACCTTCGACCCGGGTATCGTACGGCGCCAGTTGGGTAAGGCCGATGATCAACCGGGTGCGATCCCCGGCCTCGACCACGGTGGCGCTGCGTGCATTGCCCCCGCCCAGGTCGTGGTTCTTGCTGGCCAGTTGATTGGTCACCCCGGGCAGGTCCAGGGCAATCCGGGCCGGTTGTTCGGTGGTGTAGCCCCGAGGAGTCGGCGGCGGACCATCGAAGGTAAGCTTCAACTCGACACGGTCCCCCGGCAACGCCGCCACATCCAGCGTCTTCAGACTGGCCCCATGAACCATCGGCGACAACAGCGCTATCCATAGCGAAATACCGAGGGCTGAAAAAATCCTGTTCATTGTTCGAGTTCCACTATGAATGCTCTTTCAAAGGAATGGTCCGTGGTCGCTCCAGCCAGGCACCCTCGCCATCGGGAACGATTTCGACCACATCGACCTGAGTGGCACTGATGGCGACGATCCGCCCGTCGTTGCGACCTAGATAGTCGCCGACCTTGAGCCGATGCACCCCGCCCGCGCCACGCAGGAGCGCGAAGGAGCCACTGACGTTGGAGATCGTACCGACCATTTCGAACTGCTCGATGTTGAAGCCCTCCAGGTACTGCTTGACCCGGTTGGGGTCGGGCCGGACATTGCGCGAGCCCCGCTGCCGGTCGGCCTGGTCCACGCGAACCTGCCGGGAAAACGGACTGCGCAGGTTCGCGGCGCTGTAGGTAAAGGTTTCGTAGGGCCTGAACGTGGGTGTCGGCTCGATCTTGCCAGGCGGGCGCAGGCGCACTTCGTTCATATAGGCGTCCAGGTCGCTGAAACCATTGTCGTTGTTGCAGCCCGCCAGCGCGACCAGGCCTGCCAGCAGGCAGATGCGACACACCGGCCTCATGGTTGCGCCTCCTGCTCGTTGTACCGGTAGGTCTTGGCCTGGATACTCATGCGCAGCTTCGTGCCCGCCTCGGGCTCCATCGGAGCGATTTCGAAATCGTGCAGCGTGACGATTCGGGGCAACCCGGCCACTCCACTGACGAACGTCGCCAGGTCGTGGTAGCCGCCGGTCACGGTGATCTGGATCGGCAACTCGATGTAGAACGGCTGGGTGACCTCCGGCAGCAGCTTGATTTCCTCGAACTCCAGGCCGCTGCCCAGGCCGGTGCGAGTGATGTCCTCCAGCAGGCCCGGCACTTCGGTATCGCTGGGCAATTGCCGCAACAGCACACCAAAAGACGTTTCCATCTGCTTCATCTGCTCGGTGTAGCGCTCCAGGTTCGCGGCCATGTGGGCCTTGCCCGCGAATTGCGCCTTGAGGGTGTTTTCTTCCTCGCGCACCTGCTGCAACTGGTTTTCCAGGTCACTCAAGGCAAAGTTATAGCCCAGCCCCAGCACCAGGACCACCAGCAGGACGCCGGCCAGCCATTTGATGGGCGCCGGCCAGGAACCGATGTTGTTGGTGTCCAGGTCACTGAGGTCGATCTTGCGCAGCGCGTCGAACCACTCCCCTGGTTTCATTGGGCGTCCTCCGCATCGGCCGGGCGGGTCTGGCGCACCGTCAGTTGGAAAACGTTGGCCTGGTCGAGTTGCCCGGCGGTGGTGGCCTTGACCTCCGTCAGGTTGGGCGTGTCGAACAGGTCCGACGAGTCCAGGTTGCGCATCAGGTCCGAGACCCGGTTGTTCGATTCCGCGGCCCCCTTGATCGAGAGCGTGTGGTCTTCCATCTTCACTTCGGTGAAATAAACACCTTCCGGCAAGGTCCTCGCCAACTGGTCGAAAATGCGCCCGCTGACCGGCCGGTTCCCCTGCAAGTCCTGAATGATGCGCATACGCTCCAGCAATTGCTGGCGACGAGCCTTCAATTCGCTGATCTGCTTGATGCGCTCGTCCAGCACGGCGATCTGCTCCGAGAGATGGTTATTGCGAGCGACCTGGTGGTCGATGGCGCCGTCGATGTATCGGACCGCAACCAGGACCACGCCGACCGCACCGACCAGCGCGCCCACCAAGGCCAGCAAAAAGCGTTTGCGCCGTTCTTCGCGCAGTTCTTCGCGCCAGGGTAGCAGGTTGATCCGCGCCATCAGTCGAAGCTCCTGAGGGCCAGCCCGCAGGCAATCATCAGCGCCGGTGCATCACTGGCCAGCGCCCCGGCATTGACCTTGCTGCCCAGGGCCATGTTGGTAAACGGGTTGGCCACCTGGGTCGGGGTACCCAGGCGTTGTTCGATCAGCCGATCCAGGCCGGCGACCGAAGCCGTGCCCCCGGCCAGCAGGATGTGGTCGACCGCACTGTACTGGCCCGAGGCGAAGAAGAACTGCAGGGATCGCGAGACCTGCTGTACCAGAGCCTCGCGAAAGGGTTGCAACACTTCGCTCAGGTAATCGTCCGGCAGCCCTCCCTGCTTCTTTGCCAAGCCGGCCTGCTCGGGCGTCAAGCCATAGCGGCGCTGAATTTCCTCGGTCAGTTGGCGGCCGCCGAACAATTGTTCGCGGGTATAGATGATGCGCCCGTTGTGCAGCACGCTGAGGGTGGTCATGGTGGCGCCGATGTCGATAACCGCCACAGTCAGCCGTTCCTGGGAGGCGGCCAGTTGCGTGGCGAGCAAGCCGAAAGCACGCTCCAGCGCATAAGCCTCCACGTCGACCACCCGGGCCGTCAGCCCGGCGAGCGCCAACGCGGCCTCGCGGACCTCGACGTTTTCCTTGCGGCAGGCCGCCAGCAGCACTTCGACGCGCTCGGCACTGCGCGGCGAAACGCCCACCACTTCGAAATCGATGGCCACCTCATCCAGCGGATAGGGAATGTATTGATCGGCCTCGATCTTGAGCTGGTTTTCCATGTCATCGTCGGACAACCCGGCGTCCATCTCGATGGTCTTGGTAATCACCGCCGACCCCGCAACGGCCACCGCCACGCTACGCACGGGCGTCTTGGCCTTGGCCAACAGCCGTGACAATGCCTGGCCCACCCCTTCGAGATCGGCGATGTTCTTCTCGACCACGGCGTTGGCCGGCAACGGTTCGACCGCGTAGGACTCGACGCGATATCGCTCGCCCTGGCGGCTCAACTCGAGCAGCTTCACCGACGTGGAGCTGATGTCGATCCCCAGAAGCGTATGGGCTTTTTTATTGAAGAGTCGTAGCACTACCAATTCCCTATGACTATCCGTGAGTTACGGACTCTCTAATATGCATTGCGTTCAATCACTCCGGTCCGACGGACGTCCGGATGGCATTCGCGACGAAAAAAAATGCTTATAATGCCCAGCGTTTTTTTCGCTTTGTTGCAAGCACGGGTCCATCCCTGCACCTGGCGCCTTTTTCATTCTTTGCCTGGATATCCAAAAGCCTTGATTCGTCTGCTGAAATTTTTCGGATGGTCCATCGTCGCCGTTTTCTGCGGACTGCTCTTGGGCCTGAGCGGTGCCTTCCTTTACCTTAGTCCGGGATTGCCGTCCGTGGAGGCGCTGAGAAGTATTCAGTTGCAGATTCCTCTGCGGGTGTACAGCAGCGATAACAAGCTGATCGCCGAATTTGGCGAAATGCGCCGCACACCGATCCGTTTCGCCGACATTCCCCCCAATTTCATCAATGCGTTACTAAGTGCTGAAGACGATAACTTCGCCAACCACTATGGCGTCGATCCCGGCAGCCTGATGCGCGCCGCCAGCCAGTTGGTCAAGAGCGGGCACATCCAGTCCGGCGGTAGCACCATCACCATGCAGGTGGCCAAGAACTTCTTCCTGACCAGCGAGCGCAGCTTCTCGCGCAAGACCACCGAGATCCTCCTGGCCCTGCAAATCGAGCGACAGCTGACCAAGGATGAAATCCTCGAGCTGTACGTGAACAAGATTTACCTGGGCAACCGCGCCTACGGCATCGAGGCGGCCGCACAGGTGTACTACGGCAAGTCGATCCGCGATGTGAGCCTGGCGCAGATGGCGATGATCGCCGGCCTGCCCAAGGCACCGTCACGCTTCAACCCGCTGGCCAACCCGGCGCGCAGCAAGGAGCGTCGCGACTGGATCCTGGGGCGCATGTACAAGCTCGGCAAGATCAGCGAGGCCGACTACACCGCAGCGATCAATGAACCGCTGAACGCCAGCTATCACGTACCGACCCCGGAAGTGAACGCCCCGTATATCGCCGAGATGGCCCGTGCCGAGATGGTCGGGCGCTATGGCAGCGACGCTTATACCGAAGGTTTCCGCGTGACCACCACGGTACCGAGCAACTTGCAGGAAATGGCCAACACCGCCCTGCACGAGGGCCTGATGACCTACGACCAGCGCCACGGCTACCGCGGCCCTGAATCGCGCCTGCCGGGCAAGACCAAGGAAGCCTGGGCCCTGGAGTTGACCAAGCAACGCACCATCAGCAGCCTGGAGCCGGCGATCGTCACCTCGGTGGACAAGGACGGCATCAAGGTGCTGACCCGCAACGGCGAGCTGGAAGAGCATGTGGCCTGGGACACCATGAAATGGGCACGTCCGTTCCTCAATACCAACAGCATGGGCGCCAACCCACGACAGCCATCCGACGTGGCCCAGGTCGGCGACCTGATCCGCGTCCAGCGCCAGGCGGACAACACACTCAAGTTCAGCCAGATCCCGGCCGCCCAGGGCGCGCTGGTGTCCCTCGACCCGCAGGACGGTGCCATCCGTTCGCTGGTGGGTGGTTTCGCCTTCGAGCAGAGCAACTACAACCGGGCGTTGCAGGCCAAGCGCCAGCCGGGCTCGAGCTTCAAGCCGTTCGTCTACAGCGCCGCCCTGGATAACGGCTACACCGCCGCCAGCCTGGTGAACGATGCGCCGATCGTGTTCGTCGATGAGTACCTGGACAAGGTCTGGCGGCCGAAGAACGATACCAATACATTCCTCGGCCCGATTCGCCTGCGTGAGGCGCTGTACAAATCCCGCAACCTGGTATCGATCCGCCTGTTGCAGGCACTGGGCGTGGACCGCACCATCGACTACATCAGCAAGTTCGGCTTCAACAAGCAGGACTTACCGCGCAACCTGTCCCTGGCCCTGGGCACCGCGACCCTGACGCCGATGGAAATCGCCACGGGCTGGAGTACGTTCGCCAACGGCGGGTACAAGATCACCCCGTACATCATCGACAAGATCGAAAGCCGCAACGGCGAGACGCTGTTCGTTGCCAACCCGCCACGCGTGCCCACGGGCGAGCAGGCCAGCGATGGCCTCGCCGCGCCGTCCACCGAGACGTTCACGGTCAATGCGACGCCGGGCGAAGCCACAACAGCGCCAGGCCTGCCGCAAGCGCCCGCCGTCGCGGAGCGCATTATCGATGGCCGCACCACCTATATCCTCAACAGCATGCTCCAGGACGTGATCAAGCTCGGCACCGGTCGCCGCGCACTGGCCCTGGGCCGCACCGACCTGGCGGGCAAGACCGGTACCACCAACGAATCCAAGGACGCCTGGTTCTCCGGCTACAACGCCGATTACGTGACCACCGTCTGGACCGGTTTCGACCAGCCCGAAAGCCTGGGCCGCCGTGAGTTCGGTGGCACCGTGGCGCTGCCGATCTGGATGAGCTACATGGGTGCCGCCCTCAAGGACAAACCGCCTCACACCCAGCCGGAACCGGAAGGCATCCTCAGCCTGCGGGTCGACCCGGTCAGTGGTCGCGCAGCCACGCCAGGTACCCCGGGCGCGTACTTCGAACTGTTCAAGAGCGAAGACACGCCACCGTCGGTCAACGAGCTGGGCAACGGCGCTGCGCCGGGCAGCCCGCTGCCGGCGGACGAGGCGGCGCCGATCGATCTGTTCTGACCGCCCCCCCCAAAGCCCCGCCTTCGGAAGAAGTGCGGGGCTTTTTTTTGCAGGCTATCTCGTGGCGAGGGGATTTATCCCCGCAGGGCTGCGCAGCAGCCCAAAAACCAGGCAGCACGGAACAACAGATGAACCGGCGCCAGCCGGATTACGACTGCTGTGCAGCCGAGCGGGGATTTATCCCCTCGCCACGGGTTCTGACTTCTGGAAAGATTTCTGACCACCCACAACCCCACAGGCAATAAAAAACCCCGACTCACAGGAGCCGGGGTTTTTCGTTGAAGCGCTACAACGGCTTAGCCGTTGAACACGTCATCCACGCTCTTGAGCGGGTAGTTCTTCGGATACGGCAGGGTCGCCACGCCAGTCTCGATGGCGGCCTTGGCCACGGCGTCGGAGATCAGGGTGATCAGGCGGGCGTCCATTGGTTTCGGAATGATGTACTCACGACCGAACTCCAGCTTGATACCGCCGTAGGCGTCGCACACTTCCTGTGGCACCGGCAGCTTGGCCAGTTCGCGCAGGGCGTTGGCGGCCGCGACTTTCATTTCTTCGTTGATGCGCTTGGCGCGAACGTCCAGGGCACCGCGGAAGATGAACGGGAAGCCCAGTACGTTGTTGACCTGGTTCGGGTAGTCCGAACGGCCGGTGGCCATGATCACGTCGCTGCGGGTAGCGTGAGCCAGCTCCGGGGAGATTTCCGGATCCGGGTTCGAGCAGGCGAACACGATCGGGTTCGGCGCCATGCGCAGCAGGTTTTCCGGGCTCAGCAGGTTCGGACCCGACAGACCGACGAATACGTCGGCACCGTCCAGCGCGTCCGCCAGGGAGCGCTTGTCGGTCGCGTGGGCGAACACGGCCTTGTACTGGTTCAGGTCGTCACGGCCGGAGTGGATCACGCCGGTACGGTCGACCATGAAGATGTTTTCGATCTTGGCGCCCATGCTCACCAGCAACTTCATGCAGGAGATGGCCGCGGCGCCGGCACCCAGGCAGACGATCTTGGCTTCCGGCAGGGTTTTGCCAGCGATTTCCAGGGCGTTGATCATGCCGGCCGCGGTGACGATGGCGGTGCCGTGCTGGTCATCGTGGAATACCGGGATGTCGCACTGTTCGATCAGGGCGCGCTCGATCTCGAAGCACTCAGGTGCCTTGATGTCTTCCAGGTTGATGCCGCCGAAGGTGATGGAGATACGCTTGACGGTGTCGATGAAGGCTTGCGGGCTCTCGGAGTCGACTTCGATGTCGAATACGTCGATACCGGCGAAGCGCTTGAACAGCACACCCTTGCCTTCCATGACCGGCTTGGAGGCCAATGGGCCGAGGTTACCCAGGCCGAGAATCGCGGTGCCATCGGAAATGACTGCAACCAGGTTGCCTTTACCGGTGTATTTGTAGGCCAGTTCAGGGTCGCGAGCGATTTCGCGTACTGGTTCGGCTACGCCGGGGCTGTAGGCCAGCGACAAGTCGCGAGCAGTAGCGGTGGCCTTGGTGAGCTCGACACTCAGCTTCCCTGGACGAGGATTAGCGTGATATTCGAGAGCGGCAGTTTTCAGATCAGACATGTGGGCATTCCGCTTTTTACTGTGTTGGACAGACGGACCGCCGAGGATACGCGCCTCGTAAAATCCCCACAAGACTGACCAGTCACTACTGTCAAGCGCCCTGCCCTACGACTTTGGGCCAAGAGCCATGAAACACAAGGGCTACATGCATACAATCAGATAGAAAAATGTCTACAATTTTTAATCAAGCCCTCTCGCGCAGCCCGATACCTTGCTTTATCGCAGGCACAAAAAAGGCGTCCACAAGGGACGCCTTCTTTATCAATCTGGAAGGGTCGAGACGACCTTCCAAAATGATCAGCCTCAGGCTTTTGGAGTAACTTTGCCGAAAGCACCGAAACGATCGGCGAACTTCTGAACGCGGCCGCCGGTATCCAGAGTCTTTTGCTTACCGGTGTAGAACGGGTGGCATTCGTTGCAAACGTCGATCGCCAGGGCTTTGCCGTAGGTCGAACGCGTTTCGAACTTGTTGCCGCAGCTGCAGGTTACGGCAATTACTGGGTATTCCGGATGGATATCGGTTTTCATGCTGTTTTCCTCAGGCTAGCGTGCCGCCACCCAACACTATTGTTGAATACCGCACGTAAATAGGCCGCGGATTCTACCAGACAACGTCAATCACGCAAGCTATGACTTGCACCAACCGTCTGCTAGGCTCCCCGCCTCATGCGCAAGCTCTTCCACAAGGGTTGTGCCAAGCCTTCTGAATTTGTCTGTATATCGAGACCCTCCCGCGTGCCCGACGCCATCCTGCGCCTCGCCCTGCCTTCGCCCCTGCGCCGCCTGTTCGACTACCGCGCCCCGGCCGGGGTCCTGCGCGCCCAGTTGCAACCAGGCATGCGCCTGCGGGTACCGTTCGGCCGCCGGGAGATGATCGGGATCCTGGTTGAGGTCACCGATCACAGCGAAGTGCCGGCCGACAAGCTCAAACCGGCCCTGGCCCTGCTCGATGCCACGCCACCCTTGCCGGCGTCGCTGTTCAAGCTGTGCCTGTGGACCTCCCAGTATTACCAGCACAGCCTCGGCGATACCTTGAGCTGGGCGCTGCCGGTACTGCTGCGCCAGGGCGAACTGGCCGAGGCGCGCCAGGAGCGGTTCTGGTCGGTGGCCCCGGGAGCCTCGCTGGACGATCCGCGCATCGCCCGTGCCCCGCGCCAGCGCGAAGCCCTGGCGACCCTGGCCCAACATCCCCACGGTGTGGCCCATCAATTGCTGAGCAAACTGATGCTCAGCAAGGACAGCCTCGACCTGCTGCTGGCCAAGGACCTGGTCCAGGTGGAGATCCGCAGGCACGCTCCCGGCGCCCGCCATGAACATTGGCTGGCCCAGCCGGAACTGCCGCTCAACGCCGAACAACGGGCCGCTTGCGAAGCGATCCGGGCCGGCTTCGACAGTTATCACGCCTTTCTGCTGGCGGGCGTCACCGGCAGCGGCAAGACCGAAGTTTATCTACAGCTGATCCGCCAGACCCTGGAAGCCGGCAAACAGGCTCTGGTGCTGATTCCGGAAATCAACCTCGGCCCGCAAACCCTGGCGCGCTTCGAACAACGCTTCAACGCCCGGATCGCCCTGGTGCACTCGGCGGTCAACGACCGCGAACGCCTGGAAGCCTGGCTGGCCGCCCGCGATGGCGAGGCCGACATCATCATCGGCACCCGTTCGGCCCTGTTCACGCCGATGAAAAACCCCGGCCTGATCATCATCGACGAAGAACACGACGGCTCCTATAAACAGCAGGAAGGCCTGCGCTACCACGCCCGCGACCTGGCGCTGGTGCGCGCGCGCCAGGAAAACATCCCCATTGTCCTGGGCTCGGCGACGCCGTCCCTGGAAAGCCTGCACAACGCCTATACCGGCCGCTACGGCCTGCTGCGCCTGAACGAACGGGCCGGCGGCGCCAAGCAGCCGCGCTTCCTGCGCCTGGATGTGAAAAGCCGTCCGCTGGACAGCGGTATTTCCGGGCCGATGCAGCAAGCCATCGGCCAGACCCTGGCCGCCGGGCAGCAGGTCCTGGTGTTTCTCAATCGCCGCGGGTTTGCCCCGACCCTGTTGTGCCATGACTGTGGCTGGATGTCCGGTTGCGAACGCTGCGACGCGCGGATGACCGTGCATCAGCGCCACGGCGAACTGCGTTGCCACCATTGCGGCCACGTCGAGCGCGTGCCAAGGCACTGCCCACAGTGCGGCAAAGTGGATTTGCGCCCGGTCGGCGCCGGCACCGAACGCGCCGAAGAACGGCTGGGCATCCTGTTCCCCGATTACCCGGTATTGCGGGTGGATCGCGACAGCACCTCGCGCAAGGACGCGATGAACCAGTTGTTCGCCACGATCCAGAAGGGCCAGCCGTGCATCCTGGTGGGCACGCAGATGCTCGCCAAGGGGCACCACTTTCCCCGGGTCACGCTGGTGTCGATCCTCGACGCCGATGGCGGCCTGTTCTCCGGTGACTTCCGCGCCAGCGAGCGCATGGCGCAGTTGATCGTCCAGGTCGCGGGGCGGGCCGGACGGGCCGAGGAGCCGGGCAAAGTGATTATCCAGACGCACCTGGCCGATCACCCGTTGTTGATCCAACTGACCGAACAAGGTTATTTCGCCTTCGCCGAACAGGCCTTGAGCGAACGGCGCAGCGCTGGTCTGCCGCCGTTTGCCCACCTGGCATTGCTGCGGGCCGAAGCCCACAAGCCGGGGCAGGCCGAAGCATTCCTCGACGAGGCCTGCAGCGAGGCAGAACGCTTGCTGGCAGAGCAGAGCCTCACCGGCATCGAACTGTTGGGCCCGGTACCGGCACCGATGGAACGGCGGGCCGGGCGCTATCGCGCGCAGCTTTTATTGCAAGCCAATGCCCGGGCGCCACTGCATCGTCTGCTGAGTGCCTGGCTGCTGGTGCTGGAACAAATGCCCAGCGGGCGAGCGGTGCGCTGGTCGCTGGATGTGGATCCGGTGGATTTGTATTGACCCAGGCATCGTCATCGCGAGCAGGCTCGCTCCCACATGGGAATGCAATTTTCTGTGGGAGCGAGCCTGCTCGCGATGAGGCCCGAATAATCACCACACATCCCCAACCGACCCGCTACAGTTGGCAAGCCCGCCTTCGCCACGGATAATGCCCAGTTTTTCCACCAGCGCATCGAAGCGCCGCCGCGCCTGCGGTTGAAAGAGAAGACCATGAAAGACACCATTCGCCAGCTCATCCAGCAAGCCATCGCCCAACTCGTCGCTGAAGGTGTGCTGCCAGAAGGCCTGTCGCCGGCGATTCAGGTCGAAAACACCCGCGACAAGACCCACGGCGACTTCGCCAGCAACATCGCGATGATGCTCGCCAAGCCGGCCGGCATGAAACCGCGGGACCTGGCGGAAAAAATCATCGCCGCGCTACCGGCCGACGAAAATGTCAGCAAGGCGGACATTGCCGGACCCGGCTTCATCAATTTCTTCCAGAACACCCAGGCCCTGGCTTCGCGCCTGGACGCGGCCCTGGCCGACGTGCGCCTCGGCGTGCGCAAGGCCGGCCCGTTGCAGCGCACCGTGGTCGACCTCTCGGCGCCCAACCTTGCCAAGGAAATGCACGTCGGCCACCTGCGCTCGACCATCATCGGCGACGGCGTGGCCCGGGTCCTGGAGTTTCTTGGCGACACCGTGATCCGCCAGAACCACGTCGGCGACTGGGGCACCCAGTTCGGCATGCTGATGGCCTACCTGCAGGAAAACCCCATCACCAGCGACGAACTGTCGGACCTGGAGAACTTCTACCGCGCCGCCAAGCAACGCTTCGACGAGTCGCCCGAGTTCGCCGACCGTGCCCGTGGCCTGGTGGTCAAGCTGCAGGCCGGCGATGCCGAGTGCCTGGCGCTGTGGAGCAAGTTCAAGGACATCTCCCTGTCCCACTGCCAGAAAATCTACGAACTGCTGAACGTCAAATTGACCATGGCCGACGTGATGGGCGAAAGCGCCTACAACGACGACCTGATCAATGTAGTCAATGACCTCAAGGCCAAGGGCATGCTGGTGGAAAGCAACGGCGCCCAGTGTGTATTCCTCGACCAATTCAAGACCGCCGATGGCGAGCCGCTGCCGGTGATCATCGTCAAGGCCGACGGTGGCTACCTCTACGCCACCACTGACCTGGCGGCCGTGCGCTACCGCAACGGCGTGCTCAAGGCCGATCGAGTGCTGTACTTCGTCGACCAGCGCCAGGCCCTGCACTTCCAGCAGGTGTTCGAAGTCGCGCGCCAGGCCGGTTTCGTGACCCGTCCAATGGAAATGGAGCACATGGGCTTCGGCACCATGAACGGCGCCGACGGTCGTCCGTTCAAGACCCGTGACGGCGGCACGGTGAAGTTGATCGACCTGCTGACCGAAGCTCAGGAGCGCGCCTACATCCTGGTCAAGGGCAAGAACCCGGACCTGGCCGAAGACGAACTGCGCAAGATCGCCAAGGTCGTGGGCATCGACGCGGTGAAATACGCCGACCTGTCCAAGCATCGCACCAGCGACTACAGCTTCAACTTCGACCTGATGCTCAACTTCGAAGGCAACACCGCGCCGTACCTGCTGTACGCCTACACCCGCGTGGCCGGGGTGTTCCGCAAGCTCGGCAAAAGCTTCAGCGAAGTGGACGGCCAGATCGTGCTTGAAGCCGCCCAGGAACAGGAGCTGGCGGCGAAACTGGCGCAGTTCGGTGAAGTGCTGAACAACGTCGCCGACAAGGGCACACCGCACATCCTGTGCGCCTACCTGTACGATGTGGCCGGCCTGTTCTCCAGCTTCTACGAGAACTGCCCGATCCTCAATGCGCAAACCCCAGAGCAAATGCAGAGTCGCCTGCGCCTCGCCGCGCTGACCGGTCGTACGCTCAAGCAAGGCCTGGAGCTGCTGGGCCTGGAAACCCTGGAGCGCATGTAAGTTGGCCGCCAAGAAAAAACCTGCACCCAAGCGCGGCGCCAGTCGTTACCAGCCTCCAGCCAAGAAACCGATTCCGGGCTGGTTGTGGATGGCCATCGGCCTGACCGTCGGCGCTTTCATTGTGTTCCTGATGAAGCTGGAGCCGGGCCAGGGCGATGACGTCAAGCGCGTCCGGCAGGAGCAGCAGAAAGCCACGCGCATCGCCGAGGCCAACAAGACCCCGCCGAGTCCGACGCAACCGGTGAAGCCGAAATACGACTTCTACACCTTGCTGCCGGAATCGGAAGTCATCGTGCCGCCCGATGCCGTGCCGGAGAAAACCCTGCCGACACCGCAAGTGCCCACTACACCGGTGACCCCGGCCGAAGCGGCGAAAATCGACACCGCTCGCGCCCAGGCAGCCCTGGCCGGCATCACGCCGCCACCGGCCCCGCCGGTGCAGAAAGCCGCGCCGGTGACCAAGTTCTTCCTCCAGGCCGGATCGTTCCGCAAGGAGGCCGACGCCGACAAGGTCCGGGCGCAGATCATTCTGCTGGGCCAGTCCGTGTCAGTGGAGTCCGGCACCGTCAAGGACGAAACCTGGTACCGGGTATTGGTCGGCCCGTTCAGCAACCGCGAAGAACTGACCAAGGCCCAGAAACAACTGGCCGGCAGCGGTTTCAGCAACCTGTTGTTACAACAACGCCAGAGCCGCTGATTTCTGCTGAAAACACCCGGTGCTGTGGGGCTTTTGTGGCGAGGGAGCTTGCTCCCGCTGGGCTGCGTAGCAGCCCCAAAAGCTTGGGACCGCTGCGCGCTCCAGCGGGAGCAAGCTCCCTCGCCACAGTGAATGCCTTTGCCACAAACTTGATTGCCCCCAGGGCGCCGCTCGTCCCCTCTCCCTCCCCGCAGTTGAAAAACCCCGCGCCACCCCCATATGAGTTCCATCCGGGCATTTTCGCCCCGCTGCGTGGAGACTCTCCCTTGACCACCATCGTTTCAGTCCGCCGTCATGGCAAAGTCGTCATGGGCGGTGACGGCCAGGTTTCACTGGGCAACACCGTGATGAAAGGCAACGCGAAGAAAGTCCGCCGCCTGTATCACGGCGAGGTCATCGCCGGTTTTGCCGGTGCCACTGCCGACGCCTTCACGTTGTTCGAACGTTTCGAAGGCCAGCTGGAAAAACACCAGGGCCATCTGGTCCGTGCCGCCGTGGAACTGGCCAAGGAATGGCGCACCGACCGCTCTCTGAGCCGCCTCGAAGCCATGCTCGCGGTCGCCAACAAGGACGCCTCCCTGATCATCACCGGCAACGGCGATGTCGTTGAGCCCGAGGACGGCCTGATCGCCATGGGTTCCGGCGGCGCCTACGCCCAGGCGGCGGCCAGCGCGCTGCTGAAAAAAACCGACCTGTCGGCCCGTGAGATCGTCGAGACTGCCTTGGGCATCGCCGGCGACATCTGCGTCTTCACCAATCACACCCAGACCATTGAGGAGCAGGACCTCGCCGAATAAGCCTGCCACTTGCGCACCGGCTCATTCATGCTTGAGGACCGCCAATTACTATGTCCATGACTCCCCGCGAAATCGTCCACGAACTCAATCGCCATATCATCGGCCAGGACGATGCCAAGCGCGCCGTCGCCATTGCCCTGCGCAATCGCTGGCGGCGGATGCAGTTGCCCGAAGAGCTGCGCGTCGAGGTGACCCCCAAGAACATCCTGATGATCGGCCCGACCGGTGTCGGTAAAACCGAAATCGCCCGGCGCCTGGCCAAACTCGCCAACGCGCCGTTCATCAAGGTCGAGGCCACCAAGTTCACCGAAGTCGGCTATGTCGGCCGCGACGTCGAGTCGATCATCCGTGACTTGGCCGATGCCGCCATCAAGCTGCTGCGCGAACAGGAAATCACCAAGGTTCGCCACCGCGCCGAAGACGCCGCCGAAGAGCGCATCCTCGACGCCCTGCTGCCACCGGCGCGCATGGGCTTCAACGCCGACTCTGCCGCAACCCAGGACTCCAACACCCGCCAGCTGTTCCGCAAGCGCCTGCGCGAAGGCCAGCTGGATGACAAGGAAATCGAGATCGAAGTCGCCGAAATGGCCGGCGTCGACATTTCCGCGCCACCGGGCATGGAAGAAATGACCAACCAGTTGCAGAGCCTGTTCGCCAACATGGGCAAGGGCAAGAAAAAGAGCCGCAAGCTCAAGGTCAAGGAGGCGCTGAAACTGGTGCGCGATGAAGAGGCCAGTCGCCTGGTCAACGAAGAAGAGTTGAAGGCCAAGGCGCTGGAAGCGGTCGAGCAACACGGCATCGTGTTCATCGACGAAATCGACAAGGTCGCCAAGCGCGGCAATGTCGGCGGCGCCGATGTGTCCCGCGAGGGTGTACAACGCGACCTGCTGCCGCTGATCGAAGGCTGCACGGTCAACACCAAGCTGGGCATGGTCAAGACTGACCACATCCTGTTCATCGCTTCCGGTGCCTTCCACCTGAGCAAGCCGAGCGACCTGGTGCCGGAGCTACAGGGTCGCCTGCCGATCCGTGTCGAGCTCAAGGCGCTGACGCCGGAAGACTTCGAGCGCATCCTGAGCGAGCCTCACGCGTCCTTGACCGAACAGTATTGCGCACTGCTCAAGACCGAAGGCCTGAACATCGAGTTCACGCCGGAAGGCATCAAGCGCCTCGCGCAGATCGCCTGGCAGGTCAACGAAAAGACCGAGAACATCGGTGCCCGTCGCCTGCACACGCTGCTCGAACGCCTGCTGGAGGAAGTCTCGTTCAGCGCCGGCGACCTGGCCAGTGCCCATAATGAAGCGCCGATCCTGATCGACGCCGAGTACGTCAACAGCCACCTGGGTGAACTGGCGCAGAACGAAGACCTGTCGCGGTATATCCTGTAAGTAGCAATTACAGGCGAACGCAGACCTGTGGGAGCGGGCTGTGTGGGAGCAAAGCTTGCTCGCGATCCAGGCGCTGCGGTCCTCAAGAGACCGCGGCGTTTTCATCGCGGGCAAGCCTTGCTCCCACACAGCCCGCTCCCACATTGACTGTGTCGTTTTATAGATCAAGGCTCCTTCAGAGACGGATCACAGGCCATGACCAAACTCCCCACCGCCATCAACCTGCACAAAGCCTCCAGGACCCTGACGCTCAAGTACGCGCCAGACGAGGAGTACCACCTGCCCGCCGAATTCCTGCGAGTGCACTCGCCTTCCGCCGAGGTCCAGGGCCATGGCAAACCCATCCTGCAATACGGCAAGCTCAACGTCGGCCTGACCAAGGTCGAACCGGCCGGCCAGTACGCACTGAAACTGACCTTTGACGACGGCCACGACAGCGGACTGTTCACTTGGGATTATCTCTATCAGTTGGCGGTGCGCCAGCAAGACCTGTGGAACGATTATCTTGGCGAACTCAAGGCCGCCGGAAAAACCCGCGATCCGAACGAGTCCGTCGTCAAGCTGATGCTCTAGCTCAAGGGCTGGCGCTTTAGGGGGATTTTTCTAGACTCATCTGCTTGAATGCCCGCGCAGCAACGTCAATGACTGGCCTGCTTGCGAAAAAAATTAAACTCGGGTAACCAATGGAGCTGGCAAGTTACCTGCAAAGGAACCGACGAGTTCCTGGCATACGTTTCCTCATTGGCCCTCGATGCGGAATTAATGGTCACCCGAGCAGCGTACCTGGTATTGGCTGTGTGGCTTCATGGCACGATACGGGTACTCGTCTGAAGGACAATGGAGCGTCGTAGATGAGCAACAAGAACAACGATGACCTGAAGTACCAGGCCTCGGAAAATACCCTGGGGTTGAATCCCGTCGTCGGCTTGCGCAGGAAAGACCTGCTGGCCTCTGCCCGCATGGTGCTGACCCAGGCCATCAAGCAACCGCTGCACAGCGTCAAGCACGTCGCTCATTTCGGCGTCGAACTCAAGAATGTCCTGTTCGGCAGATCCGAACTGCAACCGGCCGGTGACGACCGTCGCTTCGTCGACCCGGCGTGGAGCCAGAACCCGCTCTACAAACGTTACCTGCAAACCTACCTGGCGTGGCGCAAGGAGCTGCACGCCTGGATCGACGACAGCAACCTCTCGCCGGCGGACATCAGCCGCGGGCACTTCGTGATCAACCTGATGACCGAAGCCATGGCGCCGACCAACTCGGCGGCCAACCCGGCGGCGGTCAAGCGCTTCTTCGAAACCGGCGGCAAGAGCCTGCTGGACGGCCTGTCCCACCTGGCCAAGGATCTGGTGCACAACGGCGGGATGCCGAGCCAGGTCAACATGGGTGCGTTCGAGGTCGGCAAGAGCCTGGGCGTGACCGAAGGCGCCGTAGTGTTTCGCAACGACGTGCTGGAGCTGATCCAGTACCGGCCCATCACCGAGCAGGTCCACGAGCGACCGCTGCTGGTGGTGCCACCACAGATCAACAAGTTCTACGTTTTCGACCTGAGCCCGGACAAGAGCCTGGCGCGCTTCTGCCTGCGCAGCAACGTGCAGACCTTCATCGTCAGTTGGCGCAACCCCACCAAGGAGCAGCGCGAGTGGGGCCTGTCGACCTACATCGAGGCACTCAAGGAAGCGGTGGACGTGGTCACGGCCATCACCGGCAGCAAGGACGTGAACATGCTCGGGGCCTGCTCGGGCGGCATCACCTGCACCGCGCTGCTGGGCCATTACGCCGCCCTCGGCGAGAAAAAGGTCAACGCCCTGACCTTGCTGGTGAGTGTGCTCGACACCACCCTGGACACCGACGTGGCGCTGTTCGTCGACGAGCAGACCCTGGAAGCGGCCAAGCGCCACTCCTACCAGGCCGGCGTACTCGAGGGCCGCGACATGGCCAAGGTGTTCGCCTGGATGCGCCCCAACGACCTGATCTGGAACTACTGGGTCAACAACTACCTGTTGGGCAACGAACCGCCGGTGTTCGACATCCTGTTCTGGAACAACGACACCACGAGGCTGCCGGCGGCGTTCCACGGCGACCTCATCGAAATGTTCAAGAACAACCCACTGATCCGTCCCAATGCACTGGAAGTGTGCGGCACGCCCATCGACCTCAAGCAGGTCACCGCCGACATCTTCTCCCTGGCCGGCACCAACGACCACATCACACCGTGGAAGTCCTGCTACAAGTCGGCGCAGTTGTTTGGCGGCAAGGTGGAGTTCGTGCTGTCGAGCAGCGGCCATATCCAGAGCATCCTCAACCCGCCAGGCAACCCCAAGTCACGCTACATGACCGGCGAGGACATGCCGGCCAAGGCCGAGGACTGGCAGGAAAACTCCACCAAGCACACCGATTCCTGGTGGCTGCACTGGCAGGCCTGGCAGGCCGAGCGCTCGGGCAAACTGAAAAAAGCCCCTACCGTGCTGGGCAACAAGGCCTACCCGGCCGGTGAAGCGGCGCCTGGCACCTATGTGCATGAGCGGTAACGGATGCAACTCGTCTGCTGCGGGAGTGGGCTTGCTCACGAAAGCACTCCGGCAGCCGACATTGATGTTGAATGCTGGGCCGTCTTCGCGAGCAAGCCCGCTCCCACATTTGGATCACTGCGAACTTAAAACCCATGTTCACACCGCTCCATGTGGGAGCGGGCTTGCTCGCGAAGGCAGCGACTCGGTCTGACAGATCGAACACAGGTAAACCGAGACATGACCCATAGGGCTTGAAGCATGCCGCAACCGTACATCTTCCGTACCGTCGATCTGGATGGCCAGACCTTGCGCACCGCGGTACGTCCCGGCAAGCCTCACTTGACGCCCCTGCTGATTTTCAACGGCATCGGCGCCAACCTCGAGCTGGTGTTCCCGTTCATCCAGGCCCTGGACCCGGACCTGGAGGTCATCGCCTTTGACGTGCCCGGTGTCGGCGGCTCATCGACGCCCAACCGGCCGTATCGCTTTCCCGGGCTGGCAAAACTCACTGCGCGGATGCTCGATTACCTGGACTACGGGCAGGTCAACGTGATCGGCGTGTCCTGGGGGGGCGCCCTGGCCCAGCAGTTCGCCTATGACTACCCGGAGCGCTGCAAGAAGCTGGTCCTGGCGGCCACGGCGGCTGGGGCGGTGATGGTGCCGGGCAAACCGAAGGTGCTGTGGATGATGGCCAGCCCTCGGCGCTATGTTCAACCGTCCCACGTGATGCGTATCGCACCGCTGATCTACGGTGGCTCGTTCCGCCGCGACCCGAGCCTGGCGGCCAGCCATGCGGCCAAGGTTCGTTCGGCGGGCAAGCTTGGGTATTACTGGCAACTGTTCGCCGGTCTGGGCTGGACCAGCATCCACTGGCTGCACAAGATCCACCAGCCGACCCTGGTGCTGGCCGGCGACGACGACCCGCTGATTCCACTGATCAACATGCGCATGCTGGCCTGGCGCATTCCCAATGCCCAATTGCACATCATCGATGACGGCCACCTGTTCCTGATCACCCGGGCCGAGGCGGTGGCACCGATCATCATGAAATTCCTGGAGGAAGAACGTCAGCGTGCAGTGATGCATCCGCATCCCTCGCCGCTGGGCGGCTGAAACCGCCCATTAGCGCCTGGCAGGACGCCGGACCGCGCAACGACCCGAAACAGCGACTATGTTGTCTGGTTCGGTGTGTTTGTTTTTAGCCTGATGACGAAGGAGTTGACTCATGCGCGACAAACCGGCGAAGAGTTCCATGCCCGCCCCTGCCAGCTTCATCAACGCACAAAGTGCAGTCACCGGCTTGCGTGGCAGAGACCTGCTGTCCACCTTGCGCAGCGTGGCCGCACATGGCTTGCGCAACCCGGTGCACAGTGCCCGGCATGCGTTGAAGCTGGGCGGTCAACTGGGCCGTGTGCTGCTGGGCGAGACCCTGCACCCCACCAACCCCAACGACCAGCGTTTCGCCGACCCCACCTGGCAGCTCAATCCGTTCTACCGCCGCAGCCTGCAGGCCTACCTGAGCTGGCAGAAACAGGTCACGAGCTGGATCGACGAAAGCACCATGAGCCAGGATGACCGCGCCCGCGCCCACTTCGCCTTCGCCCTGCTCAACGATGCCGTGTCGCCGTCCAATACCTTGCTCAACCCACTGGCGGTCAAGGAACTGTTCAACTCCGGCGGCGCCAGCCTGGTTCGAGGTATCAGCCACCTGGTAGACGACCTGCTGCACAACGACGGCTTGCCGCGCCAAACCACGCCCCACGCCTTTGAAGTCGGCAAGACCCTGGCGACCACACCCGGAGCGGTGGTGTTTCGCAACGAATTGCTCGAGCTGATCCAGTACCGGCCCATGAGCGAAAAACAGTACGCCAAGCCCTTGCTGATCGTGCCGCCGCAGATCAACAAGTTCTACATTTTCGACCTGAGCCCTTCCAACAGCTTCGTTCAGTACGCCCTGAAAAACGGTTTGCAGGTCTTCATCATCAGTTGGCGCAACCCGGATGTACGCCACCGCGAATGGGGCCTGTCCAGTTATGTCGAGGCTGCGGAGGAGGCCATGAATGTCTGCCGGGCGATCACCGGCGCCCGCGAGGTCAACCTGATGGGTGCCTGCGCCGGGGGCATGACCATCGCCGCCCTGCAAGGCCACCTGCAAGCCAAGCGCCAGCTACGCCGGGTCGCCAGCGCCACGTATCTGGTGAGCCTGCTGGACAGCCAGATCGACAGCCCGGCCACGTTGTTCATCGACGAACAGACCCTCGAAGCCGCCAAGCGCCGCTCCTACCAGAAGGGCATCCTCGATGGTCGCGACATGGCCCGGGTATTCGCCTGGATGCGCCCCAACGATCTGATCTGGACCTACTTCATCAACAACTACCTGCTGGGCAAGGAGCCGCCGGCCTTCGACATCCTCTACTGGAATAACGATTGCACCCGGCTGCCGGCGGCTTACCACGGTGACCTGCTGGACTTCTTCAAGCACAACCCACTGACCCATCCCGGCGGCCTGGAAGTGTGCGGCACGCCAATCGACCTGCAGAAAGTGACGGTGGACAGTTTCAGCGTGGGTGGCATCAACGACCACATCACGCCCTGGGACGCGGTGTACCGCTCGACGCTGTTGCTCGGTGGCGAAAAACGCTTCGTGCTTTCCAACAGCGGCCATGTCCAGAGCATCCTCAACCCACCGGGCAACCCCAAGGCCAATTACATCGAAAGCGCGAAACTGAGCAGCGACCCACGGGCCTGGTACTACGACGCCAAGCACGTCGAAGGCAGTTGGTGGACCCAGTGGCTGGGCTGGATCCAGGAGCGCTCCGGCGCCCAACACGAAACCCAGATGACCTTGGGCAACGCGAACTACCCGCCTCTGGACGCAGCCCCGGGGACCTATGTTCGCGTGCGCTGAAGGCCCCACTCCACGGCCAGGTTATTGGCCGTGGCACGACTTGATCACTAAGAAGAACGGATGAAAACCCGCGACCGCATCCTCGAATGTGCCCTGCAGTTATTCAACGAAAAGGGCGAACCGAACGTATCCACCATGGAAGTTGCCAACGAAATGGGCATCAGCCCGGGCAACCTCTACTACCACTTCCATGGCAAGGAGCCGCTGATCCTCGGGTTGTTCGAGCGATTCCAGAGCGAACTGGCACCGCTGCTGGACCCTCCGGCGGACGTGCAGTTGGCGCCGGAAGACTATTGGTTGTTCCTGCATCTGATCGTCGAGCGTCTGGCCCAGTACCGGTTTCTGTTCCAGGACCTGTCGAACCTGGCCGGGCGCTTGCCGAAGCTGGCCAAGGGCATTCGCCAACTGCTCAATGCCCTGAAGCGAACCCTCGCCTCGTTGCTGGCGCAACTCAAGGCCCAGGGGTTGCTGGTCAGCGATACCCAGGCCCTGGGGCAACTGGTGGAACAGATCACCATGACCTTGCTGTTCTCGCTGGACTATCAACGGATCCTCGACCGTGAGGGCGAGGTCCGGCTGGTGGTCTACCAGATCATGATGCTGGTAGCCCCGCACCTGCCGCCTGCGACCAAGGTGGCGACCGAGCAATTGGCGTTGCGCTACCTGGAAGAACACGAGTAAGTACCTTGTGGGAGCGAGCCTGCTCGCGATGACGGTCGCACATCCAACATCAATGTGGCTGACACACCGCAATCGCGAGCAGGCTCACTCCCACATTATTTTCTGGGTGATTTCAATATTTGCACCACCACTCCCACAGGTTGACCTGCGTACAAACAAAAACGCCCGACCTTCACAGGCCGGGCGTTTTTGCATGTCCTCAAGAATCAGGACTGGGTGGGTGGCGTCGTTGGAGCCGGCGCGGTAGTCGGAGTGGCGACCGGGGTCGGCGCTGCGGCGGAGTTCGCCGTGCTCACCGGGGCAGCCGGTTTGGCGGCCGCGGTCGGCGCCTTCGGTGCAGTTGCTTTTGGCGCCGCCGGTTTTTTCACAGCCGGTTTTTTTGCCACCGCAGGTTTAGCGGCTGCTTTGGCAGCAGGCTTGGCGGCAGGTTTGGCTGCCGCTTTGGCCGTAGCAGGTTTGGCCGCTGCGGTTTTAGCAGCAGGTTTGGCCGCTGGCTTGGCTGCCGCTTTCGCCGCCACCGGTTTGGCCGCCGCTTTGGCAGCAGGTTTGGCCGCTGCGGTTTTAGCCGCGGGCTTGGCCGCTGCTTTGGCAGCAGGCTTGGCGGCGGTTTTTGCCGCAGCCTTGACCAATGGCTTGGCTGCCGTTTTGGTCGCCGGCTTGGCCGCTGCCGTCTTGGTCGCTACCGGTGCGACTTTGGCGCCAGTGAGTTTTTCGATCTGCTTGGTCAACGTATCGACCTTGCTGTGCAGTGCCTTCACTTCATTGCGGCTCGGCACGCCCAGACGCGAGATCGCACTGTTCAGGCGCTTGTCGAAAGCCCCCTCCAGTTCGTCCCATTTGCCCAGTGCACGATCCTTCACGCCGCCGATTCGCGACTTGGCGGACTCGGCAGTGCCCTTGGCCGCATCGACTTGTTTGCCGACGGCCGTCTTGGTGAGTTTTTCGGCCTTTTCGCCGTCCTTAACCAGGGACTCGAAGAGTTTGCTGCCGTCAGTGTCGATCTTCGAGTACACGCCTAAACCAGCAAGCCAGATTTTGCGGGAGTATTTTTCAATCTTCCCGGCCCACGAGCTGCCTTCTTTTTCAGTGATCTTTTTGCCAGCCATCCCGTTCTCCTTAATGTTTACGCGCGACACGTTCGAGCAATGCTGTCAGCTCATCGAGCTTAGCAGAGAGTGTCTCAACGTCATGTTTAGACGGAATGCCGATACGATTCAAGGCACTTGCAACACGGGCATCAAATACCTTCTCGACTTTATCGAGTTGTACTTCAACCCGGGCCTTGAAAGTATTGACGTCGGTCTTGGCTTCAATCAATTCGCTGTTGGCCGCTTCAAGTTTCCCGGCAATTTTCTTTTTGCCTTTGGTTTCAATAACTTCGCCAGCCTTTACCAACTCCTGGAAGTACTCGCTGCCTTCCTGGCCGACCTTCGTGTAGGCGCCCAGGCCAGCCAGCCAGATCTTGCGCGCGTACGTTTTCACATCGCTGAGCGTGGAAGATTCAACGTCGGTTTTTTTCTTCAGAATAACTTTGGCCATGGTGCACCTCACTCGAAAAAAGGTTTGAGGAACTGCCCGCGCATGGACGGGCTCAGGCACAAAGTAGTGACAATAATTAGAAAGGGCACCCTAACAACTGACAGACATCCCGTTGGCGCTGACTTCCCATGTGGGAGCGAGCCTGCTCGCGATAGCGGAGCGTCAGCCAACTTTGATGTGACTGATGCAATGCAATCGCGAGCAAGCTCGCACACAGGTGAATAGGTGGTGAACTTGAGTCACGCATTCCATCCACCCTTCGATCAATCAAACCAACGCCTTATCCAGCGCCTTTTCGATTTCCGTCTTGATCGTGCCGCTCATGGCCGACATCAACATGCCCAGCTCCACATCGACGCGGATCGAATCCTCGCCCACATGCACTTCGCCCTTGACCCCGGAACGCTTGAGTTTCAGGGTATCGCCCTCCCACTGCGGCTCCAGGCCATAGCTGTCGGACAACTTCTGGGCCAGCTTGTCGGCCTTCTCTCGCGCCGCTTCCTTGCCCAGGCCATGGGCACGCTCAACAGTTATACGGGCCATCGGGTGACTCCTGTTTTATCGGGACTTGCCTGAACGTTTCAGACCCTGGCTGCGTCAAAACGTCCCGGCGGTAGCCCATCTTACCTTCAGCCTTGCCAAGACAAAGCCCTCCACCGGGATTAGAATGTCCCGCATTCTTTTTTGGTGACCGCGATATGACTGATCAGCGCAAAGGCAGCGATGCCGAACCCACCACTCACTTCGGCTTCAAGAACGTGCCGGAAAGCCAGAAAGCGGAAAAAGTCGCCGAGGTTTTCCACTCCGTGGCCGCCAAGTATGACTTGATGAACGACCTGCTCTCGGGCGGCATGCACCGCCTGTGGAAGCGTTTCGCGATCGAGCTGTCGGGCGTGCGCAGCGGCAACCGCGTACTGGACATCGCCGGCGGCACGGGCGACCTGACGAAGAAGTTTTCCCACATCGTCGGGCCGACCGGCCAGGTGGTGCTCGCCGACATCAACGAATCCATGCTCAAGGTCGGCCGCGACCGCCTGCTGGACCTGGGTGTGGCCGGCAATGTCGAGTTCGTCCAGGCCGACGCCGAGAAGCTGCCGTTCCCCGACAATCATTTCGACTGCGTGACCATCGCCTTCGGCCTGCGCAACGTCACCCACAAGGAAGACGCCCTGCGCTCGATGCTGCGCGTGCTCAAGCCCGGCGGTCGCCTGCTGGTGCTGGAATTCTCCAAGCCAACCAACGCGCTGATGTCCAAGGCCTACGATGCCTACTCGTTCGCCTTCATGCCGCTGATGGGCAAGCTGATCACCAATGACTCGGAAAGCTATCGCTACCTGGCCGAATCGATCCGCATGCACCCGAACCAGGAAACCCTGAAGTCGATGATGGTCGAGGCCGGTTTCGACCGCGTGACTTACCACAACATGACCGCAGGCATCGTCGCCCTGCATCGCGGCATCAAACCCTGATGCTGCTCACCGGCCTGCTCGCCAGCGTCGAACTCGGCCTCAACCGGGTGCTGCGCCTGGACAGCACGGCGCTCGCGCGCCTGGCGCACTTGAGCGGCACAGTGATCGCCGTGGACTGCCGCAGCCCGGCGTTGCGGCTGTTCATCCTGCCCAGCGACGAAGGCCTGATGCTCGCCGCCCACTGGGAAGCCGAGGCCGACTGCACGCTGCGTGCCCCGGCGTCGAGCCTGCTGAACCTGGCCCTGGGCAAGGACAAGACTGCCGTGCTGCACAGCCCTGACGTGGAACTCGACGGCGACAGTGGCGTGCTGCTGGAGCTGGCGGCGATTCTCCAGGACCTGGAGCTGGATTGGGAATACGAAGTGTCTCGCTGGATCGGCCCGGTGGCGACCCAATTGCTCAGCGGCCATTTGCGTAGCCGCGGCCGCTGGTATCGCCAGGGCTTCGCCAGCCTGGGGCAGAATCTGAGTGAATACCTGGCCGAAGAATCGCGTACCCTCGTAGGCCAACGCGAAGCCCAGGCCCGTTTTAATGAACTGGACCAGGTCAAGCTTGACCTGGAACGTCTCGAGGCGCGTTTCGAGCGCCTTTCCCGATCCCTTGAAACCAAGCGATAACGCATGAAGCTGCTTGCCGTCCGCCGTTTGTTGCGCATCCAGCGCGTCGTGATCCGCTACCGCCTCGATGACCTGCTGTTCGCCCTGCCGTTGCCCTGGTTTCTCCTGGCACTGCGTTTCGTGCTGCCGTGGCGCTGGTTCCCCCGGCGAACGCTGGACCTGACGCGCGGCGCACGCCTGCGCCTGGCCTTGCAGGACCTGGGCCCCATCTTCATCAAGTTCGGGCAGATTCTCTCGACCCGTCGCGACCTGTTGCCCGAAGACATCGCCGATGAGCTGATGCTGCTGCAGGACCGCGTGCCGCCGTTCGACTCCAAGCTGTCGGTGGCGCTGATCGAAGAGCAACTGGGCAAGAAGGTCAGCGAAGTCTTCAGCCGTTTCGACGTCGAGCCCCTGGCCTCGGCCTCGGTGGCCCAGGTGCATGCCGCGCAGCTCAAGAGCGGCGAAGAAGTGGTGGTCAAGGTCATCCGCCCGGGCCTCAAGCCGATCATCGCCCAGGACCTGGCGTGGCTGTTCATCCTCGCCCGCGCCGCCGAGCGGCTGTCGGCCGACGCCCGCCTGCTGCATCCGGTGGACGTGGTCCAGGACTACGAAAAAACCATCTACGACGAACTCGACCTGCTGCGCGAAGCCGCCAACGCCAGCCAGTTGCGCCGCAACTTCGAGGGCTCGCCGCTGCTCTATGTGCCGCAAGTCTATTGGGACTGGTGTCGCCCGAAAGTGTTGGTGATGGAGCGCATCTACGGCATCCAGGTCACCGACCTGGCAACCCTGGCCGACCAGCGTACCGACATGAAGCTGCTGGCCGAGCGTGGCGTGGAGATTTTCTTCACCCAGGTATTTCGCGACAGCTTCTTCCACGCCGACATGCACCCGGGCAACATCTTCGTCAGCACCGTGCAACCGTGGAGCCCGCAATACATTGCCATCGACTGCGGCATCGTCGGCAGCCTGACTCCCGAGGACCAGGATTACCTGGCGCGCAACCTGTTCGCCTTCTTCAAGCGTGATTACCGTCGTGTCGCCCAACTGCACATCGATTCGGGCTGGGTCCCGGCCGAGACCAAGCTCAACGAATTCGAAGCGGCGATCCGTACCGTGTGCGAACCGATCTTCGAAAAACCGTTAAAAGATATTTCCTTCGGCCAGGTGCTGATGCGCCTGTTCCAGACCGCGCGCCGCTTCAACATGGAGGTTCAGCCACAGCTGGTACTGTTGCAGAAAACCCTGTTGAACATCGAAGGCCTCGGCCGCCAGTTGTATCCGGACCTCGACCTGTGGAACACCGCCCAACCGTTCCTCGAACGCTGGATGCGCGAGCGCGTCAGCCCCAAAACCTTGCTGGGCAACGTGCAGAGCCAGTTCGAGCAGCTCCCGCACCTGGCCAACATGACCCGCGACCTGCTCGAACGCATGTCCCAGCCCCATGCCCACGACCCGGCGCCACCGTGGCACCGACGCAAGGATGACTGGTTCCTGCGCCTGCTCGGCGCAGCTCACCTGGGAGGTGGCGCAATGCTGGCGGCTGGTGGGCCGTTGAGCGAATTGGGCCATTGGCCCGCTGCAATCATGGTGATCGTCGGCTTGTATCTGGTCGTTCGCCGATAGCCAGCACCGGTTCGCGCTGGCACACTGTTTCAACGCTGGGCCCGCCGACTTCAGGTGCGTGGCCCATGGTCGGAGTCAAAGATGAAAAACTGGCAGGACGAGATCAAATGGGACGCTGACGGCCTGGTGCCGGCCATCGCCCAGGACCACAAGACCGGGCGCGTACTGATGATGGCCTGGATGAACCGCGAAGCACTGGCCCTGACCGCCGCCGAGAACCGCGCCATCTATTGGTCACGTTCCCGTGGCAAGCTGTGGCGCAAAGGTGAAGAATCCGGGCATGTGCAGCACCTGCATGAGATGCGCCTGGACTGCGACGGCGACGTCATCATCCTGATGGTCGAACAAGTCGGTGAGATTGCCTGCCACACCGGCCGTCAAAGCTGCTTCTATCGCGTCTTCGAGAACGGCGACTGGAAAACCGTCGACCCGGTGCTCAAGGACCCGCATGCCATTTATTCAGGACATACCCATGAGTGACACCCTGACCCGCCTGGCCCAGGTGCTGGAAGAGCGCAAAGGCGCCGCGGCCGACAGTTCCTATGTCGCCAGCCTGTACCACAAGGGTTTGAACAAGATTCTGGAAAAAGTCGGCGAAGAGTCGGTCGAGACCATCATCGCCGCCAAGGACGCCGCCATCAGCGGCGATTGCAGCGACGTGATCTACGAGACCGCCGACCTGTGGTTCCACAGCCTGGTCATGCTCGCCCAACTGGGGCAGCATCCGCAGGCCGTACTGGATGAACTGGACCGTCGCTTCGGTCTGTCCGGGCACGTCGAGAAAGCCTCGCGCCCGTCCGCCTGATCAACTTTTGAGAGGAATAGCCACATGGGTATTTTTGACTGGAAACACTGGATCGTCATCCTGGTTGTCGTGGTGCTGGTGTTCGGTACCAAGAAACTGAAAAACCTCGGCACCGATGTCGGCGAGTCGATCAAGGGCTTTCGCAAAGCCATGAACGATGACGAAAAACCGGCCGACCCGACGGCTGCCCCGGCGCAACCGGTACAGCCAGCCCAACCGGTACATCCCCAGGCCACCCAGCCTGTGAATGCGCCGCACACCATCGACGTGCAGGCACAAAAAGTCGAAGAGCCCGTCCGCAAAGACTCGTGAGCACTGACTAATGTTTGGGATCAGCTTCACTGAACTGCTGCTCGTCGGCCTCGTCGCCCTGCTGGTACTGGGCCCAGAGCGCCTGCCGGGTGCTGCGCGTACCGCCGGTCTGTGGATCGGGCGCCTGAAGCGCAGCTTCAATGCGATCAAACAGGAAGTTGAACGTGAGATCGGTGCCGACGACATCCGTCGGCAACTTCACAACGAACATATCCTGTCCCTGGAGCAGGAAGCGCGGAAAATCTTCACGCCGACCCAGCAGGAACCGACGCCGGTGCAACCTGCGGTCGAGCCGACGATTGCTCCACAGGCGCTGGTGGATGACACCGTGCCGGTGCCGGCCGAGACCGCAAAACCAGCGGAGCCTGCCCCGACGCCAGTGACGCCAGCAGCTTCCAACGACCCTACTTTGCCGCCGCGAGCCCCATGAGCGATATCCCTGAAAACGACCAGCCGATGCCGCTGGTATCGCACCTCACCGAGTTGCGCACCCGCCTGCTGCGTTGCGTCGCGGCGGTTTTCATCATCTTCGCCGGGCTGTTTTCCTTCACCCAGCAGATCTACACCTTCGTTTCCACGCCGCTGCGCCAGTACCTGCCGGTAGGGGCAACGATGATCGCTACCGACGTGTCGTCGCCGTTCCTGACGCCACTGAAGCTGACGATGATGGTCTCGCTGTTCCTGGCGATCCCGGTGATCCTGCACCAGATCTGGGGCTTCATTGCACCGGGCCTGTACAAGCATGAAAAACGCATCGCCGTGCCGCTGCTGGTGTCCAGCATCCTGCTGTTCTATACCGGCATGGCCTTCGCCTATTTCCTGGTGTTCCCGCTGATCTTCAAGTTCTTCGCCGCCGCCACCCCGGCGGGCGTAGAGATGATGACCGACATCACCAGCTACCTGGATTTCGTCATGACGCTGTTCTTCGCCTTCGGCGTGGCGTTCGAAATCCCCGTGGCGGTGGTCCTGCTGGTGTGGATCGGCGTGGTCGACGTCGCCTACCTGAAGAGGATCCGCCCCTATGTGATCATCGGCTGCTTCGTGGTCGGCATGATCCTGACCCCGCCGGATATCTTCTCCCAGACCCTGCTGGCCGTGCCGATGTGGCTGCTGTTCGAGATCGGTATCCTGTTCGGTGGCCTGGTGCGCAAGCGCCGGGAAGAAGAGCCCGAGGACCAGCCGGTCGACGACCACAACGACCAGCCGCCAGCGACCCAAGCGTGAACCTGCTGCTGCTCGAAGAGGCCGACTTCATCGGGCCGGACCGCGTGATCCTGAGCGATCGCCGGTTGACCCACATGCAGGAAGTCCATCGCAGCGCCGTCGGTGACAGCCTGCGGGTCGGACGCATCGGCGGGTTGATGGGCACGGCCCAGGTGCTGCGCCTGGAAGCCCGCGAGGCGGAACTGCAAGTGACCCTCGACCAGCCTGCGCCGGCCAAGTTGCCGCTGACCCTGGTGCTGGCGCTGCCGCGTCCGAAAATGCTCAGGCGAGTGTTCCAGACCGTCGCCACCATGGGTGTGCCGCGGGTGGTGCTGGTCAACAGCTATCGCGTGGAAAAGAGCTTTTGGCAGACGCCGTTCCTCGAACCCGAGGCTATCCGCGAGCAACTGATCCTGGGCCTGGAACAAGCCCGGGACAGTGTGCTGCCAGAGATCATTATCGAAAAACGCTTCAAACCCTTCGTTGAAGACCGCCTGCCGGCCATTACCGACGGCACCTTGGGCCTGGTCGGTCATCCCGGCAACTATCCGCCCTGCCCGCGCGCGTTGACAGAGCCGGTGACCTTGGCCATCGGCCCCGAAGGCGGATGGATTCCCTACGAGATCGACCTGCTGGCCAAGGCCGGCTTGCAACCGGTGCAGTTGGGCGAGCGGATCCTGCGGGTCGAGACCGCCGTCACGGCCCTGCTCGCACGGTTGTTCTGATCCCCAGGGCTTGTGCACCTTTGTGACAGGGTGGATTGACCCCGCCGGTTGAGAGCCTACCCACCCTCTGGAAGTAATAACCCCTCACCTATTTTCTACAGATCCTTGTGACATGGTCGATACTCTCCTCATAGGACCTACAAAAGGTTCGAAGGAGTATCAGCATGTTCAGTTGGCTGACCGAAAAGCTGGGAAACGTAAGCGTCAATCGCAAACTGGGTTTCGGTTTTGGCCTGGTACTGCTCATGACCCTCCTGAGCACCTTCGCAGGCTGGAACAGCCTGGGCAGCGTGATCAGCCGTGCGGATAAGCAGGCGTCTATCGCCAGTCTCAATGAGTTGGCCAAGGATCTGCGAGTCGCCAGTCTCGACTATGAGATGCGGCGTGGCGAACAAGGGCCCGCTGTCGTCAGCGAGTTCCTGGGCAAGCTTCAGGAAAGCATACAAGCTGCCCTCAAACGGTTCGTGCGTCCGGCAGACCAGGAATTGCTCAATCAGCAACTGGCCATCCTCGATGAGTACAAACGCGCCTTCGGCGATCTGACCCAGGCGACGCAGAACCGCGAATCGGCCCGATCCAAGCTTGGCGCCAACGCCGACAATGCCGTGGCCAAAGTGAAAGAGGTCGAAAATGCCTTGCGCCAGGGCGACAGTGTTGCGCAATTCGACAGTGTGATCGAGCTGAGCAAACTGCTCCAGCAAGCGCGCTACCAGGTCCGCGGCTACACCTACAGTGGCAAGGCCGATGCCGAGCAACCGGCGCTGGAGGCCATCGATAGTGTCTTGAAAAACCTTGAAAGCCTGCCGGGCAAACTGCCGGAACAACACACCGCCAACCTGCAACAAGCCACTGAATCGATGAAGGCCTATCGTGCCGCCGTCAGCCAGTTCCGCGACTCGCAGGTGAGCAGCGCCTCAGCCCTCAAGAAAATGCTGGATCAAGACGCCCGTTTGAACGAGCTGAACAGTCATCTGACGACCTCGCAGATCGAGAAACGCGACCAGGAGACGGCTCAAGCCAAAGAAACGCTGATCATCGTCACCATCCTGGCGCTAGCGTTTGGCTTACTGGCCGCATGGATCATTACCCGGCAGATCGTCGCTCCACTGCAGCAGACCCTGGTTGCCCTCGAACGTGTCGCCTCCGGCGACTTGAGTCAAAACCTGGTAGTCACCCGTCGTGACGACATGGGCCAATTGCAAGGCAGCCTGCAGCGAATGGTGATCAGCCTGCGGCAACTGATTGGCGGCATCAGCGACGGCGTCACGCAAATCGCCAGCGCTGCCGAACAGCTTTCGGCCGTCACCGAGCAGACCAGCGCCGGGGTCAACAGCCAGAAAGTGGAAACCGACCAGGTCGCCACCGCCATGCACGAAATGACCGCCACGGTGCAGGAAGTGGCGCGCAATGCCGAGGAAGCCTCCGAAGCGGCCGTCGCCGCTGACCAGCAGGCTCGCGATGGCGAAAAAGTGGTCGGCGAAGCCATTGCCCAGATCGAACGCCTGTCCAAGGAAGTCGGCAACTCTACCGAAGCGATGGGCCATCTCAAGCGCGAGAGCGACAAGATTGGCAGTGTGCTGGACGTGATCAAGTCGGTCGCCCAGCAAACCAACCTGCTGGCCCTCAACGCCGCCATCGAGGCCGCCCGCGCCGGCGAGGCCGGACGTGGTTTTGCGGTGGTGGCCGACGAGGTGCGTAGCCTGGCCCAGCGTACCCAGAAGTCCACTGAAGAGATCGAGGAACTGATCCTCGGCCTGCAATCGGGCACTGAACAGGTCGCGACCACCCTGGACAACAGCCGCAACCTGACCGATAGCAGCGTCGAATTGACCCGCCGCGCCGGTGGCTCGCTGGAAAACATCACCCGTACCGTCTCGGCAATCCAGTCGATGAACCAACAGATCGCTGCCGCCGCCGAGCAGCAGAGTGCCGTGGCCGAAGAGATCAACCGCAGCGTCGTGAACGTTCGCGATGTGTCCGAACAAACAGCTTCTTCCAGCGAAGAAACCGCCGCCTCCAGTGCCGAACTGGCACGGCTGGGGGTTCATTTGCAGACGCTGGTTGGACGCTTCAAGGTCTGACCCAAAAGAGCTGGCATAAGCCTGTGGCCAGGGCTTGCTCCCTCGCCACAGGAGTGCATTACGTATTTTCTACAGATCCTGCCAAAACCGCCGATACAACCCTGATAAAACCAATCAGCGCTACAAGGGAGTATCAGCATGTTCCGGTGGCTTGCCCAGGGTCTGGGAAACGTAGGCGTTAATCGCAAACTCGGCGCAGGCTTCGGCCTGGTGCTGTTCCTCACCTTGATGATTGCATTCACCGGCTGGTCCGGCCTGGGCAATGTCATCAGTCGGGGCGACAAACTGGGCTTCATTGCCAGTCTCAACGACTTGAGCAAAGACTTGAACCTGGCCAGCATCGACTACAACACCACGCGAGGCGAGAAAGGACCGCAAGCGGTCAACGACCTGCTGGGCAAGCTCGAAGAGGGCCTGAAGACTGCTCGGCTATTGATCGAACAACCGGCCGACGTCGCGCTGATCGATGCGCAACTGGCCGCCGTCGCCGAATACAAGGGCGCCTTCGCCCAGATGACCCGCGCCACCGTCAGCCGCGAAGATGCCCGCAGCAAACTCGGCGCCAGCGCCGACAACGCCGTGGCCCGCGTCGCCGAAGTTGAAAAATTGATGCTGCAAGCCGGCGACGTCACCCCGTTCAACAGCGTGGTCACCCTGAGCAAGGCCATCCAGCAAGCCCGCTACCAGGTTCGTGGCTACACCTACAGCGGCAAGAGCGAAGCCCAGCAACCGGCCCTCGATGCCATCGACACCGTCCTCAAACTGCTCGCGCGCCTGCCAGACCAATTGCCCCAGGAACACGCCGCCGACCTGCAGCAGGCCAGCGACTCGTTCAATCTCTATCGTGCGGCGGTAGCCCAGTTCCGCGACTCGCAAATCGACAACGCTGCGGCCCTCCAGCGCATGACCGAGCAAGGTCAAATACTGATCGACGCCAGCCAGAAGCTGACTGTGTCCCAGACAGCCGTGCGTGACCGCGACGCCGCCCAAGCCAAGACGGTCCTGATCGTAGCGGCCGCCCTGGCGCTGCTGTTTGGCGTGATCGCCGCCCTGTTCATCACCCGGCAGATCGTCGGACCGCTCGGCCAGACCTTGAAGGTTGCCGAACGCGTGGCCGCCGGTGACCTGACCCACAACCTCACCTCCGAACGCCGCGACGAACTGGGCCAGCTGCAACGCGCCATGCAAAGCATGACCGTGGGCCTGCGGCAGTTGATCGGTGGCATCAGCGAAGGCGTTACCCAGATCGCCAGCGCCGCCGAACAGCTCTCGGCCGTGACCGAACAGACCAGCGCCGGGGTCAACAGCCAAAAAGTGGAAACCGATCAGGTCGCCACCGCCATGCACGAAATGACCGCCACCGTGCAAGAAGTCGCACGCAACGCCGAGGAAGCTTCCGAGGCCGCCGTCGCTGCCGACCAGCAGGCCCGCGAGGGTGACAAAGTGGTTGGCGAGGCCATTGCCCAGATCGAACGCCTGGCTAAGGAAGTCGGCAACTCCACCGCCGCCATGGGCGACTTGAAGCGTGAAAGCGACAAGATCGGCAGCGTCCTGGACGTGATCAAGTCCGTGGCCCAGCAAACCAACCTGCTAGCCCTCAACGCCGCCATCGAGGCCGCCCGCGCCGGTGAAGCGGGACGTGGTTTTGCGGTGGTGGCCGATGAAGTCCGCAGCCTGGCCCAGCGTACCCAGAAGTCCACCGAAGAAATCGCAGAACTGATTGTCGGCCTGCAAAGCGGCACCGAACAAGTCGCGACCATCATGGACAACAGCCGCAGCCTGACCGACAGCAGCGTCGAACTGACCCGCCGCGCCGGGGGTTCGTTGGAGAACATTACTCGTACGGTTTCGGCGATCCAATCGATGAACCAGCAGATCGCGGCGGCGGCGGAGCAGCAGAGTGCGGTGGCTGAGGAGATCAACCGTAGCGTGCTGAATGTGCGTGATGTGTCGGAGCAGACAGCGTCGTCCAGTGAGAAGACTGCCGCTTCGAGTGCTGAGCTGGCGCGCTTGGGGGTTCATTTGCAGACGTTGGTGGGGCGGTTCAGGGTCTAGCAGGCCTACGCAAAACCTGTGGCGAGGGAGCTTGCTCCCGCTTGAGTGCGCAGCGCTCACAATATTGCAGGGAGCAGCGGCTGCGCCATCTTGAGTTGGTGGTCTGTGGGTATAGGTATTCTTGGGTGTATATCCGTTATTTAGGTAACGGCTACTTAGGGTTCCGCCCTTACGGCGGCTCACTTTTGAAAAGCCCGGAAGCCGGCCCAGTCAAAAGTAAGCAAAACGCTCCTGCCCCACCACTCGGCACCTCGCCTAGGCTCGGTGTGCCCTCACTCCGGCATTGCTCCGTGGGCCGCCGCGAAGGGCCATCCATGGCCCAGCGCGGCTAACCCGGCATCCATGCCGGGTTGCCCACTGCGCAATGCCTGCGTTCGGCCAGCGTGGTTAACGGGGCGCCCGAGATCAACGTCCACCGCGAGGCGGCCTGATAGCCGACCTAGCTCTTGGTAAAACCGCGTTCCTCCTGTGGGAGCGGGCTTGTTCGCAAAGACCATGTCACAGCCAATGAAGATATCGAATGTGTTGGCCTCTCACCGTTGATCTTCAGCGGGCACAACATTCATGTACACCGCAAAGCCATTGTGGGAGCGAGCCTGCTCGCGAAGGCGGTGCTACAGTGGATGAAGATGTCGGATGTGGTGGCCTCATCGCGAGCAGGCTCGCTCCCACAGGGGAGTGCGGTCACCCAGAACCAGGTCGGCTCTCAGGCCGCCTCGCGGTGGACGTTGATCTCGGCGCCCCGTTAACCACGATGGCCGAACGCAGGCATTGTGGAGTGGGCATCCCGGCATGGATGCCGGGATAGCCGCGCTGGGCCATGGATGGCCCTTCGCGGCGGGCCCACGGAGCAATGCCGGAGTGAGGGCATGCCGAGCCTAAGCGAGGCACCGAGTGGTGGGGCAGGAGCGTTTTGCTTACTTTTGACTGGGCCGGCTTCCGGGCTTCTCAAAAGTGAGCCGCTGTAAGAGCGGAACCGTCAGCAGCCGTTACCTAAATAACGGATATACACACAAAAATCCCCCTCCCACAATCCGTCATCCCAAGGCTACGGCGCCTTGCGCCATTGCCTACAACTACGCCAGAATCCGCCGGCTTGTACGCCTTAGGCCTGGGCTTTAACGTTTGCAGGTCGCTGTCAGTTCAGCGATCGGGTTTAGCAGCCTGAACAATCCTAGACGTACGCTCTCCACATGCGTGAGCAGGCTTCAGCGCCTGCACATCTATGTCATGGCGGTTGTGCGTGGGAGACCTTCGGGTCTGCCGGGTTCTAGGGTCCCGGTCTGCTAACCCGCGTACAGTCGCCACCCTTCTCGTTTAGCAGCGATATCTGGCGGCTCCATTACCCTAGGAGCGTCAACCATGTACAAGGTCACACCCAACCCACCAGAACCCGAAACCGATCCCAAGAAACTCCAGGAAGCCACCGATCGCGCGCTCGATTACTACCTGAACCCCAAGCAGCCCAAACCAGAAAACGAACAACCATCGGGCCAGCTTTTCACCGTCCTGGACCACATCGACACCGAAACCCTACTGGCCAACCTCAGCGAAACCCTGGCCTCAGCCGATGCCATGACCAACGACCTCGCATTCGACCTGGAAGGTTCACGACGCCATATTGCTCTGGGCATCCAACAACTGATCGAACTGAGCGGCCTGTTGGCAAACCGAGTGCTGGACAGAATCAATGCACAACCCTGACCTCGCCACGGCGAACTAAAACAGCCCCCAACAAAAAGCCCCGCTTCCTTTCAGAAGCGGGGCTTTTTGCGTATCAAGCCACTTGCGATTGTACGCTCACCGGCTGTAGCGGCAGCAGCGGTGCATGGGGATCGGCCTTGACCGATTCACGCCAGGCCGCCAGCCACTCGGGATGCGCCTCGCTCCAAACCTGCTCGTGCAGGCGGGACAAGGCCACCGGGTCGCTCAGCAGTGCCAGTCGCTCAGCGTTGCTGAGACCGGCAGGACCGGCCTTCAAGGCGTGACGAACACGTTCGACCCGCAGCCATTCAATCGGCTCGGCCTGACCATGCCGCGAGGTCGCCAGCGCATACGCCAAGGCATTCTGTTGTGGATCGACCACTGCCCGGATGAAGCCGTCGTTCAGCGCGTGCCAACGGTTTTCATGGGTGTACTGGTCCGTCGACAGCAGTTCCTGCGGCGGTGCGTATTCCTCAGGGATCAGGAACAGGCTCTCATCACGGGACTTCAAGCCCAGGCCCACGCGACTGGAGATCACCGACACCGGGATCGACAGCATCAGCGAACCGACGATCGGCACCAGCCACCACAGGAAGCTCGGGTTCAGCCAGATAACCAGCAAGGCCCAGAAGAAGCCCAGCAGGGTCTGCGGACCGTGGCGCTTGACCGCTTCGCTCCAGGGCGTGGAGTCGTCGTCACGTTGTGGCGAGTTCCAGGTCGCGGCCCAGCCCAGGAACGCGGCGAGCACGAAGCGGGTGTGGAAAATCATCCGCACCGGCGCCAGCAACATGGAGAACAACATCTCCAGCAGCATCGACAGCGTCACCTTGAACTTGCCACCGAACTCCTTCGCACCCTTGGCCCAGATCAGCACGATGCTCAGCAGCTTGGGCAGGAACAGCAGCACGATGGTCGTCGAGAACAAGGCGATGGCCTTGTCCGGATGCCATTGCGGCCACAGCGGATAAAGCTGGCGTGGTTCGAGGAAGTATTGCGGTTCCATCAGGGTGTTCACCGCCAGCAGCGCAGTGGAGAGCACCAGGAAGAAGAACCACAGCGGCGCCGACAGGTAGGACATCACGCCCGTCAGGAACACCGCACGGTGCACCGGGTGCATGCCCTTGACCAGGAACAGCCTGAAGTTCATCAGGTTGCCGTGGCACCAGCGACGGTCACGCTTGAGTTCGTCCAGCAGGTTCGGCGGCAGCTCTTCGTAGCTACCCGGCAGGTCATAGGCAATCCACACGCCCCAGCCGGCACGGCGCATCAGCGCGGCTTCGACGAAGTCGTGGGACAGGATCGCACCGGCGAACGCGCCTTTACCGGGCAACGGCGCCAGGGCGCAGTGCTCGATGAACGGTTTCATGCGGATGATCGCGTTGTGGCCCCAGTAGTGGGATTCGCCCAACTGCCAGAAGTGCAGGCCGGCGGTGAACAGCGGACCGTACACCCGGGTGGCGAACTGCTGCATGCGCGCATACAGCGTGTCCATGCCCGAGGCACGTGGCGCTGTCTGGATGATGCCAGCGTCCGGCGTGGCTTCCATCAGGCGCACTAGGCTGGTCAGGCACGTGCCGCTCATGACGCTGTCGGCGTCGAGTACGACCATGTACTTGTAGTCGCTGCCCCAACGACGGCAGAAGTCGTCGAGGTTGCCACTCTTGCGCTTCACGCGACGGCGACGGCGGCGATAGAAGATCTTGCCGAAGCCGCCGGCTTCACGGCAGACGTCCAGCCAGGCCTGTTGTTCGGCGACGCAGATGTCGGTTTCGTTACTGTCGCTGAGGACGAAGAAGTCGAAGCGATCCAGGTCACCAGTGGCGGCCACCGACTCGAACGTCGCGCGCAAACCGGCAAATACCCGTGGCACGTCTTCGTTGCAGATCGGCATTACCAGCGCGGTGCGGGCGTCCTTGGGAATCGGCTCATTGCCGGCGCTGGCACCAGAGATCCGGTACTTGTCGTGGCCGGTGAGCAATTCGAGGAAGCCCATCAGCGCCGTCCAGAAACCTGCCGACACCCAGCAGAACAGGATCCCGAACAGAATCAGGATGCTGGTTTGCAGCGCATAAGGCAGCACTTGCGTGGCGGTCTGCGATAGCGGTTGGTGCAGGACTTCGTCCAGGTCCACCAGCGACCAGCCCTGGTACGGCATGATGCCTTTCATGTACCAGCCGGCGACGATGGTCTGGCCGAGCATCAATATCAGCAGGATGTAGCGACGGGTCGAACCCACGGTGCGCCAGCGTGCATGAGGCAGCACGCGCTCATCCTTGGGCGGCTTCGGCGGGTTGGTACGACCGGTCAGGCGCCGCCAGGCGCGCACCAGGATATTGGTGCGCCACGGCTCCGGCACGACCTTGGTCCGACGGATCGGCGGCGTCGCCTTGAGGCACACCCGACCACTGGCGTCGAGCCCGAGCATTTCGGCTTCTTCGAGCTCTTCGGCGGTGCTCAGGGTCAGTCGGCGGCCTACCGAGGCTTGCGCCGCCTCGGCGGGCGCGTCGAAGGTCGAAGACGACAGGCGTTCATGCAATTCGCTGAAGGACTTGCAGCCCGCCAGTTCGGCGCGCTGCTCGTCGGTCATGGGCAAATGGGCCAGGTACTCGCTGAGTGTCTCTGGCTGTACTGGAGTATTACTCATCGGCTGGCAACTGATAGCTCCAGGTCTCGGTCAGGACTTGTTCAGTCGGTTCCGGTTCCTGCGGGGTTGGGGTCGGTTCAACAGCAGCATCCGCCGCCTTGACGGCTTTGGCTTCGTCTTTCGCTTTTTCTATCGCGAGTTCTTTTTCGGTCTGCTGGCGGGCGACTTTGTCGGCCTTGGCCAGGGTCGTGGTCACGGAGTGCGAAGCGGCCGGGGCTTCGACAGGCGTCAATGGACGCACCAGCGCCGCACGCATTTCGGTGGCCTGTTTCGAGTCCTTGATCTTCAACCGCAAGGTCAGGCGCCAGCCCTTGGTTTCCGGGTTGTAGCGCACGCTATTCTCGACGATCTCGCCGTTTTCGCCGACGCTCACCTGGCTACGCACATCGGCGTCTTCCGGCAAGGCTTGCAAGGACGGGCCTTCGAAATCCACCAGGTAGGCCACGCTGCCATCCGGCTGACGGATCAGGTTGGATTGCTTCACGTCACCGGTGGAACGCAGGGTCTGCTTGACCCAGGCACTGTCCGGCGAGTGCAGGCTGGCTTCGTCGAGGGTCCAGTGCAGGCGGTAGCTGAAGTCCAGCGGCTGGCCTGGCTCAGGCAGTTTTTCCGGGCTCCAGAAGGCAACGATATTGTCGTTGGTTTCGTCGGCGGTCGGAATCTCTACCAGGTCGACGGTGCCCTTGCCCCAATCGCCTTTCGGTTCGATCCAGGCACTTGGGCGCTTGTCGTAGCGGTCGTCCAGGTCTTCGTAGTGGCTGAAGTCACGACCCCGTTGCAGCAGACCGAAACCGCGCGGGTTTTCCACCGAGAAGTTGCTCACGGCCAAGTGCTTGGGATTGTTCAGCGGGCGCCAGATCCACTCGCCATTGCCGGCATGGATCGACAGGCCGCTGGAATCATGCAGCTCGCGACGATAGTTCAGCACTTTGGACGGCTGGTTGGCGCCGAACAGATACATGCTGGTCAACGGGGCCACACCCAGCTTGGTCACGCGGTCACGTAGGAACATGCGCGATTTCACATCGACCACGGTGTCAGTGCCCGGACGCACGGTCAGGCGATAGGCACCGGTAGCCCGTGGCGAATCCAGCAGGGCGAAAATCACCAAGTGCTTGTCGGTCGGTTTCGGACGTTGGATCCAGAATTCGCGAAAGCGCGGGAACTCCTCGCCCGATGGCAGCGCGGTGTCGATGGCCATGCCACGTGCGGACAGACCGTAGGTCTGGCCTTTGCCGATGACGCGGAAATAACTCGCGCCCAGCATGGTCATGATCTCGTCCTGCTTGTCAGCCTTGTTGATCGGGTACAACACGCGGAAACCCGCGTAACCCAGCTGCTCAGTGGCCTTCGGATCGAATGTCACATCGGCGAAGTCGAAGCGCGACGGGTCGTACTTGATCTCCTCGACGGTCGTCGCGGTGATTTCGTTGATCTTCACCGGCGTGTCGAAATGCATGCCCTGGTGATAGAAGGAAAGCCTGAACGGCGTCTTCTGGTCGGCCCATTCGGCTTTTTCGGTGCGGAAACGGATTTTTTGATAGTCAGCGAATTTCATCTCGCGGAATTCGTTCGGCAGATTGCTGCGCGGGGCTTCGAATTTTTGCCCGGCCAGTTCTTGAGCCTTCGCCGATACATCATCCAGGCTGAATGCCCACAGTTGGCCCGCGCCAAACAGGCACAACAGGGCCGAGCCCGCTACCAGAGCGTTTCTAAACCGTTTGGCAGTCATTTTTGGTGCATTACAGGGACTAACAATCACGAGCAACCCTCGCCGAAAACAGATCAAAAAACCAACGGCCAGATAAAGTATCCACACGGTATCGGCATTGAAAAACCGATCCTGCAGACCACTCTTGCCAAGTTGGCGAGCATTGTTCCGACTCCGGTGGGAGAAAATGATTCCCCAAACGGACCAGGACAAGTCTCTACCTAAGTCAAATGGACCAGCGAACGCTGGTCCCCCGTAGCGCGCGATTATCTAGTAGCCCGCGTGACAACGCATCAGGGATAGCAAAGTATTTATCGAGAAAACTCCCCGTTTAGCCTCGAAACAGATCCGAAAAGATGTTTCAAACGCTTTCAGGCCTGTAACAGGAAGGTTACCGGGCCATCATTGACCAAATGCACTTGCATGTCGGCGCCGAATCTACCTGATGCCACAGTGCCATGCACCTGTTTCGCCCGGGTTAGCAAATAGTTGAACAACTCTTCTCCCAGGGCCGGAGGCGCGGCGGTCGAAAAACTCGGGCGCAAACCGCTTTTGGTGTCTGCCGCCAAGGTGAACTGCGACACCAGCAGCAACCCGCCACCGACATCCGCCAGGGACAGGTTCATCTTGCCGTCGGCGTCGCTGAACACTCGGTAGTTAAGCAGCTTATGCAGGAGCTTGTCGGCGCTGGCCCGGGTATCCCCGGGCTCGACGGCCACCAACACCAGCAAACCCTGGTCCACCGCTCCGACGATCTCGCCTGATACTTCGACCCGTGCGCCGCGAACTCGTTGCAACAGCCCCTTCATGCTTCTTCAGGCGGCAGGTCAAGCAAGCGCCGGGCCATTTGCGCCGCGGCGCGCACCAGGGCGTCGGTGATCCCTGGCTCCGAAGCGGCGTGGCCAGCGTCGCGAATCACCTGCAGTTCGCTGTTGGGCCAGTTCTGGTGCAGCTCCCAGGCATTGTCCAACGGGCAGATGACGTCGTAGCGGCCATGCACGATGACGCCCGGCAAATGGGCGATCTTGCCCATGTCGCGAATCAACTGGTTAGGCTCGAGGAAGGCATTGTTGGTGAAGTAGTGGCATTCGATCCGGGCGATCGACAGAGCCCGCTGCGGCTCGGAGAAGCGATCGACCACCAGCGGATTCGGACGCAGGGTCGCGGTGCGGCCCTCCCAGGTGGACCAGGCCTTGGCCGCGTGCATCTGGGCGATCTGGTCGTTGCCGGTCAGGCGCTTGTGGAAGGCGCTGAGCAGGTCGTCGCGCTCGTCCAATGGGATCGGTGCAATGTAATCCTGCCAGTAGTCGGGAAACAGGCGACTGGCGCCAGCCTGATAGAACCACTCGATTTCCTGCGGACGGCAGAGAAAGATCCCACGCAGGATCAGGCCATGCACCCGCTCCGGGTGGGTCTGGGCATAGGCCAGGGCCAGGGTCGAGCCCCAGGAGCCGCCAAACAGCACCCATTTTTCGATGCCCAGGTGCTTGCGGATACGCTCCAGGTCTTCGACCAGATCCCAGGTGGTGTTGTTCTCTAGGCTCGCGTGGGGGGTGGACCGACCGCAGCCGCGCTGGTCGAAGGTGACGATGCGGTACAGGTTCGGATCGAAGTAGCGGCGGCTCTGTGCATCGCAGCCAGCACCCGGGCCGCCGTGAATGAACACCACGGGCAGGCCTTCCGGGGAACCGCTTTCATCGACGTAGAGCGTGTGGGTGTCATCGACAGCCAGATCGTGCCGGGCATGGGGTTTGATCTGCGGGTACAAAGTCTGCATTGAGCGCTCCGTAAGGGGTCGAGTCATCCCTGTGGGGACTTCTATTTAGTCTGCCGTCCGGCATCATAAACCCGAATTACCTTAATGAGCATGCCCCCTGCGCAGTCAAAGCGTGTCAGCCAGGTACGCCAGCAGCGTGCGATACATCTGATCGACCTCCGGCACCAGACTCCGACCGCGCAGGCAACCATGGACCAACCCTTCGCCGACATACAACACGGCATCCACCCCTGCGGCGTTCAGCCGCTCGCTGTAAAGGACGCCATCGTCACGCAGCGGGTCCCACTGCGCCACGACGATCAACGCCGGCGGCAGCCCGCTCAGGTCATCGGCGAGCAATGGCATGGCGCCGGGCGACGGTGCGAGGCCGCCCAGGTAAAGCGCGTGATAGCTGTCCAGGTCGCGGCTGCTCAACAGCGGCGCATTGGCATGTTCGCGGCGCGACGGCAGAGGCGCCGGACCAGCGAGCGCCGGGTAGATCAACACCTGGGAACGGGGCAACGGTTGCCCGGCATCGCGCAAGGCCAGGCATAACGCAGCGGCGAGATTGCCTCCGGCACTGTCACCGGCCACCAGTCGGCGACGCGGGTCGATGGCAAAGGGGGCGGCTGCCAGATGGCGCCACACGGCGAGGCAATCGTCCAAGCCTGCCGGAAACGGATGCTCTGGCGCCAGCCGATAATCCACGGCCACCACCAACGCGCCCAGGGCGGCAGCCAGTTCCATACAGATGAAGTCATGGGAGTCCAGGTCTCCCACCACCCAACCACCGCCGTGCAAATAGAGGATGCACGGCCAGCCTGCGGGCGGCGCTGCACGCCGTGGGTGATAAGCACGTACGCCCACACCGGCCCACTCGAAATCCTCGATGGCCAGCGTTGGCGGATATGGCGGGGTGAACGCCCGGCACATCTGGCTGTAGGCCTGGCGCGAACCGGCGAGGCTGTCGTCCGGGCTGGAGAAGCTCAGGGTTTTGTCGATGAAGGCGGACATCTGTTCAGAGAGTGGATATGAGGCCATGAAGAACACCACCTATTGAAATGTGGGAGCAAGGCTTGCCCGCGATGGCAGCGGTACATCCAATAGTTATGTCGACTGATACATCGCTATCGCGGGCAAGCCTTGCTCCCACAGATGAATCACCCCGCCACAGCCAGGTAGGTCAATTCTTGAGACTGGCCTGCACCGCCGCCACGCCATCCTTGCCATCGAAGCTGGTGACACCGGCCAGCCAGCGCTGAAGATCCTCGGGATGGTCACGCAGCCATTGCCGGGCGACGTCCTGGGGTGTCTTGCGCTCCATGATCGGCACCATCAACTGGCTTTCCTGGGCGGCGGTGAAGGTCAGGTTCTCCAGCAGGTGATTCACATTCGGGCAGCGTTGGGCGTAGTCCGGCGCAGTCACGGTGGAGACGGTCGCCGCGCCCTCGTTCGGGCCGTAGACGTCCTCACTGCCGGTCAGGTAGGTGATGTTCATGTTGATGTTCATCGGGTGCGGGGTCCAGCCGACGAAGACCACGAACTCCTTGCGATTCACCGCCCGTTGCACCGCGGCCAGCATGCCCGCCTCGCCGGATTCGATCAGCTTGAAGTCCTTGAGGCCGAAGTGGTTGGTTTCGATCATGGTCTTGATGGTGGTGTTGGCTCCACTGCCCGGCTCGATGCCGTAGATCTTGCCACCCAACTGATCCTTGAACCGGGCGATGTCGGCAAAGGTCTTGAGCCCCGCCGCCGCCACATAGTCGGGCACGGCCAGGGTGGCTTGGGCATCGGCCAGGCTCGGTTTGTCCAACACCTTCACCTGGTTGGCCGCCAGGAACGGGGCGATGTTCTTGTCCATCGCCGGTTTCCAGTAGCCCAGGAAGATATCGAGGCGCTTGTCGCGGATGCCGGCGAAGATGATCTGTTGCACCGCGCTGGTCTGCTTGCTTTCGTAGCCCAGGCCCGTGAGCAGTACATCGGCCATGCCGCTGGTGGCGATCACGTCGGTCCAGTTGACCACGCCCATGCGCACGGCCTGGCACGACGCCGGCTCGGCGGCCATGGCCCCGCCGCTCAGGATGGCGGTACCGCAGAGGATCGACAGACAGCGTTTGAACAGTCTTTTCATCGGGAAGGTCTCGTGCGGCAGCGATTATTGTAGGTCGGTGTCTTGGTGCACCGTGACCGGAACATTACGCAGCGTCGAGGGGCTGAAGATGAACTGTGGCGACGCGGTTTTGCACGGTGGCGACCGTTCCCCTCCGAGGTTCAAGGACAACACAACCCTGTGGCGAGGGGATCTGTGGGAGCAAGGCTTGCCCGCGATGAAGACACCGCGGTTCCCCTGAAACCGAGGCGCCTGTATCGCGAGCAAGCTTTGCTCCCACAGATGACTCCCCTCGCCACAGAGGAATCGCGCAGGTGTTTATTTTTTGTAAGCCTGCTGCCCCCACGCCAGCAAACCTTCCAGCAATTGCTTGAGCACCACCTGGGTCGGTTCCGCCAAGTCCGCGCGGTAGTTGAACGGTTCGAACTCTTCCATGTAGGTGCTCTGGCACAGCTCCAGTTGCACCGCGTGGATGTCTTCGGTCGGGTTGCCATAGTACCGGGTGATGTGTCCGCCCTTGAATCGCCCGTTGAGCACATGAGTGAATTGATCGTGGCGGGCACAGATGGCTTCGAGCTGGCTGGCCAGGGTCGGGTCGCAACTGACGCCGTTGAACGTGCCAAGGTTGAAATCCGGCAGTTTGCCGTCGAACAGGTGCGGGATCACCGAGCGGATCGAATGGGCATCGAACAGCAAGGCATAGCCGAATTCGGCCTTGAGCCGCGCCAGTTCCTGCCGCAGCGCCTGGTGATAAGGCATCCAGACCTGTTGCAGATAAGTCGCCCGCTCCTCGGCCGACGGCTCCAAGCCTTCGCGAAACAATGGCACGCCATCGAACAACGTCGCCGGGTACAAACCGGTGGTGGCGCCAACGTACATCGGCTTGTCATCGGAGGGTCGGTTCAGGTCGATGACGAACCGCGAGTACTCCGCGGCCAGGGTGCTGGCGCCCAGCTCGGCGGCAAATTCGTAGAGCCTTGGGATGTGCCAGTCGGTATCCGGCAGGCTTTGCGCCTCGGGGATCAACCCGGCCTGTACCGCCGGGGTCAGGCGCAGGCCGGCGTGGGGCATGCTGATCAACAGCGGCACGCGCCCTTGCTTGAAATTCAGGACCTTCTCCACAACCGTTCTCCTCAATCGATTTCAACGCCGTGACGCACGACGCGCTTTTCCAGATCGCCACCAAGCCAGTACGCCAGGTCGGCCGGGCGGTCGATATGCCAGGCGACAAAATCCGCCGCCTTGCCGGCTTCCAGCGAACCGTGGGTGTCCGCCATGCCCAAGGCCTGGGCGGCATGAATGGTCACCCCGGCCAGGGCTTCTTCCGGGGTCATGCGAAAACAGGTGCAGGCCATGTTCAACATCAAGCGCAGCGACAGCGCCGGCGAGGTGCCGGGGTTGAGGTCGCTGGCCACGGCGATCTTCACGCCGTGCTTGCGCAGGGCGTCCATGGGCGGCAGCTGGGTTTCGCGCAGGAAATAAAACGCCCCCGGCAGCAGCACCGCCACCGTGCCGGCCTCGGCCATGGCCTTGGCATCGTCTTCGGTCATGAACTCCAGGTGATCGGCCGACAGCGCCTGGTAACGCGCCGCCAGGCTTGAACCGTGCAGGGACGACAATTGCTCGGCGTGCAGCTTCACTGGCAGCCCCAGTTGCTGCGCTGCGATAAACACCCGCTCGACTTGCGCTGGGGAAAACGCCAGGTATTCGCAGAAGGCATCCACCGCATCCACCAAGCCTTCGGCTGCCAGGGCCGGCAGCATCTCGGTGCAGATGTGCTCGATGTAATCATCGGCGCGATCTTTGTATTCCGGTGGCAAGGCGTGGGCCGCCAGACAGGTGCTGCGCACGCTGACCGGCAGTTCGGCACCGAGACGGCGGATGACCCGCAAGATCTTGCGTTCGCTGGCCAGGTCCAGGCCGTAGCCGGATTTGATTTCCACCGTGGTCACGCCGTCGCGCATCAAGCTTTGCAGGCGCTTGGCGGCACTGGCGAACAACTCTTCTTCGCTGGCGGCGCGAGTGGCGCGCACGGTGCTGGCGATGCCACCGCCGGCCGCCGCGATTTCGGCGTAGCTGACACCTTGCAGGCGCTGTTCGAATTCACCACTGCGGTTGCCACCAAACACTGTGTGGGTGTGGCAGTCGATCAGCCCCGGGGTGACCCAGGCGCCCTTGAGATCGTTGACCGCCGGGTAGTCACCCGTCGGCAATTCGGCACGCGGGCCGATCCATTGGATGTGCCCGCCCTGGGTGACGATGGCGGCGTCTTCGATGATCGAGTAGACGCCCTGGGCCATGGTCGCGGCGTGGCAGTTTTGCCAGAGGGTTTTCATCCCGAGTTTCCTCGTCTCATTCAAAATCGATTCGCAAGCAGGCTCGCTCCCACAAGGATTGCGCTGAACCTTGTGGGAGCGAGCCTGCTCGCGATGAGGCCCTTACAGGCTCGGCAGCAATTGCGCCGTGACCAGTTCATTCAGGCAACGACTGGCCAACAACTCGCTCGCCGCGTTGATGTCCGGCGCAAAGAACCGGTCCTTCTCATAAAACGGCACTTCTGCGCGCAACAGGCTGCGAGCCTGTTCCAGCTTCGCCGAGGTCTTCAAACCACCGCGCAGGTCCAACCCCTGGCAAGCCGCCAGCCATTCCACCGCGAGAATCCCGCGAGTGTTCTCGGCCATTTCCCACAGGCGCTTGCCAGCGGCCGGGGCCATGGAGACGTGGTCTTCCTGGTTGGCCGAGGTCGGCAGGCTGTCTACCGAATGAGGATGGGACAGCGCCTTGTTTTCACTGGCCAGGGCGGCAGCGGTGACCTGGGCGATCATGAAGCCCGAGTTCACCCCACCATTGGCCACCAGGAACGGCGGCAGTTGCGACATGTGCTTGTCCATCATCAACGAAATACGCCGCTCGCTCAGGGAGCCGATTTCGGCGATCGCCAAGGCCATGTTGTCGGCAGCCATCGCCACCGGTTCGGCGTGGAAGTTGCCACCGGAAATCACGTCACCCTCGGCGGCGAACACCAGCGGGTTGTCCGACACCGCGTTGGCCTCGATCACCAGCACTTCGGCGGCCTGGCGGAACTGGGTCAGGCAGGCGCCCATCACTTGCGGCTGACAGCGCAGGGAGTAGGGGTCCTGGACCTTGTCGCAGTTCTGGTGCGAATCGGAGACTTCGCTACGTTCGCCCAACAGGTCGCGGTAGGCAGCGGCGGCATCGATCTGGCCTTTCTGGCCGCGGGCGGCATGGATGCGCGCGTCGAATGGCGACCGCGAGCCGAGTACCGCTTCCACCGTCAAGCTACCCAGGGCCAGGGCACCGGCGAACAGGTCTTCGCCTTCGAACAGGCCACGCAGGGCAAACGCGGTGGACACCTGAGTGCCGTTGAGCAGCGCCAGGCCTTCTTTCGCCGCCAGGGTCAGCGGCGCAAGGCCGGCCACTTTCAGCGCTTCGACAGCCGGCAGCCATTCGCCCTTGTAGCGGGCCTTACCCTCGCCCAGCAACACCAGGGACATGTGGGCCAGTGGTGCCAGGTCGCCGGAAGCGCCGACCGAGCCTTTCAGCGGAATGTGCGGATAGACCTCGGCATTGATCAGCGCAATCAGCGCATCGATCACCTGCCGGCGGATCCCGGAAAAGCCCCGGCTGAGGCTGTTGACCTTGAGCACCATGACCAGCCGAACCAATGCATCGCTGATCGGCTCGCCCACCCCGGCGGCATGGGACAGCACCAGGGAGCGCTGCAGGTTTTCCAGGTCTTCGCTGGCGATGCGGGTCGAGGCCAGCAAGCCGAAACCGGTGTTGATGCCGTAGGCGGTGCGGTTCTCGGCCAGGATCTGTTCAACGCAGGCGACACTGGCTTCGATCTGCGCCGACGCGCTGGCGTCGAGGCTCAGGGTCACGGGTTGCTGATAGATGTCACGCAATTGAGCCAGGCTCAATTGGCCGGGAATCAGGTTTAAGGCAGTCATGTATTGCTCCTTTTGAGAGTTTTGTTTTCACCCGCCAGTCGCTCCGGAATGTTCCGTTATCCGTCACCCTCGCCTTTTGGGCGATGGGTGCCTTGGCACGCTGGCGGTTTTTGATCAGTTCAAATTCGGTAAAGCGTTGTGCAGCACGGCTGGATCTTTAAGCAGCGCGGCGGCGCTGGCGATGTCCGGCGCCAGCCAGCGGTCCTGGTCGTAGGCCGGGACATGCTCGCGCAGCAGTTTCCACGCAACGTCGGTGCCGGCACCGAAGCGTTGCGTCTTGAGAAATTCAAAGGCCTGGGCCGCCAGCAGGTATTCGATGGCGAGGATCTGCGTGCAGTTTTCCAACGCCCGATGCAGCTTCAGGGCGGCGTTGGTGCCCATGCTCAAGTGATCCTCTTGCAGCCCTGAAGTGACGAAGTTGTCGAGCACCGCCGGTTGCGCCAGTTGCTTGTTCTCGGCGCACAGCGACGCGGCGACGTATTGCACGATCATCATCCCCGAATTCACCCCGGGGTTGGCCACCAGGAATGCCGGCAGGCCGCTGACATGGGGGTTGATCAAACGGTCGAGGCGGCGCTCGGCGATGGAGCCGATTTCGGCCATGGCAATCGCCAGCAGATCCGCCGCCAACGCCACCGACTGGCCGTGGGGGTTGGCCTGGGACATGACGCGGAAGTTTTCCGGCGTGCCCAGCAGCAGCGGGTTATCGGTGGTGGCGTTGAGTTCGGTTTCGATCTGTTTACGGGCATGCTCCAACTGATCGCGAGCGGCTCCGTGCACTTGGGGAATCGAGCGGATACTCAAGGCGTCCTGGGTGCGAATGCCCAGGCTCGCGGCGATGACTTCGCTGCCGTCGAGCAAGGCCCGCAAGTTGCCCCCGACTTGCTGCATGCCCGGATGCGGCTTGAGGGCGATGATCTCGGCATCGAACGCTGCGATCTGCCCGCGCTGGGCCTCGAAGCTCATGGCACCGATCACATCGGCCCATTGCAGCAGGCGCGTCGCATCGGCGAGAGCCAGGCAGCTCAGACCGGTCATGCACGGTGTGCCGTTGACCAGGCACAAACCGTCCTTGGCCCCCAGTTGCACCGGTTGCAGGCCTTCGGCAGCCAGGGCCTGTTGCGCCGGGACTGTTTGCCCGCGATAGCTGACATTGCCCACGCCCAGCAGCGCGATGCTGATGTGGGCCATGTGGGTCAGGTAGCCCACCGAACCTTGGGAGGGCACTTGCGGTGTGATGCCACGATTGAGCAACGCCAGCAGCGCTTCGACCACCCGACGATGAATGCCGGACTTGCCCTGGCTGTAGTTGAGGATGGCGGCGCAGAGAATCGCCCGGGTCTGCTCATCGGAAAGCGGCGCGCCGACACCACAGGCATGGCTGAGCAGGGTGTTGCGTGACAGTTGGCTGAGTTGTTCGTCCTTGAGCGAGACATTGCACAAGGCTCCCAGGCCGGTGTTGACGCCGTAGGCACGCTCACCGCTTTCGACGATGCGCTGGACAATGGCCTGGGCATTGTCGATCCGTGCCCAGGCCTGGGCCGACAGCTCGAGCACAGCGCCGAAGCGGGCGACGGCGACCACGTCCTGCCAGCGCAACGGAGCGCCGGTGATTACGATTTTTTCAGCCTGGGACATCTTCAACCTCGTGCGCATATAAGTTGCCAAAAAATTTGTGGCGAGGGGCGGACATCTGTGGGAGCAAGGCTTGCCCGCGATAAAAACAACGCGGTCTCTCTGGAACCGAGGCGCCTGTATCGCGAGCAAGCTTTGCTCCCACAGATAAATCCCCTCGCCACAACTGCGTCCTACCTCAAACCACCGCCGCACGCCGCTGCACGAACCGATCGACATACTCATCCGCCGGCGAGTGCAGGATCTCCCGGGGCGTGCCGACCTGAATCAGCTTGCCGTCCTTGAGGATCGCGATGCGGTTGCCGATGCGCACGGCCTCGTCGAGGTCGTGGGTGATGAACACGATGGTCTTGTGCAGGGTCTTTTGCAGCTCCAGCAACTGGTCCTGCATTTCCGCGCGGATCAGCGGGTCGAGGGCGCTGAAGGCTTCGTCCATCAGGATGATGTCGGTGTCCGCCGCCAAGGCACGGGCCAGGCCCACGCGCTGGCGCATGCCGCCTGAGAGCTGGTGCGGGTACTTGTTCTCATAGCCCTTCAGGCCCACGGTGTTGATCCAGTGCAGCGCTCGCTCAGCGCACACCTGCTTGCTCTCGCCGCGCACTTTCAAGCCGTAGGCGACGTTGTCCAGCACGCTCTTGTGGGGCAGCAGGCCGAAGCTCTGGAACACCATACTGATCTTGTGCCGGCGAAACTCGCGCAGGGCGTCCATGTCCAGTTGCAGGATGTCTTCACCGTCTACCAGGATCGCCCCACTGGTAGGATCGATCAGCCGGTTGAAGTGCCGCACCAACGTGGACTTGCCGGAGCCGGACAGGCCCATGATCACGAAGATCTCACCGGTGCCGATACTCAGCGATAAGTCGTTCACGCCGACCACGCAACCGGTTTCGGCCAGTACCTGGTCCTTGGTCTTGTTCTGGCGGATCAGCTCCAGGGCTTCCTTGGAGCGATTGCCGAAAATCTTGAAGACGTTCTTGACTTCGATCTTGCTGATGGCTGCGTTGCTCATTTGCTCACCTCGTGCCGAGGACGACCATAGGCCTGGGTAATGCGGTCGATGACCACGGCGAGAATCACGATGGCCAGCCCCGCTTCGAGGCCGCGTCCGACGTTGAGGGTCTGGATGCCCACCAGCACGTCTTCACCCAGGCCTCGGGCGCCGATCATCGAAGCGATGACGACCATCGACAGGGCCATCATGGTGGTCTGGTTGATCCCGGCCATGATGCTCGGCAGGGCCAGGGGCAGTTGCACGCCGAACAGCTGTTGCCAGCGATTGGCGCCAAACGCGTTGATGGCTTCCATCACTTCGCCGTCCACTTGGCGAATGCCCAGGTCGGTCAGGCGAATCAATGGCGGCGCGGCATAGATCACCGTGGCGAAAATCGCCGGGACCTTGCCCAGGCCGAACAGCATCAACACCGGAATCAGGTACACGAAGCTCGGCATGGTCTGCATGATGTCCAGCAGCGGCATCAGCACCGAACGCAGGCGATTGCTGCGCGCCGAGAGGATGCCCAGCGGGATGCCGATCAACACCGAGATCAGCGTCGCCACCAGCATCAGGGCGAGGGTCTGCATCAGTTTGTCCCACAGGCCCACCGCCCCCACCAGGAACAACAGGCCGACGATGACCGCCGTGGCCACGACCTTGCGGGTGGCGTGCCAGGCAACGCCGCCGACGATGGCCAGCATCAGCCACCAGGGCGCCATGCGCAGCAGGCCTTCGAGGTTGACGATGGCCCACAGCAGGGTGTCGGAGATGTGCCGGAACACATCGCCATAGTTGGTCACCAGGGAGTCAACCCAACCGTTGACCCAGTCGGCGATGGAGAAGGTAAAGCTTTCGGGAAACATAAGAGACTCTCGATCAAGTGGATGCGGTGAACGTCCCGGCCAGCCCTACGACTGGCCGGGGGTATTCGACCTACAGAGCCGCGTCGATTTTCTTGGCAGCGTCTTCGCTTACCCAGGCGTGCCAGACTTCAGGATGTTCCTTCAGGAAGATCTTCGCCAGTTTTGGCGACTCGATCCGCTCCTTGGCCATGCGTCCGAGGTTCTGGTTCAGGATGTCGATGGGCAGGTTGACCTTTTCCAGCACGGCCACCAGTTCCGGTGCTTCGTCATGGAAGGTCTTGGACAGGCCGACCTTGATGCTCACGCTCTTATCCACGCCCGGTTTTTCTTCCAGTTTCACCAGATCCACCTGGCCCATCAGCGGCGTTGGCGACCAGTAGTAGAACAGGATCGGTTCGCCACGCTTGTAGCTCGACAGCACGGCCGCATCCAGGGCCGGGCCAGTGCCGGGGCGGAAGTTGGTGTAGGTTTTTTCCAGGCCATAGCTTTTCAGCATTTCGCTGTTGTCCAGCTCACAGGTCCAGCCGGCCGGGCAGTTGTAGAAACGGCCCTTGGACGGTTCTTCCGGATCCTTGAACACGGCGGCGTACTGCCCCAGGTCGGCGATGTTCTTCAGGCCTGGCGCCTTGGCTTCGAGCTTGCGCTTGGCATCGCCTTCCACCACGTAGCGCGGCACGTACCAACCTTCGATGGCGCCTACGACCGGGGCACCGACACCGACCACTTTGCCGGCCTTCTCGGCCTTGTTCCAGACTTCGCTGCGGCCGACCCACTCTTCGGCAAACACCTGGATGTCGTTGCTGCTCAGGGCGTTTTCCATGGTGATGGAGTTGCCTGGCAGGCTGTCGGTCTTGCAGTCGTAGCCTTTTTCCAGCACCACTTGCAGGACGTCGGTCAGCAGCATGCCACTTTCCCAGTTCAGGCCGGCGAACTTCACCGGTTTGCCCGACTCGCACCAACCCGCCGCTTGCGTGGCGCCGGCACTGGCCAGCAGGCCCATGGAAAGCAATGTGGTCAGCAGGGTCTTGTTCGATTTCATTGTGTGACGCTCCTAATCAGTGAATTGGCTTACGGCAGTCAAGAGGCATCCAGCCCTGTCAACGTCCCATCAGACCGCTTGAACGCGGCCCGCCCTGCTCGGTTGTGCGTCAACCGTGTCCTGCTCGACCGGCAGGATCAATTGATCGGGTACAGCGCTGTGCCACTTCTTGGCGGCGAGGTAATACAGCACCGCCGGGACCACCAGACCGATGATCCAGGAAATATCCACACCCCCCATCGCTCCCACCAGCGGACCGGTATAGAACTTGGTGGCAATGAACGGCAATTGAATCAGTACACCTACCGCATAGATGCTGATACCGAGGGCGTTCCAGCGACCGTAGCGACCGTTCGGGTCAGCCAGTGCCGGCACGTCATAGCGCTCGCGAGTGATGCAGTAGTAGTCCACCAGGTTGATCGCGCTCCACGGCGTAAAGAACGCCAGCAAGAACAGGATGAAGGACTTGAACGCACCGAGGAACGAGTGCTGGCCGAGCAGCGCGATCAGGGTCGCGGCGCCGACGATGACCAGCACGAAGACCAGGCGTTGCAAGCGTGTGACGTGCAGGTGGCCACGAAAACCGCTGATGATGGTGGCAATGCACATGAAGCTGCCGTAGGAGTTCAGCGTGGAGATGGTGACCTTGCCGAACGCGATGCTGAAGTACAGCAGCGCAGCGGTGGCGCCGGTCCCGCCCAGGCCAACGATGTAGGCCACTTCGTGACCTGCGAACTGCCCGTTGGCCGAGGCGGCGGCAAATACGCCGAGGATCATCGCCACCTGTGCGCCGATGACTGAACCGGCGCCTGCGGCAAAAAAGGTTTTCACCGAGGACGTCTTGCTCGGCAGGTAACGCGAATAGTCCGCCACGTAGGGGCCGAAGGCGATCTGCCAGGATGCCGCAAGCGACACCGCCAGCAGGAAGCTGCTCCAGCTGAAATGGCGGATTTGCAGGAGTGCGCCAACGTCTGTCTGGCTCATCAGGCGAGCGAACAGGTAAACAAAGGCAATCACGCCAAGGATGCTGGCGACACGGCCAATGAAGTGAATCACCCGATAACCGAGCACCGTGACCAGCACGATGACACTGGCGAAAATGAGGATGCCGACACTGTCGCTGACGCCGAACAACTGGCCCAGCGCCTGGCCGGAAAGCACGGTTCCGGTTGCGGTGAAACCCAGGTACATCAGGCACACCAGCACGATCGGGATGGCCGCGCCGTAGACACCGAACTGCACCCGGCTGGAGATCATCTGCGGCAGGCCAAGCTTGGGTCCTTGTGCGGCATGCAACGCCATCACGCCACCGCCGAGCAGTTGGCCGATCAGCAAACCGATCAACGACCAGAACACGTCACCGCCCAGCACCACCGCCAATGCGCCGGTGACAATGGCAGTGATTTGCAGGTTAGCCCCCATCCAGAGAGTGAACTGGCTCAACAACCGACCGTGCCGCTCCGCTTCCGGGATGTAGTCGATCGAACGTTTCTCGATCAACGGCTTGCTGCTTGCGCGTGTGCTACTGACAGCCATGGTTCAACCTCTGGTGGATTGTTCTGGAATTCATTGGCGCTGCAATTTCCATGTGGGAGCGAGCCTGCTCGCGATTGCGATCTATCAGCCGACACCTGAATTGAATGTGCTGACGTCATCGCGAGCAGGCTCGCTCCTACAGGGGAATTTGCATTATTTGCCGGTGATCATCGGCAGGTTCAGCCCCTGTTCTTTCGCGCAGTCGATAGCGATCTGGTAACCGGCATCGGCATGGCGCATCACCCCGGTACCCGGGTCGTTATGCAGCACACGAGCAATGCGCTCGGCCGCTTCGTCGGTACCGTCGCAGACGATCACCATGCCCGAATGCTGGGAGAAGCCCATGCCGACGCCGCCACCGTGGTGCAGCGAAACCCAGGTCGCGCCGCTGGCGGTGTTGAGCAAGGCGTTGAGCAGCGGCCAGTCGGAGACCGCGTCGGAACCGTCCTGCATGGATTCGGTTTCACGGTTGGGGCTGGCCACGGAACCGGAGTCCAGGTGGTCGCGACCAATCACGATAGGGGCCGACAATTCGCCGCTGCGCACCATTTCGTTGAAGGCCAGGCCCAACTTGGCGCGCTGGCCCAGGCCAACCCAGCAGATACGTGCCGGCAAGCCCTGGAAGCTGATGCGCTCGCGGGCCATGTCCAGCCAGTTGTGCAGGTGGGCATCGTCGGGGATCAGTTCCTTGACCTTGGCGTCGGTCTTGTAGATGTCCTGCGGGTCACCCGACAGCGCGGCCCAACGGAACGGGCCGATGCCACGGCAGAACAGCGGACGGATGTAGGCCGGGACGAAGCCTGGGAAATCGAAGGCATTTTCGACGCCTTCTTCCTGGGCCATCTGGCGGATGTTGTTGCCGTAGTCGAAGGTCGGCACGCCCATTTTCTGGAAGGCCAGCATGGCTTTGACGTGGACGGCCATCGATTGCTTGGCGGCCTTCACCACGGCGGCGGGTTCGGTCTTGGCGCGGGCGCGGTATTCGTCCCAGGTCCACCCGGCCGGCAGGTAGCCGTTGAGTGGGTCGTGGGCGCTGGTCTGGTCGGTGACCATGTCCGGGCGCACGCCACGACGGACCATTTCCGGCAGGATTTCAGCGGCGTTCCCACACAGCGCGATGGAAATCGCCTTGCCTTCGGCGGTGTACTTCTCGATACGGGCCAGGGCGTCGTCGAGGTCTTTGGCCTGCTCGTCGACGTAACGGGTCTTGAGGCGGAAATCGATGCTGACCTGCTGGCATTCGATGTTCAGCGAGCACGCACCGGCCAGGGTCGCGGCCAATGGTTGTGCGCCGCCCATGCCGCCCAGGCCGGCGGTGAGGACCCAGCGGCCCTTGAGGTTGGAGTCGTAGTGCTGGCGACCGGCCTCGACGAAGGTTTCGTAGGTGCCCTGGACGATGCCCTGGCTGCCGATGTAGATCCAGCTGCCGGCAGTCATCTGGCCGTACATGGCCAGGCCCTTGGCGTCGAGTTCGTTGAAGTGTTCCCAACTGGCCCAGTGCGGCACCAGGTTGGAGTTGGCGATCAGGACGCGAGGCGCATTGCTGTGGGTCTTGAACACGCCCACCGGCTTGCCGGATTGCACCAGCAGGGTTTCGTCGTCGTTCAGGTTGGTCAGGCTTTCGACGATCTTGTCGTAGCACTCCCAGTTGCGCGCCGCGCGGCCGATGCCACCGTAGACCACCAGTTCCTTGGGGTTCTCGGCCACTTCCGGGTCGAGGTTGTTCATCAACATACGCAGCGGCGCTTCAGTCAGCCAGCTCTTGGCGGTCAGCGTGTTACCGCGAGGCGCGCGGATTTCAACGTCACGGTATTTTTCGGGTTTGCGGGTAGCGTCGGTCACAGCAAAAACTCCTCAGCGATCAATCCAGACCAGCCCGGGCAGTGGGCAGCGATTTCTACGAACGTTGCGTTGAATATTCGATGACTCATACGCATACGTCTTTACTTGTATGTACAAGCATATGCAATCAAGCGGCCAACTTGTTGGAGGCGGTGTTCAGGAACGGTCGGGGAATTGGCTGAAAGCCTTGTGACTTAAGGGCTGCTGAGCTGCATGAAATTTTTTAAGAGGGTTTTCGAGGGGAAAATCGGCGAGGCACAAAAGCGTGGTATTGCGCCACGCTGGGGCATTCGGTAACAAGTTGGTGCGTACAGAAACAGCAGGCTGGTACCTTGTGGCGAGGGGATTTATCTGTGGGAGCAAGGCTTGCCCGCGACGCAGGCGACTCGATTTTCTGGCAGACCGCATCGCCTGCATCGCGGGCAAGCCTTGCTCCCACAGGGTACTCAAGAAGCTGAAATTAGTGGGCCGTCAACTCGATCACGCAGCACTGGCCGTGGCTGGAGATGTCCAGCAGCCCGGTGTTACCGCTCAATTGCAGGCAGTCGTAGAGGCCCAGGTTGATGGCGGACTCGCCAATCTTGATCGCCAATCCCGGGGCCGCGCTGAACACCAGCACCGTCCCTGCCTCGCTGAAAAACCGCTGTTGCCCCCCCATCCACTGCAACCGCGCGCGGTAACGCTGCGGTGCATAGATCAGGTTGAAGTCACGGATCGGTCCACCCAGCAACGTGCAAAAGACATGACTTTCGCCGCTGAACGCAAAGGGGTCCAGCGGATGCAATGGCCGCGTAACCTGGCCATCGACGTTCAGTGTCATGCCGTCACCCTGCAAGACGCTGATGATCCGCTCGTAACCGGTGAATGTAGAAAAACCGCCCGACTCAGCGATATCGGCAATCGACAGACGCCAACCAAAACCCTCCAGGCCGGTTCCGGCATCGCGAGTGATTTCCTCGGTGCTGCCGCCGCCGTTTTTCCATGGCATGCGTGGATAATCCGCAGCGCGTAAAACCTTCAAGTCACTCATTTATGAAACCGTCCTTCCAGACTATGACGCGAGCCCGGGTGGATCAGGCGTGCGGCGGTCACCGGCTGGCGTCCGGACCAGGTACGACGGCGGATCAACAGGCACGGCTCGCCCCTTTCGATCTGCAGCAGCTTGCATTCGCTCGGCTCGGCCAGGATCGCCTCGACCACATGCTCGCCCTCGGTCAGCGGTGCGACCTGGTTCAGATAGGCGTAGGGCGTTTGTACGGTGAAATCCTGCTTGAGGTAGTCCGGCGCCACCAATGCGTTGACGAAACGGTCCTCGATTTGCACGGGAATGTCGTTCTCGAAATGCACGATCAGCGAATGGAAGACCTTCTGGCCTTCACGCATGTCCAGGGCCAGCGCACGCTCGGAACCGGCCGCCTCTTCTTCGAGGGTGATGACCTTGCAGGTGTGGCGATGACCACGGGAGGCGATTTCGTCGGCGATGTTATGCACTTCGAACAGCGCGGACTGGCTCTTGGGCTCGGCCACGAACGTGCCGACGCCCTGCATGCGCACCAACAGGCCATCAGCGGTCATTTCCCGCAGGGCACGGTTGATGGTCATGCGGCTGAAACCCAACTGGCTGACCAGTTCGCTTTCCGACGGCACACGGTAGTGCGGCGGCCAGTTTCCACTGTCGATCTGCTGGGTGATCATCTGTTTGACGCGGGCGTACAAGGGCGCCGGACTGTCACCCATGTTTGCGGCCAGCGGCGGTTTGGCAGGCGGAGTCGGCACGGCGGTTCCCTGTTCTGCGGATAAGGTTGCTAGCTTGCCGGAGTTTACCGGCCAGGCAAACGTCTGTATATGTATATACAAATTACGCACAATGAGGTTGAACCATGTCCGCCTTCTTTGCCGAACGCGCGCTGCTGCCTAATGGATGGGCCAATGATGTACGTCTTGAGGTCGACGCCGAGGGCGTGCTGACCCATATCCAGGCCGGCTCCCATGCAGACGGTGCCGAACGGCTGGGTGGTCCGCTGTTGCCGGGCATGCCGAACCTGCACTCCCACGCCTTCCAACGGGCCATGGCCGGGCTGGCGGAAGTGGCCGGCAATCCCAACGACAGTTTCTGGACCTGGCGCGACTTGATGTATCGCCTCGTCGGAAAAATCAGCCCCGATCAACTCGGCATCATCGCCCGCCAGCTGTACATCGAAATGCTCAAGGCCGGCTACACCTCGGTCGCCGAATTCCACTATGTGCACCACGACACCGACGGCACGCCCTACGCCGACCCGGCGGAGCTGGCCTTGCGCGTCAGCCACGCCGCCAGCGCCGCCGGCATAGGCCTGACGCTGCTGCCGGTGCTCTACAGTCATTCCGGTTTTGGTGGCCAGGCGCCCAATGATGGGCAGCGTCGGTTCATCAACAGCAGCGAAAACTACCTGAAGCTTCAGTCACGCTTGCAGCCGGTCCTGGCCGGACAACCGTCCCAGACCCTGGGTTTGTGCTTCCACTCGTTGCGCGCCGTGACACCCGGGCAGATCCAGGATGTGCTGGCCGCCAGCGACCGTGAGTGCCCGGTGCATATCCACATAGCCGAGCAGCAGAAGGAAGTCGACGACTGCCTGAGCTGGAGCGGCGCCCGCCCGCTGCAATGGCTGTACGAAAACACCGAAGTCGACCAACGCTGGTGCCTGGTCCACGCCACCCATGCCAACGCCGAGGAAGTCAGCCTCATGGCCAAGAGTCGGGCGATTGCCGGCCTGTGCCTGACCACCGAAGCCAACCTGGGGGACGGGATTTTCCCCGCCGTGGATTTCCTCGCCCAGGGTGGGCGCCTGGGTATCGGTTCCGACAGTCATGTGTCGTTGAGCGTGGTGGAAGAACTGCGCTGGCTGGAATACGGCCAGCGCCTGCGGGACCAACGGCGTAACCGTTTGTATCGCGCGGATCAGCCGATGGTCGGCCGCACGCTGTTTGACGCGGCGCTGGAAGGCGGTGCCCAGGCCCTGGGGCAACCGGTGGGCGCCCTGGCAATCGGCAAGCGCGCCGACTGGCTGGTGCTCGATGGCAACGACCCGTACCTGGCCACGGCCCAGGGCGACGGGATCCTCAATCGCTGGCTGTTTGCCGGCGGGGATCGTCAGGTGCGCGATGTGATGGTCGGCGGCCAATGGGTCGTGCGCGATGGGCGTCATGCCGGCGAAGAGGAAAGCGCCCGGGCGTTTACCCAGGTGCTGCGCGAACTGCTGGGCTAACGCGGATAAAAATGTGGGAGCGGGCTTGCTCGCGAATGCGGTGTGACAGCCGACATCTATGTGTCTGATACACCGTATTCGCGAGCAAGCCCGCTCCCACATTGTGGTCCCAGGCGTCGATCAATCCGAAGTCTTGGCCATCTGCCGATCCGACGCTCGCCAGATCAACCGTGTCGTGTCGTAGCCCTGCTGGCGCGCGATGCTCAGCAGTTCCTCGCGCACGACGCTATTGACGGTCGGCGTACGGGACAGCAGCCACATGTAGCGACGGCTCGGGTCGCCAACGATAGCGGTCTTATAGTCATCGCTGACGTACAACACCCAGTATTGCCCTTTCGCCACGCCCGGCACGATCCGCGAAAACCAGTTGTCGAATTCGACCCAGAGCTTGTCGGTCTTGCCCGGCACCTGGGGCGTGGCAGTGCCCCTGGCTTCTTCCCACTGCCAGTCCGAGGTCAGGCAGCGATTGAGCACACCCATGTTGCCGTCTGGCTTGAGGGTGTAGTGAGCTTCCGATTGCGCGCAATTGCGCTGGAAATACATGGGCAGGCGGGCCAACTCATACCAGGTCCCTTGGTAACGCTTGAGATTGACGCTGTTGACCGTCTTGGGTGCCAACGGATCTTCGCCAGAAGTGGCACAGCCAGCCAAAACCAGGCCAGCCAAAAGCACAAAAACTAACCGCATCATTATTTTTCTCCCGTGGGCCCATGGCCCCGGTTTACTTCAGGCCTTGGCCGGAAAACATCAACACTTTGTCACCGGCGTACTGCACGCTGATAAAGCTTTTCTGGTCGCCCCAGGTGCAGCTGGACATGCCGAGCGCGCCTGAACAATCGGTCGGTTTCCCCAGCAACGTTTCGACTTCGGACTTGGGCATGCCAGCCGACAGTTTCGAGTAGTTTTCCTGGTTGACCTTGCTGCATGCGGTCAACACGACGCACATAAACAGCAGGGCGATAGATCGCAGCGACATGGTGTAACTCCTGAAGCGGAAGGGAGGTGGCAGGGTGCCAACCTGATCCTTAGAAGAGAAAACCCCTATCTGGTTCCCTGACGCCCCCAGTATTTATTGGCTGTACAGAGGTGTTTCATCGGTGAATCAATCGATTTGTGACAGCGTCGTACCTTTCGTCGGGATTGGGCCCTTGACGCCTGATGGGCCGGGCTTTTGCGCCGATAAAAAGTAACGGCGCAAAATCCTGCGTTATGGCAAATTGACAGCCCGTCCTGACTCATCCCCCCGCGGTAGTGTTATTAATGACCAGAAACATGAAATTCAGCCATAAAATCCTGTTGGCTGCCGCCCTTGTGGTGGCCATTGCTTTCGCCTGTTTCATCCTGTTCAACGACTATCGTCAACGCCAGAGCCTGCACGCCAGCACCGAGACTTCCATGCAGGAACTCGGCAGCCTGACCAGCCGTAACATCCAGACGTGGGTCGAAGGTCGCATCCAGTTGCTGCAATCGCTGGCCCAGCAGATCGCCGTGGACGGCAGCGGCGCCGACAGCCTCAAGCGCGCCGTGGGCTTGCCGGCCTACACCAGCAACTTCCAGCTCAGCTATTTTGGCGGCACCGACGGTGTGATGTTCTCGGTACCGGCCGGCAATCGCGCCGCCGATTACGACCCCCGTGCCCGTGGCTGGTACAAGGCCGCCAACAGCGCACAACAAACCATCGTCACCGAACCCTATATCGCCGCTTCGTCGGGCAAGCTGGTGATCACCGTCGCCACTCCGGTGCAGCACCAGAACCAGATGATCGGCGTGGCCGGTGCGGACATCGACCTGTCCAGCATCAGCGCCATCATCAACTCGCTGAACTTCGGCGGCCACGGCCACGCGTTCATCGTCAGCGCCGACGGCAAGATCCTGATCCACCCCGACAGCAAGCGCGTGCTCAAGACCCTGGCCGAGGCCTACCCCAACGGCGCGCCGCAAATCAGCCCCGGCGTGAAAGAAGTCGACCTCGACGGCAAGACCCAGTTCATCTCCTTCACCCACGTCAACGGCGTGCCGGGCGCCGACTGGTACGTGGCGCTGGTGCTCGACAAGGACACCGCGCTGGCGATGCTCAGCGAGTTCCGTACTTCGGCACTGATCGCCATGGTCATTGCCGTGGTGTTCATCATCGCCCTGCTTGGCATGTTGATCCGCGTGCTGATGCAACCGCTGCTGACCATGGGCCGCGCGATGCATGACATCGCCGAGGGCGAAGGCGACCTGACCCGGCGCCTGATCATCCACGGCCACGATGAATTCGGCGCCCTGGGGACTTCGTTCAACCGCTTTGTCGAGCGTATCCATACCTCGATCCGCGAAGTGGCCTCGGCCACCGGCCAAGTCAACGAAGTCGCCCTGCGTGTGGTCAGTGCGTCCAACTCGTCGATGTTCAACTCCGACCAGCAGGCTTCGCGCACCAGCAGCGTCGCCGCGGCCATCAACCAACTCGGTGCCGCCGCCCAGGAGATCGCCCAGAACGCCGCCCTCGCCTCGCAGCACTCCAGCGATGCCCGCAGCCTGGCCGAAGACGGCCAGCAAGTGGTGGATAAAACCATCGCCGCCATGCAGCAGTTGTCAGCCAAGATCAGCGATTCGTGCGGCAACATCGAAACCCTGAACAGCAACACGGTGAACATCGGCCAGATCCTGGAGGTGATCACCAGCATTTCCCAGCAGACCAACCTGCTCGCCCTGAACGCCGCCATCGAAGCCGCCCGGGCTGGTGAAGCCGGACGCGGCTTCGCGGTGGTCGCCGATGAAGTGCGCAACCTGGCCCACCGGACCCAGGACTCGGCGCAGCAAGTGCAGAAGATGATCGAGGAACTGCAAGTCGGCGCCCGGGAAGCGGTGCTGACCATGACCGACAGCCAGCGCCAGAGCGAAAGCAGCGTCGGCATCGCCAACCAGGCCGGCGAACGCCTGGGCAGCGTGACCCAGCGCATCGGTGAAATCGACGGCATGAACCAGTCCGTGGCCACCGCCACCGAAGAACAGACCGCCGTGGTGGAGTCGATCAATGTCGACATCACCGAGATCAACACCTTGAACCAGGAAGGCGTGGAAAACCTGCAGGCTACCTTGCGCGCCTGTGCCGACCTTGAACAGCAGGCGGCGCGGTTGAAGCAGTTGGTGGGGAGTTTCCGGATCTAACGCTCTCAAGGGCCCCATCGCGAGCAGGCTCGCTCCCACAGTTGACCGAGTTCCTTCAGGGAAACACGATCGACTGTGGGAGCGGCTTGCTCGCGAAAGCGGCATCAGCCTTACAGAAAAAATCAGAACCTGGACCCAGGCCTGTTCAAGAACTCGATTTCATCAGCCGTAGACTCGCGCCCCAACACCGCATTGCGATGAGGAAAGCGTCCAAACCGGGCAATGATCTTCTGATGCCGTTCGGCATAATCCAGGTTGTCTTCAAACACCGCCCGCTGCGCCTCAGGCTGCTCCCGCACCAGATCGATAAACCGTGACACGGCTTCGTTCTGCACTGCGAGGTTTTCGCAGTGTTCCAGTACCAAGTAGATGAACACGCGCTGGATCGGCTTGAGTTGCCGGTCAAAACCCGCCGCCAGGCCCTGGGCCACCAGCGCTTGGGCACGCAGGTCACCGGAAAAAGCCTTGGGAGTGTCGCGAAAGATCATTCGCGGGAGCTGATCGAGTAGCAGCACCAGGGCCAGCCAACCTTCCGGGCGTTGCGCCCAGTCGGTCAATCCACCGGCCAGTGCCTGCTCGACCAGATCGCCGAAGCGCTCACGCGCCTGGCGATCATGACCTTTGCCAAACCACAGCTTGCCCTTGTCAGCCGATATTTCGTCTGGCGTGTCGGCTGAGCCAAACCACCAATCGAGCAACGACTGCCAGGGCTCGGCCATGCCTTATTCCTTGTGGTAGGCCGTGACGCGGGCGACTTCTTCCTTCGAACCGAGGAACACCGCCACACGCTCGTGCAGGCCTTCAGGCTGGATGTCGAGGATACGCTGGTGACCGTCGGTGGAAGCGCCACCCGCCTGCTCCACCAGGAACGACATCGGGTTGGCTTCGTACATCAGGCGCAGCTTGCCCGGCTTGGACGGCTCACGGCTGTCGCGCGGGTACATGAACAGACCGCCACGGGTCAGGATCCGGTGCACATCGGCAACCATCGCGGCAACCCAACGCATGTTGTAGTTCTTCTTCAGCGGGCCTTCCTCGCCTGCCAGCAACTCTTCAACGTAGCGTTTTACCGGAGCTTCCCAGTGACGCTGGTTGGACATGTTGATGGCGAATTCCTGGGTGGTTTCAGGAATGGTGATGTCTTCGTGGGTCAGGACGAAGCTGCCCATCTCGCGGTCCAGGGTGAAACCCTTGACGCCGTCGCCCAGGGTCAGCACCAGCATGGTCTGCGGGCCGTAGATGGCATAACCGGCGGCGACCTGCTGGGTGCCTGGTTGCAGGAAGGCCTTTTCATTCAGGGCTTCGTTCTGGCTCAGGTATTCGTTCGGGCAACGCAGTACCGAGAAGATGGTGCCGACCGGGGCGTTGATGTCGATGTTCGACGAACCGTCCAGTGGGTCGAACACCAGCAGGTAGGCACCCTTGGGGTATTTGCCCGGGATCTGGTAGGCATTGTCCATTTCCTCGGACGCCATGCCGGCCAGGTGACCGCCCCATTCGTTGGCTTCGAGCAGGATTTCGTTGGACAGCACGTCGAGCTTCTTCTGCACTTCGCCCTGTACGTTTTCAGTGCCCATGCTGCCCAGGACACCACCCAGCGCGCCTTTGGAAACGGCGTGGCTGATCTCCTTGCACGCACGCGCCACCACTTCGATCAAAAAGCGCAGATCGGCAGGGGTGTTGTTGCTGCGGGTCTGCTCAATCAAATAGCGACTCAAGGTAACGCGGGACATGGACGGCTCCGAAGAATAGGGGGCGGAAAAACCAGCGCAGTTTAGCGCGAGTCGGGACTTAATTCCTCCTATGAGACGGGATATGGAGGATTGAGTTCACGGGCTGGCGCCTCGCTTGGGTATTTCTGTTGATTGAGAGGACGCTATCGCGAGCAGGCTCGCTCCCACATTTGATCTTCTGCGGACACAATTTTGTATACGACATAAATCCAGTGTGGGAGCGCAGCACCTCAGTTTTTGACCGGCGGCTTGCGCAGCAGGCTGAACGCCATCGCCGCCAAGAACAGCACGCTGATCAACAGCACTGCCCACAAGCCGATTTTCTTCCAGTTGGTCTCGACCGTTGCAGGCGCGGTTGCCGTGGCCGCAGCCGGGGTCGACGTGGCCACGCCGTTCACCGTCGCCGTACCCAGCGTCGCCAGGCGCGACGGCTTGTAGTCAGGCACAAGGGTGGTCAATGGCAGGCTGGCCGCTTTGACTGTCGCACTGCCCAGCGCCAGGCTATAAGGCCCCTCGCCGCGCGCCAGGAACACCACCTGGGTCGGGCGTACGGCAAAGCGCAGGGCCGGAGCTTCGGTTCCCAGGCCGCCGCCGCGCTCGTCCACGGTCAGTTTCAATTGCTGCACGGTCTGACCAGACAGTTGCAATTGGTTTTGCAGCACATCCTGGCCATTCTGGGTCAGGCGATAGAGCAAGCCACTGCCCAGCGATTGCCACGGATGGCTGCTTTCTCGACGCCCGGCCAGGGTCACCGGCGCCAGGCTGTTGGCCTGGCTCAGCTCGACCTGCACCTGCTCGATGTTCAGCCCCATGGGCAACTGCCAGGTGTACTCACCGGCCTTCGCGGTGCTGCCGGCCAACGGCTGCGACCACACCAGTGGCAACGGCAAACTTTCGCGGCTGGCGCTTTGCAGTTGGGCCGAGGTCAGCACCGGCGCGGAGGATGGCGAATCCCACAGCAACCGCAGGTAACGCGCCGGCTGCCCCGGCAAGCTCACTTCATGTTGTTCGACCCGCTCATCGGCAAAGGTCAGGCGTGCCACCTGGCCTTCGCCCCACGACTGCCAATGCTGCAAGTCGTCACTGGCTTCGATGGTGAACCGCTGGAAACCGTCCCGCTCACTGGTCCAGTCGAGGATCAGTTGCTGCAATGGCGCCTTGATCGCGCTGGCATCCAACAGCCAACCACGCAGTTCCTCCTCCCCCGCTTCGAGGCGGCTGGAGGGTTGGACTTCCACCAGGGTGCCGTTGGCGTTCGATTGCACCCGCACACTGGGCGCACGCTCGTTGTCATCGGCGGCGTTGTACAGCGGGAACCATTTCACGTCGGTGAGGGTACGGTTTTCCCGGCTCTGGGCCGACTCGCGCAGCAACGCGTAGGCCTGGGCCTGGCCGGCCGCATTGAAGACCCGCAGGTCGCTCAGGTCGGTCTGCCGCGCTTGCAACTGAACGTCCAGTGGCAACGGCAGGCGATACCACGGCCCTTCGCCGCTCAAGGCCAAGGGCACCTGATGGGCGAAATCCGCCGGTTGCTCCTGGGCCGTAGCCGACAATGCCACCCACAACCCAACCACACCCAGTCCGATGCGACTCAACTTGCGACTCAAGACGACACTCCCTCACTGACAGGCATCGGCGGCTCGGCCGGCGAGGCCGTTTCCGGGCGCTTGGGCGGCAGCGGCGCGAAATAGCCCACCACCAGCAACAACACGCCCACGCCGATAAACGACACGATCCGCGCCAGACCGCCACGGTTACTCAACTCGACAAAGAACAACTTGGCCACGACCACGGCGATCAACGCCGCGCCGATCAGCCACACCTCTCGACGGTGACGCAGGTGCCCACCGATCATCAGGCCCAGGGCGATCAAGGTCCAGACGATGGACAGCCCGGCTTGCACGAACATGGATTCAAGCAGCGCATCGAGCTCGAACGGCACGCCCATCCACTGGTGGGCACTGCGCATCACCAAGGCAGTGAAGAACGCGAACAGCGACACACCAGCGATCAACTGGGCGATGTGTCCGACGCGGTTCCAACGATTCGTCGATTGCGCCACGGCGTTGCGGGCCCACACATAGACACCGAACAAGGCGAACAGCAGGCCCAGCTCCAAGGGATTGAGCAACGGCACGTAAGGCAGTGGCTCTGCGGTTCCATCGCTGAAGGTGTTGGTCAGCCAGAACCAACCGAGCATCAACAGCGCCATGGGCGCCGCCGCATAGACCCGGTATTCGCGCGACTGGGCCGAGATCGGCCATGGCCAGGCACGCGGCGCGGCCATCAACACCAGGTACAGGCTCGGCAGGATCGCCCAACCCAGCCAGCGCCAAGCGTTGTACTGCTCGGACAGCAACAGCAGGCCGTAACGCAACTCCAGCATCAACACCGCCATCAGCAACCAGCAACCGAGCACATGGGCCGTGCTGCGCGCCCGGGCCGGCAGCATCGCCGCCAGGCGCTTGAGAGAGAAAAAGTGCACGGCAAATACCGCCAGCCAGGCCAACCAGCCGAAATCCGCGGCAGGGTGATAGTAGCCGTGCCCCGTCGCCACCAGCACGCAACCCGCCGCCGGAATCAACAAGGTGCACAGCAGCCCCAGCGCCGGCCATTTCAAACGCAGCGCCAAGACGGTCCACACCGCCACACTGATCGCCGCGACCAGCAGCAACAAGCTACCTTGCAGGTTCGCCGGGGCGAAGCGCAGCACTTCGCTGACCCACGCCAGCGCCCACCAACCGGCACCCCAGATCAGCAGCAACTCGGACAGACGCTGCAAGCCCAAGGCTTGCAACTCCTGCGCCGCGTGGGCCCGTTGCAGTCGCCACGCCCCCACCAGCGCTGCCAGCCCCAACACCAGCGGCGTCCAGAAGCCGCTGTGGGCCAAGGGCCGCAGATCCTCGGCGCTGAGCGGCCCCAACAGCGTCGGCCCTGCCGTCAGAAACGCCGCACCGCCCAGCAGTTGCAGCAGCAGGCCGAAGACAAAGCTCACGCGTTGTTTCAGGTACAGGCTCAGCCAGATGATCAACAGGCCGCTGGCCGCCCACACGCCACTCGCCGTTTGCCATGGCAGCACGAACAGCACCGCTAGATTGATCAGCACCAGTCCTGCCAGCAACACCACTGAGAGGCCGCGCAGCAACCGGACATCGTTGCGCACCATATCGTCGCGTGCCGCCAGCAACATGCCGCCAATCAACGCCAGGCCGATCAGCGAGGCGCTGAGCAAACCGCTCCAGCCCGCGCTGAACACCGCCGCCGAATCACCTTCGGCGCCTTGCAAGCGCACCAGGAACAACGCGCCACCGAGCAATTGCACCGCAAATGCAGTGAACAGGAAGCTGCGCGATTGCAGGCGCAGGCCGACAAACAGCGTCGCCAATCCGGCCAGGGCCCAAGCGATGGCGGTGCCGTGAGTGAGGAAGAACAGCGGTGCCAGCAGATAGAGGAAACTCAGCCCCAGCACCGCCAGCACTGGCAGGCCCCGGCGCTCCCAGGCTGCACAGTGTTCAGGCGCAGCCTTGAGCAGTTGGTAGAACGTGAACAGCAAGGCGCCGCCGAGCATCAATGCCCCCAGTGGTGAACCATCGAGCAGGCTGCCGTCGCCGTTGCGCAACTCGCTGACAAACGCCAGTGCCGAGCCCAATTGCAGCAACAAGGCAAACGCTCGGGCCAAGGGTCGTTGCTGGCGCAGGCCCAGCCAGAAAATCCCTGCGCCCTCCACGGCCCAGGCCGCCGAGGTCCAACGCGCGTCAAGCCCCAAGGGAATCGCCAGGCTGGCAAAAATCACTCCCAGGGCCAGGCAGGTTTCGGCCAGCAGCAAGGCGCGCCCGCCCATCAGCACGCGGGCCAGGCCCATGTAGATCATGCCCAGGGCCAGAGCGCTGAACGCGGCGGCGAATTCCAAATGCTGCACCAAGGCGAACTGCAAACCGAAACCCACCAGCGGCGGTGCGAACAACATCGTGCCGTCGACGTAATCACCCTTGCGCGCCGACCAGCGCAGCAATGCGTCGCGGCTGCCGTCCTCTGGGGCATCGCTCATTTCCAACAGTTTGCGACGGGTGAACAGCAAGCCGATCGCCAGGTAAATGAGGAAGAACAGAATCAGGAACGGCTCGGTGCTCCAGAGCAGTTCCGGCGTGTAAGAACGCAGGCCCCAGGCGAATCCAATGCCGAAGGTGCCGACGAAGCCGATCAGGTTCAGCAGGCGCCAGGCCTTGAACCAGGCTATCGCGAGGATGCCGGCATTAAGCAGGATGAAATAGCTGAACAGGGCAACGTGGTTACCGCTGCCGGTAGACGTCAGGATCGGTGCGGCAAACCCGCCCAGCGCCGCAGCCGCAGCCAGGCCCAGGGCGTTCTGGGTAATTGCCAGGATCGCCGAGAACACGGTAACTGCCACCAGCAACCCCAAGGCCGCCTTGGAATCGAGCAACGGATGCAGGCGCATGGCGGCGAACACCGTCAGGTACAGCACGGCGATCCCGGTGCCCTGGAGCATCAACGCATAACTACTGTTGCGTTGACGCAACCACCAGCCCAGGCCCAGCAGGCCCAACGCGCTGGCCGCGACGCCGGCGTAACGCAGTTCGATCGGCACCACCATGCCTTCGGTGGCGTAGCGCAACAGGAACGCCAGGCCGAGGAACAGCAGCACCACGCCGACCCGCAGCACCGTGTTGCCGCCGAACAGCCAGTTGCGCGCGCCGATAATGGCGCGGTCGAACAAGTTAGGACCACGCGGCGCCGTCGGTTGCGCAACCATCGGTTCCAGAGGCAGAGGGGCAAAGTCGCGCTGGGCACGCCGACTGGAGGTCTCTGGCGCGGGCTTCCAAACGTCATCGGGCAACGGCTGGCTGGCCTGGGTGGCCATCGAGGGAACGGGCTCGAGGTCTGGCGGCAATTCCCAGATGAGCTCTGGCTCGGTGCGCGTCTCGGGTTTCGCGGTCTGGGGTACGACAACCTCGGGTGCTGGGGCCGGATCACTCGATTCGGCCACCTTGCCGCGTTCGAGAACCGCCAGACGGGCTTGCAGCGTGAGCAAGCTCTGCTGGGCCTCTTGCAACAAGACCTGTTGCTTGGTCGCCTGGAGACCCAGGCGGCCCAGTCGAAACGATTGGGCAATGCCAAGCCCCACCAGCGCGCCTATCAGCGCATCGGCGAACGACTCGTCCACCACCCAGCCGAGTGCCAGGCCCAACAGCGTCAAGATCCATTGCATGGTCGATATCCCTAAGCGGCCCGTTGCGGGCGTAACCGGGGTGATGCGGTGCCTGGATCAGTCTAGTGGAAAGCCCCAAACCCTGTGGGAGCGAGCCTGCTCGCGATAGCGGTCTTCACATCCAACATTGATGTTGGTTGACAGACCGCTATCGCGAGCAGGCTCGCTCCCACATTGGACACTTTTGACTGAGCGACAACACCGCAGCCCGGCGAAACTGGCGCTTAGTATATCGACGAAGCCCAACCGCCGTTGGGCTTCGCTCACATTTCTTACAGCAAATGCTATTCCAGGGCTTTCCAGATGTCGGTGGCGTACTCACGGATGGTCCGATCCGAGGAGAACCAGCCCATGCGCGCAGTGTTGAGCACCGCCGAACGCCACCATTGCTTGGAATCATGCCAACGTTCTTCGACCTTGGCCTGGGCGTCCCAGTAGGCGTCGAAATCGGCGCAGACCAGGAAACGGTCGTAATTGATCAATGAGTCCACCAGCCCGGCGTAGCGCATCGGATCATCCGGCGAGAACACCCCGCCGCGAATCGCCTGCAACACATCATTGAGCCGATGGGAGGCGGCGATGTCCGGCTCGGCGCTGAATTCACCATTGCGCTTGCGGGCTTCCACCTGCTCAGCCGTCAAGCCGAAGATGAACATGTGCTCACCACCGACGCGCTCATGCATTTCCACGTTGGCGCCGTCCATGGTGCCGATAGTCAACGCACCGTTGAGACCGAACTTCATGTTGCTGGTGCCCGACGCTTCGAAACCGGCGGTGGAGATCTGCTCCGACAAATCCGCCGCAGGAATGATGCTCTCGGCCAGGCTGACGTTGTAGTTGGGCAGGAACACCACTTTGAGCAAGCCACGCACGGTTGGGTCATTGTTGACCACTCGGGCGATGTCGTTGGTCAGCTTGATGATCAGCTTGGCCTGGTGGTAACTGGCGGCGGCCTTGCCGGCGAAGATTTTCACTCGCGGCACCCAGTCCACTTCCGGTTCGGCGCGGATCGCCTGGTACAGCGCCACGGTGTGCATCAGGTTGAGCAACTGGCGTTTGTACTCGTGGATCCGCTTGACCTGCACGTCGAACATCGCCGCCGGGTTCACGGCAATCCCCAACCGCTCGTGGATCAGGTAAGCCAGGGCTTTCTTGCTATGCAGACGCTGCTCGGCGAACTGTTTACGAAACGCCGGTTTATCGGCAAACGGCTCCAGTTCGATCAGACGCTGCTCGGGGTTGTCCAGCACGCTCGGGCCGAGGGCATCGACCATCATCGAGGTCAGTTCGGCGTTGGCCTGGAACAACCAGCGGCGGAAGGTGATGCCGTTGGTCTTGTTGTTGATCCGATCCGGATAGAGCTTGTGCAGCTCGGAGAACACCGTGCTGCGCATCAGTTGGGTATGCAGGCCGGACACGCCGTTGACGCTGTGGGAACCGAGGAACGCCAGGTTGCCCATGCGCACCCGGCGACCGTTGTCTTCTTCGATCAGCGACACCGAGCGCAGCACATCGAAATCGTGCACGCCCTTGGCCCGCAGCGAATCGATGTGCTGGGCATTGATCAGATAAATGATCTGCATGTGCCGGGGCAGCATGCGCTCCATCAGCCCTACCGGCCAGGTTTCCAGGGCTTCGGGCAGCAGCGTGTGGTTCGTGTAGGACAGCGTGTCCTGGGTGATCTGCCAGGCAGCGTCCCAGGCTACGTCGTAGACGTCCACCAGTTGCCGCATCAGTTCGGCCACGGCGATCGACGGGTGGGTGTCGTTGAGCTGGATCGCCGCGTGATCGCCCAGGGTCAGCACCGAGGTGTGCATGTTGCGATGGCGGCGCAGCAAGTCCTGCAGCGAGGCGGCAACGAAGAAGTACTCCTGGCGCAGGCGCAGCTCCTGGCCGGCCTCGGTGCTGTCGGCCGGGTACAGCACACGGGAAATACTTTCCGCCCGGGCCACCTCCGCTACCGCGCCCAGATGGTCGCCGGCGTTGAAGCGCTCCAGGTGCAGGTCTTCCACCGCCCGGGCGCGCCACAGGCGCAAGGTATTGACGCTGGCACCGCGCCAGCCCACCACTGGCGTGTCATAGGCAATGGCCCGCACGGTTTCCGCCGGGGACCAGACTTGCCGGGTCTTGCCGGCGTCGTCGGTGACGGTCTCTACACTGCCGCCAAAGCCGATCGGGTAGACCACCTCTGGCCGCTCGAACTCCCACGGGTTACCGAAATCCAGCCAATGCTCGGTCTGCTCCTGCTGCCAGCCATCGACGATCGCCTGGCGGAACAAGCCGTGCTCATAACGAATGCCGTAGCCGTGGCCGGCGATGCCCAGGGTCGACATGCTTTCCATGAAACACGCCGCCAGACGGCCAAGGCCGCCGTTGCCCAGTGCCGCATCCGGTTCGAGCAGGCGAATGCGCTCCAGGTCCACGCCCAGCTCAGTCAGGGCCTCACGCGCAGTGTCCAGCAGGCCGAGGTTGCTCAGGCTGTCGTAGAGCAAGCGGCCAATGAGGAATTCCAGGGAGAGGTAATAGACGCGCTTCTGGCCCTTGCGATAGATCTGCCGCGTATGGTCCATCCAGTGTTCGACCATATGGTCGCGGGCAGCAAGGGCAATGGCTTCGAACCAGTCGTGATCAAACGCATGATCCGGGTCCTTGCCGACGGCATAAGTGAGCTTGGTCAAAACGGCGTCGCGAAATGCAGCGACTTCAGCTTCGCGAACAAGTGGTTCTTGAGTCATTGATGAGACCTCGAACGAGCATGGAATTGTCTGAGCCTAGTCGGTCTGACAGACGGCACAGGCTCTGGTTCGGTGGTTTTTCCCTGTGACGGAGAATCGTCGCCAGGGAATTGCCGGATGAGCGAATGAATGCAGGGGCCGTGCCGGTCCGGGAGCGGTTTGGCCGGGATGAAAAAAAACTGGCGGATGGTCGTTCAAAATTTCACCAGTCCCGGTATGATCGCGCGCCCTGATGCATGCTGGTAAACCGTGATGATGAAGCCCAACCTGATCGCCGCCGCGGAGATCGACCGACTCGATACCTGGGCCAAGTACTCCGCCCCGATGTGCGGTTCCTGCGTGTCGAGCTGCTGCACGCTGCCGGTGGAGGTCAAGATCAAGGACCTGATCCGCATCGGCATCGTCGATGAGTTCGAACTGGGCGACCCGCCGAAAAACATCGCCAAGCGCCTGCAAAAGGAAGGGATCGTCGAGCGCTACAACCAGAAGTCGGAAATCTTCACGCTCCAGCGCATGAGCAACAACGATTGCCTTTATCTGGACCGCAAGAGCCGCTTGTGCACCATTTATGAAAAGCGCCCGGACACTTGCCGCAACCATCCGCGGGTCGGGCCACGGCCGGGCTATTGTGCCTACAAGCCCAAGGAAGTGGAGCGCGAGCGTAATCCGCGGACGTTGGACAAGTTCTGATCCATAGAAGGTTCAGCGGTGCCTGGACCACTGTCATCGCGAGCAGGCTCGCTCCCACACTGGATTTGTATCGGACACAAAAAAGCGGTGGTCGCTGCAGATCAACTGTGGGAGCGAGCCTGCTCGCGATGAGGCCTCAACAGGCGCCACATCACTTCCAGGCATAAAAAAACGCCCCCGATCTCGCGACCGGGGGCGTTTTTCATTCAGCCTGGGCTAAATCAGTTCTTGGCTTTCTTGGCAGCGCGGGTACGCTCGCTTTCATCCAGGATCTTCTTACGCAGGCGGATCGACTTCGGCGTCACTTCACACAATTCATCGTCCTGGATGAATTCCAGGGCCTGTTCCAGGGTGAAGCGAACAGGTGGAACCAGGGCGATGGTTTCGTCTTTGCCCGAAGCACGCATGTTGTCGAGCTTCTTGCCCTTGGTAGGGTTAACGCCCAGGTCGTTGTCACGGCTGTTCAGACCAACGATCTGGCCGCCGTAGATTTCCTGGCCGTGCTCGACGAACAGCTTGCCACGCGCCTGGAGGGTTTCCAGGGAGTAGGTCAGCGCCTTGCCGGTTTCAACCGAAACCAGAACGCCGTTCTGACGGCCAGACATGTCGCCAGACTTCATCACGTCGTAACGGTCGAAGATCGAGGTCAGGATGCCAGCACCGTTGGTCAGGGTCAGGAATTGGTTACGGAAACCGATCAGACCGCGAGCAGGGATGTTGTATTCCAGACGTACACGGCCTTTGCCATCCGGCACCATGTTGGTCAGGTCGCCCTTACGCAGGCCCATCTCTTCCATCACCTTGCCCTGGGATTCTTCCGGCAGGTCGATGGTGACGTTTTCGAACGGTTCGTGCTTCACGCCGTCAACCAGACGGATGATCACTTCCGGACGGCCTACAGCCATTTCGAAGCCTTCGCGACGCATGGTTTCGATCAGAACCGAGAGGTGCAGTTCGCCACGGCCGGAGACCTTGAACTTATCGGCCGAGTCGCCTTCTTCAACGCGCAGTGCAACGTTGTAGAGCAGTTCTTTGTCCAGGCGTTCCTTGATGTTACGGGACGTCACGAACTTGCCTTCTTTACCGCAAAATGGCGAGTCGTTGACCTGGAAGGTCATGGAAACGGTCGGCTCGTCGACGGTCAACGGCTTCATCGCTTCAACGGTGTCCGGGTGGCACAGGGTGTCGGAGATGAACAGCGAGTCCATGCCGCTGATGCAGACGATGTCGCCGGCAGCCGCTTCTTCAACGTCTACACGGTGCAGACCGTGGTGACCCATCAGCTTCAGGATACGACCATTGCGGCGCTTGCCGTCGGCACCGATAGCCACGACCGGGGTGTTCGGCTTGACGCGACCACGAGCGATACGGCCAACACCGATAACACCCAGGAAGCTGTTGTAGTCCAGTGCCGAGATTTGCATCTGGAACGGACCGTCACGGTCGACTTTCGGTGCGGGTACGTTGTCGACGATCGACTGGTACAGCGGGGTCATGTCTTCAGCCATTTCGGTATGGTCCAGACCGGCAATACCGTTCAGGGCCGAGGCGTAGACGACTTTGAAGTCCAGCTGTTCTTCGGTGGCGCCCAGGTTGTCGAACAGGTCGAAGATCTGGTCCAGGACCCAGTCCGGACGCGCGCCTGGACGGTCAACCTTGTTGATGCACACGATCGGACGCAGGCCGGCTTCGAAAGCCTTTTTGGTCACGAAACGGGTTTGCGGCATAGGGCCGTCCTGGGCGTCGACCAGCAGCAGCACGGAGTCGACCATCGACATCACGCGCTCTACTTCACCACCGAAGTCGGCGTGGCCCGGGGTGTCCACGATGTTGATGTGGTAGCCATTCCAGTTGATGGCGGTGTTTTTCGCCAGGATGGTAATACCGCGCTCTTTTTCCTGGTCGTTGGAGTCCATCACGCGCTCGTCGTTGAGCTCGTTGCGCTCCAGGGTGCCGGATTGACGCAAGAGTTTGTCTACCAGGGTGGTCTTACCATGGTCAACGTGAGCAATGATGGCGATGTTGCGTAGATTTTCGATCACTTGTGTATCTCGATCAGAGGATTCGGTGTGCTGACAGGTCGTGGCAGCGATTTACGTTGAGTCCGACAAAGCCGTTACAGCCTGTCGGCGGCGTCGGGGGGCCGGTGACGCAGGCCACAGGCAAACAGCCCCGGGCACTTAGCTCGGTCGATAAACGCGCACATTGGCATGCCCCTCACTGAGCAAATGGTGGGCATGCAGGCGACTCATCACGCCTTTGTCGCAATACAACAGGTACTGGCGAGTAGGGTCCAGTTCCTTGAAACGCGCGTTCACTGCATAGAACGGCATCGTTTTTACCTCGATGCCGGCGACACTCAGCGGGTCGTCTTCAGCGTCGTCCGGATGACGGATGTCGATGATGATCTGACCGGCCAGCGCTTCGCCGACTTCTTCAATCTGTATGTCCTGGCCCAATTCGTCGATGACGCGATCGATCGGTACCAGCCTGGCGTTTTCGAGCGCCCGCTCGAGTATCGCCATGTCGAATTCTTTCTCTTCGTGCTCGACCCGCCCGCGCTTGGCCGCCGTCTTCGGGTTGACCGAGATGACGCCGCAGTACTCCGGCATGTGTCGGGCAAACTCGGCGGTGCCAATGGCATTGGCCTGGTCGATGATGTCCTGCTTGTGGCTGGCAATCAGCGGCCGCAGGACCAGCTTCTCGGTCACGCAGTCGATCACCGACAGGTTCGGCAACGTCTGGCTCGACACCTGGGAGATCGCCTCGCCGGTCACCAGCGCGTCGATGTGCAGGCGGTCGGCAATTCGTGAAGCGGCGCGCAACATCATACGCTTCAAAATGACGCCCATATGACTGTTATCGACTTTGCCGAGAATCTCGCCCAGGACTTCCTCGAACGGCACACTCACAAATAACACGCGTTGGGAGCTGCCGTACTTCTTCCAGATGAAGTGCGCCACTTCCATCACGCCCAGTTCATGGGCGCGCCCGCCGAGGTTGAAGAAGCAGAAATGGCTCATCAGGCCGCGACGCATGATCTGGTAGGCCGCCACCGTGGAGTCGAAACCACCGGACATCAGCACCAGGGTCTGCTCCAGCGAGCCCAGCGGATAACCGCCGATGCTGTTGTGCTGGCTGTGGATCACGAACAGCCGCTGGTCGCGAATTTCAATGCGCACTTCGATCTGTGGGTCTTTCAACGAAATACCGGCCGCACCGCACTGTCGGCGCAACTGGCTGCCGACGTACTTTTCCACATCCATCGAACTGAATGGGTGCTTGCCGGCACGCTTGCAACGCACCGAAAAGATCTTGCCGGCCAGGGCATCACCATAATGAAGCATGCACTTGGCAAGGATGTCGTCGAAATCCCCCAGCGGGTACTCATCGACTTGCAGGAAATGCGCGATGCCCGGCATGCAGCTCAGGCGCTCGGTCATTTCCTTCAGGACCTTGGGTTCGCTGACACGGGTTTCCAGCTCGAGGTTGTCCCACACGCCGTTCACCACCACGGCCGGGTCCAGGTCTCGGAGCACGGCGCGGATGTTCTTGGCCAACTGGCGGATGAAACGCATCCGTACCGGGCGGCTCTTGATGGTGATCTCGGGGAAGACTTTTACGATTAGTTTCATGAAAACAGCGCGCGAACGGCCAGCCGAAAAAGGGGGGCGCGGATTATAGCGGAAATTGCTCAAGGTTTAACCAGTTAATGTGCAGATCGTTTTGCATGCACCAAAACAGGTCATTATCGATTGACGACGCCACATTGCAGTGCGTTATTGTCTGACAATCCGCGATTAAGGCCCTCAAAAGCGTGGATTTGGTGCAAAAAACCCATGCTGGGGCACTGGCATGCAATTTGCTCCCTTGTGAGGCAGGTTGCCTTGGCAGAGTATTCGCGCCGGCATCACCCATATCTAAGGGCACTCCACTACCCGCCCGAAGCCACCCGGAGGACATATGTCGAAGTCGGTTCAACTCATCAAAGATCATGACGTCAAGTGGATTGATCTGCGCTTCACTGACACCAAAGGTACTCAACATCACGTGACCATGCCGGCCCGTGATGCGCTGGACGACGAATTCTTTGAAATCGGGAAAATGTTCGACGGCTCCTCCATCTCCGGCTGGAAAGGCATCGAAGCCTCCGACATGATCCTGATGCCGGACGACGAAACCGCCGTCCTGGACCCGTTCACCGAAGAGCCGACCCTGATCCTGGTCTGCGACATCATCGAACCTTCGACCATGCAAGGCTATGACCGCGACCCACGCGCCATCGCCCACCGCGCCGAGGAATACCTGAAGTCCACCGGTATCGGCGACACCGCTTTCTTCGGTCCTGAGCCTGAGTTCTTCATCTTCGACTCGGTCAAGTTCAAGTCCGACATCTCCGGCTCCATGTTCAAGATCTTCTCCGAACAAGGTTCGTGGATGTCCGACCAGGACGTGGAAGGCGGTAACAAAGGCCACCGTCCAGGTATCAAGGGCGGCTACTTCCCGGTTCCACCGTTCGACCACGACCACGAGATCCGTACCTCCATGTGCAACGCACTGGAAGAGATGGGCCAGACCGTCGAAGTTCACCACCACGAAGTGGCGACTGCCGGCCAGAACGAAATCGGCGTGAAGTTCAACACGCTGGTCAAGAAGGCTGACGAAGTCCAGACCCTGAAGTACTGCGTGCACAACGTTGCCGATGCCTATGGCCGCACCGCGACCTTCATGCCGAAGCCTCTGTACGGCGACAACGGTTCGGGCATGCACGTTCACATGTCGATCTCCAAGGACGGCAAGAACACCTTCGCAGGCGAAGGTTATGCCGGTCTGTCGGACACCGCCCTGTACTTCATCGGCGGTATCATCAAGCACGGTAAGGCCCTGAACGGCTTCACCAACCCGTCGACCAACTCCTACAAGCGTCTGGTACCAGGCTTCGAAGCCCCGGTCATGCTGGCCTACTCGGCTCGCAACCGCTCCGCCTCGATCCGTATTCCTTACGTGAACAGCCCGAAAGCCCGCCGTATCGAAGCTCGCTTCCCGGATCCGGCTGCCAACCCATACCTGGCCTTCGCTGCACTGATGATGGCCGGCCTGGACGGTATCCAGAACAAGATCCACCCTGGCGATGCCGCTGACAAAAACCTGTATGACCTGCCGCCTGAAGAGGCCAAGGAAATCCCACAGGTTTGCGGTAGCCTGAAAGAAGCCCTGGAAGAGCTGGACAAGGGCCGTGCGTTCCTGACCAAGGGCGGCGTATTCAGCGATGACTTCATCGACGCTTACATCGCACTGAAAAGCGAAGAAGAAATCAAGGTTCGCACCTTCGTACACCCACTGGAATATGAGCTGTACTACAGCTGCTGATCCAGTAAGCGCCGCCACGCACGGCGTGAATAAAGAGAGGCCTCCTTCGGGAGGCCTTTTTTATGGGCGCAGGTTGCGTGCATGATGCCTCCCCGCCCCCTCCATAGAAGACGAGACTGCCCATGACTTTGCGCTTCAAGCTCTGCCTTGCCCTGTCTGCCGCGCTGTTGGCCGGCACCGCCGAAGCCGCCTCCACTCCCGCTCCTGACGCCCTTACCCCGCTGCTTAACGCCATTGGCGAACGCCTGGCCCTCGCCGATGATGTGGCGTTGAGCAAATGGGACAGCCATAAACCGGTAGAAGACCGTCAGCGCGAGAGGGAAGTGATTGCCGCTGCCGTTGCCCAGGCGCCGGCCTACAAGCTGAGTGGCGAAACCGTGGAAGCGTTTTTCGCAGCCCAGATAGAAGCCAACAAAATGGTGCAGTACATCGATTTGTCCGACTGGGCCCTGGAAGGCAAGGCCCCGGACCTTCCGCGCCCGGACCTGGTGGGACAGATCCGCCCGCAACTCGACCGACTGCAAAAGCGGCTGCTGCAACAACTGGCCGACTTCGCCCCCTACCGCACCGACCCGCAGTGCCCGCAATGGCTGGCCCGAGCTACCCACCACAACAAGCAGCACCCGATACACCGGCTGGCCCTGATCCGGGCAACCGGAGAACTGTGCCTCTCCCCAAAATCCTGAGCCCCCCCTTCCCCTGTGGGAGCGAGCGTCGGCCATAAAGGCTGTGAACACCACAGATCCAATGTGGGAGCGGGCTTGCTCGCGAAGGGGCCGCCACATCCAACATCTCAGCGACTGACACACCGCTTTCGCGAGCAAGCCCGCTCCCACAAGGGGTGCGATACAACAACTTGGGCCATCCGCGTCGCCTGGCCTATGCTGCACCTATCACTTTTCGTTTTCGGTCGATTTTCATGGGTCGTGGTTTTTCAATCATCCTGTTGTTGCTGGCTCTGCCAGCCGCCGCGCAGATCTACAAGTACACCGATGCCGAGGGCAACACCGCCTACAGCAACCAGCCGCCCCAAGGCGTACCGGCTCAGACGGTGGAATTACCGCCGCTCAACAGCATCGAACGCCAATCCCCGGCCAGCCCGGGCGCACCACCAGCCTCCGCGAACAGCGACGAGCCACGCAATGCCTACGAGATACTGGAACTGACGGACATTCCCACCGACGAGGCCCTGCGCGCCAACAACGGCACCTTCACTGTTGGCGTACAGGCTCAACCGCGATTGCGCAGCCCGCATCTGTTCCGGCTGCTACTGGACGGGCACCCCTACGGCCAGCCGACCAACGTGCCACGCCTGCAATTGGTGAATATCGACCGGGGCGAGCACAGCCTGGCGGTCCAGGTGATTGATGGGGAAACCCTCGTGCAACAAAGCGAAACCGTCACCTTCACCGTGCAGCGGGTGCACCGGCCATGATCCGCCGGTTGCTGGCGCTGGGCCTGTTGCTGATCGCTCAGTCAGGCGCGGCCCAGGTCTACACCTACATCGATGCCCAGGGCAATCGCGTGTTCACCGATCAACCGCGCCCCGGCAATGCGAAGAAAGTCCAACTGCCACCCAGCAATCGGATGCCGGCGCCGCCTTCAGGAACGTCCGCGGCGCCTACGGCCGAAGCGCGGCCCGAGCCGCTGTTTCATTACGAAATGCTCCGCCTGCTGATACCCGAGCCGGACGCGACGATACGTAGCACCGCAGGCGAGCTGATCGTCAGCGTCACCAGCGAACCCGGCCTGCAAAAAGGCCACCGCTACCGCCTGCTGCTCGACGGCCAGCCCACGGGCGCACCAGGGCCGAGCCCGGTGTTTGCCTTGAGTAACATCGACCGAGGCACCCATCATCTGGCGGTAGAGATCCTCGATGAGCAAGACCGTATCGTCGAACGCACCGCCAATCAGCCCTTCCATATGCAACGCATGTCCCTGGCGCAGAAGCGTCGCATCAACCCCTGCGCCACGACCGATTACGGTCAACGTCCCGAGTGCCCCCTGGCCGAAAAGCCCGAAGAAGAAAAAAGCAGCATCCTGCCGTTCTTTTAACGCCGCTCAGGTTGGCGCACTATCTTGGTGCAATACATTGCACGCTACCCAGATTCCAAACCCATTTTGGTTCGAAAGTACCCGAAAAAGCTGGCAGAACGCCACGCAACCGGGCGAAAAACACCCTTTTGAGGCTCTAAACGCTTCTTTTCGGAGCCTTGGTTTGGTTTTTGCATTTTCCTTGTAACAGCGCATTAATCGCGCGCGCAATTTGGGACCGGCCCCGAGTTGCTACGCTCCAAAAGAGGTCCTGATGACCATTAGCGACGCACTACACCGCTTGCTGCTCGACAACCTCACCACCGCAACCATTCTGCTCGACGCCGAATTGCGCCTCGAGTACATGAACCCGGCGGCGGAGATGCTCCTGGCCGTCAGCGGCCAGCGCAGCCACGGGCAGTTCATCAGCGAGTTATTCACCGAATCCGCCGAGGCGCTCAACTCCCTGCGCCAGGCAGTGGAACAGGCCCATCCGTTCACCAAGCGCGAGGCGATGCTCACCGCGCTGACCGGCCAGACCCTTACAGTGGATTATGCGGTCACGCCGATCCTGAACAACGGCGCCACCTTGCTGCTGCTGGAAGTCCACCCCCGTGATCGCCTGCTGCGCATCACCAAGGAAGAGGCCCAGCTATCCAAGCAGGAAACCAGCAAGATGCTGGTGCGTGGCCTGGCCCATGAGATCAAGAACCCCCTCGGCGGGATTCGTGGCGCGGCACAGTTGCTCGCCCGTGAACTGCCGGAAGAAAGCCTCAAGGACTACACCAACGTCATCATCGAGGAAGCCGACCGTCTGCGAAACCTGGTGGACCGCATGCTCGGCTCGAACAAGCTGCCATCGTTGGCGATGTGCAACGTCCATGAAGTGCTGGAGCGCGTCAGCAGCCTGGTAGAAGCGGAAAGCCAGGGTTGCATCACCTTGGTGCGCGACTATGACCCGAGCATTCCCGATGTCCTGATCGACCGCGAGCAGATGATCCAGGCCGTACTGAATATCGTGCGCAACGCGATGCAAGCCATCAGCAGCCAGAACGAACTGCGCCTGGGCCGTATCAGCCTGCGCACCAGGGCCATGCGCCAGTTCACCATCGGCCACGTGCGCCATCGCCTGGTGACCAAGATCGAGATCATCGACAACGGTCCGGGCATCCCTGCCGAGCTGCAGGAAACCATTTTCTTCCCCATGGTCAGCGGCCGCCCGGACGGTACCGGGCTGGGCCTGGCCATCACCCAGAACATCATCAGTCAGCATCAGGGCTTGATCGAGTGTGAAAGCCACCCCGGCCACACCACCTTCTCGATCTTCCTGCCACTGGAACAAGGAGCCACATCGACATGAGCCGTAGTGAAACCGTGTGGATCGTCGATGACGACCGTTCTATCCGTTGGGTCCTGGAAAAAGCCTTGCAACAGGAAGGCATGACCACCCAGAGCTTCGACAGCGCCGATGGGGTGATGAGTCGCCTGGCGCGTCAGCAACCGGACGTCATCATCTCCGACATCCGCATGCCTGGCGCCAGCGGCCTGGATCTGTTGGCGCGGATTCGCGAGCAGCATCCGCGGCTACCGGTGATCATCATGACCGCCCATTCCGACCTGGACAGCGCCGTGGCGTCCTACCAGGGCGGGGCCTTCGAATACCTGCCCAAGCCATTCGACGTCGATGAAGCGGTGTCGCTGGTCAAGCGCGCCAATCAACACGCCCAGGAACAACAAGGCATGGAAGAGGTGCCGGCCCTGGCCCGCACCCCGGAAATCATCGGCGAAGCGCCGGCGATGCAGGAAGTGTTTCGCGCGATCGGGCGCTTGAGCCATTCCAACATCACCGTGCTGATCAACGGCGAATCCGGCACCGGTAAAGAACTGGTGGCTCACGCCCTGCACCGCCACAGTCCACGGGCGGCGTCGCCGTTCATCGCGTTGAACATGGCGGCGATTCCCAAGGACCTGATGGAGTCCGAGCTGTTCGGCCACGAAAAAGGTGCGTTCACTGGCGCGGCCAACCTGCGGCGCGGGCGCTTCGAGCAAGCCGACGGCGGCACATTGTTCCTCGATGAGATCGGCGACATGCCGGCCGACACCCAGACGCGCTTGCTGCGTGTACTGGCGGACGGCGAGTTCTATCGGGTGGGCGGGCATACGCCGGTCAAGGTCGATGTGCGCATCATCGCCGCGACCCACCAGAACCTGGAAACCCTGGTTCACGCCGGCAAGTTCCGCGAAGACTTGTTCCACCGCCTGAACGTGATCCGCATTCATATCCCGCGCCTGGCGGATCGTCGCGAAGACATCCCGACCCTGGCCCGGCACTTCCTCAGCCGCGCGGCCCAGGAGCTGGCGGTGGAGCCCAAGCTGCTCAAGGGCGAAACCGAGGAATACCTCAAGAACCTGCCGTGGCCCGGTAACGTGCGCCAGCTGGAGAATACCTGCCGCTGGATCACGGTGATGGCTTCGGGTCGCGAAGTGCACATCAGCGACCTGCCGCCGGAGCTGTTGAGCCTGCCACAGGACTCGGCCCCAGTGACCAACTGGGAACAAGCCTTGCGCCAGTGGGCCGACCAGGCCCTGTCCCGCGGCCAGTCGAGCCTGCTGGACAGCGCCGTGCCGAGTTTCGAGCGGATCATGATCGAAACCGCCCTCAAGCACACCGCCGGTCGCCGTCGCGATGCTGCCGTGCTGCTGGGCTGGGGCCGCAATACCTTGACCCGCAAGATCAAGGAATTGGGGATGAAGGTCGATGGTGGGGATGATGATGACGGGGATGAGGGCTGATCGGCCTGTAACCCTTCGCTGAATTTGAAGGCCCAATCGCGAGCAGGCTCGCTCCCACAATGGATTTTCGGTGTTCGCGATATTTGTGAGCACCACCAAACCCTGTGGGAGCGAGCCTGCTCGCGATGCTTTTTAAGGGTGCCATGCACCGCACCAATGCACCATGAACCGCAATTGCGCATGCCTTATGAGCAGGAGCCACTCGATCCTCCTCGGAAAAACCAGCTCAAATAAAAGCCAAAGCCCCGGAATACGGGGCTTCGCGCACCATCAGCAGTTTTTTTGTGACAAGCCATTAAAAACTGGCACGACCCCTGCAGTAACTCAATCACTACCCAGTTTCGGGGACCTTGGTACAGGCAGGCCGGGGATTCCCCACTTTTATACCGGGCTCATCGAGCCCACTGTTTTGGGGGCCTTGATACAGGCAGGTCAAGGTTTCCCTTCTTTACACCCAGGGCTATGCGCCGAGCGCCAGCCCTCCCGTTTTGGGGACCTTGGTACAGGCAGGCCGGGGATTCCCTCTTTTATTGCTCCTGGAGACGGATCTCCAACCGCCAGCGGTCATCCACCTCGCTGCCGGTCCACTCTCCCCGCAATGGACGCGCCGCCACCAGTGTCAGCAACAATCCCTTGTCACTCAATCGCACTCGCCAGTTCACGTCCTTGCCATTGAGCTTCAACTGACCGCTCTGCGGTCGACCTTCTGCTTCGAACAACAGCGCTACCGAGCCGTCGATGACTTCCCCGTGTAGCTTGGGTTCGTTGTTGAACCAGACCACCACCCCACCGTCAGCCATCTCGACCTGCTGCAATACGCTCGGTTCGGGCGTGGTCAGGCGTCCGATCATCAGTCCGACCATCATGCCGAAAATCGCCAACGAGCCCATCACCCGAGGCATTAGCTTCGAACGTTCATCGGTTTGCGGCGTAGAATGCCGCTCATCTTTGTCTGCGGAGCCGTGCATGTTTCACGTCATCCTTTTTCAACCGGAAATTCCGCCGAATACCGGCAACGTCATCAGGCTGTGCGCCAACAGCGGCTGCCACCTGCATTTGATCGAACCGCTGGGCTTCGAGATGGACGACAAGCGCCTGCGCCGAGCCGGCCTCGACTACCACGAGTATGCCACTTTGCAGCGTCACGCCGACCTTGCCAGTTGTCTGGAAAGCCTCGGGCATCCACGCCTGTTCGCCTTTACCACCAAGGGTTCGCGGCCATTCCATGACGCCAGCTTCGTCGCCGGTGATGCGTTCCTGTTCGGCCCGGAAAGCCGTGGCTTGCCAGCCGAGGTGCTGGACGCCCTGCCCGCCGACCAACGCCTGCGCCTGCCGATGCGCGAAGGCTGCCGCAGCCTGAACCTGTCCAATACCGTGGCGGTGGCGGTTTACGAGGCGTGGCGGCAGAACGGTTTCGCCTGAGCCCTTGCTGTCAGCCAGAAACACCTGTGGGAGCGAGCCTGTGGGAGCTGAGCTTGCTCGCGATGAGGTCGACACGGTTCAACTGCAAAACCGCGTCATCGTTCATCGCGAGCAAGCTCAGCTCCCACAGGGCTCGCTCCCACAGGTTTTATGCTCGGCTGACGGACGCTAGCCCGCCCTGCCGCTTACTGAACGGTCGCGCCGCCTTCTTGCTGCATGCGTTGCAGCTCTTGGGCGTACAGGGCGTCGAAGTTCACCGGAGCCAGCATCAGGGCCGGGAACGAACCACGGGTCACCAGGCTGTCCAGGGTTTCGCGAGCGTACGGGAACAGGATGTTCGGACAGAACGCGCCCAGGGTGTGGCTCATCGAAGCGGCATCCAGGTTCTTGATCAGGAAGATCCCGGCCTGCTGCACTTCGGCGATGAACGCCACTTCGTCGCCGTTCTTCACGGTCACCGACAGGGTCAGCACCACTTCGTGGAAGTCTTCTTCCAGGGCTTTCTGGCGGGTGTTCAGGTCCAGGCCTACGCTCGGTTCCCACTGCTGGCGAAAAATCGCCGGGCTTTTCGGGGCTTCGAAGGACAGGTCACGGACATAAATGCGCTGCAAGGAGAATTGCGGTGCGGCTTCTTCTTCGCTGGCAGCTGTGTTCTGTTGGTCAGTCATCGCAGATCCTTCTTACTTTCAGGTTCTATTAATGGAAAATCAGGCCTTGAGCATCGCATCGAGCTTGCCGGCGCGCTCCAGGGCATACAGGTCATCACAACCGCCCACGTGGGTGCTGCCGATCCAGATCTGCGGCACGGAGGTGCGCCCGGCTTTCTGGGTCATTTCGGCGCGCAGTTGCGGCTTGCCGTCGACCTTGATCTCTTCGAAAGCCACGCCTTTGTTCTGGAGCAGGAACTTGGCTCGGGAGCAATAGGGGCAGTAATCGCTGGAATAGACAACGACGTGGGTCATCTCACTTCACCAGCGGCAGATTGTCGGCTTTCCAGCTCGCCACACCACCGGACAGCTTGGCGGCGGTGAAACCGGACTTCATCAGCTCGCGAGCATGGGTACCGGCGTGCTGGCCTTGGGCATCCACCAGGATCAGCGTCTTGGCCTTGTGTTTTTCCAGTTCGCCGATACGGGCGATCAGTTTGTCCTGGGGAATGTTCACCGCCCCGACAATGTGGCCTGCGGCGTAATCCTTGCTCGGACGGATGTCCACCACCACGCCGGCATCCTTGTTGACCAGCGCGGTCAGCTCGCCGGTGCTCAGGCTGCGACCGCCGCCCTGCATCGTGTGGGCAACCAGCAGCGCCAGCAGCACGACGAAGATACCGACGAGAATGTAGTGGTTAGTGGCAAATTGAATCAGGTGAGCAACCATCGAAGGAGGTTCCAGGGCGTTAAAATGTCGGCCAGTATACACAGCACGCAAGGCCGGCCAAACCCCGCCCGGCGGTGACGCCGTCGGAACTTACCTTTAAACTGCCCGTCCCTTTTCCATCGTCTTCTTTTAACCAGCCACGAGTGGATTCCATGACTACCACGCCTAAACCTTTGGTCCTGATGATTCTCGACGGCTTCGGTCACAGTGACAGCCACGAATCCAACGCCGTGTATTCGGCCAGGAAGCCTGTGCTGGACCGCTTGTGGGCTACCGTGCCCAACGGCCTGATCTCCGGCAGCGGCATGGACGTCGGCCTGCCGGACGGGCAGATGGGCAACTCCGAAGTCGGCCACATGAACCTCGGCGCAGGCCGCGTGGTGTACCAGGACTTCACCCGCGTGACCAAATCGATCCGCGACGGCGAGTTCTTCGAAAACCCGACCATCTGCGCCGCCGTGGACAAAGCCGTGGCCGCCGGCAAGGCCGTGCACTTCATGGGCCTGCTGTCCGACGGTGGCGTGCACAGCCACCAGGACCACCTGATCGCCATGGCCGAACTGGCCTTCAAGCGCGGTGCCGAGAAAATCTACCTGCACGCCTTTCTCGATGGCCGTGACACCCCGCCGAAAAGCGCCGCCTCGTCCATCGAGCTGCTGGATGCGACGTTCCAGGCCCTCGGCAAGGGGCGCATCGCCAGCCTCATCGGCCGCTACTACGCCATGGACCGTGACAACCGTTGGGACCGCGTGGCCCAGGCCTATAACCTGATCGTCGACGGCAGTGCCGAATTCAACGCCACCACCGCCCAGGAAGGCCTGCAAGCGGCCTACGAGCGCGGCGAAAGCGACGAATTCGTCAAAGCCACCACCATCGGCGAGCCGGTGAAGGTTGAAGACGGCGACGCCGTGGTGTTCATGAACTTCCGTGCCGACCGCGCCCGCGAGCTGACCCGCGTGTTTGTCGAAGACGGCTTCAAGGAGTTCGAGCGCGCTCGCCAGCCAAAACTGGCCGGTTTCGTCATGCTGACTCAATACGCTGCCAGCATCCCCGCGCCGTCGGCCTTCGCCGCTGGCAGCCTGGAAAACGTGCTGGGCGACTACCTGGCGAAGAACGGCAAGACCCAGCTGCGCATCGCCGAGACCGAAAAGTACGCCCACGTGACGTTCTTTTTCTCCGGCGGCCGTGAAGAACCCTTCCCGGGCGAAGAACGCATCCTGATCCCTTCGCCGAAAGTCGCGACCTACGACCTGCAGCCGGAGATGAGCGCGCCGGAAGTGACCGACCGCATCGTCGACGCCATTGAAAACCAGCGTTACGACGTGATCGTGGTCAACTACGCCAACGGCGACATGGTCGGCCACAGCGGCGTGTTCGACGCGGCAGTCAAGGCCGTGGAATGCCTGGACACCTGCGTTGGCCGTATCGTCGAGGCCCTGGAAAAGGTCGGCGGCGAAGCGTTGATCACGGCTGACCACGGCAACGTCGAGCAGATGTCCGACGAATCCACCGGCCAGGCCCACACCGCCCACACCACCGAGCCGGTGCCGTTCATCTATGTCGGCAAGCGCGACTTCAAGGTTCGCGATGGCGGCGTACTGGCTGACGTGGCACCGACCATGCTGATGTTGTTGGGCATGGAGAAGCCGGCGGAGATGACCGGGACGTCGATCCTGGTCTGATTCAACACAAATCCCCCTGTGGGAGCGGGCTTGCTCGCGAATGCGGTCTGCCAGTAGACATTTATGTGTCTGGTCTACCGCATTCGCGAGCAAGCCTGCTCCCACATTGGTTTTTGGTGTTTTTTGGGCCAGTTATCACACAGTCCCAAATGGGCGTTTTTTTTGCAGCGTGGGGCGGGCATACTAGGCCGTCCCTTTCCCTGGTGTCGCCCGCCTCTATGCTTCGCGTCCTGATAGCCCTCGTTCTGACCTGCCTGCTCCAACCGGCCTTTGCCGACGAGCGCGCGCAAACCCAACAGCAGTTGGAAGCCACGCGCCAGGACATTGCCGAGCTGAAAAAGCTGTTGGGCAAGTTGCAGGAAGAGAAATCCAGCGTGCAGAAAGACCTGCGCGGCACCGAGACCGAGATGGGCAAGCTGGAGAAGCAGGTCGACGCCCTGCAAAAAGAGCTGAAGAAAAGCGAATCCGAGCTGCAGCGGCTCGATGGAGAGAAAAAAAAACTCCAGAGCGCGCGCACTGAACAGCAAAAGCTGATCGCCATCCAGGCCCGGGCGGCCTACCAGAACGGTCGCCAGGAATATCTCAAGCTGCTGCTCAACCAGCAGAACCCCGAGAAATTCGCTCGCACCCTCACTTATTACGATTACCTGAGCCAGGCCCGCCTGGAACAGCTCAAGAGCTTCAACGAAACCCTGCGCCAGCTGGCCAATGTCGAAAAAGACATCGAGCTGCAGCAGGCCCAATTGCTGGTGCAAAAGAGCAGCCTCGACACCCAGCGCGAAGAACTCGAGAAAGTTCGCAAGGAGCGCCAGGTGGCCCTGGCCAAGCTCAATGACGACGTGAAGGCTCGCGACAGCAAACTCAAAGCCCGCGAGCAGGACCAGGCCGAACTGGCCAACGTATTGAAAACCATCGAGGAAACCCTGGCCCGCCAAGCCCGAGAGGCGGAAGAGGCGCGCCAGAAAGCGCTGATCGCCCAGCAGGAAGCCGAAAAAAAGCGTTTGCGTGAGGCCCAGGCCGAAGCGGACTCCGGCGACGCTCCGCGCAAACCGGTCAAATCCAGTCCTGGCGCGCTGGTTTCCAGTGATGGCGAAACCTTCGGCGGCGCTTTTGCTTCAGCCCGAGGCAAACTTCCATGGCCGGTCAATGGTCGATTGCTTGCACGCTTCGGTGAAACCCGTGGCGACGATACTCGCACCAAGTGGGATGGGGTGATGATCAGCGCTTCGGCGGGCAGCCAGGTGCATGCTGTTCATGGCGGGCGCGTGGTATTCGCCGACTGGCTGCGTGGTGCCGGCCTGCTGGTGATCCTGGATCACGGCAACGGTTATTTGAGCCTGTACGGCCACAACCAGACGCTGCTCAAGTCGGCGGGGGATGTGGTCAAGGCCGGTGAGTCCATCTCCACGGTCGGTAACAGTGGCGGGCAGGATACGCCAGCACTGTATTTCGCTATTCGTCAGCAGGGTCGCCCCAGTGACCCGGCCCAATGGTGTCGTGCGCAAGGATAAGCGCGCCCATCCTATTAAGGAGTTCGTTCGACATGCTGCATTTGTCCCGCCTTACCTCGCTGGCCCTGGCGATCGCCCTGGTGATCGGTGCGCCCCTGGCTTTTGCCGCCGACCCGGCCCCGTTGGCGCCAGCCAGCACGGCCGCGACCACCAAGGCCCCGCTGCCGCTGGACGAACTGCGCACCTTTGCCGAGGTCATGGACCGGATCAAGGCCGCCTATGTGGAACCGGTGGATGACAAGGTGCTGCTGGAGAACGCCATCAAAGGCATGCTCAGCAACCTTGACCCGCATTCGGCCTACCTGGGGCCAGAAGACTTTGCCGAGCTGCAGGAAAGCACCAGCGGCGAGTTCGGTGGCCTGGGTATCGAGGTCGGCAGCGAAGACGGCTTCGTCAAGGTGGTCTCGCCGATTGACGACACCCCTGCATCCAAGGCCGGCATCCAGGCCGGAGACTTCATCGTCAAGATCAATGGCCAGCCGACCCGCGGCCAGAGCATGACCGAAGCCGTGGACAAGATGCGCGGCAAGATCGGCCAGAAGATCACCCTGACCCTGGTGCGCGATGGCGGCACGCCGTTCGACGTGACCCTGACCCGTGCGGTCATCCAGGTCAAGAGCGTGAAGAGCCAGTTGCTGGAGTCGGGCTACGGTTACATCCGCATCACCCAGTTCCAGGTCAAGACCGGCGAAGAAGTCGCCAAGGCCCTGGCCAAGATGCGCAAGGACAACGGCAAGAAACTCAACGGCCTGGTCCTGGACCTGCGCAACAACCCCGGCGGCGTACTGCAATCGGCGGTGGAAGTGGTCGATCACTTCATCACCAAGGGCCTGATCGTCTACACCAAGGGCCGTATCGCCAATTCCGAGCTGCGCTTCTCGGCCACCGGCAACGACTTGAGCGAAGCCGTGCCACTGGTAGTGCTGATCAACGGCGGCAGCGCCTCGGCCTCGGAAATCGTCGCCGGCGCCCTGCAGGACCAGAAGCGTGGCGTGGTCATGGGCACCACCAGTTTCGGCAAGGGCTCGGTGCAGACCGTGTTGCCACTGAACAACGACCGCGCCCTGAAGATCACCACCGCGCTGTACTTCACGCCCAACGGCCGCTCCATCCAGGCCCAGGGCATCGTCCCGGACATCGAGGTGCGCAAGGCCAAGATCACCAACGAGCAGGACAGCGAATACTTCAAGGAAGCCGACCTGCAAGGTCACCTGGGCAATGGCAACGGTGGCGCCGACAAGCCGACCGGCTCCGGCGCCAAGGCCAAGCCAATGCCCCAGGATGACGACTATCAGTTGGCCCAGGCCCTGAGCCTGCTCAAAGGATTGAACATCACGTCCGGCCGCTGAGATGGGCCTGCGTTTCACCTTCGTCCTGCTGTGCCTGCTGGCAGGGGCCGTTAATGCGGCTCCCGCCACATCCTCCTTGCCGCACAAGGCGTACCTGAGCCTGATCATCGACGACCTGGGGCAAAACCTGCCTCGGGATCGCCGGGTACTGGCCCTCCCCGGCCCCGTCACCGCCGCGATCATGCCGGACACACCCCACGCAGCCGAATTCGCCCGCGAGGCCCATCGAGCCGGCAAACTGGTCATGCTGCACATGCCCATGGATCCAGCCACAGGGCCGTTCGCCTGGCATCCGGAACTGCCCATCGAAGAACTCGGCAAACGCCTGGACGCCGCATTCGCCGCCGTGCCCTACACCAGCGGGATCAACAACCACATGGGCAGCCGCATGACTGCCCAACCCCAGGCCATGGCGTGGTTGATGGCGAATTTGCAACAGCGCCACAAGTTTTTCGTCGACAGCCGCACCAGCGCCCAGACTGTCGCCGCCGCCGAGGCGCAGAAGATTGGCCTCGCCAGTGTCTCGCGGGATGTGTTCCTGGATGACGAGCGTACCGAAGCCGCCATTGCCCACCAGCTTCAGGTGGCCATTGAACTCGCCCGTCGGCAGGGTTCGGCAGTAATGATTGGGCATCCCTACCCGCAGACCCTCGCAGTGCTCGAACGCGAACTACCTCGGCTCAAGGCCGAGGGCATCGAATGGATCGACATCAAGTCGATGATCAGCCTGCGCAGTAATCGCGCGATGGTCGGGCATGGGAAAGATGGGGTTTATCGGTAGCGGCTGAGCGCCATCTCAAACCGCGACACCGCCATCGCGAGCAGGCTCGCTCCCACAGATTTCCGGGCGCCTACAGAAGTCAGTTCCACCGCCAAGCCTGTGGGAGCGAACCTGCCCGCGATGCGGTGGTACGGTCGGGTACAGCGCTCAGAGATACCGCGCCAGGATCGCATCCACCGCACCTTCCTTACGCAGCTGGTCCAGGGCCGCTTGCAGCCGGGCAACCACGTCGTCAGGCACGTTTTTATTCAACGCCAGGTACAGCTCGGCACTGTTGAATCGCAGTACGGTCTTGAGGTCGTTCACCCCTTCCTGGCGCGCCAGGTAACGCCCGGCAGGATCTCCGGTGGCCCACAGGTCGATCTGGCCGCTCAGCAGTTTTCTGGCGTTGTCCTGATCGCGCAATACCACAATCGGCTTCAGGCCCTGCTTGGCCAATGTCTCGGCAATCGCGTCGCCCTTGTAGGCGCCAATCCTGTATTGGCGCGCCTGTTCCAGCGAGTCGAGGGCGATCTTGCTGTCAGCCTTGGCGAGCATGATCCAATCATCCGGGCCGATGGGGCCGACCCATTTGAAAAGCTTTTCGCGCTCCGGCAATCGCGCCATGACAAACACGCCATAGCCAGGGTTTTCCAAGGCGAGTTTGTAGATTCGCTCCCAAGGGAAACGTAGCGTCAGGCTATAGGAGATGTCGGCGCGCTTGAATATTTCGCGGACGATGTCCACGGCAATGCCGTTGATGTTCTCGTCCTGGGCGAAGTTCTTGCCGTTCTTGGCCATGTTGTACGGCGGGAAGTTTTCCGTCAGCAATACCAATGACGTATCGGCGGCGCGGGCGGTACCTGCAAGTAGCAACGTGACGCCGGCAAAGGCAAGAACGAGACGTTTGAGCATGTCGGGCTACCGCAATCCATGGTGTGCCCAAGAGTGCCTTGGGCCCGCCATGGTGTCCAGCGATCAGCGAATGCAGATACCGCGATGCGCCATATAGGCCTTGGCTTCCGGCACGGTGTATTCGCCGAAGTGGAAGATGCTCGCCGCCAGTACTGCACTGGCGTGGCCTTCGAGGATGCCATCAGCCAGGTGTTGCAGGTTGCCGACGCCGCCGGAGGCGATGACCGGGATGCCCAGGGCATCGCTGATGGCGCGGGTGACTCCGAGGTCGAAGCCGTTTTTCATGCCGTCCTGGTCCATGCTGGTCAGCAGGATTTCACCGGCACCCAGGCCTTCCATCTTCTTCGCCCATTCAACGGCGTCGAGGCCCGTGGGTTTACGACCGCCGTGGGTGAAGATTTCCCAGCGCGGGGTTTCGCCCGGGCCGGAGACCTTCTTGGCATCGATGGCCACGACGATGCATTGCGAGCCGAAGTGCTGGGCCGCTTCGCCAACGAATTCCGGGTTGAACACCGCCGCGGTGTTGATGGACACCTTGTCCGCACCGGCGTTGAGCAGGTTGCGGATGTCCTGCACGGTGCGCACGCCACCGCCCACGGTCAGCGGGATGAACACCTGGCTGGCCATGCGCTCGACAGTGTGCAAGGTGGTATCGCGGCCATCGACGCTGGCCGTGATGTCGAGGAAGGTAATCTCGTCCGCACCCTGTTCGTCGTAGCGACGGGCGATTTCCACCGGGTCGCCGGCGTCACGGATGTTCTCGAACTTCACGCCCTTGACCACCCGACCGTTGTCCACGTCCAGGCAAGGGATGATGCGTTTGGCCAGCGCCATGGTGAGTCCTCAGCCTTTGTAGGAATCGCAGAAGGCCTGGGCCTCGGCGACGTCCAGGGTGCCTTCGTAGATCGCGCGACCGGTGATCGCGCCGATGATGCCCGGCGCCTTGGCGTCGAGCAGCGCCTTGATGTCGCCCAGGTTATGGATACCGCCGGAAGCGATCACCGGGATCTTCGTGGCGGCGGCCAGGGCGGCGGTGAACGGGACGTTGCAGCCCTGCATCATGCCGTCTTTGGCGATGTCGGTATAAACGATGGCGGACACGCCGTCAGCCTCGAAACGCTTGGCCAGGTCGATCACCTGCACGGTGCTGACTTCAGCCCAACCGTCGGTGGCGACGAAGCCGTCTTTTGCGTCCAGGCCAACGATCACCTTGCCCGGGAAGGCGCGGCAGGCTTCGGCGACAAACTCAGGCTCCTTGACGGCCTTGGTGCCGATGATCACGTAGCTCACGCCAGCCTTGACGTAGTGTTCGATGGTTTCCAGCGAACGAATGCCGCCGCCGATCTGGATCGGCAGGTTCGGGTAGCGCTTGGCGATGGCCGTGACCACTTCACCGTTCACCGGCTGCCCTTCGAAAGCGCCGTTCAGGTCAACCAGATGCAGGCGACGGCAGCCGCCCTCCACCCACTTGGCGGCCATGCTCACCGGGTCATCGGAGAACACCGTGGAGTCTTCCATGCGGCCCTGACGCAGACGTACGCATGCGCCGTCCTTGAGATCGATAGCGGGGATAATCAGCATCTGGCAAACCTTCAAATACGAATATTCAGCTTGGCTCGAAAATCAATTCTTCTCGAGCGCCCACAAGTCGCTTTCAATGCTTTCGAACCTTTCTTTAAGGTGCGTCTGCACATCGAAAATCGCCCTGTTGTAATAGTGCGGTGCAATTTCGCGGGTAAACAGGTCAAGAATTTCCGCCGCTTCGAACGAACCCAGGTCCAGTTCGAAACGCTCCTCCATGAACCGCTGGATCTTGCGGTTCGCTTCACCCTCCTGCTCGGGCGTGAGGGTGAGGATCGGCGGTTTCTTGCGGGCCATTACCAGCGCCCGTCCCACGCGGCGAAGTTCTGCAGCAGTTGCAGGCCATGGGTATGGCTCTTCTCCGGGTGGAACTGCACGGCGAAGCGCGAACCATCGGCCAGGGCCGCGGCGAAATCGACGCCATAGTGACCGCTGCCCACTACCTGCCGCGCATTGCCGGCCGCGATGTAGTAGCTGTGCACGAAGTAGAAGCGCGCCAGGTCCGGAATGTTGTGCCACAGCGGGTGATCCACTGTCTGCTTCACTTCGTTCCAGCCCATGTGCGGGACTTTCAGGTGTTCGCCGTCTTCATGCAGGCCCTTGCCAAAAAACTTCACCTGGCCTGGGAACATGTTGATGCAATCGACACCGTCGTTCTCTTCGCTGCGTTCGAGCAGGGCTTGCATGCCCACGCAAATGCCGAGGAACGGACGGTCCTGGCTGACTTCGTGCACCAGCTTGTCGAAGCCCAGGCGACGAATCTCGGCCATGCAATCGCGAATCGCACCGACGCCGGGGAAAACCACCCGGTCGGCTTCGCGAATCACATCGGCATCGCTGGTGATCAGCACCTTGCCGGCCCCCACGTGCTCGAGGGCCTTGGCCACCGAGTGCAGGTTGCCCATGCCATAGTCGATAACCGCGACCGTCTGCATTACAGCACGCCCTTGGTGGAAGGCATCTGGCCGGCCATGCGGTCATCGAGCTCCACGGCCATGCGCAGCGCGCGGCCGAAAGCCTTGAACACGGTTTCGATCTGGTGGTGGGTGTTGTGCCCGCGCAGGTTGTCGATGTGCAGGGTCACGTTGGCGTGGTTGACGAAGCCCTGGAAGAATTCCTGGAACAGGTCAACGTCGAAGCCGCCGACGGTGGCACGGGTATACGGCACATGCATCTGCAGGCCCGGGCGGCCGGAGAAGTCGATGACCACACGCGACAGCGCTTCATCGAGCGGCACGTAGGCATGGCCGTAGCGACGGATGCCCTTCTTGTCGCCGATGGCCTTGGTAAAGGCCTGGCCCAGGGTGATACCGACGTCTTCCACCGTATGGTGGTCGTCGATATGCAGGTCGCCCTTGCTGACGATGTCCAGGTCGATCAGCCCGTGACGGGCGATCTGGTCCAGCATGTGCTCAAGAAAAGGCACGCCGATATCAAACCGGGCCTTTCCGGTGCCATCCAGGTTGATCGAGGCTTTGATCTGGGTTTCCAGAGTGTCGCGCTCGACAGACGCCTTACGTTCGGCCATCACCAGCTCCGCAAAATCATTGGGCGAAAAAGGCAGCCATTATAGGGGCGCGAGCGGCAAACAGAAACACGGGAGGTGATATCCCTGACGGGTTGTCGGCGATAGACATGTCCATACAAGCTTTCGCCTACACACAAAACAAATGTGGGAGCGAGCCTGCTCGCGATAGCGGTGCATCAGAAGACAATGATGTCGACTGACACGCCCTCATCGCGAGCAGGCTCGCTCCCACATGGGTTGCCCTTACCCAATGGGTCAGGGCAACGGTCTTAGCGGAACAACACCGCCGTCTTCTGCAGGGTCACCCACACACCCCACGCCAACGGAATGCCCACCACCAGCCAGGCAGCGACCGCCAGGGGCTTGGTGCCTGGCGCGGCTTTCCACTCCAGCGAAGTGGTGCTGTCTGCGCCCTTGTCATGGCCCAGCGCCTGTTCGGCGGCCAGTTCGGCGTCGGTCATGAAGTACTTGTCGGCAACCGGACGGACCAGCAGGTTGCACAGGAAGCCCAGCACCAACAGACCGGAGAGGATGTACAAGGTGATGTCATAGGCCGCGGCGCGTTCAACGCCGATGCTCAGTTGATATTCACGCAGGTAGTTCACCAGCACCGGACCCAGCACGCCCGCCGCAGCCCATGCGGTCAACAGGCGACCGTGGATCGCGCCGACCATTTGCGTACCGAACAGGTCCGCCAGGTAGGCCGGCACGGTGGCGAAACCGCCGCCGTACATCGACAGGATGATGCAGAACGCCGCCACGAACAGCGCGACGCTACCCAGGTGCCCCAGGTTCGGGATCAGCGCGTACAGGGCAAAGCCCAGGGCGAAGAACACGAAATAGGTGTTTTTACGACCCAGGTAATCCGAGAAGGATGCCCAGAAGAACCGACCACCAATGTTGAACAGGCTCAGCAGACCGGTGAAACCGGCGGCGATAGCCGCGATCTGACCCAGTTGCGTAGCGTCCAGCTGGCCGAACGGCAGGTCATTGCCGAGCAACTTGCCGCCGAACACTTCCTGCAGCAGTGGCGAAGCCATACCGAGGATGCCGATACCGGCGGATACGTTCAGGCACAGCACCAGCCAGACCAGGCGGAACTGCGGGGTTTTCCAGGCAACGTTCACGTGAACGTGGCGATGGGTGATCATCGCGTTCGCGGCTTTCTTCGGTGCCGGGGTCCAGCCTTCAGGCTTCCAGCCAGTCGGCGGAACGCGGTACGACAAGGCGCCACCGATCATGAACACGAAGTAGATCGCGGCCATGACCAGAAAGCTCTGCCATACGCCCACGCCAGTCGGCGAGGCGAAATGGCTCATCAGCGCTGCGGCCAGCGGTGCACCGACCATCGCACCACCGCCGAAGCCCATGATCGCCATGCCGGTGGCCATGCCACGCTTGTCCGGGAACCACTTGATCAGGGTCGATACCGGGGAGATGTAGCCCAGGCCCAGACCGATACCACCGATCACCCCGGAACCGACCCACATCAGCCAGATCTGGTGGGTATAGATGCCCAACGCGGAAATCAGCAGGCCACCGCACCAGCACAATGCCGAGACAACACCGGCCTTGCGCGGCCCGGCGTGTTCCAGCCAGCCGCCCCAGATGGCTGCCGAGCAACCCAGGAAGATGAAGAACAGGGTGTAGATCCAGCCGAGCATCGAGATCGGCCAGTCACATTGGGACGAAAAGACTTGCGAGATGAAGCTCATGTCCGGTGCACAGGCCACAGGCTTGGAGATACCCAAGGCTTTGGACAGTGGCAACCAGAACACCGAAAAGCCGTAGGCCATGCCGATGCACAGGTGAATGGCCAGTGCGGCCGGTGGAACCAGCCACCGGTTGAAACCGGGCTTGGCGATGATGCGTTCCTTGGAGAGGAACGCTGGCTGGTCGGCGATGCCGCCCGCCGTGATGCTCGTGCTCATTGTGTATCCCCCAGTTATTGGAATGGTTCGCCAGCCACGCATCACCCTCAGCCTTCATTGCACGCAGGCATGGCTGTATTTTCTGGTGAAGCTCCATAGTGTGCGACATCAAGTCGCAGAAGGGCGGACGAACGGGCAAAGGTTACCATTTGCTCGCGGCAGAAAAACCAAAGTGATATCACCTTTTTCGTGCCATCTGTCTTATCGCACACTTGCTCGCTTTCTGTAGGGGACTAACGATTTATTTTTTCAGGAGTTGAGCCCCCTCTCTGTGGCGAAGGGATTTAGCGAAACGTCGCACCAGCCCGCTTGGGTGCACGAAGTGGCCTCGAAACCAAACGCTTCGATCCATCAGGTTGTGATTGTCTTTGCTGATATCAGTGTTGCTTCGCAACCCTGCGGGGATAAATCCCCTCGCCACAGGTCTATGTTCGGCAGCCTGGCAGGAGAACGATCCTCCAACGCGCCACCAACTCAGGGCGTTATACTCCCGGCTAAATTTTGAACTCAACCTACAAGGATTCGCCCATGAAAGCGTTCGGCAAAATCCTGGGTCTGGTACTTCTCGGGCTGTTGCTGATCATTGTGGCCCTGGGCTTTGCCCTGACCCACCTGTTCGATCCCAACGACTACAAAGAAGAGATCCGCCAGATAGCCCGCGACAAGGCCCACATCGAGCTGACCCTCAATGGCGACATCGGCTGGAGCCTGTTTCCATGGCTGGGCCTTGAGTTGCACGACGCCAGCGTCGCGACCTTGGCCAGTCCTACCCAACCTTTCGCCGACCTGCAGATGCTCGGTCTTTCGGTTCGGGTGATACCGCTGCTGCGCCGGGAAGTACAAATGAGCGATGTGCGGGTCGAAGGCCTGAACCTGCGGCTCAACCGTGACAAGAACGGTCACGGCAACTGGGAAGACATCGGCAAGGTGCCAGCCTCCACGACGACGGCGAACGCCCCGGCACCGGTGCCGACCGAGCAACCGACTTCGCCCGCCAGCACCCCGGCGGAAAAACCTGCCCAGCCAACCCGCCTGGACATCGACAGCCTGACCGTGAACAACGCCCGCGTCGAATACACCGACGAGCGGACCGGCAAGCTGTTCACGGCCGAGAGCATCCAACTGAGCACCGGCCCGGTCCACGACTCCACCAATATCCCGGTCACCCTGACCGCCTTCCTGTCCAGCAATCAGCCAGCCGTACGTGTACGCACCGAAGTGACGGGTGAACTGCGCTTCGAACGCGCCCTGCAACGCTACAAGTTCGAGGACCTGAAACTGTCCGGCGAAGCCACGGGCGATCCCTTGCAGGGCAAAACCCTGAACTTCGCCGCCCAAGGCCAACTGTTCCTGGACAAGGCGGCAAACGTCGCCGAGTGGACCGGTATCAAACTGTCGCTCAATCAACTGCGCGCCCTGGGTGAACTGAAAGTCAACGACCTCGACAAGACCCCGCAATTGAATGGCGGTGTGTCGATCGCCCAGTTCGATCTGGCGAAGTTCGTCGACAGCGTCGGCCAGACACTCCCGGCCATGGCCGAAGGCAGCCTGAGCAAGGTCGAACTGGTCAGCCGCATTGCCGGCACGCCGACCAGCGTCGAACTCAACAACATCAACCTGAAGATCGATGACAGCAGCTTCAACGGTCGCATCGCCGTGGAAGACTTTGCCAAACAGGCCTTGCGCGTGCAGCTCAAGGCCGACACGTTCAACGTCGACCGTTACCTGCCGCCAAAGTCCGCCGAAGCCGACAGTTCCAAGGCCGCCCGCGAGGCCGAAGTCAGCAACACCGAGGTCAGCGCCATGGCCGGTGCCGGCAGCACACCGCTGCCGAGCTCTCCGACTCAGGGGGCCTGGAGTAATGATCGGCTGTTCCCGGTGGAACGCCTGAGCAAGCTGGACCTCGATGCCGACCTGACCTTCGGGCAACTGACCCTCGATAAACTGCCGATCCAGAACGCTGCACTCAAGGCCACCGGCCTGGGCGGCCTGCTGACCCTGGAGAACCTGCGCGGCGATCTGTACAGCGGCAACTTCGAAACCAAGGGCACCCTGGACGTGCGCCAACCTACGCCACAGTTGAGCCTGCAAACACGCATCAACCGGGTCCCTGCCGAGAAGATCATCGAAAGCCAAGGCAAGAATCCGCCGGTCAAAGGCCTGGTCACCGTCAACAGTGCGATCACCGCCAGCGGTAATAGCCAGAAGGCCCTGATCGACAGTCTCAACGGCAACGCCGGGTTCGTCATCAACGATGGCGTACTGCTCAATGCCAACCTCGAACAGCAATTGTGCAAAGGCATCGCCACCCTCAATCGCAAGACCCTCAGCGGCGAACCGCGGGGCAAGGACACGCCGTTCCAGCAACTCAACGGCAATCTCACCTTCAATAATGGCGTTGCCAACAACCCGGACCTGAAAGTCCGCATCCCCGGCATGACCGTCAATGGCAACGGCGATATCGACCTGCGGGTGTTGGGCATGGATTACCGCGTCGGCGTCATCGTCGAGGGCGACAAGAGCGACATGCCCGACCCGGCCTGCCAGGTCAACGAACGCTACGTCGACGTTGAATGGCCATTGCGCTGCCGTGGCCCACTGGAGCTCGGGGCGAAGGCCTGCCGCCTGGACAACGACGGGCTGGGCAAGGTCGCGGCGAAACTGGCCGGCGACCGGCTCGGCGACAAGATCGATGAGAAGCTCGGCGACAAGGTCAGTCCGGAGCTGAAAGACGCACTCAAGGGGCTGTTCAAGCGATGAGAGCCGAGCAGTTTTCCACCGCCGTCCTGGACTGGTTCGACCGCCACGGGCGCCATGATCTGCCCTGGCAGCAGGACATCACGCCCTATCGGGTGTGGGTCTCGGAAATCATGTTGCAGCAGACCCAGGTCAGTACCGTGCTCAACTACTTCGACCGGTTCATGGCCGCGCTGCCCACCGTCCAAGCCCTGGCCGCCGCGCCGGAGGACGAAGTGCTGCACCTGTGGACCGGGCTGGGCTATTACACCCGCGCGCGCAATTTGCAGAAAACCGCGAAAATCGTTGTCGACCAATACGGTGGGGAGTTTCCCCGGGACGTGGAAAAACTCACCGAGTTGCCGGGCATCGGCCTGTCCACCGCTGGCGCCATCGCCAGTATCAGCATGGGCCTGCGGGCACCGATCCTCGATGGCAACGTCAAACGGGTGCTGGCGCGTTTCACCGCCCAGGAAGGCTATCCGGGCGAGCCCAAGGTAGCGAAACAGCTGTGGGCCACCGCCGAGCGCTTCACGCCACAGGACCGCGTCAACGCCTACACCCAGGCGATGATGGACCTGGGCGCCACCCTTTGTACCCGCAGCAAGCCCAGTTGCCTGCTCTGCCCGCTGAAGCAAGGCTGCGAAGCCCACATGCTGGGCCTGGAAACCCGCTACCCCATTCCCAAGCCACGCAAGGAAGTGCCCAAGAAGCGTACCTTGATGCCAATGTTGGCCAACCACGAGGGCGCGATCCTGCTTTACCGCCGCCCTTCCACAGGGCTGTGGGGCGGGCTGTGGAGCCTGCCGGAACTCGACGATCTCGACGACCTGCAACACCTGGCCCTGCAACACTCGCTGGAATTGGGTAGCCAACAGCAAATGCCAGGCCTGGTGCACACCTTCAGCCACTTCCAGTTGGCGATCGATCCCTGGCTGGTCCGGGTCCGGGAAACCGGCCATCACGTGGCCGAGGCCGACTGGCTCTGGTATAACCTCGCCACCCCGCCGCGCCTGGGCCTTGCCGCCCCGGTCAAAACCTTGCTCGAACGCGCGGCCGCCGTAATGAACGCAGGAGAGTTGCAATGACCCGCACCATCATGTGCCGCAAGTATAAAGAAGAACTCGAAGGCCTGGAGCGCGCGCCGTTCCCGGGAGCCAAGGGCCAGGACATCTTTGACCACGTCTCGGCCAAGGCCTGGGCCGACTGGCAGAAACACCAGACCCTGCTGATCAATGAAAAACGCCTGAACATGATGAACGCTGAAGATCGCAAATACCTTCAAGGCGAGATGGACAAGTACTTTTCCGGTGAAGATTACGCCAAGGCCGAAGGCTACGTGCCGCCGTCCGAATAAGCTGTTCAGCGCGGGGGTGGATCGTAAGCGACGGTAATAATTAAATATTTTTTGATAACGTGCTTGACGCCCCCCCGAAAAACCCGTTTAATGCGCCCCGTTGCCCAGATAGCTCAGTCGGTAGAGCAGGGGATTGAAAATCCCCGTGTCGGCGGTTCGATTCCGTCTCTGGGCACCAAATACCGAAAACCCCGATCAAGAAATTGATCGGGGTTTTTTATTGCCTGGGATTTTCTTCCTGTGCATTGTCGACTCAGCTACATTCGTCCGCTCCCCTCCAGCAAGCGAGTCGACATGGACATCACCGGTATCCCCTTCGGCACCACCGATTGGTCCACCATCGAACCCACCGAGCACAAAGGCGTCACCGGAACTGCCTATTGGCGCACGCGGCAATTCGGGGATATTCGGGTACGCATGGTGGAGTACACCGCCGGGTATCTGGCCGACCATTGGTGCACCAAGGGTCACATCCTGTTTTGCCTCAAGGGCGAGCTCCATACTGAGCTCGAAGACGGTCGGCAATTTTTGCTCAAGCCCGGCATGAGCTATCAAGTCGCCGACCAGGCCGAGCCTCATCGATCCTCCACTTCATCGGGGGCGACGCTCTTCATAGTGGATTGAGATTCGAAGCGTGCGCGTTGAAGCTGTAGGACAGATGGCCTTATCCATCAGGAATCCGACCATGTCATCGGCGAACAAACAGCACAAGCGCAGCCAGCGCGCCAAGGCGAAAGCCAAGCAGAACCGCACTCAGCGTGCTGCTGCGCCAAACGATTTCCTGGACCCGAACGACGAGCGCATCGATCTGGAAACCGTGGACCTGACGGAGCTGTTCCAACTCATGAGTGCCGCCGAAAAGATCAGCCAGAAGGCGATGTGCGAAGCGTTCCTGGCCCATCCCCTGCTGGCGCTGGTGCTGGAGCAGGAAGGAGAGGAAGAAGCGACCGACTTCATCTTTACCGCACTGATCGAATACCGCCGTCTGACCACGGGCGTGGATGAGCAGACCGCGCTGGATTGGGTGGAAAGCAAGCAATTCCAGGCCGATTATGTGGCTGCATCCCAGGCGCTGACGCAAGGCCAGGACTGACTGTCTGGCCGGGGCCGCGGTGGATGACGCCCTGCGGGGATAGTTCCTACAAACCGGGGTCAACCAAGACGGGGCGGCGTCATCCCCGTCCTGCATCAATCCGCTATTTTTCCTCCCAAGCAATCAGCCCCGTCCGGCATCATCGAAACGCCGCCCGGAGCATCCTTGCGGTCCGCCCCTTCTCAATGGCTGGACACTGCGATGACGCCACTGCTGCCCCAAGATGACCCACAGCTCGCCCCCTTGATCAACGAACTCGGCGAGTTGATTCGCCAGGCACGCCAGAAGGTCCTGCGAGCCGTCGATACGCTCCAGGTACAAACCTGCTGGCAGATCGGCCGGCATATCATCGAGTTCGAACAGGGTGGCGCCGAACGGGCGGCTTACGGGGCACGGTTGTTGCCATCGCTGGCTAAAGTGCTGACGGCACGGTTCGGGAAGGGATTCGATGCCTCGAATCTGCGCTACATGCGACTTTTTTATCAAGCATTTCCAATGTGTGACGCACTGCGTCACGAATTGAGTTGGACCCACTATCGAGTATTGCTGCGTGTCGAAAATACTCCTGCACGCCATTGGTATATGAACGAAGCCGCAACGCAAAACTGGTCCACCCGCGCCCTGGAACGCCAGATCGGCAGTTTCTATTACGAACGCCTGCTGGCAAGCCGCGACAGGCCGGCGGTGGAGCAGGAAGCCACCACCCATATCAAGGAGATGAACCTCGGCCCCCGGGATATCGTCAGGGATCCGGTGGTCCTGGAATTCCTCGGCCTGCCCAATGCCGGCGCGCTACTGGAAACGGAACTGGAGCAGGCCTTGATCGACCAGCTACAGGGTTTCCTTCTCGAACTGGGCAAGGGCTTCGCCTTCATCGCCCGTCAGCAACGCATCAGCACCGAAAGCAAAGACTTCTACCTCGACCTGGTCTTCTATAACTACCTGCTCAAGTGCTTCGTGATCGTCGACCTCAAGCGTGGCGAACTGAGCCATCAGGACATTGGGCAGATGGACATGTACGTGCGCCTCTACGACGAGCTGAAACGCGGTCCTGATGACAAACCCACCGTCGGCATCATTCTCTGTTCCCGGAAAGACGAATCAGTGGTGCGTTACTCCGTATTGCAAGGCAATGAACAACTGTTCGCCAGCCAATACCAGCTGGTGCTCCCCACGGAAGAAGAGCTGCGCAAAGAGCTGGATCGCGAGCGAGCGCGACTCGAGGAGGGGCAATCGGGCACAACGGCTTGAAGAAATGAGAGCCGATCTGATGGACGCGCACTCAAAAAACCCATGTAAGATTGGTGCGCTTTTTTTCCAGCAACGCGTCAATCAAAGAGCGTCATCCTGCATGTCATCGGCCCCGCCCCACCCTTCTCTGATTCAGGCATTGCGGACCGAAACCGCTGAACTGCACGTCGCCCTGGAAAAACGCCTGCCGTTTTTCTCGCAACAGCTGGACCTGGATCTGTACCGACGCCTGATGGCGGCTTACTACGGTTTTTATCAGCCGCTGGAGCAACAGCTTCATGTGCTGGCGCTGATTCCAACCGGGCTGGACCAATCCCTGCGCATCAAACTGCCGGTATTGCGAGCCGACCTCAAGGCACTGGGCCTGGATGAAGCCGCTATCGAGGCATTGCCCACCTGCCAGGCGCTGCCACGAATCGACTCCCGAGCCGCCGCCCTCGGCGTTTCCTACGTGCTGGAAGGTGCGACCCTCGGCGGGCAGATCCTGCGGCGCAGGGTTGCCGAGCAGCTCGGCCTTGATGCCTCCAGCGGCGCGGCCTTTCTCAATGTGTATGGCGAACTCACCGGTCGACGCTGGAAGGATTTCCTTCAATACCTGGACGACAGGAACCTTGGCGAGGCCCAGGTGTTCGAAGTCACACGCGCCGCCAAGGCGACGTTCTCTCATTTTGAACACTGGCTGGACAGCCAAAAGGTACTGTTATGACCCCGGAAAACCAGGAAGCCTTCGACGAACTGCTGGCCAATTGCGCAGACGAACCGATTCGCTTTCCTGGGGCCATCCAGCCTCACGGCGTGTTGTTGATGCTGTCCGAGCCCGATTTCGTGATCCGTCAGGTCAGCGCCAACGCGTTGCAGTTGATGGGGCAAGATCCCCACAGGCTGTTGGGCCAGACACTCGACGCACTGCTGGGGCTGGAACAGGCCGAGGCGATCCTCATCGCCTGTCGCGCCGCCCCGGAAAGCGACAGCGTGCCCGTGGCCATTGTCGTGAACCAGCAGCGTTTTGATGCCCTGGTACATCGCCACCAGGGCGCCCTGATCGTCGAACTGGAACAGCACCTGAGCGACTATCGCCCCGAAGGCGTCAGCGGCGAGGCGAACATGGGGCGTATGCTGCAACGTCTGCAAAGTGCGAAAACCCTTCAGGCACTGTACGAAATCAGCGTGCGGGAAATCCAGGCCATGACCGGTTACGACCGGGTGCTGATCTACCGCTTTGAGGAAGAAGGCCACGGCCAGGTGATTGCCGAGGCCAGCGCGCCGTCGATGGAACTCTACAAAGGCCTGTTTTTCCCGGCGTCGGATATTCCCGAACAGGCCCGCGAGCTGTATCGCACCAACTGGCTGCGGATCATTCCCAATGCCGACTACGCGCCGGTACCGCTGGTCCCGGAACTGCGGCCCGACACCCAGGCGCCGCTGGACCTGAGTTTTGCCACGTTGCGCAGCGTCTCGCCGATCCACCGCCAATACATGAAAAACATGGGCGTGCTGTCCTCCATGAGCATCTCGCTGATGGAAGGCGAGCGCCTGTGGGGGCTGATCAGTTGCGGCAATCGCCAACCGCTGCTTGTTCCCCATGAAATGCGCATGGCCTGCCAGACCATCGGCCAGGTGCTGTCGTTGCAGATCAGCGCCATGCAGGCCCTGGAGCTGACCCGGCAGAGGGACGCCAAGCTGGAAGACCTCAAGGTCCTCGCCGCGGTCATGGCCGAGTCCAGCGATAACGTGTTCGACGGCCTGTCCAATGAGCCACAACGCCTCATGGACCTGACCGGGGCCAGCGGCGTCGCGATTTTCGAAGACAACAAGCTGCACCGCCACGGCCAATGCCCGGAACCGGAGCAGATCCGCGAGCTGCACAAATGGATTCTGGAAACCGACAAGCCGGTGTTCTCCCACCACAACCTGAGCAGCGTCTTCGCGCCTGCCCAGGCTTATCAGGACGTAGCGAGCGGGGTGCTGGCGATCCACCTGCCCAAGCCGGTGGAAAACGGTGTGCTGTGGTTCCGTCCCGAGGTGAAGCAAACCCTGCAATGGAGCGGTGACCCGCAAAAGCCCCTGGACCTGGAAAACAGCGAGACCGGCCTGCGCCTGCGACCCCGGACGTCTTTCGAGATCTGGAAAGTCGAAATGGCCGGCATCAGCACCAAATGGACCCATGGCGAACTGTTCGCCGCCAACGACCTGCGACGCTCGGCCCTGGAAAACGACCTGGCCCGCCAGGTACGCAAGGAGCGCCAAGCCGTGCAGGCGCGCGACGAACTGGTGGCCGTGGTGTCCCATGACCTGCGCAGCCCGATGACGGTCATTTCCATGCTCTGCGGCATGATGCAAAAGGCCTTCAGCTCCGACGGCTCCCACAGTTCCAAGCGAATTTCTTCCGCCATCGACACCATGCAACAGGCCACCAGCCGCATGAACACGCTGCTGGAAGACCTGCTCGACACCTCGCGCATCGACGCCGGACGCTACACCATCAATCCCCAGCCGATGGATGTCAGTCAGATCTTCGACGACGCCTGCTCGCTGCTGACGCCGCTGGCCACTGCCAAGGCCATCGACATGTCCTTCCATGCCGAACCCAACCTGAGGATCAGCGCCGATCCCGAGCGGTTGTTCCAGGTGCTGTCCAACCTGATTGGCAATGCCATCAAGTTCACGCCACAACAGGGCTCCGTGGGCATCAGCGCGATGTCTGTTGGCAACGAGATAGTATTCAGCGTGCGCGACACCGGTGAAGGTATTGCGCCAGAACAGCTGCCTCATGTTTTCGAGCGCTACTGGACGACCAAGGAAGGCAACCCCAACGGCACCGGATTGGGGTTGTACATTTCCAAGGGGATTGTCCTGGCCCATGGCGGTAAACTGCACGCCGAAAGCCAGCCAGGCCAGGGCAGCGAATTTCGCTTTACCGTGCCAAAAATCGACTGAACCGGGCGCCGCCCCCTAATGAATTGGAAACCGAAGCCCAATGGCCTCACTGAACAAACAGCAGAAACGCGCCAAGCGCGCCAAAGACAAAGCCAAGCAGATCCGCATGACCGGGCGCAAATCGATCCCGATGTATGGCGACCCGGCACACGCCACCGCCCAACCACCGGTCTACGTGCTGGAACTGTTCGCCAAGCTGCGCGAAGCCGAGGCCGTCAGCCGCAGTGAAATGCTCGATACGCTGCTCACGTCCCTGAGCGTAATGATCATCGAACGCCCAGGCCTGCTCGACCTGAAAAACGCCGAAAACGAAAGCATGGCAGCCACCAACCTGGCCGCCGACATGCTGGTGGACTACCGCATGTGGGTCGATGACATGGATCGCGAGACGGCCCAGCGCTGGCTCAGCACCCCGGAGTTCATCGAGGATTTCAGCCAAGCGCTGGACCGTTATCGCCAGTCCATGGAAGAGCCCGCCAGCGAGTAAGCCGGCTGGCTATTCGTCACCGTTCCAATGGAACACCAGGCTGCGTGGGGCGCCACTGCCTACCTGGGCGGTGTCGTGCCGCGCCTCGCCGTTGCGCGTCGCCACCACCGTGTATTTGCCCGGCGGCAACTGCACGTAAACCAGCGGTCCCGCGTCATCCAGCGTCAGCAGCGTTTGCCCCGACGCGTTCTGGACGGTGACATCCACATCCGGGATGTATTTGTTTTCCACGCCAATCGCGAATGTCATGTGCAGGTTATAGCCCTGGGCCTGGCCGATGGCGTGGGCTTCATCCTCGCCGATACCGCCGGATAGATAGGTGATGCCGTTCTGCTGTAACGGTTGGACTTGCACGCCTGCGCTGTCTATTGGAGCCAGGTTGGTGGCGTTGGGCGTGATGGGAAATAGCAGTGCACCGATGGCGATAAGACAGTAAAGGAACTTCATGGCGGCAACTCCTGGTTCTGGGAAAGCCATCTCATTTGATGGATTCAGGACCATTCCGGTTTAGATCGATTGGAAGTTGGGCCGACTGCGGATTGGAATAGCACGCTCATCCGGTTAACCCTTCCAACCCCCGCCCAAAGCTGGCACCATCGCGCCTTTTTTTACGCGACTCCCCGGACTTTTCACCGGTAAACAAGGTTCAAACGGCCGTTCGGTTGTTGATGGCGCGACAGACTGCTGTGCCGATGCGACAACCTGCCGCACATCACCGGTTTACCGCCCGTAGCGCTGTTGGCTGCCATTCGGACGCATGCTAGCTTGGCCGCCTCGCCAAGGAAGGCCGCCAACAGCAAGGGAGCACACATCATGAGGACCGCACATGGCCCAGGCCACGCCCGCGCTTGAAATCCGCAACCTGCACAAACGCTACGGACAGCTGGAGGTGCTCAAGGGCGTCTCGCTGACCGCCCGCGACGGCGATGTGATCTCGATCCTGGGTTCCTCCGGATCCGGCAAGTCCACGTTCCTGCGCTGCATCAACCTGCTGGAAAACCCCAACCAGGGCCAAATTCTGGTGGCCGGTGAAGAACTCAAGCTCAAGGCAGCGAAAAACGGTGAACTGGTGGCCGCCGACGGCAAGCAGATCAACCGCATGCGCAGCGAGATCGGGTTTGTGTTTCAAAACTTTAACCTTTGGCCGCACATGAGCGTGCTCGATAACATCATCGAAGCCCCGCGCCGAGTGCTTGGCCAAAGCAAGGCCGAAGCCGTCGAAGTTGCCGAAGCCCTGCTGGCCAAGGTCGGCATCGCCGACAAGCGCCATGCCTACCCGGCCGAACTGTCCGGCGGCCAGCAGCAACGCGCCGCCATCGCCCGCACCTTGGCCATGCAGCCCAAGGTGATCCTGTTCGACGAACCCACTTCCGCCCTTGACCCGGAAATGGTCCAGGAAGTACTTAGTGTGATCCGCGCCTTGGCCGAAGAGGGCCGCACCATGCTGTTGGTGACCCACGAAATGGGGTTCGCCCGTCAGGTTTCCAGCGAAGTCGTGTTCCTTCATCAAGGCCTGGTCGAAGAGCAAGGATCGCCACAGCAGGTCTTCGAGAACCCGCTTTCGGCGCGCTGCAAACAATTCATGTCCAGCAACCGCTAACGGAGCAGTACACATGCAGACCTACAAGAAATTCCTCCTGGCCGCAGCGGCCAGCCTGGTTTTCTCGGCCAGCGCCATGGCGGCCGACAAACTGAAGATGGGCATCGAGGCGGCCTATCCGCCGTTCAACAACAAGGACGCCAGCGGCCAGGTCGTGGGGTTCGATAAAGACATCGGCGACGCCCTGTGCGCCAAGATGAAAGTTGAGTGCGAAGTAATCACTTCCGACTGGGACGGCATCATCCCGGCCCTGAACGCCAAGAAGTTCGACTTCCTGATTTCTTCACTGTCAGTCAACGAAGAACGCAAGCAGGCCGTGGACTTCACCGACCCGTACTACTCCAACAAACTGCAATTCATCGCACCGAAAAACGTCGATTTCAAAATCGATAAAGCGTCTCTCCAAGGTAAGGTCATCGGGGCACAGCGCTCCACGCTCGCCGGCACCTGGATGGAAGACAACATGGAAGGCGTCGAGCTGAAACTCTACGACACCCAGGAAAACGCCTACCTGGACCTGACCTCCGGCCGTCTCGACGGGATCCTGGCAGACAAATACGTGAACTACGACTGGCTGAAAACCGACGCTGGCCGTGCTTACGAATTCAAAGGTGACCCGGTGGTAGAGGGCGACAAGATCGCCATCGCCGTGCGCAAGGGCGATCCACTGCGTGACCGACTGAACGCAGCACTGAAAGAAATTGTTGCTGACGGCACCTATAAAAAGATCAACGACAAGTACTTCCCGTTCAGCATCTATTGATGCCGACGCGCCTGGCCGACGCTGCTCCTGGCAGCGCCGGCCCTTAGCAAAGCCTGCCGCGATATGAATTCTTACCCATGATGATCGATCTCTACGGATTCGGCCCGGCGCTCGCCGCTGGCGCGCTGATGACCGTCAAGTTGGCGCTCACGGCCCTCTGCCTGGGGCTGGTGCTCGGCTTGCTCGGTGCCCTGGCCAAGACCTCGCCATACAAGCCGCTGCAATGGCTTGGTGGCACTTATTCAACACTGGTTCGCGGCATCCCGGAATTACTCTGGGTGCTATTGATCTATTTCGGCACCGTTAACCTGATGCGTGCCTTGGGTGAGTACTTCGGCAATCCCGACCTTGCCCTCAACGCCTTCGCCGCCGGGGTCATTGCCCTAGGCCTGTGCTTTGGCGCCTACGCCACGGAAGTGTTTCGCGGCGCGATCCTGGCGATTCCCAAGGGCCACCGCGAGGCCGGCGTCGCCCTGGGCCTGTCGAAGTGGCGGATCTTCACCCGGTTGATCATGCCGCAGATGTGGCGCATCGCCCTGCCCGGCCTGGGCAACCTGTTCATGATCCTGATGAAGGACACCGCGCTGGTCTCGGTGATCGGCCTGGAAGAAATCATGCGTCATGCGCAAATCGGCGTGACCGTGTCCAAGCAACCGTTCACCTTCTATATGGTCGCAGCCTTCATGTACCTGGGCCTGACGGTGTTCGCCATGATCGGCATGCACTTGCTGGAACGACGCGCCGCCCGTGGCTTTACCAGGAGCACCCAATGAACTGGGACGTCATCATCAAGTGGCTGCCGAAGCTGGCCCAGGGCGCCACGTTGACCCTGGAGCTGGTAGCCATCGCCGTCATCGCCGGACTGCTGCTGGCGATTCCACTGGGCATCGCCCGCTCTTCGCGCCTGTGGTACGTACGGGCGTTGCCCTACGCCTACATCTTCTTTTTCCGTGGCACGCCGCTGTTGGTCCAGCTGTTTTTGGTCTACTACGGCCTGGCACAGTTCGATGCCGTGCGTAGCAGCGCGCTGTGGCCGTACCTGCGGGATCCGTTCTGGTGCGCCACGGTCACCATGACCCTGCACACCGCCGCCTACATCGCCGAAATCCTGCGCGGCGCCATCCAGGCCATCCCAAAGGGCGAGATCGAAGCCGCGCGGGCCCTGGGCATGTCCCGACCCAAGGCGTTGTTCTACATCATGCTGCCCCGTGCTGCGCGCATCGGCCTGCCGGCCTACAGCAACGAAGTGATCCTGATGCTCAAGGCCAGCGCCCTGGCGAGTACCGTGACCCTGCTGGAACTCACCGGCATGGCCCGCACCATCATTGCCCGGACCTACCTGCCGGTGGAGATTTTTTTCGCCGCCGGCATGTTCTATCTGCTGATGTCCTTTTTCCTGGTGCAAGGCTTCAAGCAGCTGGAGCGCTGGTTGCGCGTCGATGCCTGCCAGGGGCGCTGACAGCAGCGGCGTGCTGACGGGCGAGGCATTGCTCGCCCGCTTCACGGCGCTGGACGCTTTTCTCACGGCGCACCAAGTGCTGTGGAAGCCGCGTCCGTTCACCTATCTGCAACTGCCTTGGGAAACGTCCCACCCGGAATTGGCCCGATGGCTACGCCAGCGTTCGCTGGAAGCTGCGGAAAACGACCATCATCAGCCGTGGTTGATGGAAGGCGCACCAGCGCCCTTCCCGGAATTGGCCGCAATCTCCCGCGCATTGAGCGCTGTCGCAGAATTGCCCGCCAGCACGCTCGAAGCGCCAAGCCATCGCCTGAACGTCGACGTGCCCGGGCGCAAATGGCAGCAGATCGAAGCCTTCGCCAGCCGTCTGCACTTCACCACCCAGCCGACCCACTGGCTGGATTGGTGCGCCGGCAAAGGCCATCTCGGTCGACGCCTGCTGCACGACAAACAGCAACTGACCTGCCTGGAATACGACCCTGCACTGGTCGCCAGCGGCCAACAACTGAGCCTGCGCCATCGCCTGCCCGCCACGCACCTGCAACAAGACGTGCTAGCGGCGGACGCCACCCAGGCGCTCCACCCCGAACACACCCCCGTGGCCCTGCACGCCTGCGGAGACCTGCATGTTCGCTTGATGCACCTGGCCAGCGCCGTTGGCTGTGCACAACTGGCTATCGCGCCGTGCTGTTACAACCGCATCAACACCGAACGCTATCAAGCGCTATCCGACGCCGCCAAGGGCTCTGCCCTACAGCTGTCGCTCGACGATCTCAGCCTGCCCCTGAGCGAAACCGTCACCGCTGGCGCGCGCGTCAGAAGACAACGGGACCACTCCATGGCCTGGCGCCTGGGCTTCGATTTGCTGCAACGGCAAATCAGAGGGTGCGACGACTATCTGCCCACGCCGTCACTGCCCACCGTTTGGTTGGAAAAGTCCTTCGCCCAATACTGCATCGATCTGGCATCTCTGAAAGACTTATCCATAGTCGGCACGCCTGATTGGGCCGCCTTGGAAGCAGCGGGCCATCAGCGCTTGGCCGAAGTGCGCAATCTGGAGTTGCTGCGAGGCCTGTTCCGGCGACCACTGGAGCTTTGGCTGGTGCTGGACCGAGCGCTTTTCCTTACCCAAGAAGGCTACGACGTGCGCCTTGGCACCTTCTGCGATACGCCGCTGACGCCACGCAATCTGATGTTGTTGGCAGAACGTTACGACGCCGAAACAGCCTGTGGATAACTCTGTTGATGAAATAAACCTGGATCCAAGAAATCCGCGATTTCCTGACCGAATCAAGGCTGGTCATTTTTTGTTCACATGGATAAAAAACCGTGAAAACAGGCATTTGCGACGAAACGCGAAAGCGGTCACAAAATCGCAAGATGCCCTTCGCCTCCACCTGCCCGTTGTGCATAAGCGCCCAAGCAAAACGACATAACCGCCGAATTCAGTGCTGCCCCGCGCCAGTAATTGCGTCCACCGCGCCCGTGCTATACAACAGCCCAACGTATCGTGATTGACACAATGCCGACACACTCAAGGACTGGCCGTGACGTTCATTTCCTACGCACAAAACTTCGAAGACATACGCCTGTGGCGCGCCCTTCAATCGGTGGAAAACGGCTTTTACCTCGACGTCGGCGCCAACCATCCGACAGATGATTCGGTCACCCGAGCGTTTTACGACCGCGGCTGGCGCGGCATCAATATCGAACCGGTGCCGGCCTACTATGATGCCCTCTGCCAACAACGCCCCCACGACATCAACCTGCAATGCGTGGCCGGCGAAAACGCCGAAAGCCTGACCTTCTACACCATCGCCGACACCGGCTTATCCACAGTGGAAGCCAGCGTCGCCCAGCAACACCGCGACGCCGGCATGGACGTGCGCAACCAGACCGTCCAGTCCCGCACACTGGCCTCCATCTGCGAGCAATACGCCCAGGACCGCCCCATCCACTTCCTGAAAATCGACGTCGAAGGCCACGAAGAAACCGTGCTGCGCGGCATGGACTTCAGCCGCTGGCGCCCCTGGATCATCCTCATCGAAACCCCATGGGCCCGCGACCAGACCTGGGAAAACCTGGTGACCGACGCCGGCTACCAATCCATCCTGTTCGACGGCATCAACACTTACTACCTCGCCGAAGAACACCTGGCCCTCAAGCCCGCCTTCGACATCCCCCCGTGCAACCTCGACGGCTTCCAACTCTGCAAAGGCCACAAATTCAGCCACCCCCTGAGCGACACCGACCAACAACTCAGCGCCGCCCTGCAACGCGCCGAACAGGCCGAAGCCCAGCTCCACGCCATCCAAAACAGCCGCACCTGGCGAGCCCTGAACAAACTGCGCACGCTGCTGCACCGCGCCTAAGCCGGACCTGCGCAAAAATAGTCAGAATTCAGGGGTTTACAGAACGCACCCAATCGCTATAATCGTCGCCCACACGCCGGTATAGCTCAGTTGGTAGAGCAACTGACTTGTAATCAGTAGGTCCCGGGTTCGACTCCTGGTGCCGGCACCATACAAGGTTCCATAGAAGGCTTTCAAAATCTCTGGAACCCCCGAAAAACCCGCCTTCTGGCGGGTTTTTTCGTTTTGGGGTTCCATCGGTTTCCGTCAGAAACTGGTGGATTCCAACCGTTTTAAGGGTAGAGTTTGGGATACAGGTCACTTCGATAAAAGGGAGTACCCTTATGTCGCGCACCACAGCTCCGCTCTCCGACGCAGCTTGCCGCTTGGCAAAACCTACAGACAGCGCCTACAAGCTTTTCGACGGCAATGGCCTCTACCTCCTAGTCCAGCCCAATGGCCGCAAAGGCTGGCGGCTCCGCTACGTCAAACCTGACGGACGCGAAGGACTGACCTCGTTCGGCAACTACCCCGTCATTGGCCTCGCCGATGCGCGCAACAAGCGCCTGGAGGTCAAGCGGATGCTGGCGAAAGGCATCGACCCCATATAGACCAAACACCAAGCCAAGACGCAGGCCGCAATCAAAGGCCGAACCTTTGAAAGCGCCGCACTGGACTGGCACAAAGCGATGTCTGCCAAATGATGCCAAGACCGTCCTGAGCCGTCTCAAAACCCATGTCTTCCCGCTGATCGGCGCTCGCTCTATTGTCGATCTGGACACCCATGACCTGATGCAACCTCTGGAAGCGATCCAGAAACGCGGCACGATTGACGTCGCTTTAAGGGTACAAAACTACCTGCAAAGCATCATGCGCGAGGCGAAACGTGCTCGACAGATCGCGGCAAACCCTGCCTCCGACCTTGAAGGTTTGATCAAAGCTCCGAGGGTGATTCACCGCCCTGCTTTACCCTTATCGCGTCTGCCTGAATTGCAGGAACGTATCGACACCTACAAAGGCCGCGCACTTACCCGGCTGACGGTCATGCTCTCGCTGCATGTGTTCGTACGCTCCAGCGAACTGCGATTCGCCCGCTGGAGCGAATTCGACCTTAAACGCGGCACCTGGGAGATACCGGACACTCGACCCGCGTTGGACGGAGTACCTTTTTCAACAAGGGGTACGAAGATGGCCGGGGACATCCACCTTGTGCCCTTATCGCCGCAAGCCGTGGCCCTGCTTGAACAGATCCACGCCCTCACCGGCGAATTCGACCTGGTGTTTGCAGGCGATGCCAAGCCCTGGAAACCCATGTCTGAAAACACAGTGAACAGCGCGCTCAGAAAGATGGGCTACGACACCAAAGCCGAAATTTGCGGGCATGGGTTTCGGTCGATGGCTTGTAGCGCGCTGATTGAATCAGGACTGTGGTCCGAGACCGCTATTGAAAGGCAGATGAGCCACAAGGAACGCAATAACGTCCGCGCCGCATACATCCACAAGGCCGAGTTCATTGAAGAGCGCAAGCTGATCATGAACTGGTGGAGCCGGTATCTGGAGGCCAACCGGCAGGAGCATGTCACTCCACACGAATTCGCCAACCAGACCGGAGCGAACGTCACTCGCCTAAAAGCAAAACGTGGCGCAACCGAGTAAGCGCTCGGTCTTCAAATCTCAGTGATCCGCTTGTCCACGCGGGTCCATCCAAGCAGGGCTGCAAAGCCGCCCTGTTTGGATGGACCTCACTTAAAAAATCTAAAGCCCACGCAACTGTCTGTGGAAAACCACTGATTTCCATTAGTGGATAATTTCATCCACAGCCGCAGAACTCCCGAAAATTCGAGCCTTGACCCGAATTCTCCACAGGCGTAGAAAAGGTCGGGCAAAGCGCTGTCGCTGACAGCAACCCAGGTAGCCAGAACCTTTGAGGCTACGCCACACGGTGGTGGTTCTCCCAAAGTGCGATTAGCGTCTGGCGGCTCGCACGGTCACAACGATGTGATGGATGCCTACTTTTACCAGTGTGCCCACTGCGGCAACTGACCCCCCCTTTCCTAGCTGCCCTGCAGCGACCTATCCGCTTGGCCATTTCCTTGCGCCAACCTGCGCCCGTCTCTTTCTCCCGGAAAGAGACGGGCGCTCCTACCGCTGCTGCAGCCCAACTCGTACAAGGCTTTGCGGCATTCCCCCTCGTGACAATCGGCGTGACAAACACCGATGTCACCAGCAATAGCGCTGCCGATGATGGTGCCGCAGACCAGGGAATGGACTGCACCTGACTGACAGTCAGGCATGCCCCGGTCATCACATCGCTGCCTTCACCCGGCTCAGGATCTCGCGGCGCTGGTCTCGTCAGCCAATGCTGCCTCCACCCGCCCACCGGTATCGGTGCTCAGGAGGCCAGATCATGATATGCCCTCGCTCCCGGTCGTACGGAGCCGCCAGTCCCGCGTAGAGGACATTCCCCACAGGTCGCAGGGGCCTTGATCCCTGATAACACTCAACATTCTTGGCGGGATGACGTGGGGACTACTCTAGATATAATTGCTAAAGGCTATCTCTAATAGCGTTGATTGAACGTCACGGTGAATTTGTGATGGGCAGCTGTGCCGTCCCGAGAACACTGTCCCCGTGACTGTTAATTTTCGCAATCAATTCAGTCGGACCCACTGCAGGCTGGAAAATGGATATGAGGTCCGGCCAAGCTGGCTGGCCAGTGGTCAACCCTGGTCTTGATACGAAGGTCCGCCAACCCACCTTGGAAATCCTTATATTTCAAATAGTTAATTAAATTAGTGACTTTTTTGAGATGACACTCGACGCCTTGAGTGCAAGGAAACTACTTCCTTCCACAACCTCATAAAACAACAGCATGCGAAGACGCCACCATAATTTTTAAGTCGACAGGCCGAGTTACCAATTAGTCATTACCGTCACAGGCTACCGCTACCATTGGTCGGTGTGCTGACTAAACATGGGTTGTCAAAGCTAGCAGATTGAAGCAATATCAATGAATAAAGGCTAATAGCCACTACCTTAAGTTTAGGGAAGAAGCGATGCCAGGGAAAAAATATCGCCACCTCAATATTTTCTTGAAAAAACCCGAAGTCACCTACAGTGGCTTTGCTGATCTTCTCGCTGCGGACAAAGACGTAGTGGCATATGAGACCGCCTCAAGCCTTGACCTTAATGGCGTGTTATACGTAAAGCGTGCAACTGAAAAAAAGCCAAATTGGTCAGATATAGCTGACGAAATTGCTGGACAAACCGTTACGGATATCGGTAACAAATCCAGTTCAGCGGTTCTGTTCATAAGGGTTGATAATGATGTATTTGCAATAGCTTTCGGTTATGGCAGACACTTAATAGATCTATCATTTTTTGTCCAAGATTTTGGACTTAAAACAGCACTAAATACTCTTGATCATGAAAGCCTTCGAAGTGTTGACATACATACCCTTGACGATCAGCCTGTGCAGAAAAAGTCACAAGCCACGCGAGATTCTGAAATAAGTGTTTTTGGCATCGATATTTCTAAAGACATTTTGCGAGCGGTCACAGGCACTCCAAAAATTGGCGTCGAATTTAAGAATATATCGGGTGGTGACGCTATGTTTTCTTTCGGTATAGAAATGGAGATAGACGATCTAACCGATATAGCCAGGACGCTGAAAGCTCAATATCAAAAAAATGACTACAAAGCTAACTTCCTGTGGGTTGACAACGTCAGAAAACTCAAGGAAAAGTCTCGAATAGATCATTTCGATGCTATTCTATTGGCAGCCATTAAAGCTCGCGACTCAAATATAGTTTTAACTTTGCCCGAAATTGAAAAGTGGGATTCAATCGCGGGGTTCAGCTTTACACGCACAAAATCCAATCAAACGCCTACAATTTCCACTGACCTATACTTGGCTAATATCGACGCCACTAAGGTCTCTATCGAATCAATTAAACGGGACCAGCTACACATTTTTGACATACACGAGAATGAGTTTAGCCACTCGATTTACAAATGCATATACTACGAAGTCTCTGAAGCAAACAAAACCACCATAATTTTTGGTGGCACATGGTATGAAATTGACAACTCGTTCATGGGAAGAACAAATGCAAGCTTGGCGCAGATCGCCGTTTCACCTCTTCGATTCCCGCAAATACATACATGGGAAGAAAGCAATAAATCCAAAATCGAAGCAGAGGGCGACTATAACATCAGAGCGGCTCAAGCGCATAGCTATTACTTACTAGATAAAAGACTTATTAAAAGTAACAAATCAACAAGCTCCGTTGAGCTATGCGACCTGCTTACATCAGCAAAACAGTTTATCCATGTAAAGCATCGAAAAGGTGGTTCAGCCGGATTGAGTCATCTTTTTGCTCAAGGCAGTGTCGCTGCAGAAATATTGCTCGGAGACCGTGACTTTAGAAAATCAGCCAGAAAAGTTCTTGGCACGTTCGGCAATGCCGCTCGAGACCTCGTACCAATTGATAATTTTAAGAGTTCGGATTACGAGGTAGTATTTTTAATACTTGGAGATGAGCCAACCACGGTAAAAGATAACTTACCTTTTTTTAGCAAGGTAAATTTAGTGCGCGCCTACGACAATCTTTCTCAGCGTGGTTATACCGTATCTATTTCAGCCGCATCAAAAATAGAAAGACCTCGGGCTAACCCATAACTTATAAGTAAGACTTTGCACCTCATCAATGTTAATTAGGATAGCTTTAGAAAATGTAGTAAAAGTGCAGCAAAAGGGACAGATCTATTTTTCGGCGCTGGTTGATGTGCCATTAAATAAATCTGCCCCCTTTTTCCGTCCTTTAAAAATGCAGAATCAATTCACCATAGCAAGTAGAAGATACCACTTTACAATCTAAGGATTTTACGAGACATAGGGATGGGGACTTGTACTCATTCCCCAAAAGGAGCCTACGTGATACACGAAGTAAAATTTGAAACAGCAAGTCAGTTTTTTGATTTCATCTCCCCATGGGGAGATGACCCCATGCTAGATGGGTTTATTTTTAGAGGACACTCCAAGGAATCCTATGAACTAACGCCTACCGCATTGAGATTACAAACAAACTCGCAGCTGTGGAGCATGTCAGGACTTGGCAGACCGGAGGACCAATGGGATTGGCAGAGCTGGCAGATTAAAGCAGAGTATCATTTATTACGCGCATTTTATAGACTTGCTGACCAGAGAGGACTTGATGTTCCAGCCTCTATCAGAGTCCGGCAAAACTTAGCTCAAGAGTTCGATACTGTTGACTTAATTGGGCACCATCAGCAAGATGTTTGGCTACCACCAGACCTACATGAGACTGCTGCACTGGCCCAGCACTATGGAGTACCGACAAGGCTTCTGGACTGGACTTACGATATCTACGTCTCTGCTTACTTCGCATTCAGAGGTGCCATTGGGCTTGACGGAAACCTTGCAATATGGGCGTTAAACAAAGAATATCTATCTTTTCTGAAGCCTACCGTGAACAGGGTAAACGTTGAATTCATTACCCCTCACTACTCTCAAAACCCAAACCTAAATGCACAGAAAGGTTTGTTCACTTTGTGGCCTATCGTCAGAGACTCGACTCTTAACGAAGTACAAAGAATGTCTACGGGTGCGGGAGCTTTGCTTACGGACAGACGACCATTAGATAAACTGATATTCGAGAACTTTGAAGAAGAGGCAGGCTTCCCTATTTTCAAGAAATTCATAATACCCTGCTCAGAGGCCAAGGCCGCCTGCAAAATATTGGATAAGCTTGGGTATGACTCTTCAAGAATATTTCCTGGATATGATGGGGTAGCGGCACAGCTAACTGAGCGCCATAAGTACTCATAAATTATGAGCACCCCGACTGAGTTCGGTTTTTTTTGACGGCCTGTCTTGCCCATAGGCCCCAGGGGATAGTTTTAGGGATAAATCATCATCACGACTAAAATTAAAACCATCTAAATCATATACTTATGCGGCCATTCGACTCCTGGTGCCGCACCATGCAAAACAAAGCCCTCGCAGAAATGCGAGGGCTTTGTTTTGCATGGGATGTTCATTTTTCGCTCACACCCTGAAAAGCCTGGGAACGAGCTTGCTCGCGAGCACACAATCTCTAACCCCGCCAGCATCGCGCCACGATTGTGACCTCCCCAATCGCCCGCTACTCTCCAACTGTCGCTGCCAATTCAGCGACCGGGCCTGAGAACCCGAGTAAGATGCAGGCGCTACAGCGCCCGAACCACGTTTTGCGGCGTTTTTTTATGTCCGTATTCCGTGCAATGGCGGCTGTGCGTGGGAGACCTTCGGGTCTGCCGGGTTCCTGTATCTCCGGTTTCTCAGCCTGCGCACAGCTGCCACCCATTCGCCTGAGAACGAACGTGGCAGCTCTCATTTGATATGGGAGTTTATCGATGCACGCCATGGATCTGCTGCAATCTCGCTTTATCGCTTTGCTAGTCACCGCCCGCCGCCAATTGGTAAAAGGAGGTGCGCAATGACCCATCCCAAAGACCTCAAAACCCCAGGCCTAACCCCCTTCTCCTACCACGCCGACCGCCCGCTATTCCGCGTCAACAGCGGCATCCCCATTAGCGAAGCCCTGTCCCATGCCTCCGACCTGCTCCACGTCGCCAAGGTCCTGGCCGAGGACGCGGCGATGATTCGCGGTACGGATCGGTATGCCTGGGCGTCGTGTTATTTGCAGGATATGAGCAAGGCCGTCATCGATGATGTGGTGAAGGTGCTGGAGGCGCCGGGGAGTAATCCTGCTTAAGAGCTACTGGTGCAATGCTGCTCACTGAGCGGGGCAGCATTGGGCTGTAATCTGTACTTACGACGTGCGAACGGGGGCAGGTTAAAGAAAGGCTGCTTCGCAGCCCAGCGGGAGCACGCTCCCTCGCCACGGGGGTTACGGAGTAGTTCCGGGGCAGACCACGATGACAGGCTGCAATGAGTAGACAGGCACTAAATTAATCTGCCCCGTTTTCCGTCTATAAATTGTCAGGAGGTCAAACCACCTGTAAATCACGTAGGGCTTCAGGATGCTGAGTCGCGACTCTCAACAACGTCTGCGCAGCTCCTGTTGGTTGACGACGCCCCTGTTCCCAGTCTTGCAGAGTGCGCAAACTGACTCCGAGCAATTTGGCGAATGCATTTTGAGAGACCCCCACTTTGGCTCGCGCTTGGGCGGCAGCCGATAAAGGTACTTCTGTTATACGAGCCGCCTTGCCAGCTTTCATTTGACGTACAGAATCCAACAAGTCTTGCTGGAACTGCTCCAGTTCATTGACCATTGCGGATTTCCTCCTTCAGTTGCTTGAGGAAGGCTGCGGGTAAATTGTCGAATTTCGCCTTGGTGTAGGCGATCAGCAACCAAATAGAGCCTTCGGCAAGCGTGTTGTAATAAATGACACGTGTGCCACCTCGTTTGCCCATTCCGCTACGGGACCAACGGACCTTTCGCAAACCTCCGCTGCCAGGAACGACATCACCGATCAGCGGATTGGCCGCCAGCCAAGTAATGAACTCCTGACGTTCGCCATCGTCCCAGATGGACTGCGCATAACGTTTGAAAATTTCAGTTTCGATAATCGTGTACATGTGTCGGACTATACGGCCTTGCCGTATAGTCCGACAAGACGCGTTTGTCTGATGGGAGCCTTCCTAGCTGTACGTCCATCGTCTCTCCACGACTTTGCGCTCACTCCAGCGGGAGCAAGCCCCTCGCCACGAGCTTGCAGCGAATTCATCAAATCATTCCCCCCGCCGATAGCCTCAGATAAGAGCATCGCCTGACCCAAGGCTCGGCCGGCACTCGACTACACTTTCCCAGAATTCCTCCGCTCCAGGAGCAGTAAGCGATGAAGATCCGCACCAAGGTCATAGGCTCGGGGTTGGTCAGTCTTTCTTTTGCGCTGTTGCTTGGCGGTATCGGGCTGTGGGGTTATCACTCCATGACCGAGGCCCTGGTGCAGAACGAGACCAGTATTTCGGCCATGCGCAAGCACATGGAGGCGGACATGATGCATGACGCCATTCGGGCCGATGTGTTGGCCGCTTTGCTGGTGACACAGGGGGATGCCCAGGCGGCCAAGGAGGTGACGGAGGCATTCGATGAGCATACGCAGCGCATGCGCAAGGTCATCGCCGAAAACGCCGAGGCCAAGTTGCCGGCGGATGTCGCCAAGGCGATTGCCGAGCTCAAGCCACAAGTCGAAACCTACATCGACAAAGCCAAGCAAATCATTGGCAAGGCACTCAGTGGTGCCCAGGACGGCCATGCGCTGCGGGCGGAGTTCGACGGGGCGTTTTCGGCTCTGGAAGAGCGCAACGAGGCGGTGAGCGAGCTGATCGAAAACCAGGCGCAGACATCCCGCGAGCATCAGGACGGCAGCATTCAAAGCTCGGAGCGCTGGCTGATCGCGACCTTGCTGGCCACTTGCGTGGCGCTGGCGCTGTTGTCGTGGAGCCTGCTCAAGGCCGTGCTCACACCGCTGAACAAGATCATCCTCAACACCCAGGCAATTTCCCAGGGGGATTTGCAGCGCTCGATGGGCGCGCAAAGCAAGGATGAGCTGGGTCAGTTGCAAGGTGTGATCGAGCAGATGCAGACCAATCTGCGGCAGATGATCGCCACGATTCGCGGCCAGAGCGATGAGTTACACGGCACCTCCCGCAATCTGGGCGATACGGCGCGGCAGATCGTGTCCAGTGCCGATCAACAGGCCCAGAGCGCGACCAGCATGGCGGCCAGCATGGAGCAGATGATGGCGAACATCAGCCAGATCCATCAGCACGCCGACAGCGCCCGGACGATTTCGGCGCAGTCCGAACAACTGGCGAGCAGCGGTGGCCAGGTGATTCTCGGGGTGGTGGAAGGCATGAACCGGATCGCCGAGGTGGTCAACCAGTCGTCCAGCAAGATCACGGCGCTGGATGCATCGTCCGAGGACATTCATTCCATCATCCAGGTGATCAAGAGCATCGCCGAACAGACCAATCTGCTGGCCCTCAACGCCGCCATCGAAGCCGCCCGCGCCGGTGAGGCGGGCCGTGGTTTCGCGGTGGTGGCCGATGAAGTACGTAACCTGGCGGCGCGCACGACCCAGTCGACCCAGGAAATCACCGCGATGATCGAGCGCATCCAGTCCAGCGCCCGGGATGCGGTGGCGAACATGCAGGCTTGCGTCAGCCGCGTGGACGAAGGCGTCAACCTGGCCCAGCAGGCCGGGGTGTCCATCAGCGAAATCCGCACTGGCGCCCGGCATGCCGCCGAAGTGGTAGAGGAAATTTCCCAGACCATTGCCGAGCAATCCAAGGCCAGTGACGAGATGGCCCAGCGGGTGGAGTCGATTGCCGAGCAGTCCCGCGAGAACACCCGCTCGATTCACACCCTGACGCAAACGGCGGATCAATTGAACAATGCGGCGGGATCGATGCAGGCTTCGGTGCAGCAGTTCAAGATTTGATCAATCGCCACTTTATGGCGAGGGAGCTTGCTTCCACGGGGCTGCACAGCAGCCTCTGGTTTCAATAATCGCCAATTATTGAAAATTATGGCTGGGCAATAATTATTGCCCAGCCATAAAATACCCTAAAAGCCCTGGCTCACACCTGACTCACCTCAAACACAAACGAAATCTCCCGCTTCTGGGCGCTCCAGACGTACCGAATATGCTTGCCCTGCACCGGAATCGATACCGCCGGTGGGCGAAACGCCGCCACGCATTCGTGGCCGGGCAGGCGCACGCTGTTGTACAGCAGCCCCCACGACAAGGTTTCCCGCAGTTGCCGGGCGAACACTTGGGACGGGCCGTAGGCAGTAGGGTCCGGGTCGTGAAGGTGGGGGTAGTCGTGGCGGATGTCGTGCAAGGGTTTGACGACCTTGTTGACGTAGGTGCGCATGGTCAACTCCAGGTCTGGCTCGTTGGTCGCGCCGAGGAATCGTGCCTGGTGGTAGCAGGTTTCAGCGATGGCGGCTTCCTGGCTGCTGGCGGCGTAGTAGACACCGAAGGTGCCGTCGCTGAAGCGGCTGCTTTTGCCGATGTGGGTAAACGCCGCCATCACCGGCGAGGAACCGGGCCCCGAAACGCGGTCCTCGGGGCGGACCCGGGACAGCACGCCAGCCTGTTCCATCAGCCGGTCATTGGTCAGCGCCTCCAGAGCGTAGGCCGTGGGCAGGTCTTCAGGGTCGAGTACGTCTTCAAACAGCGAAATCGGTGGGAAGCTGCTGTTGACGATCCGATAGGCCCGTTTCCATTGCGGGTCCGCCAAGGGTGGCATCATCAACCGCGCACTCCGTCGAGATATCGCCGCACATCGGCGATGTCCACCACCCGCCCGGTCAGCATGTAGGACAGCGCCGACTGGCCGTTGAACGGTGCCGCGGTATTCGGGCTGCTGACCCACTGATAGGCTCGGTCCCGGCTATTGCTGAAGATGATGCTCAGCGCCTTGTGAATCCCCATGAGGTAAGAGATACGCTCCAGCGTATCGCGAGGCAGCTTCACGTTTTCCGGCAACTGTTTGTATTTGTAGAAGGTCGTGTTTCCCACCTTGCCCAGCAATATGCGCTGCTGCTCGACACTGCAGCCCCAGAGCTCCATGAGGTTGAAGAAAAACTTCAACGCGACTCGACCCGCACCCGGGGAGTCCAGTTGTTGCTGTGCATTGAGGTTGATGGAGGGAGTCGCCATGGGTCTAGGCTCCTTTGTCGCGGGGTGGTGCTTAGAGGATAGTACAGATATGGATTATTTTTAAGTTTTTATTCGCAAGTGAATTAAAGCGTTCCCCGCCGACCGATCCTGCCAGCATCGACTGGGCAAAATCCCTAAATCCCGCATAAGCTCCAACCATCGCCTGCCGGCGCTTTTCGGCACAAAATCGCGACAAGCGTGGCAAGGTGCATGATGATAGCCAGCATGCACTGCCTGGCCCGGACCAGGTGCACAACAATAGCGAGCCCACTTAAGCAGAGGGCATTACCTCATGGATAGCAGAACCCTACGCAACCTCATGCGCATCGTGCAGACCGGCTCCTTGTCGGCAGCGGCCGAACATTCGTGCCTCACGGTGCAGGCGTTGGCGGCGCAGTTGAACAAGGTCGAGGAACAGTTCGGTTTCCGGTTGTTCCGGCGCTCGAACAAAGGCCTGACCTTGACGAGCCAGGGCTCGGAACTGACCCCCTTCATGGATCAGGTGCTGGTTGCCACCCGACAGTTGGAGGAGAAAGTCGCGGCGCTCAAGACACCGCGACAGCGCACGCTCAGAGTGGCACTCAATACCACCCTGCCAGCGGAATTCAACCGGCGGATGATCGACCGGTTGATCGCTGTGTTTCCCCAGTATCAGCTGGAATTCAGCTATGCCGAGTCGATGGAGAACCTGAGCAAGCTCAGGAATGAAGATTTTGACCTGGCGATCCTGATCGGGCAGCAACAGGGCGGTTTTTCCAGCATCACCATGCCGGATGTGCAGGTGCAGGTGGTCGGCGCCCATTGCGGCGACGAAGACGACTCCCTTGGCTTGCTCGGTGACAAGTTTCAGGTGCGTCCGGCAGAAGAATGCCCGTATTCCCAAAGCTTCCTGCGTTTTCTCGACGCAGGCCTGGGTGAGTACGGGTCGAGCCAGCGAATGGTGTACTCCTGCAGTGAAACACTGACGTTGTCGTTGATCACCCAGCTCGACGGCCTGGGGCTGGTGTCCCGGGAAGCGGCGCTGCGCAATGGCTTGGCGATTTTCCCGGACTTCGAGGATTTCCTTGAAGTCCGCCTGGCGGTGAACAATCCGGAGTTGTCGGGCCAGGCGCTGCACGATGTGGTGGACCTGACGCTACAGGAACGAACCGAGCGCGATGTACGCCGCCGTGCCCACCGCCACGCTGAGAAACAGGTTGCGGCTGAAATACGCACATAACAACGTCGGAATCGCTGCATAAAACTCAGGGCGGTCGAGTTGTATCTGCTGATCCTTGATCAACAAGGGGGTCAGGCTGATGGCAGCGACGATCGCCACTGGCAGGTATTCCAAGGCTCGGGCAACGAAGGGCGGCCAGTGCTCGGTATTGACCTGCAATGGCAAGGCGCGTGGCAGGAAAGTCACGGCCATCATCAGGGCCACGACCAGGATCAGGAACGTTTGGTCAGGCATACGCCCACCCCGCAGCCAACGAACGTGGCGATGAAGACGTTGAACGGCGAGCTGCCCAGCAGGCTCAGCCCCCCCATGCAGACGACAGCCGCCAGGGCAGCGATCAGTTTGTTGCGGGTGTTACACAACGAAACCAGCACGTAGAGCATCATCGCGGTCAGGGCATAGTCGAGCTTGTACTTGATGAGGTGCGCCGCGTACTGCGCGCAAACGGCCCCCAGCAAGCCGCCGAGCACCCAGGAGGTGTGGCAGAACAGGTTGAAGCCGACCAGGTAGCGCACGCTGACCGGTGCCCCACTGCCAAGCTTGACGCTATGGAACGCGAACGACTCGTCCGTCAGCCCAGCCGCGTAACACCAGCGCTCGAAACGGCTGAGCCCCAATGCACGCAGGGCCTTGGCCATGTAGACCGACATCAACATGTGCCGGGCATTGATCAGGAACGTGGTAAGCACGATGGTGGTCAGCGACGCACCGCTGGAAATCAACGCCAGCGCGGCGAATTGCGAAGCGCCCGCGTAAACGAACAGGCACATCGCTACTGGCAACCACAGGGGCAGCCCGGCGTTGACCGCCATCAGACCGAACACAAACGAAACCGTGAAATAACCCGCTACCACCGGACTGGCTTCAGCGAAGGTACGCGAGGCTTGTGGTTCGACCGCCAGCGGCTGGCTGGAAGTCTTGTTCATAAATCCCTCTCGAAGGTGATTTCACCCCGAGGCTCACAGAACCCCTGGGCAGCCCAGAAGCGCTTGCCGGCCAGATTAGCATCGTCGACGAAAAGGAACATGCGCAGCACGCCGACCCGTTTCATGTCGGCCGAGGCCGCCTCCACCAGGCGCTGGCCCAGGCCTCGGGTACGATGTGCCGGACTGACGGCCAGGTGATTGATCGTGCCGCGGGTGCCGAGCATGCCCCCAATCACAGCACCGACCACTTCACCACTGGCATCGACCGCCAGGTAGGCGGTGGTGGTGTCCTGCAACAACACCCCCCGCAAAAATCGAGCATCCTGCCATTCGCAGAACGACACTTCGTTGAATCCGCGAAAAAACTGCTCCAGTCGTTCCGCGTCCCTGACCTGGGCCCGGCGCAACAGGACCTGCTGCACCGAATCGTCCATGGGTTCGAGCCGTTCAGCGAACAATGTCGAAAGCGGTCCCGGGCCGCGAGAAGGAAATGGCCAGGATTTGCCGGAACGCCATTTCATGGGCGTGAACATTGCGGGCCGGCGTCACGTAATGGCGCATATCGCGATCGAGGAAGAACGTGGTGTCGAGGATGTCCTCGTAGGTAATCGCCGCCAACTGTTCTTCCTGGGCGGTGTACAAACGGCTTTCGGCGCCCGCCACATTATGGCGGCCCCAGAAGTGCACGCCGCTGAACGGATACCCGTCGCAGTGGATTCCTTCGGGTGTGATTTCCAGCTGTTTACCTGGCTTGATCTCGATGCGGATCTGGTGGATCTGGCACTGCCAGATTTCATCGTGCAGTTCCTGCGGCAGGACGTTCTTGTAGACCTCGAAGTCCGTGTCGATCAGGCTGCGCATCACCGGCGAGTTGATCACTTCGTTGGAAAAGTCCTGGAAGTGCCGCTCCAGGCCGCCGACATAGCTGTTGTTAGCCTTGGACTGGATGTAGGCCCGGTGTTCGAGCTGCGTGAGCTCACGAGTCGTCGGGTTGTATTCGAAGTCGCTGTAGCGGCGAAAACGCATGCCTGACTCGGCCTGGCCGTAGTAGCTGTCGGGTTCCATGTTTTCCCAGCTTTTGGTCAGCCGGACAAAATCGCCGAAATGACCGTAGAGGTTGAAGTCCCCACCGCGAACGTTGACGTATTTGTCACGTCTTAGCGCTTCGCCCACTTCCCTGTTCAGAACGATCATTTTTCATAGGTCTCCACTGCATTGAGCGGCCTAATCTAGTAGGTGCAGGATTTACGTCCATGAGAAAGTATTTGAGGCACTTCAAGCCGTGCTTGAAACGGCGGTTGAAGTTTCATTAGTACGACTTTTCCTCGGGGAAACGCGCGTTTTTTGCGACTTTTCTGGCGTCAAAAGGTAAAAAACCCCCGAGTTGACGTCGGGGGTTTCTATCAGGCGCTTGTCACGCAATCAGGCATCAGAAGACATTGATCGGGTAATCCACGAACACTCGCAGCTCGTTGCCGCTGACGTTGTACTCGCTCGACTTCTGCGACACACGCAGCACGGAACTGCGCAACCTGACGCTCAAGTCCTTGGCCGGACCACCTTGGACCACGTACTTGAACTGGTTGAAGATCTCGCGCTCGGTGCCGCCTTCGCTGGTGGAGGTGGTGATGTTATCGCCACGCACGTAAGCGACGTTATAGGTCAGGCCCGGTACGCCGAAGGTGGTGAAATCCAGGCCATAGCCCAACTGCCAGCTGCGCTCGTCTTCAGCGTTGAAGTCGGACCAGTAGGAGTTGGCCAGGTAGATCGTGTTACCACCATCACCCACGCGATTCTGCCCGCGCTGATAACCGCCGTAGGCGTAACCCAGGTTGCTGTCGCCGGTGCTGCGCTGGTGGGCGAGGGTGAAGCTGTGCGGGCCCGTGGCGAAGGTGGCAGCCAGGCTCCAGATCTTGTTGTCGTCGCCGGTGACGTTGTTTTCGCGAACGTAGCTGTTGTCCAGCTTGGTGCGATAACCGTTGAAGTCCAGGGTCAGGGACTGATCCTTGGCCAGCGGGAACACATAGTTGGCGTTCACGTATTGCTTCTTCAATACGTCCTCGACATCCGAGGCGTAGAGCGAAGCCTTGAACTGCTCGGTGAACTGATAGCTGCCGCCCAATACGTTGATCGACTTCAGGCCACCGCTGTCACGGCCTTCGGCGCTCTTGCGCGATTCGGCGGTAAAACGGCCGGCATTCAGTTCCAGGCCTTTGATCTCCTTGGAAGTGATCAGCGTGCCGGTGTAGCTTTCCGGCAGCAGGCGCGAATTGTCATAGCTCAGCACCGGCAGGGCCGGCATCTGGTCACCGTAGGCCAGCACGGTATTGGAGACGCGGAACTTGACCGCTGCACCGAACTTGGAGAGGTCATCGGCGGCGTTGCCGCTGTCGCCTTGCTTGAAGAAGTCGATGCCTTGGGCACCGCTACGCCCCTTGCCGCCGTCCAGACGCAACGCGTACAGGCCGAAGGCATCTACACCCACGCCCACCGTGCCCTGGGTGAAACCGGACGAGAAGGTACCGATGGCCGCCTGGCCCCACTCGGCCTTGTCCTCGTTGCCATCTTTGTAGTCGCGATTGATATAAGCGTTGCGCAACAGCACTTTCAAGCTGCTGTCTTCAACGAACCCCTTGGACTCAGCCTGGTCATTGGCCATGGCGTGTGTCGTGCTCAAGATCCCCAGTGCGATCAAACTAATGCGCTTGTTCAACATGATTATTTTCCTTGTACGGGTTGATACGCACTGCGGCGGGCAGCCGAAATGGCGCTTTTTGCGCTCTTTTTCGGACTCTTGCTCCTGAAATAATGAAAAGGCCCGCCCACGAGTGATCGTGTCGGGCCTTTTTATTATTTAAGAGTCATGGCTGTTAGCCACAGGCGTGGGCGAATCCTAGTCGCGCGCTCAACGGTGTGTCAATTTCGTGAATCGTCTGTAATTAGGCGAAAAACGTCTAAGAACGATCAGAACGAACAGCCGTCCAGACCGCACGCCGCGGACGGTGTGGAGGGCTGCGCCGGTAGGGTTTGCGCCAGCCATTGGGCGAATGCCTCGGGCTTGCCGAGCCAGGGGCCGATGTCGATCAGCGTGAACTGACCGTCCTGCTCCAAGGCCAAGGTTGGGAAACCCTGGCCACCGACCTGGGCCAGCAAGGTGCGACTGGCCTTGATGTGCCCTTGCACATCAACCGTGCTGAACGCGGCCAGGAACGCCTGGGCCGGCAGGCCAACGGATTGAGCGAGCTCCAGCAGAACGGCTTCGTCAGCGATGCGCCGACCTTCGACGTAGTGTGCGGTTTGCAGGCGCCCGAGCAATTCCAGGCCATGGCCGCCGAGTTGTTCGGCGGCGAGGATGGCGGCGGTCGGTGGCGTCGAATCGAACACGGCACTGTGGTCTCGCAGCAAACCTTCGAAATAGGCCTCGCCAAATGGCTGCCCGGAATATTCGGCGATGCGCCGGTCGTGGGGCATCACGTAATTGCGCAGCTGCGGCGAGACCTGTTGGCGATTGGCACCGGTCATCATGCCGCCACCATGGACGATCACCGGCAGCACCGCCCGGGCGGCCTGCACCAGCGGTTTGGCGCCGTAGCACCAGCCACACAGCGGGTCGTAGATGTAATGAAGGGTGGTCATGGGAACTCCGCTAGCCATGTAGATTGGTTGGCGGCAGGTTAATCCCGTGGGCGTTGCAGAAAAACGCCGGAATGGCTTTCAGTGTGTTTCGTGGATCGGTCGAATCCCCCGCCTGAATGAACTCTGATCCTGTGGGATTTTGTGTGAGCTCGAAAACCAGCGGACACAAAAAAAGCGCTGCCATCCCGGCCAGCGCTTTTTATCAATCCGTCGAATTCTATCCTTGCATCACATCCCACAACGCTTCCAGCTCCGCCTCGCTGAACAGGCCAGCGGGGTAGCGTTCAACGATCACCCGGCGCGGATCAGGTTCTCTGATCTGACGCGTTCCGTTGGACTTCAACCACTGCGCCAAGGCTTGAAGCGACTCACCATTAACGGCCAAGGGATGGCATGTGCGCTCGCTTATCATATTCATTCCAGCGCCCTCTCCTGGTTGATGAGCGGCCAATTTATCCAAGGTTTATGACAAAACAACGCAGTCCCGCTCCCCGAAACTGCCGAGATGCTGATACAAGAGCTATGCCAATGTATCCCCGACAACCATAAAACAGACACAAAAAAAACCGCGACCCAATCGGGCCGCGGGCTTGCCAGGATGGATCCAAAAACGCCGACCTAGAGCGGGCGCCATTGATATCACCAAGCTGTTACATCGCCACTCATTTTGTGCGCGGCGCGGGTTGCTGTTGGGTAAGGCAATGGATATTGCCGCCCCCCAGTAACAGTTCACGCCCAGGCACCATGACCACTTCGTGCTCCGGGAACAGGCTCTGCAGGATGTCTTTGGCCGGGCCATCGAGCGGATCGTCAAAACTTGGCGCAATGATGCCGCCGTTGACGATCAGGAAGTTCACATAGGAGCCGGCCAGCCGCACAGTTGGGTTGCGCTCCTGGGAACCTTCCACTGCGTCCACGCCTGCACATTCCTCTTCGGTGGCATACAACGGCCCCGGAATCGGCATTTTGTGCACTGTGAACGGGCGTCCCTTGGCGTCAGTGCTGTTTTGCAGCACGTTTATCGCCGCGTGGCAGCGAGTGTAGTTCGGGTCTTGCGGGTCGTCGGTCCAGGCAAGCAGCACTTCACCAGGCCGCACGTAACAGCAAAAGTTATCCACATGGCCGTCGGTTTCGTCGTTGAACAGGCCATCCGGCAGCCAGATGACCTTGTCCACCGCCAACTGCGCACTGAGCACCGCCTCGATAGCTTCACGGCTCAAGTGCGGGTTGCGATTGCGGTTGAGCAGGCATTCCTCGGTGGTGATCAGGGTACCTTCGCCATCCACGTGGATCGATCCGCCCTCGAGCACAAAACCTTCGGTGCGGTAGCGCGGGCTGCGTTCGATCTCGAGAATCTTGCCAGCCACTTGCGAATCACGGTTCCATGGCGCGTACAGGCCACCGTCGAAACCGCCCCAGGCATTAAAGTCCCAGTCGACGCCACGCACCTCGCCGCTGTCATTGATCACGAACGTAGGGCCCGTGTCACGGACCCAGGCGTCGTCGCTGGACATTTCCACCAGGCGGATATTCGGCACGTCGAGACGCGCCCGGGCATTTTCGTATTGGGCCGCGGACACCGCGACGGTCACCGGTTCAAAACGGGCGATGGCCTTGGCGACCGCCACGTGGGCAGCCTGCGCGGGCTTGCCACCCAGACGCCAGTTGTCCGGGCGCTCGGGCCAGACCATCCAGACCTGGGTCTGAGCCGCCCATTCGGCAGGCATGTGAAAACCATCCGCGCGGGGAGTGCTGTGCAACGTTGTCATGGGTCATCTCCTGGGCGATGGGCAATGCGACTTTATAGACGATAAATATCGACTAATAAAGTCTAAAAATCTAATAACCACCAGATAAAAGCTAAAAACATCGACAAAAATCGATTTAAAAACGCTAAACCCCTGTGCGAGCGAGCTTGCTCGCGATAGCGGGAAGCCAGCCATTAATGTTGGCTTGGACACCGTCATCGCGAGCAAGCTCGCTCCCACAGGGGAACACAGCTTCGCAGCTTGGCGTTCCAGATCGATTACAGCCCCTCGTTCAATACCTTCGCCAGCATATCGACGAAGAAATCCACGCTCTGGCGCGTGGTGACCATCGGTGGCTTGATCTTGAGGATGTTCAGGTAATCGCCGGTCGGTTGCATGAAGATCCCCAACGCTCGCAGGCGGTTGCACAACGCCGTGGTTTCTTCAGTGGCCGGCTCCAATGTGGCGCGATCGCGGATCAGTTCCACGCCCAGGTAGAACCCGGAGCCATGCACCGCGCCAACCAACGGATAGCGGTCGATCAAGGCCTCCAGCCGAGCCTTGAAATGCCCGCCAACCACGCGGGCGTTTTCCCAGAGGTTTTCCTCTTCCATGACATCCAGCACCGCCATGCCGATCTGGCAGCTGACCGGGCTGCCACCGGCCGACGAAAAGAAATACCCCTCGGCCTCCAGCGCCTCGGCGATTTCCCGGCGGGTGATGACCGCGCCCAGCGGCTGGCCGTTGCCCATGCCCTTGGCCATGGTGATGATGTCCGGGACCACGCCTTGCTCTTCGAAGCCCCAGAAAAACTCACCCATGCGCCCATAACCGACCTGTACCTCGTCGGCGATGCAGACCCCACCGCGCTCGCGCACCATCGCGTAGACCTGCTTCAGGTAACCGGCCGGCAGTGCGATCCCGCCGGCATTGCCGTACACCGGTTCGCAGATGAAACCGGCGAGCTGGCGCTTGCTCTCGGCGATTTTCGCCAGGTTGTGTTCGACGCTGCGCACGTAGTCCGGCGCACTATCGGGGCCACGGAATTGGCCGCGATAGGTGTTCGGTGCGGTCACCGGGTGCACCCAGTCCGGGCGGCTGCTCAGGGCCTGGGGGTTGTCGGCGATGGAGGTCGAGACCGCATCGGCCGCCACCGACCAGCCGTGGTAGGCCTCCAACACGCTGAGCATGTCCCGTCCGCCGCTGTAGGCCCAGGCCAGGCGGATCGCCAGGTCGTTGGCCTCGGTGCCGCTGTTGACCAGGAACACCCGGTCCATGTTGGACGGTGACAACGCCAGCAGGCGCTCGGAAAAATCGGCGATCGCCGCATAGTGGAAACGCGAGTTGGTATTGAGCAGCGACCACTGCCGGGCAGCCACTGCCGCCATGCGTGGATGGCCGTGGCCCAGCACGGCGACGTTGTTGAGCATGTCCAGGTACGAGCGGCCCTGCATGTCGATCAGGTGGTTGCGCCAGCCACGCTCGATACGCGGCGGGTCGACGTAGTAGTGCTTCTGCGAACGGGCAAAGCTCGCATCGCGACGGGCCAGCAGCGCCTCGGGGTCGATCTCCGGCTCAGCATCGCAAGCCAGCCCCAGCAGCACCGCCGGCGAAGGGCAAAGCGCTTGCCAGGCCAGGGCACGGGAGGGCGTGCAGAACAGCGGCGGATTCACCTGCCCCCCTCTGCACAACTGGACCCGCAACGGCCCCGTCACTTCGCCCAGCACCTGCCCCTTGACCAGCGCCGCGCCGGAATGCAGCGGCGACGTCACACCCCATAGCCGCACGCTCAGCTGGGCACTGTCCAGTTGCAACAAGCCCTCGGCGCTCTTGTGCACGACCCCGGCGAACGGCGATTCGAGCGGTGTACCCCGAGGCACACTCAACTCCACGTGCAGTGGATAAGTATCGGGCTCGACGGCGCTGTCCGGTCGGGTGCGGGATAACCGGTACTGTCCGTAGCGGCTGGCGGCCAGACCGTGGACGCCAGCGGCTTCGCTCAACAGACGCTGGTCGATCCCCGGTTGTTCCCAATTGCCGGCCTCGAAATGCGGGCTCAGCACACCCAGGTCTATCAAGGCGAACTCACGCCCTACCAGGGTCGGCAACAGCGGCGCAAAGCCCTCGCTGGCAATGGCCGGGAGGCTGTGGCCGACGGCGGTGAGAATCGCCGCTTCCATCAATTCGAGGGGCACCGAGTGGGCGACCTGGAAAATCTCCCACTCATGGGCCAGGTTGTCGCGGCTGTATTGGTTATTTGGGTCGATGGAAACCTGCTGTTCACCACTGAGCACCAGCACCGCGGCGCGCGCCACGATCAGCGGCCACAGCGCCAACAGCTCCTGGTGTTGCAGGGGGTTGGCCGCGTGGTAGGCCTTGATCGCCGGCAAGATGAACAACGGATCGCCGTCGGCGTGATGCAGCAGGGCCGCGCATGTCACCGACAAGTCAGTGATGCGCCAGGTACGGACCAGGTCGCCAAAATCAATGACGCCCTGCAATTGCCACTGGCGCTGGGCATCGCGCTGCCAGACCACGTTGTCATCGGTGATGTCCATGTGGATCGCCTGCACCGGCAGGCTGGCCTTGAGCGGCTGCAAGCGTCGCTCGGCCTGTTGTGCAACCTCGGCGACCAGATGGCGCCGTTGTTCATCCTCAATGACAGGCAACAGGTACTCGACCAGAGCCGGGGCGTGGCGCGCGTCCCATTGCAGGGTGCGCTCCAGGCCAGGGTGGTCGAATGTCGCCAGGGCCAGGTCCATTTCCGCGCACAGGCGGCCCAGGCCGGTCACCAGTTCGGGCGTCAAGTGCTTGAGCTGCGTGAGGGACTGGCCATCGATGTACTCCAGCAGTCGCATGTGAACCGCTTGGCCGTCGACGTCCAAGGTCAGCAGGTCCTGCCCGTTGCTGGCGGTAATCACTCGCGGCACTTTCACCGCAGCGTGTCCGGCCAACTGCTTGAGGGCGGCGTGCTGGGCCTGGATTTCCGGGACAGCGTAGTCGCCGTGGCAAATTTTCAACACAAAGCGCCCGCGGTCGCTGTCGACGCGGTAGTTGAGGTCCTGGTTGCTGCCAAGGGGTCGCAGGTCGCCGCTGAGTCCGTAATTCGAGCGCAACAGCACCAGCGCTTGCTCGGCGCTGATCTGTGGGCTTGGCAAACTGGCACGGTGAACCAACGTAGCGAATGGCATACAAGGACCCCTGAAGTGGTTTTGTTCGGATGCCTATCTCGCCACTGAGTCGGGGGATAAGCAACCCCTCCTGTTCAAAAATATGCACAGTCTTCCTGAAACGCCGTGTTGGGAGGGCGTGTCCATGGGATATTCGCTTGCACCGCTCCCGCCATGCCGACAAGCTATGCTCTTGTGCTTTGTCGTCCAACGGAAAAAGGCTTAACCGGATGCGCATTTTCATCACTGGCGGTGCTGGCTTCATCGGCTCGGCGCTCATACGGCACTTGATTCTCGATACCGAGCACCAGGTCCTGAACTTCGACAAGCTGACCTACGCTGGCAATCTCGAATCGCTGAGCAGCATCGATCACGACAGCCGTTACGAATTCGTCCAGGCCGACATTGTCGATCAAGCGACTGTCAGTGCGGTGCTCGCGCGATTCAAGCCTGACGCCATCATGCACCTGGCGGCCGAGTCCCATGTAGACCGCTCCATCGATGGCCCGGCGGACTTCATCCAGACCAATATCGTGGGCACCTACAGCCTGCTGGAAGCCACTCGCGCTTATTGGCAGGCCCTGGCCGAGCCGCAGAAGCGCGCGTTTCGCTTCCACCACATCTCCACCGACGAAGTGTATGGCGACTTGCACGGTGTGGATGACCTGTTTACCGAAACCACCGCCTATGCCCCCAGCTCACCGTATTCGGCGAGCAAGGCGGCGTCCGACCACCTGGTCCGCGCCTGGCAACGTACCTACGGCTTGCCCGTGCTGCTGACCAACTGTTCGAACAACTATGGTCCGTTTCACTTCCCCGAGAAGCTGATCCCACTGGTAATTCTCAACGCACTGGCCGGTAAGCCGTTGCCGGTCTACGGCAACGGCCAGCAAGTACGCGACTGGCTGTTCGTCGAAGACCATGCCCGCGCGCTGCTCAAGGTCGTCACCCAAGGCACGGTCGGCGAGACGTACAACATTGGCGGGCACAACGAGCAGAAAAACATCGACGTGGTACGCAGCATCTGCGCGCTGCTCGAAGAACTGGCGCCACGCAAACCCGAAGGCGTCGAGCACTACGCCGACCTGATCAGCTTCGTCCAGGATCGCCCCGGCCACGACCTGCGCTACGCCATCGACGCGAGCAAGATCGAACGGGAACTGGGCTGGACACCTCGGGAAACCTTCGAGACCGGTCTGCGCAAGACCGTGCAGTGGTACCTCGAAAACCTGCTGTGGTGCCAGCGTGTCCAGGACGGCAGCTATCAGGGCGAGCGCCTGGGCTCGCTCGACAACAAGGATGCAATTGCATGATGAAAGGCATTGTTCTGGCCGGCGGTTCCGGCACACGCTTGCACCCGATTACCCTCGGGGTTTCCAAACAGCTACTGCCGATTTATGACAAGCCGATGATCTATTACCCGATCTCGGTGTTGATGCTCGCGGGCATCAAGGACATCCTGATCATTTCCACCCCTCAGGATCTGCCGCAATACCGCAACCTGTTGGGTGACGGCCATCAGTTTGGCGTGCAATTCAGCTATGCCGAGCAGCCGTCGCCCGATGGCTTGGCCCAGGCATTCCTGATTGGCGAGCAGTTCATTGGCGGCGACTCGGTGTGCCTGATCCTGGGCGACAACATTTTCCACGGTCAGTATTTCGGCGAGCAATTGCAGACGGCCATCAACCGGCCAAGTGGCGCGACGGTGTTCGGCTACTGGGTCAAGGACCCTGAGCGTTTTGGCGTGATCGACTTCGACTCGCAAGGGCGGGCGATGTCCATCGAGGAAAAACCCACCGCGCCTAAATCCAGCTACGCGGTGACCGGCCTGTATTTCTACGACAACGACGTGATCGAGATCGCCAAGGCCATCAAGCCATCCAAACGCGGCGAACTGGAAATCACCGACGTCAACAATGCCTACCTGCAACGCGGCGACCTGCATGTCGAGCGCTTCGGCCGTGGCTTCGCCTGGCTGGATACCGGCACCCACGACAGCCTGCTGGAAGCCTCGCAGTACGTGCAAACCATCGAACATCGCCAAGGCCTGAAAGTGGCGTGCCTGGAAGAAATTGCCTACCAGCAAGGTTGGGTCAGCCGCGAGCACATCCTTGAGCGCGCCCAGTATTTTGGCAAGACCGGCTACGGCCAGTACCTGTTCAAGATCGCAGGAGAAACACGTTGAACGTCATCGCTACCCGTTTGCCGGATGTCCTGATCATCGAGCCGAAAGTCTTCGGTGACGATCGGGGTTTTTTCTACGAAAGCTTCAACGCCCGGGCGTTTGCCGAGGCGACTGGCTCTACCCTGCAATTCGTCCAGGACAACCATTCACGCTCTACCCGGGGCGTGCTGCGGGGCCTGCACTACCAGATCGAACAGGCCCAGGGAAAACTCGTGCGCGTCACTGCCGGGGAGGTGTTGGATATCGCGGTGGACATTCGCCGCAGCTCGCCGACCTTCGGTCAGTGGGTCAGCGTACGCCTGTCGGCGCAGAACCATCGGCAGATGTGGGTCCCGCCAGGGTTCGCCCACGGCTTCGTCGTGCTGAGCGAGTCGGCGGACTTCCTCTACAAGACCACTGATTACTACGCGCCCTCCGCCGAACGTTGCATTCGCTGGGACGACCCGCAACTGGCCATCGACTGGGAGCTCGAAGGTGCACCGGTCCTCTCGGCCAAGGACCAGAACGGCAAGACCTTGCACGAGGCAGACCTGTTTCCATGAGTGCTCCCTTGCGCATCTTGATCATCGGCCAGCATGGCCAGGTTTCCCGGGCACTGCAATCGCGCCTGTCCGGCATGGGCGAGTTGCTCGTACGCGGCAGCGACCAGTTCGATCTGGCGCAACCGGATTCCCTGCGTACGCCCATCGAGGCCCTGCGGCCCGGCCTGATCATCAACGCCGCCGCCCACACGGCCGTCGATCAGGCCGAGAGCGAACCGGAACGGGCGTTCGCCATCAATGCCATGGCCCCGGGTATCCTGGCCCAGGCGGCGGTCGGGCTGGGCATCCCGTTGATTCATTACTCCACCGACTACGTCTTCGATGGTCTCAAGCCCGCCCCCTACACCGAGGACGACACGCCCAATCCGCTGAGTGTCTACGGACGCAGCAAACTGGCCGGCGAAAATGCCATCCGCCAGGCCGGCGGCCTGCACCTGATCCTGCGCACCAGTTGGGTGTACTCCACCGAAGGCCGCAATTTCCTGTTGACCATGCAGCGCCTGTTGCAGGAAAAACCGCAGCTGCGGGTGGTGGCCGATCAGATTGGCGCACCGACCTGGGCGGGCACCATCGCCGACAGCACCGCCCAACTGATCGAGCGCTGGCAAGCCGGCCGACCCGGCGCGTGGGGCACCTATCACCTGACAGCTCAGGGCGAGACGTCCTGGTTCGGTTTCGCCCAGGCCATCGGCGAAAACCTGCTCGAACGACACAAACCGTGCGCACTGCTTGAGCCCATTGCGTCGAGCGCCTATCCGACTCCCGCCCCTCGGCCGCTGAACTCGCGCCTGGATTGCACGCGCCTGTTCAGGGAATGGGGAGTGAGCCAGCCGGACTGGCGAAGCGCGTTGCAACGGTGCCTTGCCGGACAAGCCTAGTGCTGCCTTACAAATAGTATTTGCGAGGCAACTAGGCATAATACGCCTGTCACCACAGGCGCCCGATGCTCATGAATTCCACCCTTCCCCGCAGACCCCGTTGGCGCAGCCTGGCCTTGCTCGCGATGTGCCTGGCGCCGCTGCTGTGGCCATTGGAGCACTTGGCCGAACGTTATTACCGCAGCGAACTGGCCGGGCAGAACCGCCAGACCCTGGACCTCTATGTCGCCAACCTGTTGGGCACCCTGCACCGTTATGAGATGCTGCCACAGATTCTCGGCGACCTGCCGGCCTTGCGCGCCGCCTTGTCGGCACCGGACGATGGCGTGACCCAAGGCAATGCCAACCAGCTGCTGAAAAACATCAGCGTCCAGACCGGTGCCGAAGTCATGTACCTGATGGACCCTTCCGGCAAGACCCTGGCCGCATCGAACTGGGACAAACACGACAGTTTCGTCGGACGCAATTTCTCCTTCCGGCCATACTTCATCGAAGCCATGGCCGGGCGCCTGGGCCGTTTCTTCGGTTTGGGCACCACCTCGGGCAAACGCGGTTACTTCTTTGCCGCTGCCGTGCGCGAGCGCGAAAAAGTCATCGGTGTGCTAGTGGTCAAGGTCGACCTGGATCACACCGAAAGCCTATGGGGCAAGACCCCCGAACAATTGCTGGTGACCGATCACAACGGCGTGGTCATCCTCACGTCGCGACAGGAATGGCGATTTCGCGCGACCCGGCCCCTCAATGACGACGAGCGCAAGGCCATCAGCGCGGTACAACCTTATCCGACCCGCGATCCCAAGCCGCTGAACCTGGACGCCAATGCCTGGCTGCCCCAGACCCAATCCATCGAGGAAACCGGCTGGAGCGTAAGCATTCTCGCCCCGCGCACGCTGATCGATCGGCCGGTGCGCACCGTGGTCGCCATCGGAGGCGCGGCGTTGCTGGTCTTGATGTTGTTGCTCGGGTTGATGATGCAGCGCAGGCGCCATTATCTGGATCGGATCGCCTTCGAAGCCAAGGCCCGCCACGAACTGGAGGGCCGGGTGGCCGAGCGTACCAGTGACCTGGAAGGGCTGAACCGGCGATTGAAGCAGGAAGTACTGGAGCGCGAGCAGGCCCAGCAGGAATTGGTCCGTGCCCAAGATGACCTGGTGCAAGCCGGCAAGCTGTCGGCCCTGGGCACCATGTCGGCGAGCATCAGCCACGAACTCAATCAACCGCTGGCAGCGATTCGCAGCTACGCGGAAAACGCCGAGATTCTGCTCGACCACCAACGCACCGAAGACGCCCGGGGCAACCTCAAGCTGATCAGCGAACTGACCGGGCGCATGGCCTCGATCATCGCCCACCTGCGCGCCTTTGCCCGCCGCGACCGTCATGCCCCGGAAAGCGTCGCCCTGCAACCGGCGCTGGACGATGCCCTGGCACTGCTCGCCAAACGCCGGCGCAGCATGGAAGTGGAACTGATCCGTGACCTGCCGGCCGCCACGCTGTGGGTCGAAGCCGGCGAAACCCGCCTGCGCCAGGTACTCGGCAATCTGCTGGCCAACGCCCTCGATGCGCTTACCGAAAAAGGCCCGCCACGCAAACTCTGGCTCAGCGCCCAAGCCACCGAAACCGGCGTCAACCTGTACATCCGCGATAACGGCCCAGGGTTTTGCATGGAAGCCCTGGGTCGCGCCGGCGAACCCTTCTATACCACCAAGACCCGCACCCAGGGCCTTGGCCTGGGGTTGGCGATCTGCGACACCCTGATGCGCGCCTTTGGCGGCGAACTGTCGTTCGCCAACCACAAGGAAGGCGGCGCCCTGATTACCCTGAAGCTGCGCGCCGGCGCCCCCGGGGTGAGCCTGCAACCGTCCGAGGACCGAAGTGTATGACCATCGATAACCGGATTGAGGTAGTGCTGATCGACGACGATCCCCATTTGCGTCAGGCCTTGAGCCAGACCCTCGACCTGGCCGGCCTGAAAATCCTGCCCCTGGCCGAAGCCAAGGGCGTGGCCGGGCAACTGCCCCGTGACTGGCCGGGTGTGGTAGTCAGTGATATTCGCATGCCGGGCATGGACGGCCTCGAACTACTGCACGAACTCCATGCCCAGGATCCTGAGCTGCCGGTGCTGCTGATCACCGGCCACGGTGACGTGCCACTGGCAGTACAGGCGATGCGCGCCGGGGCCTATGACTTTTTGGAAAAACCGTTCGCCAGCGATCATCTGCTCGACAGCGTTCGCCGGGCCCTGGCCCTGCGCCGATTGGTGCTGGACAACCGCAGCCTGCGCCTGGCCCTGAGCGATCGCCATGAACTCAGCGCTCGCCTGGTCGGCCAGTCGACACCGATGCTGCGCCTGCGCGAGCAGATCGGCGCACTGGCCGCCACCCGCGCCGACGTGCTGATCCTCGGTGAAACCGGCGCCGGCAAGGAAGTGGTCGCCCGTGCGTTGCACGACCTTTCATCCCGCCGCAACGGCCCCTTCGTCGCGATCAACGCCGGAGCCCTGGCCGAGTCGGTGGTGGAAAGCGAGCTGTTCGGCCACGAACCCGGCGCCTTTACCGGCGCGCAGAAACGCCGTATCGGCAAGTTCGAGTTCGCCAACGGTGGCACGCTGTTTCTCGATGAAATCGAAAGCATGAGCCTGGATGTCCAGGTCAAGTTGCTGCGTCTGCTGCAAGAACGCATGGTGGAGCGACTGGGGGGTAATCAACAGATCCCGCTGGATATCCGCGTCATCGCCGCGACCAAGGAAGACCTGCGCCAGGCCGCCGATCAGGGGCGTTTTCGCGCCGACCTGTATTACCGCCTGAACGTCGCGCCGCTGCGCATACCGCCGTTGCGCGAACGAGGGGAGGATGCGCTGATGCTGTTCCAGCACTTCGCCGACGAAGCCAGTGCTCGCCATGGCCTGCCGCCCCACGAATTGCTGCCGGCGCAACGGGCACTGCTGTTGCGCCACAGCTGGCCGGGCAATGTGCGCGAACTGCAAAACGCCGCCGAGCGCTTTGCCCTAGGCCTGGAACTGGCCTTGGACAACAGCGCGCCAGACGGCAGCCCCGGCGCACCGGTGGAGGTGGTCAGCGGCGGCCTGAGCGAGCAGGTGGAAAATTTCGAGAAAACCCTCATCGCCGCCGAACTGGCCCGCCCCCACAGCTCGGTGCGCAGCCTGGCCGAAGCCCTCGGCATCCCACGCAAGACCCTGCACGACAAGTTGCGCAAACACGGCCTGACCTTTGGCGACAGCGGCCACGGCTCGCCCGATGAATCCGATTGAATTTTCCTCGTCATCCTTTCAAGCAAGAGGCCCCGCAATGAACCGCGACAGCCGTTACCTGGAATCGATCCTGCACCACGACATCCCCTTGACCCGGGACATGGGCCTCAAGGTGCTTGATTGGCAGGCCCGGCAACTGCGCCTGTCCTTGCCGCTGGCGGCCAACGTCAACCACAAGAGCACCATGTTCGGTGGCAGCCTGTATTGCGGCGCGGTGCTGGGCGGCTGGGGTTGGTTGCACCTGGCCTTGCGCGAGGAAGGCATCGAAGACGGGCATATCGTGATCCAGGAAGGGCAGATCAGCTATCCACTGCCAGTGACCCGCGACGCGACCGTGGTCTGCGAAGCGCCTGAGGAAAAGCTCTGGAAACGCTTCCTCGCCACCTACCGGCGTTACGGACGGGCGCGACTGGCCTTGCAGACGCAGGTGATGAACAGCGGCAGCGAGGACGTGGCGGTGCAGTTTGAGGGGCAGTACGTGTTGCACCGCTGAAACAGGCGCATGACCCTGTGGCGTGGCACTTCTGTGTGGGAGCAAGCTTTACTCCCACAATCCTCTCTGCCACAAGGGATTGAGCCGGGCTCAGGAGCGAGCAAGCTCCAACAACTTCCCACGCCACGCCGCTTTCGCCGGCAATGCCAGGAACGACGCATTCAGCAGCGACTCACGCGGTGGGTAACAGAACGGTTCGCCGTTCAAGTCCAACACCTCGCCACCCGCTCCTTCCAATACCCCCTGGGCCGCGGCGGTGTCCCACTGGGACGTCGGCGCCAGCCGTGGATAGCAATCCGCCGCGCCTTCGGCCACCAGGCAGAACTTCAATGAGCTGCCGATGCTGGTCAGTTGCAATTCACCCAGGCTCCCACTCAAGCCATCCAACAGGCGCTCCTGCTCGGGGCTGGTGTGTCGCCGACTGGCGACCACAGTGAAAGCCTCGCCCGGCGCCAGGACATTACGCACCGCGATAGGCGAAGGCTCGCCGCCACGATCGCCACGCCAGGCACCCAGCCCTGCGCCGCCAACGTAAAAGCGCCCATTGGTGGGCATCGACACCACGCCGAACACCACGCGCCCCTGTTCCACCAACGCAATGTTGACGGTGAACTCCTCGCTGCCGGAAATGAATTCCTTGGTTCCATCCAGCGGGTCCACCAGCCACCAGCGTTGCCAGCTGGCACGCACGCTTTGGGCAATATCGGCGTCTTCTTCGGAGAGGATCGGAATATCCGGGGACAGCGCCAACAACCCGGCCACGATCACATCATGAGCGGCCATGTCTGCGGCGGTCACCGGCGACTCATCGGCCTTGTGGTTGACCTGCACGTTGGCGCGCCAGAACGGCAGGATCGCCTCACCGGCCTTGAGTGCCAGCTCGACCACAGGCGCCATCAACGGATGAGGGTAAGTCATGACAGGAACACTCCACGCTGGGCCAGCAGGTCACGGGCCAGGTACAAAGCCGCCAAGGCCCGGCCCTCCGTGAACTGCGGGTTCTGTGCCAGGGCCGACAGTTCATGCAGGTTGACCTTGTCCACACGCATCGGCTCGGGCTCATCGCCCTCCAGCCGCTCTTCATACAGGTCAGTTGCCAACACCACCTGGATTTTCTGGCTCATGTAACCAGGAGACAGCGACAACTCGGTCAGGTGTTCCAACTGTCGCGCACCGAAACCGGCCTCTTCCTTGAGTTCCCGCTCAGCCGCCGCCAATACGTCTTCACCCGGCTCGATCAAGCCCTTGGGCAGGGACAGTTCATAGGCGTCGGTCCCCCCGCAATACTCCTCCACCAACACCGCGTGGTCGGCGTCGAGCATCGCCACGATCATCACCGCGCCGTAACCCGCGCCCTTGCTCGCCAGACGTTCATAGGTGCGCTCCACACCGTTGGAAAACCGCAATTTCAGTTCCTCCACGCAAAACAGGCGGCTGGTGGTGACGATCCGGCGATCGAGTATGGTGGGTTTCTGGCGCATAAACGGCTCCCTGGGCGATAGCGGGCTACTATACCCGGCCTATTCTGATTGTTTGTGTCGGATATCCGATTACCGCTGGAGAAGTTTTATGGCTTTGCTGCCCTGGCATGAGATCGATACGGTTCTGCTGGACATGGACGGCACCCTGCTGGACCTGCATTACGACAACCATTTCTGGCTCGAACACCTGCCCCAGCGCTACGCCGAGTTGCATGGCGTGAGCCGGGCGATGGCCGAGATGGAGCTGCAGCCATTGTTCGAGCGCAATGCCGGCCAGTTGCAATGGTATTGCCTGGACTTCTGGAGCAGCGAACTGAAACTGCCGGTGCGCGAACTGAAGTTGGAAACCGCGCACCTGATTGCCTTGCGCCCGGACGCCGATACCTTCCTGGCGGCGATCCAGCGCGCCGGCAAGCGCGTGGTGATGATCACCAACGCCCACCGCGATTCGTTGTCCCTGAAGCTGGAGCGCATCGAACTGGCTCCCTACTTCGAGCGCTTGATCAGTTCCCACGACTACGGCTTCCCCAAGGAAAACCCGCAATTCTGGGACGCGCTGCAAGCCGACCTGAATTTCGACCCGGCCCGCAGCCTGTTCATCGACGATACCCTGCCAGTATTGCGCAGCGCCCGGGACTTCGGCGTGGCGCACTTGCTGGCCGTCAGCGAGCCGGATAGCCGCAAGGGGCCGAAGGATACGGGGGAGTTCGAAGCGCTGGGGGATTACCGGGATTTGATCGCCGGCCTCTGACAGGACCAGTGTGGCGAGGGAGCTTGCTCCCGCTCGGCTGCGCAGCAGACGCATTGGGGTCGCTTCGCAACCCAGCGGGAGCAAGCTCCCTCGCCACAGGGGCCCGGTTATTCAGGGATACGCAACACCTGCCCCGGATAGATCCTGTCCGGGTGCGACAGCATCGGCTTGTTGGCCTCGAAGATCTTGTTGTACTTGTTCGCGTCGCCGTACTCGGCCTTGGAGATGGCACTGAGTGTGTCGCCCTTCTTCACGGTCACGAAACGCGCGGCTTTTGCCACCGGACCGGTCACCGTGATCTGGTCGTCAACACTGCCGACACCGGCGATGTTGCCCACCGCTAGCAGGATCTTTTCTTTCTCTTCCTGGCTCGCGACTTCACCGGTGACGATGACCTTGTCGCCCTCGATCGTCGCCTGAACGTTCGGATTGCCCAGGCCGACCTTTTCAATGTGCTGTTTCAGTTGTTCGCTGGCATTGGCATTGCCAGGGGTCAGCAGATCGATCAGCTTTTCACCTGCTTCTTTCACGAAGCTAAAGATACTCATGGCACACGCTCCTTGGGTTTAAGTGTCCAGACGCCAAAGACTAGACCAGGCGAGCCGAACCCGGTTCCCAGCCGACCAATGACCCCACCCCCCACAAGCGCTAGAATCCGACTCTTCCTGCGCCTTGGAGCGAAGATGGACATCAAGCAGCTGAAATTTCTTATTGCGCTGGACGAAACCCGCCATTTCGGCCAGGCCGCCGCTCGCTGCCACATCACCCAGCCGACCCTGTCGATGCGCCTGCGCAGCCTTGAAGAGGAACTCGACCTGCCGCTGGTCAACCGCGGCCAACGCTTTGAAGGCTTTACCGCGCCGGGAGAACGGGTGCTGGCCTGGGCGCGCACGGTACTGGCAGCCTATGACGGGCTGCAGGCCGAAGCGGCGGCCTGCCGTGGCAACCTGGTGGGTACGCTGCGCCTGGGCGTGGTGCCGTTGTCGGACTTCGACCCGCTGGCAATGATGCAGCGCTTGCACGCCGAGCACCCCAACCTGCGTTTCGAATTGTCGTCCCTGAGCTCCGAACGCATCCTTGAACAGCTGGCGAACAACCGTATCGACCTGGGTATTTCCTACCTGGAACGCCTGGACAACGAACGCTTCGAGGCCCTGCCCTTCAGCCACACCCGCATGGGCCTGCTCTATGACCAGCGCTTTTTCTTTTTCGGCGAACAACCGCTTAGCTGGGAAGCGCTGATCGAACTCCCCCTGGGCATGCTCACCAGCGGCATGCATTTTCGCCAATCCATCGACCATAACTTCCACAGCCGGGGCCTCACGCCACAACCGCTGTTGCAAACCGACGCAGTGCATCAATTGTTACAAGCTGTGCACGGCGGGTTGTGTTGTGCGGTGATGCCCTTGGACAGCGGCCTGAACGTCCTGACCGAAGACTTGCGCATCCAGCCCATCGAAAGCGCGCAGACGTTGGTCCCGCTGGGTCTGATCATGCGCCGCGCCGCCCCACGCTCGGCCTTGGCCGAAGCGTGTTTTGCCCTCTATCAGAAATCAGTAACGACTTCTTGATCGACGTCATCTATTGAGAGATCAGTAATAGCGATTAGACGTGGCAGATTGCCGCATTTAGTCTTAACACTATTCCTACTCTCAGTGATGCCTATGAACGACAAGCCTCCGGTCAGTCCAGCGCCTGCGATGGAAACATCCGCGCCGGTCGCCAGCCAGAGCTATCGCTACTGCACTCTGGACCGCTCCCAATCGGACAGCACCGCGCTGGCCGAGGAAGTGGCGCTGGCGATTGCCTATAACGGCATCAGCCAGGCGGTCATGCTGGTCACCCCCACCGACCTTGAAGACTTCATCGTCGGCTTCAGCCTCGGCAGCGGCATCATCGAAGACGCATCGGACATCTATGACCTGCAACTGAGTGGCGCGGGTGCCGCGCACCATGCCCAGGTGACCATCGCCAACCGCGCCTTCTGGAACCTCAAGCAGCAACGCCGGCAGTTGGCGGGCACCAGTGGCTGCGGGCTGTGCGGCGTGGAAGCGGTGGAGCAGGCATTGCCAAACCTCAAGGTGCTGCCCGGCGCGCCGCTGCCGCCGGCGCAATGGCTCGAAGGCCTGCGTGACCGTATCGGCCAGTTCCAGCCCCTGGGCCAGTACTGCGGCGCGGTCCACGCCGCGTTGTTCATGAATGCCCAGGGCGAATTGCTGCTGGGCCGCGAAGACATTGGCCGGCACAACGCCCTCGACAAGCTGATTGGGGCATTGGTCCGGCAACGGATCCCGGTGTCAGGTGGCGTGGCGATCGTCACCAGCCGTTGCAGCCTCGAATTGATCCAGAAAGTACTGCGTGCCGGCATCCAGACCCTGGTCAGCCTGTCGTCGCCCACGGGCCTCGCGGTGCAGTGGGCCCGCCAACACAACCTCAACCTCATCCACCTGCCGCAAAAAAGTGCGCCGCGGGTCTACAGCCCTGCGATGGAGAAACAAGCGTGAGCAATCATCAACAAGCCGACCAGAAACCCGTACCGCGCTACAAGCCCTATAAGGGTCCCGCCGGTGGTTGGGGTGCGCTGATCAGTGTCGCTCAGGCCTGGTTGACCAGCGACAATGCGCTGAAAAACATCCGCATGATGCTCAAGACCAACCAGAATGGCGGTTTTGACTGCCCAGGCTGTGCCTGGGGCGACTCACCGGAAAGCGGCATGGTCAAGTTCTGCGAGAACGGCGCCAAGGCGGTGAACTGGGAAGCCACCAAGCGCCACGTCGATGGTGCGTTTTTCGCCAAGCACAGCGTGACCTCGCTGCTGGAGCAGAGCGACTACTGGCTCGAGTACCAGGGTCGCCTGACCGAGCCAATGCGTTACGACGCCGAAACCGACCGCTACAAGCCCATCAGTTGGGAAGCGGCGTTCGCCCTGGTCGGCAAGCACCTGCAAGGGCTCTCCAGCCCTAACCAGGCCGAGTTCTACACTTCGGGCCGGGCCAGCAACGAAGCGGCCTACCTGTATCAATTGTTCGTGCGGGCCTATGGCACCAACAACTTCCCCGACTGCTCGAACATGTGCCATGAGGCCAGCGGCGTAGCGCTGGCCCAGAGTGTCGGCGTGGGCAAGGGCACGGTAACCTTCGACGACTTCGAGCACGCCGACGCGATTTTCGTCTGGGGCCAGAACCCCGGCACCAATCACCCCCGGATGCTCGAACCGCTGCGCGAGGCGGTCAAGCGCGGTGCCCAGGTGGTGTGCATCAACCCGCTCAAGGAGCGTGGCCTGGAGCGCTTCCAGCACCCGCAGCACCCGCTCGAGATGCTCACCAACGGCGATAAACCCACCAACACCGCGTACTTCCGCCCCGCACTGGGCGGCGACATGGCGATATTGCGCGGCATGGCGAAGTTCCTGCTGCAATGGGAACGTGAGGCGCAGAACACCGGCGCTGCGGCGGTGTTCGACCACGCATTCCTTAACGAACACAGCACCAACGTGCTGGATTACCTGGCCGTTGTCGACGACACCTCCTGGGAGCAAATCGTTGAGCAATCGGGGCTGCCCCTGATCGAAATCGAGCAAGCGGCGCGCATGTACGCCAAAAGCGAGAACGTGATCATGTGCTGGGCGATGGGCATCACCCAGCATCGCCATTCGGTGGCGACCATCCAGGAAATCGCCAACGTGATGATGCTGCGCGGCAACATCGGCCGACCAGGCGCAGGCCTGTGTCCGGTACGCGGCCACAGCAACGTTCAGGGCGACCGGACCATGGGCATCAACGAGCGCCCGCCAGCGGTGTTCCTCGATGCGCTGGAGCGACGCTTCCAGTTCAAGGTGCCACGCGAGAACGGTCATAACGTGGTCGAGGCAATCCATGCCATGGCCGACGGCCAGGCGAAGGTGTTCATCGCCCTGGGCGGCAACTTCGCCCAAGCCACGCCAGACAGCCATCGAACGTTCCAGGCCTTGGCCAATTGCGACCTGACAGTGCAGATCAGCACCAAGCTCAATCGCAGTCATCTGGCCCACGGCAAGGAAGCGCTGATCCTGCCGTGCCTGGGCCGCACCGACATCGACCTGCAAGCTGAAGGCGCGCAAGCGGTGACCGTGGAAGACTCCTTCAGCATGGTGCATGCCTCCAATGGCCAGTTGCAGCCGCTGTCGAGCCAGATGCGCTCCGAACCGTGGATCATCGCCGGCATCGCCGCCGCCACGCTGGGCAGCCGCCCGGTGGACTGGAACTGGCTGGTGGCCGACTACAGTCGAATCCGCGACCTGATCGCCGACACTGTGCCCGGCTTCAAGGACTTCAACGAAAAACTGAAGAACCCCGGTGGATTCTATCTGGGCAACAGCGCCGGTTCGCGGCGCTGGAACACCCCGTCGGGCCGCGCCAACTTCAAGCCCAACCTGTTGCCGACCGACCTTGTGCATGAACGCACCCGCGCCACCGGCCAGTTGCCCGACCTGATCATGCAGTCCATGCGCTCCCACGATCAGTACAACACCACCATCTATGGCCTGGATGACCGCTATCGCGGCGTAAAGGGCCAGCGTGACGTATTGTTCGCCAACGAAGCGGACATCATTCGCCTGGGCTTCAAGCCGGGACAGAAAGCCGACATCGTCTCGCTCTGGGATGATGGCCGCGAGCGTCGGGTCAAGGGCTTTACCCTGCTGGCGTTCGACATTCCTGCCGGGCAGGCTGCGGCCTATTACCCGGAAGTGAACCCGCTGGTGCCACTGGAAAGCACCGGCGACGGCAGCCACACCCCAACGTCGAAATTCGTCGCGATTCGCCTGGAAGCGGCGAGCGAGAATGGGTTGATCCTGGCCAAGTCGGCCTGACACGACCCTGCTTGGATCATGCGGACCTGTGGCGAGGGGATTTATCCCCGCATCACGCCCAACGGGGATAAATCCCCTCGCCACAAAGTACTTTCCAGCGCCCACAAAAAAGGCCGTTTTCCATAGAAAACGGCCTGTCCGAAGTAGCTACAGACCGACCAATTCGCCTTAAGTTCCCACCTAAAAACAATAACTTAGAGAATTGTGCACAAGTCGTGCTACTCGTCGGATTTCTATTGTAAGCAAGCGAAGCGAGCCTCAGGATCGCGCCGTCATCCCTTTGAGGCTCCTCTATGAAGTTCTCCTCCATTCTCTTGTTGTCCCTTAGCCTGGCCAGTGGCGTCGCTTCTGCCGGTGGTACTGCCGAAGCAGGTGTGGGCGGCGCATTGGGCGGGGTTTTGGGTTCGGTCGTCGGCCAGTCCCTGGGCGGCAACACCGGTTCCACTATCGGCGCGGCGCTGGGCGGCGCGGGCGGCAGTGCGGTCGGTGCAGACAAACATAGCCGCGGCGAAGCGGCCATCGGCGGCGCGCTGGGCGCAGCCGGCGGCAACGTGGTTGGCCGTAGTGTCGGCGGCAGCACCGGCAGCCTGATCGGTGCAGCAGCGGGCGGCGGTGCCGGTGGCGCGCTGGGTAACTACATGGGCAAGGACGACGACGATGATCGTTATGAAGGTCGCCGTGGTGATCGTCGCTACTATCGCGACGGCCATCCGGGTCGCGGCCATGCCTATGGGCATCGCAAGCACAAGCATAAGCATCGCTATCACGATGACTGACCGCTGGCTTTAAACCCAGTTGGTAAAAGATCGCAGCCTTCGGCAACTCTTCCAAGAGCCTGACCGGAAGCTGCGATTTTTTGTTTCAGACCACCAACCGTTCCAAAGCCCCACGTAGCCGATCCGGAATCGCCACCGGTCGATTCGACGCCCGATCCACGAATACGTGAACAAAACGCCCCGCCGCACAGGCCTCCTCCTCGCCCAGCTTGAACACCGCCAGTTCGTACTGCACCGAACTGCTGCCCAGTTTCCCGACCCGCAGGCCGATTTCAATCCGGTCTGGAAAGGCGATCGAAGCAAAGTAGTCACAGGCCGAACTCACCACGAACCCCACTACCTCTCCGTCATGGATATCCAGGCCGCCGACTTCGATCAGGTAAGTATTCACTGCGCTATCGAAGAAGCTGTAGTAGGTGACGTTATTGACGTGACCGTACACATCGTTGTCGTGCCAGCGCGTGGTGATGGGTTGCAAGTGGGGGTATTCGTTGCGTTGCGGCATCAGGTGTCCTTTACGATTGTTCAATGATCTTGACGTGACATGGCCTCAGGCCTGCGCGAAACCCTTGCCCTGCGCTGCCAGCTCGCCGATCAGGCGCGCGGGCTTCCATTGGTCACCCTGCTTCGTTTCGAGCTCCAGCAGGCGTGCGTGGATATCCTCCAGCCCCTGCCCGTCGGCCCAGGCCATCGGTCCGCCCTTGTCCACAGGGAAGCCGTAGCCATTGAGGTAGACCAGGTCGATATCGTGGGCTGACTCGGCAATGCCTTCCTGGAGGATCTTCGCCCCTTCGTTGACCAACGCCAGCAAGCAACGCTCAAGGATTTCCTCCGGGCCGATCACGCGACGCTGGAAACCCAGCGCGTCACTGACCCGTAGCACCAGCGCATCAACCTCGACATCATGCTCGGCCTGTCGACTGCCCGGCTCGTAGTGATAGTACCCATTGCCGCTTTTCTGGCCGAACCGTCCCAGCTCGCACAACCGGTTGTCCACCTGCACCTCGGGTGCGTCCTGGCCCTTGCCCGCCAGTTCACGGGCACGCCATTCCAGATCGATGCCAACGACGTCGTACATACGGAACGGCCCCATGGCGAAGCCAAAGCCTTGCAACGCAGCATCCACCTGATGGGGAAACGCCCCCTCCAGCAGCATCTTGCGCGCCTCCAGCACATAAGGATGAAGCATTCGGTTGCCGATGAACCCATGGCAATTGCCCGAGACAACGCTGACCTTGCCCATGCGCTTGCCGAGCACCAGCGCCGCATCCAGTACCGCGGTGGAGGTTTTTTTGCCGCGAACGATTTCCAGCAGCCTCATGATGTGCGCCGGGCTGAAGAAATGCAGGCCGAGGACCTGGGTTGGCCGGCGAGTGACAGCGGCGATGGCATCGATGTCCAGCGCCGACGTGTTGCTCGCCAGGATAGCCTCGGGCTTGAGCAAGCCGTCCAGCTCGCGAAAGATGGTCTGCTTGAGTTCCAGGTTTTCGTAGACGGCTTCGATCACCAGGTCCACATTGCGGATCGCCGCGTAATCATCCGCCCGTGTCACCCGGGCGATCCGCGCGTCGGCCTCGCCCTGGTCGATACGGCCCTGGCGCACGCCATGGGCATAGGTCTCGGCCACGGCGACCAGTGCCTGCTCGAGCATCTGCGGATTGTTGTCGACCCACTGCACTGCCACGCCAGCGTTGGCCAGGCACATCACGATGCCCCGGCCCATGGTGCCTGCACCGACCACCGCCGCACGCTGAATATCGAAAGGTGTCTGGCTCATGTTTGCTCTCTTATTGGCGATCCGAAGACAGCCTTCACCTTAGTCAGCCGCCGAATATTTTTGAAATTTATTCGTGTGATGAAGGGCATTCAGCGGATGGATGCAGCTCACAGGTGCGCTTGAGTCCATTGGCGAACCTGCGCGTACGGATACTCTTGCAGTGCGGCATATCCGCGGATCGTCCGCGCCTTCAAGCGAGTGAACAACGGCACACTGATCCCACACAGGAAGCGGGTGAGGCGTTCGGCAGACGGCACACTGCCGCTGTGCTGCTCATGCTTGTGGATAAAGTCACCACACAGCGCCTCGAAGTTTTTATCCACAAGCGCCGGCAACGCAGGCGGCTCTGGCAGGCGCGCGACATGACCATGGCACACAGAACAGTGACCGCACTGGCGTGGCGCATTGTCGTCGCCGAAATACTGCGCCAGGCGATAACCCAAGCAATGGTCGGTGGCGAACAATTCGAGCATGGCGTGGATCCGCGCGATTTCACTGTGCTCGTGCCGGGTGAAATAGGCATGTAGCTCGGCGCTCAAGACCTGCGCATCCAGGTCCGCTTCCAGCACGCTGTACACCTCGGTCATCTGTTTGCTTTCCAGCTCGATCCAGCCCTTTTCCTGGAAATAATCCAGCGCCTTGACCACGCGATTACGCTCAGCGTGATACTGCTGGTACATCCCGTCGAAATTCACCGTGGCCCAGGTCCGGGCGCGACTGGAAGTCTGGATGATGGCCGAGACGAAGTCCCTTCGCTCGCCTTCGAAGCGCTCCAGCAGTTCATGCGGCTCAACCAGGAACTTGAAGCGGTACTCCGCGAAATAGGCATAGCGCGGCGCGATCAGCCGGCGTAGCTCCAGCTGGACCAACAACGTCTTGAGCGGCAGTTGCCGGATGTTGCTCTGGTCCGCCAGTGGTCCCAGCAAAAATTCCCATTGCCCATCGGGGGCGGCGGCCTTCAGTTCGTCGAGCACGCAACGAATGCCGGCGAGCTCCGGCGTATCGCCATACACAAAATTCTCCAGCACGTTGAGACTGTCGCGATTGGCCAGCACCAGGCAATCGGAAGGCTGCCCATCCCGCCCGGCACGGCCGATCTCCTGGCTGTAGTTTTCGATGGACTTGGGCAGGTCGAAATGCACGACGTTGCGGATATCGCTCTTGTCGATGCCCATGCCAAACGCGATGGTCGCGACGATACAATTGGATCGCCCGCCCATGAAGCGCTGCTGGATGGCTTCGCGTTGTTCATGGGGCAAACCGGCGTGATAGGCCTCGGCCTCGATACCGTGCCGGCCCAGATGCTCGGCAATCTGTTCGGCGGTTCGCTGCAAGGTGACGTAGACAATGCTCGGTTGCCCGGCACGCTCGCCCAGCCATTGCACCAGCCGCGCGCGCTTGTCGGCACCCCGCACGGGCTCGACCAACAGATTGAGGTTTGGCCGGTAGAAACCGGTCGTCACCACATCAGTGGCGGCAATGGCGAATTTCGCCTGCATGTCGGCGATGACCTTGGGTGTAGCGGTGGCCGTCAGTAGCAATACCTGGGGAATGTTGAACTGATGCTGGTAATCGGGAAGCTTGAGGTAGTCAGGTCGAAAGTTATGCCCCCATTCCGAAATACAGTGAGCCTCGTCCACCACCAGCAACGAGATCGGCACCTGCTGCAGGAAATTGCGAAAACGCTCGTTCTTCAGGCGTTCCACGGAAATCATCAGGATCTTCAACCCACCCGAACGGGCCCGCGCCATGGCGTCGCTGGTTTCGTCACGGCCCTGGGCCGAATCGATACTCGCCGCCGCGATACCGTGGCGCTTGAGGAACGCCAGTTGGTCCTGCATCAGCGCCAGCAACGGCGAGACCACCACGGTCAGGTGCGGCAATAACAGGGCCGGCAATTGATAGCACAGGGACTTGCCCGAGCCCGTAGGGAAAATGGCCGCCGCCGACCGACCGGCAAGCACGGCACCGATGGCCGCCTCCTGGCCGGGACGAAACTGTGGATAACCGAAAACCTGTTCCAGGGTGCTGTGCATGCGCGGTCGCTCCTTTGACTGCTGCGATGCCCAAAGCCTAGCGGGCCAACGCAGCGAGTCGAGAAAAGGTCGGGGTCAAAAACGATACTGGATGATACAGCCTCGGCGTTCTTTGGCTTTGCCACAAAGCGATACAACCCCGGGCTCTCTGCTATCTCGTTCCCATTCAGTTTGCGGGTTAAGGTACGCGTCCAATTCAGGCGTTACATCGAGGCCAGGAGGCCTGGTGTGCAAAACTTGTTCAAGGAATGAACGATGCCCTACCCATTTCTCGCGCTATGCGCCCTGGCGATAACGTCAGCCTTCCTTCTGTCCGGTTGCCTGGCAACTCCAGGGCAACCTGGCGTGGAACCGGCCGTGTTTGAAACTCCGGAATATCACGCACAGAGAGGCTTGGCGGTGGTCAAGGCTTCGGCCTTGTATGCACGCGGCGGCACGGGCCAGGACGTAACCGTGGCGCTGATCGACTCGGGGCTCGACGCCAGCCTGGAGGAATTCGAAGGCAGGCTGAGTGATCCCGGGTTCGATTACGTCGAAAACCGTCCAGGTACGATTGACCGCGTCGGCCATGGTACGCAAATGGCCGGCATACTCGCCGCCAACAAGGACCACCAGGGCATGCATGGCATCGCGTTCAATGCCCGACTGATCCCCTTTCGCTTTGGCGATGACAACGAGCCGTTCTTCTTCGACAGCGAAATTGCCCAATCCTGGCAAAGCGGCTTCGACAAGGGTGCCCGGCTGTTCAACAACTCATGGGCCAACGCGATTCCCGCCACCGAAATAAACGAAGCGCGCTACAACCAAGTAATGCCCGACGCCCTGGCCGTTGCTCGAAAGCTGGTCGCGGACGGCGCCGTGTTTGTCTTTCCCACCGGTAACGAGCTCAAACGCGAGCCCCTGGCCGAGCCAGGACTGCCGGTCGCCTTGCCGGAACTGGAAAAAGGCTGGATCGCGGTGGTGGCGTTGAAAAACGACGGCAGCGCCATTAACGCAAAATCCAACTATTGCGGCGTCGCGGCGGCGTGGTGCATCGCCGTACCCGGCGGCGACGCAGGTGCACAGGCAGGCTTGCTCACGGTAGGCAAGGATGGTCGTTACATGCAAACCGCCGGCACCTCCCCAGCCACAGCCCTGGTCAGTGGCGCACTGGCGGCCCTGCAAAGCCTTTATCCACAACTCGGCCCACAACAAGTGCGCGAACACCTGCTGGCGACAGCCAACCGCACAGGGATCTACGCCAACAGCGAAGCCTATGGCAGAGGGCTGATGGACCTTGAGGCGGCTTCGCGGCGCGTTCCTGGAGCAATGGTTGACTGAGGACAGTCTGCAGCGAAGTGCTGGAAGTCGTAGCCAGAAGAATTAGGGCTGGCAGTTTGAGCTTTAGTGGTCAGCCATAGGACGTTAAATAAAGATCCAGTCCCTGAGGGAAAACCAACGATGCCAACCGCTCGATTTCTAATACCTGTGCTGCAGAAAGTCTAAAGTCCGCACCAATGTGATCGTTGCTGCCCACCCATTGCATCACTGTCTTCAAGTCCTCTACCGATAAGCCAATACTCTCCTCAAATACCAACTCATCCTTACCTGGATAAAAGCCCAACAACAGAAAGCTCATCGAACCTTGAAGCCCTCGAAGTACTCCTCATCCTCTTTGTATCCTATCGACTTATTGAACCGCATTCATTCCAACTCAAGCAGCCATACTTAAAAAATCGCTCCACATGCTGACTACGCGTAGTCATTACAGCTAAGTTGAAAAATATAAATTGGATCGTAAATATTTCTCCCCAATATGACTTCTAACGCATCAAGCTGAGATCTTGTAAGATCATAACCCTCCCAACCCTGTTGCTCGCTAGTCCAGCCCATGATCTCTTTTAAATCCTCATCATGACCTTCGGGTATTTTTTCTTCAAAAGCAAAGAAACCGGTTTTTTTATCAAAGGCTTCAACTATATAGATCATGGCTCAACGCTCCTGGCTTTATCTGCGGGTTTGGTTTGTTCGCCTGTAGTCGAATCATACTCACCAAGGTGTAAACCACGCTTGTTATACATTTCAACCGTCCCGTGCTGAGAATCCCACTCAAAGATAGTTCCTTTAAGTGTTTTCCAGCGTTTTCTGAGGGCACCACCACCTTTAACCCGAGTTTTACGGTCAGCGCGTACCGCATCCGGAAAGGCAATCAATTTTTCTGGAGCTTTATAGTATTTATGATCCCCCGGAACACTCAGAACAATATAAATCGGCCGAACCCCAGAATCCGCCGGAAACACAAGAATGAAATCCTTGTACTCCGGTGGATAGATCGGGTTGACGATGATGCTGTCCGCCGCAGGCGTTGGCGGAAAAATCCAGATGTGCGGCGCCTGTGGCGCGGCCTCCAGCGCCGGGATGCCCAACGTCGCGGATGCATCGACCGCCGGCGTCCAGATCAACTCGACCCCATCGCCAAAGTCCGCCACTTGCTGCTCGCCGCGAACCTGGAACGTCACCACCGGAATCATTTCCCAGTCACGTCGCGCCTGGGTGTTGTAGCCGTACCCCTTGAGCGTGCCATCGGTCTGGGTTTCGATATGCAACCGCACCCGCGTACGTGCCTGCTCCAGGGAGCGCAGTTGCTCTTCGGTGTACAACGAACCGTCACCCAGGTTCGTGGGCATCAGCAACCCCATCAGGCCGATCAGCACACCCGCCGCCACAGGAGCGGTGACCGCGCCAGCAGCCCCGGCCGCCATACCAAGGGAAACCGGCGGCGTCCGACCCAAGGCAAACGTGCCAAAGCTTGCCGGTAACGACCCGCTGATGCTCTTAAGCTGAATGCGCCCTGACTCATCGGCTTGACGTCCACCCAACAAGGTAAACTGGCCGTAGTCCCTCAGGGCTTCAGTCGGGATGTAACCGGTCGGGTTGTGGTAGTCGATAACGGAATCAGGCAGCTTGCAGGACTTTGCAAATACGCAGCCCTTCATGTCGGAGGGTTGCTCTTCGCGCACCTGGGCCAGACGCTTGCTCATGTACGCCGCTTGCCTGGCGAGCATGTCCTCATAGGCCTGCTGATCGGCGCCTCTTTTCGCCAGTTCGCTGGGCGTCATGTCCCGCAGGATCCTGTAGCCCCGATCGCCACCGTAATGCTCCCAGACCTGCGGAACACTGCCCTTTCCTTTCGTCATGCTTCGTCCTTGCTCGGTAGCCATTACCCCATTGAAAGGGCGTGGCGAACCTTACCGGGCGACCAAAGGATTACTCAGCAGACGGTTCCGAGACTGCTGTGAGATCTTTCTTCTTTTCCAATGCGCAGCGATTTCCCCCTAAACTTTCCCTCTGTACAGACGCGCGCCATCCCCTCCGGAAACTTCGCCATGCACCTCGCCCCAGACTTCCCCGACGATCACACCATGCGCCAGCTCATGGAGTTGCTTCACGAAGAAATCGGCCTGCCTGAACGCAAGACGATTCGCCTGGAAACTGCGATCAATCTCGACTTGGGTTGCGATGGCGCGGACGCCCGTCATTTGATGGAGGCGCTGGAGGAGCGGTTCGCCCTCGAGCTGATCGATTACGACGCGTACCGCTATTTTCAGCCTGAAGGGTTTGATGTGTTTCAAAAGCGCAGGGCCAAGGGCCGTGGCAACAAGATACCGTTAACCATCGGCATGCTTTACAAGGCGATCAAGGCACAACGATGGGATACGCGGGAAGTGGAAGCAGCTTAGCTAACCGGGCGGTCTCAAGTGGCACTGCTTGGCCCGATTTCAGCAGGAATAATGGCAGCTTCCATACCATGTACGAGTAAATAGCCGGCCATAAAAAAACCGCCCATGAAGGGCGGTTTTTCATTCACCAACCAAACCTTACAACTGCGGACCTGCCGCCTTGATCGCGTCGCTCACGTCGAACTTCTTGAAGTTCTCGATGAACAGGCCGGCCAATGCCTTGGCCGCTTCGTCGTAGGCAGCTTTGTCGGCCCAGGTGTTGCGCGGGTTCAACAGGCCAGTCTCGACGCCCGGTACAGCCAGTGGCACGTCCAGGTTGATGATGTCCAGGTGTTCGGTTTCAACACCGATCAGCGCGCCGCTCTGGATCGCCGCGATCACCGCACGGGTGGTCGGGATGTTGAAGCGCTTGCCAACGCCATAGCCGCCACCGGTCCAGCCAGTGTTGACCAGGTAGACCTTGGAGCCGAAGCCACGGATACGCTTGATCAGCAGTTCCGCGTACTCACCGGCAGGGCGCGGGAAGAACGGAGCGCCGAAGCAGGTGGAGAAAGTCGACTTGATGCCGCTGCCCGAGCCCATTTCGGTCGAGCCCACCAGTGCGGTGTAGCCGGACAGGAAGTGGTAGGCGGCTTGTTCTTCGCTGAGGATCGAGACTGGCGGCAGTACGCCGGTCAGGTCGCAGGTCAGGAAGATCACGGCGTTTGGCTCGCCACCGAGGTTTTTCGGCGCGCGTTTTTCGATCAGCTCACGTGGGTAAGCAGCGCGGCTGTTCTGGGTCAGGCTGTCGTCGGCGTAGTCGGCTTTCTTGGTGACCGGGTCCAGGACGACGTTTTCCAGTACGGCGCCGTGCTGGATGGCCTTCCAGATCACCGGCTCGTTTTTCTCGGACAGGTCGATGCACTTGGCATAGCAGCCGCCTTCGATGTTGAAAACCACGCCCACGCCCCAACCGTGTTCATCGTCACCGATCAGGTAACGGCTTTCATCGGCGGACAGAGTGGTCTTGCCAGTGCCCGACAGGCCGAAGAACAGGGTCACATCACCCTCTTCGCCCATGTTGGCGGCGCAGTGCATCGGCAGCACGTCAACAGCCGGCAGCAGGAAGTTCTGCACGGAGAACAGGGCTTTTTTCATTTCACCGGCGTAGCGCATGCCGGCGATCAGCACTTTCTTGGCCGCGAAGTTGATGATCACGGTGCCGTCGGAATTGGTGCCGTCGCGCTCAGGCTCGCAAACGAAGTTCGGTGCGTTGAGGATCTGCCACTCGTCCTTGCCACCGGCGTTGTACTGCTCGGGGTTGATGAACAGGCAACGGCCGAACAGGTTGTGCCAGGCGGTTTCGGTGGTCATCTTGACCGGCAGGTAGTGCGCAGGATCGGAACCTACATGCACGTGGGAGACGAAACGCTCGCGCTCGCCCAGGTAGGCTTCGACGCGGTTCCACAGGGCATCGAACTTGTCGGCCGGGAACTTGCGGTTGATCGGGCCCCAGGCGATGGCGTCCTGGGTGGTTGGCTCTTCTACGATGAAACGGTCGACTGGCGAGCGACCGGTACGATGACCGGTACGAACAACCAGAGCGCCAGTATCGGCAAGCTCGCCTTCACCGCGATTCAGGGCTTCTTTGACCAGATCATCGACACTCAGATCGGTGTACACGGCGTTATTGGCTTGCGTCATGAGATTCCCCGTCGGCCCGTGGCCGAGTGCTCCAAACGTTTTGTAGTAGGAAGTCGCGCACTACTACCCGAAAAAAGTGGGCCGGATTATGCCAGAAAAGCCCAAAAAAAGTAGGGCCCTCCGGTCAGTACGGCGTAAATCCGGCGTTTGCCAGGAGATTTACCTGCGCTGAATCGTTTTAGTGACGAGTATCTGACGGTGTGTCGACACCCGCACCGGCGAACAATTGAGCGATGTCCGCCGCGTCGAACAGGTAGCGCTCGTTGCAAAACTGGCAATCGATCTCGATGGCGCCGCCATGCTCGATCACCAGTTGCTGCGCATCTTCCAGACCCAGACTGACCAGCGCATTGCCGGAACGTTCACGGGAGCAGCTGCATTCGAAGCGCAACGGCTGGCCGTCGAACAGGCGTACCTGCTCCTCGTGATAGAGGCGATGCAGCACGGTTTCGTTGTCCAGGCCCAGCAGCTCATCGGCGCTCAGGGTGCTGGCCAGAGCGGTAATGTGCTGCCAACTGGCGTCACGTTCTTCCGGGTCGCGCAGGCGATCGGCGGGTAGTTGTTGCAGCAGCAAACCGCGAGCGCGCCGCCCGTCGGCGTAGAGCCAGAAGCGGGTATTGGTCTGCTGGGACATGACGAAGTAGTTGGTGAAACATTCAGCCAGGGTCGCGCCGTCGAGATCGACGATGCCCTGGTAACGCTTGCCATGGGTCGGGTCGACCGTCAGGGCCAGTACGCCATTGGGCATCATGTCGGCCAGGGTCGCGTCGGGCGCGATCTGCTCGGCGTGGTAACGGGCCAGGCCACGGATCTCACGTTCGCTGGAACATTCGATCATCAGCAGCGGGACCGGCCCTTCGGAACGTGCCTGGAGAATCAGCAAGCCATCGAACTTCAAGGTGCCCACCAGCAGCGCCGCAGCCGCTATCAGCTCGCCGAGCAGTTGCGCGACCGGCTCCGGATAGGGGTGCTTGGCGAGGACTTCGGCGTAGCTACGCTCCAACGCCACCAGCTCGCCACGGGCGTCGCTGTCATCGAAGATGAAACGTTGGGTGTAGTCGGTATCCGGTAAATCAGTCATAGGGTCTGGTATCTGCGGTGATGACAAATGATAGCGGGCATTTTATGGGCATTCGGGGTGGGTTCCAAGCAAGGCTTGGGCTGGCCTGACGGGAAGGCGCTGCCAACTCATCTGAATGTGTGGGCCTGACACACTGTGGCGAGGGAGCTTGCTCCCGCTGGGCTGCGCAGCGGCCCCAAAATCTTACGGTCGCTGCGCAACCGAGCGGGAGCAAGCTCCCTCGCCACGGGTACTCTGACCTCAAATGGCCAGTGCTTTATTCGCTATTGCTGCCATGAAACTTGAACAGGTCCCGGCGCTGCTTCTTGCTCGGTTTGCCATCGGTGCTGACGCCCAGGGCGCCGGCCTTGCGTTGCGCGGCGGCGGCTTCGCGCTTGGCGATGCTGGCTTCGGTTTCGCGATACAGGGCCTGTGCCTCAGGTGCGCCGCGACGCACGATCGACAGGGCCTCGACCACCACGGTCTTTTCATCGAACCCGGTGCGGATGACAAATTCGTCGCCGATACGTGGTTCCTTGCCCGGCTTGCAACGCTCTCCCCGGTGATGAACCTTGCCGCTTTCGATGGCGGTCTTGGCCAGGGCCCGCGTCTTGTAGAAGCGCGCCGCCCACAACCATTTATCGAGACGGACCTTGTCGTCCTCTGCGTTTTTTTGTGCCACTGCCATTCCTCTTTCTGCCAATAGCCGGAACTGTACTACCGTTTTTGTCGGGCGCACGAATCCGACGCGACAGATAGAATGCCCGCCAAAACCGACGCCATACGCATCCCTTGGGTCGGAATCGGTTACAAGCACAAACAAGTGCGTAGATAACTGTCGCCATTTTGTGATTATTCTGCGTGAATACCGCGATTCGCGGAGTCCACGATCCGATGTACTGATCGCAGGTTTTTTTATTGAAGACTTTTGACCATTTGACCGTTGTCGGTCTGCGCGAGTGGGTGGCGCTCCCGGATCTGGGAGTCGTGGGCCTGCGGGCAAAAATCGACACCGGTGCCAGCACTTCCAGCCTGCATGCCACCGACATCGAGCCGTTCGAGCGCGATGGCGAAAAGTGGGTTCGCTTCACTGCGCACCTCGGCACCGTGGTGCAGTTGCGCCATCGTCGCTGCGAAGCTCCGCTGGTGGCCCGCAAGACCATAAAGAGTTCCAACGGCCACGCTCAGGTCCGCTACGTGATCAGCACCACGTTGGCGCTGGGTGACCGGATCTGGCGAGTCGAATTCACCCTTGCCTGCCGAAAATCCATGCGATATCGCCTGTTACTGGGTTCCAAAGCCTTGATCGACGGCCAACTGGTGGTCAATCCGGGTACCAAATACGTTCAAGACAAGCCGGCATTCCCGGTGTCCACTACCTCTGCCACAGGTGTTGCATGAAGATCGCTGTGCTGTCGCGTAATCCGCGTCTGTATTCCACTCGTCGACTGGTTGAAGCCGGAACCGAACGAGGCCATGAAATGGTGGTGATCGATACCCTGCGCGCCTACATGAACATTGCCAGCCACAAGCCGCAGATCCATTACCGTGGCAAGCCGCTGGAAGGGTTCGATGCGGTGATCCCGCGCATCGGCGCATCGGTAACGTTCTATGGCTGCGCGGTGTTGCGCCAGTTCGAAATGATGGGCGTGTTTCCCCTCAACGAGTCGGTGGCCATCGCCCGTTCCCGGGACAAGCTGCGCTCGCTGCAGTTGCTGTCACGACGCGGGATCGGCCTGCCGGTCACCGGTTTTGCCCACTCTCCCGACGACATCCCCGACCTGATTGCGATGGTCAACGGCGCACCACTGGTGATCAAGGTGCTGGAAGGCACCCAGGGCATTGGCGTGGTCCTGTGTGAAACCGCAACGGCGGCGGAGTCGGTGATCGAAGCGTTCATGGGCCTGAAGCAAAACATCATGGTCCAGGAGTACATCAAGGAAGCCGGTGGCGCGGACATCCGCTGTTTCGTGGTCGGCGACAAAGTCATTGCCTCGATGAAACGCCAGGCCAAGCCCGGTGAGTTCCGCTCCAACCTGCATCGCGGTGGCAGTGCCAGCTTGATCAAGATCACCCCGGAAGAGCGCATGACCGCCCTGCGCGCGGCAAAAGTCATGGGCCTGGCGGTGGCAGGCGTGGATATCCTGCGTTCCAACCACGGACCGCTGGTGATGGAGGTCAACTCCTCGCCGGGCCTGGAAGGCATCGAGACCACCACGAGCAAGAACGTGGCGGGGATCATCATCGAGCACCTGGAAAAGAATGGCGGGCCGAACATGACCCGGACCAAGGGTAAAGGCTAAGTCAGAACAACAACTGTGGGAGCGAGCCTGCTCGCGATAGCGGTGGGTCCGTCAGCATCGATGTGACTGATATACCGCCATCGCGAGCAGGCTCGCTCCCACAGGCTCCTCCACGGGTCTCAGCCAGACTGGGATGGCTACACCGCATCCCGCGGCAGCATCAACCCCAACGGCAAGCGCACCCGCGCTTCCAGCCCGCCGCCAACGCGGTTGCGCAGTTCGACATTGCCGCCGTGCATCGAGGCGATGCGCTTGACGATGGCCAGGCCCAACCCCGTGCCCTTGCCGCCCCGGGCGCGGTCGCCGCGAGTGAAGGGGTTGAAGATGGCTTCCAGCTCCGAGGGATCGATACCAGCACCACGGTCCATGACACTCAACACCACGTAAGGCGCGCTGGTGTCACCGGAGACATAGGCCGCCACTTCAACGCCGGTGCCAGCATGGTTCAGGGCGTTGCCGATCAGGTTGTTCAGCAAACGCTTCATCGACACACGGCGCAACGGGAACGGCTGGATCGGTTCCAGGCGCAGGTGCACTTTCTCATCGTTCTGGTTATAGGGCGCGGCCACTTCCCGCACCAACTCACTGAGATCCACCTCTTCCACCGACTCGTCACGACCGTCGCGAATGAACGCCAGGAACTGGTCGAGAATCGCGTCCATATCCTCGATGTCGCGAACCATCTCGTCGGTCAGGTCGGTGTGCTCGCCCATCAACTCCAGCGACAACCGTAGCCGGGTCAGCGGAGTGCGCAGGTCATGGGATACGCCAGCGAGCATCAGTTCACGTTCCCGCCCGGCTTGCTCGACGTCTTCGGCCATCTGGTTGAAGGCGCGATAGACCTCGGTCATCTCGCTGGGTGTATCGCTGATGGGCAGCCGCACGCTGCGGCCCTGGCCCAGTTGGCGGGCCGCGTAGACCAGGCGTTTCAACGGTTGGTTGAGCTGGCTGACGAAGATCCAGGCCGATGCCGTCGACAACAGGCCGATGGCCAGGAACCAGCCAAGCACATTCCAGATTTTCTGGCCGCGCAGCGGATGCGGGTACAGCGGCACTTTCAGCCAGCCATCCCCCAGGCTCGGAGCCCGCACCCAAAGCGCCGGCGGCGAGTGCATGCGCAATCGCACCTCGGTATCGGCGCCCAGTTCGGCCTGCATCTGGCGTTGATAGATTTCGCTGTAGGGCCAGTGCTGCTCACCCTCCGGCACACCGGCGCCGACGACGCGGATCAGCGTCGCCGCCTCGGCTATTTTCGCTCGGTTGGTTTCATCCGCCGCCCAATAAGCCCGCAGGGTCAGGGCCACGCCGTGGCTGTACTGCCGGTCCACGAGCACGTCTTCGTTCATCAGCAGGTACACCAGCGTCAGTGCCTTGGAGAAGAGCACGACGATCAGCACCAGCCAGAGGGTGCGGGAGAAGAAGCTCTGGGGGAACCAAACGGGGGTTTTCATGAATAACCGCTACACACTTGCAGGAGCGAGCGATGCTCGCACATGACAGACCGCGAGTCGCCTGGAAGAAGACATTTCAACCCTCCAGGCCACCCGCTCCTACAAATCGCCGATCACTTGCTGGCGGCGCCATCCGGCACGAACACGTAGCCCACGCCCCAGACCGTCTGGATATACCGCGGCTTGGAAGGATCAGGCTCGATCATCCGGCGCAGGCGGGAAATCTGCACGTCGATGGAGCGCTCCAGCGCATCCCATTCACGACCACGAGCCAGGTTCATCAGTTTGTCGCGGGTCAGCGGCTGGCGGGCGTTCATCACCAGGGCCTTGAGCACGGCGAACTCACCCGTGGTGAGCATGTGCACCTCATCGCCGCGCTTGAGCTCACGAGTGGCCAGGGACAGCTCATAGTCGCCGAAGGTCACGCTTTCGTCTTCGCTGCCCGGCGCGCCAGGTACCGGCGCCGACTGACGACGCAGCACCGCCTTGACGCGGGCCATCAGCTCGTCGGGGTTGAACGGCTTGGCCAGGTAATCGTCGGCGCCCAGTTCAAGGCCCTTGATACGGCTCAGCTCGTCGCCCTTGGCGGTGAGCATGATGATCGGGATCTGGTTGTTGGCGCCACGCAGGCGGCGGCAGGCTGTCAGGCCGTCTTCACCGGGCAGCATCAGGTCGAGCACCACCAGGTTGAAAACTTCACGGGCCAGCAGTCGATCCATCTGCTCGGTGTTCGGTACGGTGCGGGCGCGGTAGCCCTTGCTGACGAAAAAACGTTCCAGCAGGCTGCTCAGCCCCGGATCGTCGTCAACGATAAGAATTTTTTCGCCTTCAGCAGTTTGTGCAGTGCTGCTCATAGGAAGCTCCTTTGATCTCGGCGCGCATTATGGCCTAGCTGCCGTTATACGCACCGTGTGCATTGTTAGCAGATTTTTCCTCTATCTCCACCAATCCGGGTATCGAGCCTACAGACCATGTCCCCCCCTCAAGGCGCAACGCTGGTTATAATGCGCGGCCTTTTGTGCCTGGGAATGTCGGATCGTGACCCCCGGGATGCCATCTTTTCTCCTTGGCCAGGCAGCACTTTTTGAATTTCGCGGGTCAACAGGCAGCCTTTTGACCCAGGCAGCGGCGCATGCCAGGCCGCTCAACCAGTCTCGCCGAGCCCGGCTTCTGCGGTGGCGAGCCTGATTTCACAATTTGTCAGGTGGTTTTATGGACAGCATCAACAGCCGCATCGCCGAGGAACTCGGTGTACGCCCACAACAGGTCGAAGCGGCCGTCGCGCTACTCGATGAAGGCTCCACGGTGCCTTTCATCGCCCGTTACCGGAAAGAAGTGACCGGCAGCCTCGATGACACCCAATTGCGGCATCTGGAAGAGCGCTTGCGCTACCTGCGAGAACTCGACGAACGGCGTATCAGCATCCTGGCCAGCATCCAGGAGCAGGGCAAGCTGACTCCGCAACTTGAGCGCGACATCAAGCTGGCCGACACCAAGACCCGCCTCGAAGACTTGTACCTGCCCTACAAGCAAAAACGCCGCACCAAGGGCCAGATCGCCCTGGAGGCCGGACTCGGCGAGTTGGCCGACGGCCTGTTCAACGACCCGAACCTGACCCCGGAAACCGAAGCTGCGCGCTTCGTCGATGCCGAAAAAGGCGTGGCGGACGTAAAAGCGGCGCTGGAAGGCGCCAAGTACATCCTCATGGAGCGTTTCGCCGAAGACGCCAACCTGTTGGAAAAACTGCGCAATTTCCTCAAACAGGAAGCTATCCTCAGCGCCCGGGTGATCGCCGGCAAGGAAGAGGAAGGCGCGAAGTTCCGCGACTACTTCGAACACGACGAACCGCTCAAGAGCATGCCATCACACCGCGCACTGGCGATTTTCCGGGGCCGCAACGAAGGCATTCTCAGTTCCGCACTGAAGGTCGGAGAAGAACTGCCCGGCACCATGCACCCATGTGAAGGCATGATCGGCCAGCAATTCGGCATCCAGAACCAGAACCGCGCCGCCGACAAATGGTTGGCCGAGGTGGTGCGCTGGACCTGGAAGGTCAAGCTTTACACCCACCTGGAAACCGACCTGCTGGGCGAGTTGCGCGACAACGCCGAGACCGAGGCGATCAACGTCTTCGCCCACAACCTGCACGACCTGCTGCTGGCCGCTCCGGCCGGCCCGCGTGCCACCCTCGGCCTGGACCCGGGCCTGCGTACCGGTTGCAAGGTGGCGGTGGTGGACTCCACCGGCAAACTGCTGGACCACGCGACGGTTTACCCGCACGTGCCACACAACAAATGGGACCAGACCCTCGCCGTGCTCGCCGCCCTGTGCGCCAAGCATTCGGTGGACCTGATCGCCATCGGCAACGGCACCGCCAGCCGCGAGACCGACAAACTGGCCGCCGAGCTGATCAAGAAATACCCAGCCATGAAGATGACCAAAGTCATGGTCTCCGAGGCCGGCGCTTCGGTTTATTCGGCGTCGGAACTGGCCTCCAAGGAATTCCCGGACCTGGACGTCTCGATCCGTGGCGCGGTGTCCATCGCCCGACGCCTGCAGGATCCGCTGGCGGAGTTGGTGAAGATCGATCCGAAATCCATCGGTGTCGGCCAGTACCAGCACGACGTTTCCCAGTTGAAACTGGCTCGTGGCCTGGACGCCGTGGTGGAGGATTGCGTGAACGCCGTGGGCGTGGACGTGAACACCGCTTCGGTGGCGCTGTTGGCGCGTATTTCGGGCCTCAATGCCACACTGGCGCAGAACATCGTCACCCACCGTGACGAACATGGCGCGTTCAAGACCCGCGCGGCGTTGAAGAAAGTCCCGCGTCTGGGAGAAAAAACCTTCGAGCAGGCTGCCGGTTTCCTACGTGTCATGAACGGTGACAACCCGCTGGACTCTTCGGCCGTTCACCCTGAAGCCTACCCGCTGGTGCAACGCATCGCCGCCCAGACCGACCGCGACATTCGTTCGCTGATCGGCGACGCCGCGTTCCTCAAGCGCCTGGATCCGAAGAAATTCACCGACGAAACCTTCGGCCTGCCCACCGTGACCGACATCCTTCAGGAACTGGAGAAACCCGGCCGTGACCCACGTCCCGAGTTCAAGACCGCCGAGTTCCAGGACGGTGTCGAAGACCTCAAGGACCTGCAACCAGGCATGATCCTCGAAGGCGTGGTGACCAACGTCACCAACTTCGGTGCCTTCGTCGACATCGGCGTGCACCAGGACGGTCTGGTGCACATCTCGGCCCTGTCGGAGAAGTTCATCAAGGACCCGCGCGAAGCCGTGAAGGCCGGTGATGTAGTGAAAGTGAAGGTCATGGAAGTCGACATCCCGCGCAAACGCGTCGGCCTGTCGATGCGCATGAGCGACACGCCCGGCGAGAAAGTCGACGGTGCCCGCGGTGCACGCCCTGGCTCGACACCTCGTCAGTCGCAAAACACCGCGCCGCGCAAGGAAACCGCCACCGCGGCCCCGACGAACAACGCCATGGCTTCGTTGTTCGCCAACGCCAAGCAGTTGAAGAAACGCTGATGGACGTGCCGGCCGGGTTGGTGGAAAGCGCGTTTTTCAAGCTGCTCGGCTGCCGTCTGCACAGCCTGGGGGACGGGGTGGCGCAAGTCGCCCTGGGCCTCGAGCCGCCGTTGCGCAACCGTGGCAACAAGCTGCATGGCGGCGCGCTGTTCAGCCTGGTGGACATCGCCATGGGCCTGGCCTGCTCCAGCGTCCACGGCTTTGACCAGCAGAGCGCCACCATCGAATGCAAGATCAATTACATTCGCGCCGTGTCCGACGGCGAAGTGTTGTGCACCGCCCGGGTCATCCACCCCGGCCGGCGCACACTGGTGGTCGAGGCCGAGGTGATGCAAGGCGACAAGCTGGTCGCAAAAGCGCAAGGCACGTTCGCTGTCCTATAGCTCACCGTCATCGATTTGAGTTAATTTCGACGCCACGAATGCGGTATCGATACCCCTTGTGGGAGCGAGCCTGCTCGCGATAGCGGTATGTCAGTCAGCCCGATATTGACTGCTCCACCGCTATCGCGAGCAGGCTCGTTCCCACAGAGGGTTGAGGTGACTTGTCCTTGGCCGCATGAAAACCAGGCGAAAACGCCAGTTTTAACTTCACCCTTGTAGACCGTCTTGCCCACCCCCATATTGGGGCGACTGACGCGTGAAGGAATTCAACTTGAGCGACCTTTTAAACCGCCGCCTGGCCCTGCTCGGCGAGCGCGCCAACCTCTCCCTGCTCGAACAATGCCTGCACGGCATCGAGCGTGAATGCCTGCGCGTCACGGACGATGGCCACCTGGCACAGACCCCGCATCCCAAGGCCCTGGGTTCGGCACTGACCAACGAACAGATCACCACCGACTATTCCGAGTCGCTGCTGGAGTTCATCACCCCGGCCCTGGCCGACCCGGCCGATACCCTGCGCAGCCTCGACAAGATCCACCGGTTTGCCTACAGCAAACTCGGTGACGAGTACCTGTGGAGTCCTTCGATGCCGTGCCCGCTGCCGGAAGAGAAAGACATCCCGATCGCCTACTACGGCACCTCGAATATCGGTCGGCTCAAGTACGTCTACCGCAAGGGCCTGGCCCTGCGCTATGGCAAGACCATGCAATGCATTGCCGGAATCCACTACAACTTTTCCCTGCCGGAAAAGCTCTGGCCGCTGCTTCGGCAGAACGAAGCCGCCGACGTGAGCGACCGTGATTTCCAGTCTTCGTCCTACATCGCGCTGATCCGTAATTTCCGCCGCTACAGCTGGTTGCTGATGTACCTGTTCGGTGCCTCGCCGGCCCTGGACGCTGGTTTCCTGCGAGGTCGCCCGCACCAATTGGAGCAATTGGACCCGGACACCTTGTACCTGCCCTATGCCACCAGCCTGCGCATGAGCGACCTGGGTTACCAGAGCAACGCCCAGGCCGGCCTCACGCCTTGCTACAACGACCTGACGAGCTACACCGACAGCCTGCGCAAAGCGGTGGCGACACCCTACGCGCCCTACGTCGAAGTCGGCACTCACCAGAACGGCGAGTGGGTGCAGCTCAATACCAACATCCTGCAGATCGAAAACGAGTACTACTCCAACATCCGCCCCAAACGCGTGACCTACACCGGCGAGCGGCCGATCCAGGCCTTGATGGCCCGGGGTATCCAGTACGTCGAAGTGCGCTGCCTGGACATCAACCCGTTCCTGCCGATGGGCATCGACCTCACCGAATCGCGCTTCCTCGATGCGTTCCTGCTGTATTGCGGCCTCAATGACAGCCCGCAGCTGGAAAACAACGAATGCGGCAACGCCACGAGCAACTTCCTCACGGTAGTCAAGGAAGGTCGCAAGCCAGGCCTGCAATTGCAGCGACAAGGCCAAGCAGTAGACATGCAGGCCTGGGCCGTCGAACTGCTGGAAAAAATCGCCCCGCTGGCCTCGCTGCTCGACCAGAGCCACGGTGGCGACGCCCACCGCCAGGCCTTGGACGCGCAACTGGCGAAGGTCCGTGATCCGTCCCTGACACCTTCCGCCCAAGTGCTGGCCGCCATGGCCGAGCATCAGGAAAGCTTTGCCCAGTTCTCCCTGCGCCAAAGCAAGGTCCACGCCGAATTCTTCCGCGCCGAGCCGTTACCAGCCCAGGAGCAGACAGCGTTCGAAGACGCCGCCCGGGAATCCCTGGTTCAACAAACTGAACTGGAGCAGAACGAAGTGGGGGATTTCGATGTGTTCGTGGGTTCGTATCAAGCGAGCATTCTGGCGATCAGTAACTGATCCCTCTTTGATCAGGACGCTTTTTGTGGCGAGGGAGCTTGCTCCCGCTGGACTGCGAAGCAGGCCCCTTTTACGGCTGCTGCGCAGCCGAGCGGGAGCAAGCTCCCTCGCCACAAGGGTTTCCAGTGTGGCTTATAGATTTTTTCGAAAATAAGCTCATTCGAAAAAGTTATTTATTTTTGAATTCTTAGATCATTTAGTCTCCTCCAACGCCGAACATCCGGCGGCCTGTTGAGGAGCTTTCCCATGACTTTGCGTTTCCCCCTTCGCCTTCTCGCGGCCGCCTCCCTGGCCGTCACCAGTTTTTTTGCCCAGGCAGCCGACCTGACCGTTGCCTACCAGACCACCGTCGACCCGGCCAAAGTCGCCCAGGCCGATGGCGCCTATGAAAAAGCCACCCAAGCCAAGATCGACTGGCGCAAGTTCGACAACGGTGCCGATGTCATCACCGCCATCGCCTCGGGCGACGTGCAGATCGGCTACCTCGGCTCCAGCCCGTTGACCGCGGCCATCACCCGCAAGGTCCCGGTGGAAACCTTCCTCATCGCCACCCAGATCGGCGCCGAGGCCTTGGTGGTTCGCGACGGTTCCGGGATCAAAACCCCACAAGACCTGATCGGCAAGAAGATCGCCGTGCCGTTCGTCTCCACCGGCCATTACAGCCTGCTCGCCGCGTTGAAGCACTGGAACATCGACCCGTCGAAAGTCACCGTCCTCAACCTCGCGCCACCGGCCATCATCGCGGCCTGGAAGCGCGGCGACATCGACGCTACCTACGTCTGGGATCCAGCCTTGGGCGTGGCCAAGGAGAACGGCAAGGTGCTGATCACGTCTGCGGAACTGGCCAAGTTCGGCGCACCGACCTTCGACGCCTGGATCGTGCGCAAGGACTTCGCCCAGAAGCATCCTGAAATCGTCACCGCTTTCGCCAAAGTCACCCTGGATGCCTACGCCCAGTACCGCAAGGATCCACAAGCCTGGCTGGCCGATGTGTCCAACGTCGACAAACTGGTGAAGCTCTCCGGCGCCAAGGCCAGCGACATTCCGCTATTGCTGCAAGGCAACGTCTTTCCCCTGGCGGCCGATCAGGTCGTGAGCCTCGGCGCACCAACCACCCAAGCCATCACCGACACCGCGGCGTTCCTGAAAGAACAAGGCAAGGTCGAAGCCGTGCTGCCGGACTACGCGCCTTACGTCAGCGCCAAATACATCACTCGCTGATTGGAAAAAGGGAGACACGCGATGGCCTTGCTACAACTGGAGCGCATCAGCGCACAGTACCCCGGCGCGGCGGAACCTGTGCTGGCGGATATTTCCCTGACCCTGGGGCCCCGGCAACTGCTGGTTGCCCTCGGCCCGTCCGGCAGTGGCAAGACTTCGCTGTTGAACCTGATTGCCGGGTTCGTCGAACCCAGCGCCGGGCAGATCACCCTGGACGGCGTACCGGTCAAGGGGCCGAGTGCCGAACGCGGCGTGGTGTTCCAGGACGATGCGCTGCTGCCTTGGCAGGACGTGCTGGCCAACGTTGGGTTCGGCCTGGAACTGGCCGGGGTTGCCAAGCAAAAGCGCGAAGCCCGGGCCCGGGAAATGCTTGCCCTGGTGGACCTGGCCGGTTTCGAGCAACGCCGCGTCTGGCAGCTCTCCGGCGGCCAGAAGCAGCGTGTTGGCCTGGCCCGGGCATTGGCGGCCGACCCGCGCGTGCTGTTGATGGACGAGCCTTTCGGCGCGCTGGACGCTTTCACCCGCGAGCAGATGCAGGAACTGTTGCTACAAGTCTGGCAGCGCACCGCCAAGCCGGTGTTCCTGATTACCCATGACATTGAAGAGGCCGTGTTCCTCGCTACCGACTTGATCCTGTTGGCGCCAAACCCGGGGCAAGTCGTCGAGCGCCTGAGCCTGGATTTCGGCCAGCGCTACGGGGCCGGGGAGTCGGCGCGATCGATCAAGTCCGACCCGCGCTTTATCGAAACCCGCGAGCATGTACTCGCCAAGGTGTTCGCCCAACGCAGCGCCACTCGACCACAGGAGAGCGCATGATGAGCAGCTACGAAATTCCAGCCGTGGTCAGTGACGCGGCGCCCCAGCGCTCGGCCATCGGCCCGAGCCCCAACCTGAGCACACGTTGGATCAGCGGCTTGACCCTGATCGCACTGCTGGCGGTCTGGTGGGCCGTCACGGCCAGTGGCCTGATCGAACCGCTGTTCCTGCCCTCGCCGTCTGCCGTGCTGCAAAAGGGCTGGCTGCTGGCGACCAGCGGCTACATGGACTCCACCCTCTGGCAACACTTGGCCGCCAGCCTTGAACGCATCGGCCTGGGCCTGTTGTTCGCGGTACTGACAGCGGTGCCAGTGGGCATCGCCATTGGTGCCAACCGCATCGCTCGCGGCGTGCTCGATCCGTTGATCGAGTTCTACCGGCCGATTCCACCGTTGGCATATCTGCCGTTGATCGTGATCTGGTGCGGCATCGGTGAGTTATCGAAGGTGCTGTTGATCTACCTGGCAATCTTCGCCCCGATCGCCATCGCCACCGCCACGGGTGTGCGCACCGTCGACCGGGCCAAGTTGCGCGCGGCACAATCGTTGGGCGCCACGCGGGCCCAGTTGATTCGCCATGTGATCGTGCCCAGTGCCTTGCCGGACATTCTCACCGGCATTCGCATTGGCCTGGGCGTGGGTTGGTCGACCCTGGTGGCCGCCGAGCTGATTGCCGCCACCAGCGGCCTGGGGTTCATGGTTCAGTCAGCGGCGCAGTTCCTGGTCACCGATGTGGTGGTGCTGGGGATCCTGGTGATCGCACTGATCGCCTTCGCCATGGAAATGGGCTTGCGCGCCCTGCAACGCAAACTGGTGCCGTGGCACGGCCAGACCCATTGATAGCCAATGACCACGCCGACCATTCGGCGCCCCCACTGCGAGAACACGACAATGAGCCGCCCGACCATTACTCCTTTGAGCATCGCCCTTGGCGCGCAGATCAGCGGGATCGACATCAGCCAGCCCTTGAGCCCGGAAAATCGCGACGTCATCGAGCAGGCCCTGCTTGAGCATCAGGTGCTGTTCTTTCGCGACCAGCCCATCGAGCCGACGCAGCAAGCGCGATTCGCCGGATATTTTGGCGACCTGCACATTCATCCGATCTACCCCAACATACCGGAGCAGCCGCAAGTCCTGGTGCTCGACACTGCCGTCACCGATGTTCGCGACAACGCCGTGTGGCACACCGACGTAACCTTTCTCCCGACGCCCGCGATGGGCGCGGTGCTCAGCGCCAAACTGCTGCCGGCGTTTGGCGGCGATACGTTGTGGGCCAGTGGCATCGCGGCTTACGAAGCCTTGTCGGCGCCGTTGAAGCGCTTACTGGAAGGCCTGACGGCGACCCACGACTTCACCCGCTCGTTTCCCTTGGAGCGTTTTGGCAACAGCGCCGAAGACCTGGCGCGCTGGGAAGAAGCACGGCGGAAAAACCCGCCGCTGTCCCATCCGGTGATCCGCACCCACCCGGTGAGTGGGCGTCGGTCGCTGTTCGTCAATGAAGGCTTCACGACAAGGATCAACGAGCTATCGGAAAGCGAAAGCGAGGTGATCCTGAAACTGCTGTTCGCCCACGCCACCCGCCCGGAATTCACCCTGCGCTGGCGTTGGCAGGTCAACGATGTGGCGTTCTGGGACAACCGCGTCACCCAGCATTTCGCCGTGGACGACTATTGCCCGGCCCGGCGGGTGATGCACCGGGCGACGGTGTTGGGGGATGTGCCGTTTTTCAGGTGAGGCACTGAATCTGAATTGCTCTTGTGGCGAGGGGATTTATCCCCGTTGGGCTGCACAGCAGCCCCAAAACAGATAACTCGATTCCACCTGATACACCGCGTGCTCAGGTTTGGGGTTGTTTCGCAGCCCAACGGGGATAAATCCCCTCGCCACAGGGTTTTGTGTTCACCGTACTTGCAGAGGTGGTTACTCCGCCGACGAAGGTTTCTCCCAAAGATTGATCCCGCCTTCCTGGGCAAACCGGTCGATTTCGGCCAGTTCTTCGGCGCTAAAGCTCAGGTTCTTCAGTGCCCCGACGTTCTCGATGATTTGCTCCGGCCGGCTGGCGCCGATCAGGGCGGAGGTGACCCGGGGATCACGCAGGGTCCAGGCCAGGGCCATTTGCGCCAGGCTCTGCCCGCGCCGCTGGGCGATCTCATTGAGCGCGCGCACGTGGGCGATGTTCTCCTCCGACAGGTGCGAAGCCTGCAACGAGCCGCCGCCCGGACGGTTCACCCGCGCATCGGCCGGAACGCCCTTGAGGTACTTGTCGGTCAGCAGGCCCTGGGCCAGTGGCGTGAAGGCGATCACACCGGTACCCAGTTCGTCGGTGGCGTCCAGCAGGTCTTTCTCCACCCAGCGGTTGAGCAGGTTGTAGGCCGGCTGGTGGATCAGCAGCGGGACTTTCCACTCCTTGAGCAGCGCCGCCATTTCCCGGGTCTTCACCCCGGAATACGAGGAGATGCCAATGTACAACGCCTTGCCCTGCTGCACTGCGGTGGCCAGCGCACTGGCGGTTTCTTCCAGTGGCGTATCGGGGTCAAAGCGGTGGGAATAGAAGATATCCACGTAGTCGAGCCCCAGGCGTTGCAGGCTCTGGTCAAGGCTGGCGAGCACGTATTTGCGCGAGCCACCGCCCTGACCGTAAGGCCCCGGCCACATGTCCCAACCGGCCTTGCTGGAGATGATCAATTCATCGCGGTACTGCTTGAAGTCTTCGCGCAGCAGTCGACCGAAATTGATCTCGGCGCTGCCGTACGGCGGGCCGTAGTTGTTCGCCAGGTCGAAGTGGTTGATACCCAGGTCGAACGCCGTGCGCAGCAGGGCGCGCTGGGTGTCGATGGGCGTACTGTCACCAAAGTTGTGCCACAACCCCAGCGACAGCGCTGGCAGCACCAGCCCACTGCGACCGACGCGACGGTAAGGAATGGACTCGTAACGGTTTTCGGCAGCGGTGTAGGTCATCGAAAGGCTCTCTGTTCTCACGCTTGTGGCACAAGCTAACATTTCACAGACGCCTCGGTCAGGCTGAAAGTTCGCATATCAGGTGTGGGAGCGGGCTTGCTCGCGAAAGCGGTGTGTCAGTCAGCACAAATTTCGAATTTGCCGACGCATTCGCGAGCAAGCCCGCTCCCACAGGGTTTTGCAGTGCCAGGAAATCGGAGGGCACACTAACGCGCCTGCGCAAACACCTCCGCCACCCAATCCACGAACACCCGCACCCGTGGCGACATGAGTCGGTTGTGCGGATAAAGCACCGAGACCGGCATGGACGGTGGTGGGGTGGCGGGGAGGACTTCCTGCATCAGGCCCTGCCGGATCGGCTCTTGCATTCGGTAATACGGGCATTGGATCAAGCCCAGGCCGGCAATGGCCGAGGCGGCGTAGATTTCGGCACCGGACACCGACAACGTCCCCCCGATCGGCACCTCCTTGAGTTCGCCATCGACCATGAACTCGAACGGATAGAGCTTGCCGGTGGTCCGCGATACGTAATTCACCGCCCGGTGATGTTTCAAGTCATCGAGGCTTTTCGGTTCGCCGTACTGGCGCAGGTAACCGGGGCTGGCACAGGTGATCTGCCGAAGGTTGGCGACACGTCGGCCAATCAATGACGAGTCCGTCAGCGCACCGGAGCGCAACACGCAATCGACGCCCTCGGCAATCAGGTCGACGAAACGATCCGCCTCGCTGATAAACAGTTCTATTTCGGGGTAGCGGGCCATGAATTGCGGCAACGCCGGGATCACGAAATACCTGGCCTGAGTGCCATGCAGGTCTACTCTGAGTTTGCCCTTGGGCGCCACGCCGCGAAACGCCAGCTCGGCTTCTTCGAGTTCCGCCAGCAATTGCACGCAGCGCGGGTAGTAGGCTTCGCCGTCGAGGGTCGAGCGCACCTTGCGAGTGCTGCGCTCCAGCAAACGCACGCCCAGCCAGGCTTCGAATTGATTGAGCGTGTGGGTCAGCGTGGCCCGGGGCATGTTCAAGTCTTCAGCGGCCAGGGTGAAGCTGCTGCGTTCGTATATGCGGACAAATACCCTCATCGCCTTGACCTGGTCCATTTGAATCCCGCGCGCTGATTGTTGGAAAAAATTGAACAGTCAAGGCAACTCTCGTGCATTTATCGCCAAGAGTAAACATGTGAATCTGGCTTCAACGAATCACAACCCCTCACTCTCAAAGGAACCCTCACATGACTGTTCAAAACTCGAAAGTTGCCATCGTGACCGGCGCCTCCCGCGGCATCGGCGCCGAAATCGCCAAGCAACTGGCCAGCGAAGGTTTTGCCGTCGTCATCAATTACGCCAACAGCGCCAGCGAGGCGTCCAAATTGGTGGTGCAGTTGCGCCAGGCCGGCCACCAGGCCATAGCGGTCAAGGCAGACGTGTCCTCTGCCGCGGATGTGCGGCAGATGTTCGATGAAACCGAAGCGAAACTGGGCAAGGTCGACGTGCTGATCAACAACGCCGGCATCCTTCAGGTAATGCCCCTGGCGCAGCACAGCGACGAGCTGTTCGAGCAGACGTTCGCCATCAACACCCGTGGCACCTTCAATACCCTGCGCGAAGCCGCGACCCGCCTGAACGACGGTGGCCGGATCGTGAATTTTTCCAGCAGCACCGTTGGCCTGAACCTGCCCGGCTACTCGGTGTACATCGCCAGCAAGGCGGCGGTGGAGTCGCTGACCCAGGTGTTCGCCAAGGAATTGCGCGGCCGCCAGATCACGGTCAATGCCGTGGCCCCCGGCCCGGTCGCCACTGAACTGTTCATGCATGGCAAGAGCGAGGAGCAGATCCAGAACTACGCCAAGATGCCGCCCTTGGAACGCCTCGGCCAGCCGGAAGACATCGCCAGCATCATCGCGTTCCTGGTGAGCCCCGCCGCTGGTTGGGTGAACGGGCAAATCTTGCGGGCCAACGGCGGCCTGGTCTGAGGCTTTATTCTCCGTCGCCAGCCACACCGCCATCGCGAGCAGGCTCGCTCCCACAAGGCAATCACTTAAACCTGTGGGAGCGAGCCTGCTCGCGATGGGGCCAGAGCGGTGCAGATGAAGATCTGCTCGGCTACCTTTATCCTTGGGCTTCGATCAGCGCACCAGATGCAGGAACTGCAGGTGCCGCTCGTACTGGTCGAGAATGTCGTTGATCACCTGCTCCTTGGTGTAGCCCACCAGGTCGTAATCCTGGCTGCCTTCGCTCAGGTGTACTTCGGCACGGTAGTAACGACGGTTGTTGAGTTCCTTCGAGCCCATGCCACCGCGAGCGAAGGATGGCGTGAAGTAGCCGCGCATCTGCACCTGGTAAATGAACGGATGTTGCTCGCCGTGACCGATCTCCAGGCTGACGCTGTCATTGGCCGGGTCTGGCTGGGTCACCACCGTCAGGCCCTTCTCGACGAACACCGCGGTCACTTCTTCAATGGCCGGACGTACCGTGGTGTCGAGGAAACGGTACACCTCATCCCGAGACGGGAAATGCACCGCCTGGCTCAACCGCTGGCGCCAGCCGCCCGTGCCCCGGCGCGATCCAGATACCGGCGCCAGGGAATGCAATTGCGCGATCTGCTTCTGGGATTCCAGGTAGAACGCCTTGTGCAGGCCCCACATCATCAACAGCAGAATCAGCGAGAACGGCAAGGAAGTCAGCACCACCGCCGACTTCAAGGCATCGATACTGCCGGAGAACAGCAACGCACTGGTCACCAGGGCGGTCATCGCGCCCCAGAACACTCGCAGCCATTTCGGCCCGTCCTCATCAGGGTTGCCGCCCTTGGCCGACAACGTCGACAGCACCACGGTACCGGAGTCGGCGGACGTGACAAAGAACACGAAGCTGATGAACACGGTGACTGCGATGACAGTCTTGCTCCATGGGTAGGTTTCCAACAGCAGATAAAGGCTCATCGATGGGTTTTCCAGGGCCGACATGCCCAGGGCGCTCATGCCGTGGTTCAGCACTTGGTCGATGGCGCTGTTGCCAAAGATCGACATCCACGCCAGGGTGAACCCCAGGGGAATCAGCAGCACGCCAAACACGAATTCGCGGATGGTGCGACCACGGGAAATCCGCGCGATGAACAGCCCCACGAACGGCGACCAGGCGATCCACCAGGCCCAGTAGAACACCGTCCAACCGCCCAGCCAGTCGCTGGGTTTGTCATAGGCGTAAAGGTCGAAGCTCTTCATCGGCAAGGCACCGAGGTAATCGCCGATGTTCTGGATCAAGGTGTTGAGCAAATGCTGGGTGGGCCCGGCAAACAGCACAAACAACAGCAACGCACAGGCCAACAACATGTTGATGTCGGACATGACCCGCACGCCTTTGTCGACACCGGCCACCGCGACGATGATCGCCGCGCCCATCATCAGCACGATCAGGCCGACTTGAATCCATTGGGTGTGGGCGACACCGAACAGGTAATCGAGCCCTGAATTCAGGTGCAATACCCCGAAGCCCATGTCCGCGCCGAGACCGAACACCGTGGCGATGATGCCGAAACCGTCCACCGCATAGCCGATGGGGCCGTTGATGCGCTTGCCGATCAGCGGGTACAACGCCGAACGCAGGGCTAGCGGCAAATTGTGCCGATAGGCGAAGTACGCCAGGGCCATGCCGACGAAGGCGAACACGCCCCAACCGTGCAGGCCCCAGTGCAGAAACAGAATCTGCATGGCCTGGCGCGCCGCGTCAGCGGTACCGGCCTCGCCCTGGGGCGGCTGCACCAAGTGGGTCAACGGCTCGGAGACGCAGAAGAAAAATAGCGTGATGCTGATGCCGGCGGCGAACAGCATGCCAGCCCAGGACAGGTAACTGAATTCGGGTTCGTCGTGGTCGGCACCGAGCTTGATCTTGCCGTAGCCGGACAAGGCGGTGACCACCACGAAGACCAGATACAGCGTCATCGCCAGCATGTAATACCAGCCGACCGTATTGGCCGCCCAGTTCTGCGCCGCCAGCAGCCAGGCACCGGCCTGCTCCGGCACGGCAATCACCACCAGGCCGAACAACAGGATGAAAGTCGCCGCGAAATAAAACACCGGCGGGTTCATGCGGACCAGGCCGCTGGGTGGGAGGGACGAGGCACTCATGGGCAGTGCACTCCGGAAAGCGAAAGGATGGCGGTCGAAAACGGACTCGGCAAAGGCAAGCCTCCTGTTGTGAGCGGGCAGCAAACCGACGGTTTAACTTGAATGAACGTTCAAGTTAAACATGAATAGGTAGCTAAGGACTAATCGCAAGGCTCGACGGCACGTTTCCTACGCTAGCCTACGGAAGGGTATGACGTTGCCTGGAGAGCATTCGTTCACAGATGCCCTTGCAAATACAGACCCTGTGGGGTTTTTGGTGTTCGTCCATTTGCGTCCCCTCCCCCGTTTAAGCCCCGACAAACGATTGCCGGTTGCCCATGAATATCGGCGTGCCTATAGTCCAGACATCGCCTACAACCAGTACGGACCCATGATCAAACAACAGTTGTCTCGCTTTAACCGTCTCGACCTGCTCGGCCATCCGACACCGCTGGAAAAACTCGAGCGACTCTCCACCTGGCTCGGCCGGGACATCTATATCAAGCGCGACGACCTGACGCCCCTGGCCTTGGGCGGCAACAAACTGCGCAAGCTCGAATACCTGGCCGCCGATGCAATCGCCCAGGGCGCCGACACCCTTATTACCGCCGGCGCGATCCAGTCCAACCATGTACGCCAGACCGCCGCCCTGGCCGCGAAACTGGGCCTGGGTTGCGTGGCCCTGCTGGAAAACCCCATCGGCACCGAGGACAGCAACTACCTGGGCAACGGCAACCGATTGCTGCTGGAGCTGTTCGACACCAAGGTCGAGCTGGTGGAAAACCTGGACAACGCCGATGAGCAGCTCCAGGCCCTGGCCGGTCGCCTGCGCAGCAACGGGAAAAAACCCTACCTGGTGCCGATTGGTGGTTCGAACGCCTTGGGCGCGTTGGGGTACGTGCGCGCCGGCCTGGAACTGGCCGAGCAGATCAAGGACACCGGGATCGAGTTCGCCGCCGTGGTACTGGCCTCGGGCAGTGCCGGCACCCACAGCGGCCTGGCGCTGGGGTTGAGTGAAAGCCTGCCGACGCTTCCGGTCATTGGCGTCACGGTTTCACGTAGCGAGGAGGACCAGTTTCCAAAGGTCCAGGGTTTGGCCGAACGCACCGCCCAGTTGCTGGACGTGGCCCTTCCCGAGGCTTTCAAAGTGAACCTGTGGGATGAGTACTTCGCGCCCCGCTACGGTGAGCCAAACGCCGGGACCCTGGCGGCGGTCAAGCTGCTGGCCAGCCAGGAAGGCCTGTTGCTGGATCCGGTCTACACCGGCAAGGCCATGGCCGGCCTGCTCGACGGCATTGGCCGCGACCGCTTCGACGACGGCCCGATCATCTTCCTGCATACCGGCGGTGCGCCCGCGTTGTTTGCCTATAACGCGGCGTTCCAGGCTTAGTGAAGTTCCCAATGTGGGAGCGAGCCTGCTCGCGATGGCAGTGTTTCAGCGGAATAAATTTCGACTGATCCACCGCCATCGCGAGCAAGCTCGTTCCCACAGGCACTCATTCCAAATAAGCATATATGCTTGATTTAATATTATTTTAGAATCTATAACGGCCACCCTATAGTCTCGCCACAGGCGCATTTGCCGCGAGACGCCCAGGCTGCTTTAAGGCAGGATGTGGCAATCTTTTCGGATCGCGGCTACGCCTTATCTCAGCCAAAATAACCTCTTCATAAGAAAACACAGGGGCTTGTCATGAATTTTTCCGCATTACGTCGCAACCTGTTAGTAGGTTCGCTGGGCCTGGCATTGAGCGCCGGCCTGTTGGGGCAAGCGGTTGCCGGTGAGCAACTGCAAAAAATCAAGGACGCAGGCGTAATCAACGTCGGCCTGGAAGGCACTTACCCACCGTTCAGTTTCGTCGACGCCGACGGCAAGCTGGCCGGTTTCGAGGTGGAGTTTTCCGAAGCCCTGGCCAAGGAACTGGGGGTGAAGGTCAAGCTGCAGCCGACCAAATGGGACGGCATCCTCGCGGCACTGGAATCCAAGCGCCTGGACGCGGTGATCAACCAGGTGACCATCTCCGAAGAACGCAAGAAAAAGTATGACTTCTCCACGCCGTATACCGTTTCCGGGATTCAGGCGCTGACCCTGACCAAGAACAAAGACACCATCAAGACCGCCGCCGACCTGGCAGGCAAGAAAGTCGGCGTAGGCCTGGGCACCAACTACGAACAATGGGTGAAAGCCAACGTCCCCGGCGCTGACGTACGTACCTACGAAGATGACCCAACCAAATTCCAGGACCTGCGCGTTGGCCGTATCGACGCCATCCTGATCGACCGCCTCGCCGCGCTCGAATATGCCAAGAAAGCCAAGGACACTGCCGCCGCCGGCGAAGCGTTCTCCCGCCAGGAAGCCGGTATTGCCCTGCGCAAAGGCGAGCCTGAACTGCTGGATGCAGTGAACAAGGCCATCGACAAACTCCGCGCCGATGGCACGCTGAAAAAGCTCTCGGAAAAATACTTCAGCGCTGACGTCACTCAATAATGGAAGAGGCTTTTCAACTCGCGCTGGACTCCGCGCCCTTCCTGCTCAAGGGCGCGTATTACACGATCATCCTCAGCCTGGGCGGGATGTTTTTCGGCCTGCTGCTGGGGTTCGGCCTGGCGTTGATGCGCCTGTCGCGCTTCAAACTGGTGAGCTGGATCGCCCGCATCTACGTGTCGTTCTTTCGCGGCACGCCGCTGCTGGTGCAGTTGTTCGTGATCTATTACGGGTTACCGCAACTGGGTGTCGAACTGGATCCGCTGCCGGCGGCCCTGATCGGCTTCTCGCTGAACATGGCCGCCTATGCCTGTGAAATCCTGCGGGCCGCCATCAGCTCCATCGAGCGCGGCCAGTGGGAAGCGGCGGCGAGTATCGGCATGACCCGCGCCCAGACCCTGCGCCGGGCCATCCTGCCACAAGCCGCACGCACGGCCCTGCCGCCGCTGGGCAACAGCTTCATTTCCCTGGTCAAGGACACCGCGTTGGCGGCGACCATCCAGGTTCCGGAGCTGTTCCGCCAGGCGCAGTTGATCACCGCGCGAACCTTCGAAATCTTCACCATGTACCTCGCCGCCGCGCTGATCTATTGGATTCTGGCGAGCGTGCTCTCGCACCTGCAGAACGTCCTGGAAGCCCGGGTCAATCGGCATGACCAGGAGTCCTGACCCATGATTGTCGTGGAAAAACTGACAAAGCAGTTCAAGGGTCAGGTGGTGCTCAACGGCATCGACCTGCAAGTCGAAGAGGGTGAAGTGGTGGCGATCATTGGCCCCAGTGGTTCGGGCAAGACCACTTTCCTGCGCTGCCTGAACTTCCTCGAAGAACCCAGCAGTGGCCGGATCAAGGTCGGCGACATCGAGATCGATGGCAGCCGTCCGTTGAACCAGCAGCAGAATCTGGTGCGTCGTTTGCGCCAGCAGGTGGGTTTTGTGTTCCAGAACTTCAATCTGTTCCCCCATCGCACCGCGCTGGAGAACGTGATCGAGGGTCCGCTGGTAGTGAAAAAGACCCCGCGCGCAGAAGCCGAAGCACTGGGCCGTAAACTGTTGGCCAAGGTCGGCCTGTCTGGCAAGGAAGACGCCTACCCTCGGCGCCTTTCCGGCGGTCAGCAACAGCGCGTGGCGATTGCCCGGGCGTTGGCGATGGAACCGGAGGTGATCCTGTTCGACGAGCCAACCTCAGCCCTCGATCCGGAATTGGTGGGCGAAGTCCTGGCAACCATTCGCGGCCTGGCCGAAGAAAAACGCACCATGGTCATCGTGACCCACGAAATGGGCTTCGCCCGGGATGTCGCCAACCGCGTGGTGTTTTTCGATAAAGGCGTGATCGTCGAACAAGGCGAAGCCAAGGCCTTGTTTGCAGCGCCCAAGGAAGAACGCACTCGACAGTTCCTCAGCAAATTCCTCTCGTCCAGCCAGCACTCGCAGTAAGTTATAAAACGACATCACTTCCAGGGAAGGACGTGATGTAACTGCAATGTAGCCAGCAAAACACCTGAACTTTATTCACGACAAAACAACCGGAAATTTCTCGCCCATTTAACACACTGTTTGTTTCATGCGCGCTATAACCCCTCGTTACACTTCCCTCCCCCAAGCCTACACCTCCGCCTTATCCACCCGGCTATTACCAGGTTTCCATTACAAGGGCCAAGCCGAGGAAAAGGGTGTTTGATGCGCGGCATTATTAACGCCAGCCCGTAGGAAACTTCTGAAGCCTCGCACAATTAATTATTAAGCAAGCGCCTCTATTGACACTGAAACTTTTGAACCCTTATCTAGGAAACCACAGGCGATGCACATTATTTATTTCTGCGCAGTGACTAACTGCAGTCAGCCTCCACGACTGCGCAAAATAAAATATGTCTCGATTATCCATTGCCTTTGATTTTCCCAAACGGACTTCGTTTTCAAGTATCAAGGAGAACACCATGACAAGTATGTCGAATCTTGCTGAACTGTCCGCGCCGACCCTGGCCAATGCCCATCCCACCGGCATCAACATCGCCAGCGCCGCTCACCTGGAAGTCGCCATAGCCCCCTATCCCGGCATGGACGTCGGCGACCTGATCGAGCTGTTCTGGGACAACTGCTACGTCGGCTCTCGCCAACTGTCCCAAGCAGACCTGCAAGGCAGTATCACGCTGCGGGTACCGGAGAGCTTCGTCGTCAACGGCACCTCGCACATCCACTATCGCGTGATGCAGGTCGGGCGCGGGCCGGCACTGTCCGCCAGGCAACAAGTGCAGGCGAAGCTCGACTGCCCCGGCGGCCAACCATCAACCCTTAGCGGCGATGAAAACCAGGGACTGGCGCCGGTGCATATTCCCGGCGCCATCCGCCGCCAAGGGGTCAACCCCAACCAGATCAAGCGCGGCGTACCGCTGACGATCGAACCCTACCTGAACATGGCCGCCGGCGATGCGGTCACCCTGCGCTGGGGCGATGTGCGCATGGACCTGCCCCCGGTCACACCGGACGAGGTCGGCCTGCCCATCCATATCTGGGTGCCGCCGCAGATCATTCTCGAGGCCGGCGAAGACCTGCGGCTGGAAGTGACCTATTGCATCCTCGACCGCGTAGGCAACAACTCCCTGTGGGCACCACCGCGAACGTTGAAGATCGGTTGCGCCAATCCTTATCTGAAAAGCCCGGCGAAAGAGACCCTCATGGCTGCCGAGCCGCGCCGCAGAACGTGAACACTCTGAGGAAGCTTTTGTGGCGAGGGGATTCATCCCCGCGGGGCTGCGAAGCGGCCCCCAAATCTGCAATCCCGGTGCATCAGGTTGCTGGGTTGCCTGCTTTGGGGCCGCTCCGCAGCCCAACGGGGATAAATCCCCTCGCCACAACATCACACGGCAAAAGCCCTCTATTGATATTCCTAAAAGTTAGTTCAAAAATAATTTATACACGCTTAGGGTATATATACCGGACCACCGGACATTCTTGATTTTCGCTCGCCGCATTCATCGCGGCGTTTCTAAAGATGTGAGGTGGGTAATGGTACGGAACACAATCACCCCAGTGCAGTACGCCCCGGCACTGCCCGCAGCCACGGAGTGGCTGTAATGTCGGATTTGGCCCAAGCAAAGGTCCAGAGCGACCAGGACATCGCACCGCTGTTGTTGCCTGCCCAAGTACTGCGCAACGATGCCGAGGCCATCAAGGCCGCTCATGAGCTGGCCCAGGTCGCCCGCCAGCAAGCCGCGCGACGTGACCAGCAACGCAAGCTGCCCTGGGCAGAAATCGAGCAATTCACCCGCAGCGGACTGGGTAGCATCGCCGTTCCCCGGGCGTACGGCGGTCCCCAGGTCTCGTTCGTCACCCTGGCCGATGTATTCGCAATCATCTCCGCTGCCGATCCGGCCCTCGGACAGATTCCACAGAACCAGTTCGGCGTGCTCCAGCTGATTCTCGGCACGGGCACCGAACGGCAGAAAAAAATTCTTCTGCAGAGCGTCCTCGAAGGCTGGCGCATCGGCAACGCCGGGCCGGAACGAGGTGTTCGCAATACCCTTGAGCTGAAGGCACGGATCACCGCCGACGGTGACAGCTTCGTCATCAATGGCCAGAAGTTCTATTCCACCGGTGCACTGTTTGCCCATTGGGTGGCCGTCAAGGCGCTGAATGACGAGGGTCGCCAAGTATTGGCGTTCGTGCGGCGCGGCACCCCGGGCCTGCGGATCGTCGACGATTGGTCGGGGTTCGGCCAGCGGACCACCGCCAGCGGCACCGTGCTGCTGAACAATGTGCGGGTAGATGCCGAGTTGGTCCTGGACAACTGGCGGATCAACGAAACGCCTGGCGTGCAAGGCGCGATTTCCCAACTGATCCAGGCCGCCATCGATGCAGGCATCGCCCGTGGCGCCATCGACGATGCCATCGCCTTCGTGCGTGAACGCGCCCGGCCATGGATCGACGCCAAGGTCGACCGCGCCAGTGACGACCTTTACGTGATCGCCGACATCGGCAAGCTGAAAATCGAATTGCACGCCGCCGAAGCGCTACTGCGCAAGGCCGGACAAGTGCTGGACCAGGTCAGCGCCGCGCCCATCACCGCGCAATCGGCTGCCCGCGCCTCGATTGCCGTGGCCGAGGCCAAGGTGCTCACCACCGAGATCGCCCTGCAAGCCAGCGAAAAACTCTTCGAGCTGGCCGGCAGTCGCGCCACCCTCGCCGAATTCAATCTCGACCGCCACTGGCGTAACGCCCGAGTGCACACCCTGCACGACCCAGTGCGCTGGAAGTATCACGCCGTAGGCGCCTACCACCTGAACGGCACCTTGCCGGCCCGGCATTCCTGGATCTGACGACCCGACCTCTGGAGCAGTACATGACGTTTTCTCAACACGTCGCGGTGATCACCAGCGATGAACAAGCCCTGATCGTGGCCAGCGACCTGGCCGATGACTTCAAGCGCGACAGCGCCCTGCGCGACCGCGAGCGTCGCTTGCCGCACCCGGAACTGGAGGCGTTCTCCCGCTCCGGCCTGTGGGGCATCAGTGTGCCCAAGGCCTACGGCGGCGCCGGTGTGTCCAACGTCACCCTGGCCAAAGTGATTGCCTTGATCTCTCAGGCTGACGGCTCTCTCGGGCAGATTCCACAAAATCATTTCTACGCCCTGGAAGTGCTACGGGTAAACGGCAGCGAAGCGCAAAAACAACGCCTGTATGCCGAAGTACTGGCCGGCCAACGCTTTGGCAATGCGTTGGCGGAGCTCGGTACCAAGACCGCCCACGACCGCATCACTCAACTGCGCCGCGACGGCGAGGGTTATCGCATCAACGGCCGCAAGTTCTACGCCACGGGGGCGATCTACGCCCAGCGCATCCCCACGTCGGTGGTGGATGAAAACGGCGTGCAACAACTGGCGTTTGTCCCTCGCGACAGCAAAGGCCTGACGGTAATCGACGACTGGACGGGGTTCGGCCAGCGCACCACGGGCAGCGGCTCGGTGGTGTTCGAAGACGTCCCCGTCGCCGCCGAAGACATCGTGCCATTCCAGAGCGCCTTCGAGCGCCCGACACCGGTGGGCCCCCTGGCGCAGATTCTTCACGCTGCCATCGACACCGGCATCGCCCGCGCCGCCTATGAAGACGCCTTGTACTTCGTCCGCAACAAAACCCGCCCATGGATCGACGCTACCAGCGACATCGCCACCGAAGACCCGCACACGCTCAAGAGCTTCGGCCAACTGAGCATCCGCCTGCACGCCGCCGAAGCCCTGCTGGAGCGAGCCGGTGAGTTTCTCGACCGGGCCCAGGCCGACACCCAGGCCGACACAGTCGCCGCCGCCTCGATTGCCGTGGCCGAAGCCCGGGCCATCAGCACCGAGATCTCCCTCGCCGCTGGCAGCACGCTGTTCGAACTGGCCGGCAGCCAGGCGACCCTGGCCGAACATGGCCTGGATCGCCACTGGCGCAACGCCCGGGTGCACACCCTGCATGACCCGGTGCGCTGGAAATACCACGCGGTGGGCAATTTTTATCTCAACGATGAAAAACCGCCGCTGCGGGGGACCATTTGATGGCCCACGGCAAGAAAAAAATCCTGCTCAACGCGTTCAACATGAACTGCATCGGGCACATCAATCACGGCCTGTGGACCCATCCCCAGGACACCTCGACCCAGTTCAACACGATCGAATACTGGACCGCCCTGGCGCAGTTACTCGAACGCGGATTGTTCGACGGGCTGTTTATCGCCGATATCGTCGGGGTCTACGACGTGTACCAACAGTCGGTGGACGTCACCCTGAAAGAGTCGATCCAGCTGCCGGTCAATGACCCGTTGCTGCTGGTGTCGGCGATGGCCGCCGTGACGAAAAACCTCGGCTTCGGCCTGACCGCCAACCTGACCTACGAACCGCCCTACCTGTTTGCCCGCCGCATGAGCACCCTCGATCACCTGAGTCGCGGCCGGGTCGGCTGGAACATTGTCACCGGTTACCTGGACAGCGCCGCCAAAGCCATGGGCCTGACTGCCCAGGTCGAGCATGACCGCCGCTACGACCAGGCCGACGAATACCTGCAAGTGCTCTACAAACTGTGGGAGGGCAGCTGGGAAAACGACGCCGTGCTCAACGACCGTGAGCAGCGGATTTATGCCCGGCCGGAAAAAGTGCACAAGGTCCGGCACCAGGGTGAGTTCTATCAGGTCGAGGGTTATCACCTGTGCGAACCGTCGCCCCAGCGCACGCCGGTATTGTTCCAGGCCGGCAGTTCCGAGCGCGGCCTGCTATTCGCCGGGCGGCATGCCGAGTGCGTGTTCATCAGCGGTCAGAACAAACCGGCGACCAAGGTCCAGGTGGACAAGGTCCGCGCCAGCGCCGTCGAAGCCGGGCGCAACCCCGAGGACATCAAGGTGTTCATGGGTCTTAACGTGATTGTCGGCCAGACCGAAGCGGCCGCCTGGGCCAAGCATGCCGAGTACCTGGGCTACGCCAGCGCCGAGGCCGGGGTGGCGCATTTTTCCGCGTCGACGGGGATCGATTTTTCCCAGTACGAACTGGACGAGCCGATCCAGTACGTGAAGAGCAATGCCATCCAGTCTGCCACCAAGACTCTGCAAAACAACGATTGGACCCGACGCAAATTGCTGGAGCAACACGCCCTCGGTGGTCGCTACATCACCGTGGTGGGCTCGCCCGAGCAGGTGGCCGACGAACTGGAGTCGTGGATCGCCGAAACCGGCCTCGATGGTTTCAACCTGACCCGCATCGTCACGCCGCAAAGCTATGTGGACTTCATCGACCTGGTGATTCCCGAGCTGCAGCGACGCGGTTCGTACAAGACCGAATACGACAACGGCACCTTGCGTGAAAAGCTGTTTCAGGCAGAGGCCTATTTACCCAAGCAACATACCGGCTCGACCTACCGGCACTGAGCCCCTGAAGAGCTCTTCTAAAATGACTGGAATATCCGACATGACCAAGCAACTCCTGACCCTGCCAGTCAAAGCACTGGCCCTGGCCCTCGGCCTGTTCAGCTCGGCGCTGTTCGCCGCCGATGCACCGTTGAAAATCGGCACCACCGCTGCGTTCGCCATTCCCCTGGAAGCCGCCGTGGAAGAAGCCGGCAAGCAAGGCCTGAAGGTCGAGTTGGTGGAGTTCAGCGACTGGATCGCGCCCAACGTCAGCCTGGCGTCCGGCGATATCGACGTGAATTACTTCCAGCACATCCCGTTCCTGGAAAACGCCAAGGCCGCCGCCGGGTTCGACCTGGTGCCCTTTGCCCCGGGGATCATCAACAACGTCGGCCTCTATTCGAAAAAATACAAAAGCTTTGATGAGTTGCCCGAAGGCGCGAGCGTGGCTATTGCCAACGATCCGATCAACAGCGGGCGCGGCCTGCAGCTGCTGGCCAAGGCCGGGCTGATCACTCTCAAGCCCGGTGTCGGTTACAAGGCCACCGAAGACGACATCGTGGCCAACCCGAAGAAGCTCAAGATCCTCCAGGTCGAAGCCGTGCAACTGGTGCGCGCCTATGAAGATGCCGACCTGGTACAGGGCTACCCGGCCTACATCCGTTTGGCGAAAACCTTCGATGCCACGTCAGCCTTGCTGTTCGACGGCCTCGATCACAAGGAATACGTGATCCAGTTCGTGATCCAACCCAAGAGCAAGAACGACCCGCGGCTGGCCAAGTTCGTCGATATCTATCAGCACTCGCCTGTCGTGCGCGCCGCCCTGGACAAGGCCCACGGCAAGCTCTACCAAGCCGGTTGGGAAGGCTGACCATGAACGCCGTCAACGCGCGACTTCGACAGGAAGCCCCCACGCCCCACAGTGCCGAACAGACTGAACTGCATCCAGAGCTGAACCGTGCCCACGTGCGCTTCATCGGTCTGGGCAAGACCTACAACGGCGCCCAGGGTCCGGTGGCCGCACTGCAAGGCATCGACCTGGCGATCCAGCGCGGCGAAGTATTCGGCATCATCGGTCGTAGCGGTGCCGGCAAGTCCTCGTTGATTCGCACCATCAACCGGCTCGAACAACCCACCAGCGGCCGGGTATTGATCGATCAGGTGGACATCGGCGAGTTCGATGAAGACCACTTGGTGGAACTGCGTCGACGCATCGGCATGATCTTCCAGCACTTCAACCTGATGTCGGCCAAGACCGTGTGGCAGAACGTCGAATTGCCCCTGAAAGTCGCAGGTGTACCCAAGGAGCAGCGCCAGCGCAAAGTCCGCGAGTTGCTGGAACTGGTCGGCCTGCAAGGCAAGCACAAGGCCTACCCGGCGCAACTCTCCGGCGGGCAGAAGCAGCGGGTCGGCATTGCCCGGGCGCTGGTGCATGACCCGCAGATCCTGTTGTGCGACGAAGCCACTTCGGCCCTGGACCCGGAGACCACCCAATCGATCCTCGGCCTGCTGCGCGAGATCAACCAGCGCTTGGGCCTGACCATCGTCTTGATCACCCATGAAATGGCGGTGATTCGCGAAGTCTGCGACCGGGTGGTGGTGCTCGAGCAGGGGCGGATCGTCGAGCAGGGGCCGGTCTGGGAAGTGTTTGGCAACCCGCAGCACGAGGTCAGTCGAACGCTGCTGGCGCCCTTGCAACACGCCATACCGGAGGAACTGCAAAGCCGCCTGCAAGCGCAGCCGGCGTCGGCGGATGCCGCTACCGTGCTGCGCCTGCAATTCACCGGCGCGGGGCGCGATGAAGCGGATCTCGCCGCTCTGTTCAGCGCCCTTGGTGGCCGGGTGCGGCTGCTGCACGGCGGCATCGAGCGCATTCAGGGCCATGGGCTGGGGCAATTGCTGCTGGCCGTGAGCGGTTCGTCGTGGGGCGCCGAGGAATTGCGTCAACGTGCGGGCAATTGGGCGCAACGGGTGGAGGTGCTGGGCTATGTGGTTTGATCGGTTGTTGCAGGGTTTCATCGACACATTCCTGATGGTTGGCGTGTCGTCGCTGATCGCGCTGCTGGCGGGCATACCGCTGGCGGTGATCCTGGTCACCAGCGGCAAGGGCGGGATCTATGAAGCGCCAGCCTTGAACCGGGCCCTGGGCGCGTTCGTGAACCTGTTCCGCTCGATACCGTTCCTGATTCTGATGGTGGCGTTGATCCCGTTCACCCGGCTGATCGTCGGCACCACCTACGGTGTCTGGGCAGCAGTCGTGCCGCTGACCATCGCCGCCACGCCGTTCTTCGCCCGCATCGCCGAAGTCAGCCTGCGGGAGGTCGATCATGGCTTGATCGAAGCCGCCCAGGCCATGGGTTGCCGCCGTTGGCACATCGTCTGGCATGTGCTGCTGCCCGAAGCCCTGCCGGGCATCGTCGGCGGCTTCACCATCACCCTGGTGACCATGATCAACTCTTCGGCCATGGCCGGGGCCATCGGTGCCGGCGGCCTGGGCGACATCGCCTACCGCTATGGCTACCAACGCTTCGACAGCCAGATCATGCTCACGGTGATCGTGTTGCTGGTGGCGTTGGTGGCGGTGATTCAACTGGGCGGAGACCGCCTGGCGCGGGGTCTGAACAAACGCTGACCTATGGGAGCAGTTGACCTGTGGGAGCAAAGCTTGCTCGCGATAGCAGTATTCCATCCAACATGGATACCAACTGGACGACTGCAGTCGCGAGCAAGCTTTGCTCCCACAGGCAGATCAGCGGCCTTGCGGTATAGTCGCCTGACACTCCTCACCAAGCCCACACCCATGAAACACACCGCCGACGACCTGCACGCCATCACCGCCACGACCCTGGGCCATTACAACGCCGTGGCAGAAAGCTTTCGCGAAGGCACCCGCGACCACGACGTCAGCCAGAACATCGACGCCTTGTTGCGCCACATCCAGGGCCAGGCACCGTTGCACATCCTGGACTTCGGCTGCGGTCCGGGGCGCGATTTGCGCACGTTCACGGCCATGGGCCACGTCGCGGTCGGTCTCGACGGCTCGGCGGAATTTGCCCGGATGGCGCGCCAGGACAGCGGCTGTGAAGTATGGCAACAGGACTTCCTGGCGCTCGACCTGCCAGCCGACCGCTTTGACGGGATTTTCGCCAACGCGGTGCTGTTTCATGTGCCGGTCCAGGAACTGCCTCGGGTGCTCAGGCAATTGCACGCCACGCTCAAGCCCGGCGGCGTGCTGTTCAGCTCAAACCCTCGGGGCGAAAACCAGGAAGGCTGGAACGGCCAGCGCTTCGGCGCCTACCACGACCTCGCGGCCTGGCGCACGCTGCTTGGCGATGCAGGTTTCGTGGAACTGGAGCATTACTATCGACCGGCGGGGCTGCCACGGGAGCAGCAGCCTTGGTTGGCGAGTGTCTGGCGTAAACCTGCTTAGGATTTGAGGACGCCATCGCGAGCAAGCTCGCTCTCACATTGGATCTGTGTTTGCTCACCGATCATGAGTTCACAGCTGATCAAGTGTGGGAGCGAGCCTGCTCGCGATAGCGGTGCAACAATCAATGAAACTCGATGGTTTGGCCTCATCGCCTGGAAGCTTCACTCCTGTTTTTTCAACCACTTCTGCGACAACTGCTCCAACCTCCCGTCATCCTTGATGCGCGCCAGGGCATTGTCCAGGCTGGCCTTGAACGCCGGATTACCCTTCTGGAACGGAATCACCAGGCTCGGCGCCGGGACGCTCTTTTCTTCCGGCTGGAACGACGGCGCCATGACCAAAGGACGTTGCGTCTCATCCTTGTTCGCCAGCAGTTGTGCATCGGGATGGCTGTAAGCGGCACTGAGGTCGAAACGTTCCGCCAGTTCCGGGGTCATTGCTATGTGGTTGATGGCAACATCGTACTTGCCGCTCTCCACGCCAGTCAGCAGATCCCCGGCATCGGTGACCACGAAGTCAGGGCGTACATCGAGCTCACTGGCAAGCATTTCGCCCAGTTCCACTTCGAAACCGGTGAGTTTGCCGTCTTCCTTGAAGTTGAAGGGTGCGGTGTTGGCCTCCAGGGCAATGCGCAGTTCGCCACGGTCATTGATGTCATCGATCAGTTCGGCATGAGCCAGGGGACTCAAAAGGGGTAGCAGGCAAATCAGGCCAGGCAGAAAACGCATGGTCACTCCTATGTATTTATACAAGCGACGCTCGTTTCAGGCTCGCTTTGCTATGGTTGTTGCAGGCTTCGACAACGATTGGTCATGAAGTTGTCATGGCCAGGCGGATTTCATGGAAAAACTGGAGAAAAAAATGAAAAGCTTTATGTCTCGTGCTGCGTTGGCCGGTCTGTTGCTGGGTGCTTCGGTGCTGGCAAGCGCCGCGACCCCGGCGCCCAAAGGCGCAGAAGTCTTCATCGTTTCCCCGGAAGACGGCGCCACCGTCTCCAAAGAATTCAAGGTCAAGTTCGGCGTCAAGGACATCGCCCTGGCTCCGGCGGGTGATGTGACCAAAAATACCGGACACCATCATTTGCTGATCGATGTCGACAAACTGCCTGCCGCGGGCGCGCCGATTCCCACCGATGCCAACCACATGCACTTCGGCAAGGCACAAACCGAGGCCGACATCAAACTGACCCCAGGCAAACACACCTTGCAACTGATCCTGGGCGACAGCGGCCACATGCCGTTCGATCCGTCGATCGTGTCCAAGAAAATCACGGTGAACGTGAAGTAACAGCACTCACTGAAAAAATGCGTCCCCCCTGTGGGAGCGAGCCTGCTCGCGATAGCGGTCTATCCGACACATTAATGTTGGCTGACACGCCGCTATCGCGAGCAGGCTCGCTCCCACAGGTCATATAAAAAAACGGGAGCCCTTTCGAGGCTCCCGTTTTTTTCAGCGACCGCTCTGTTAGAACAACACGCGGCAACGAATGGTGCCGTTGATGTGCTGCAGCTTCTCTTGCGCCAGGTCCGAGTATTCGGCGTCGACGTCGATCACGACGTAGCCGACTTTCTCGTTGGTCTGCAAGAACTGACCGGAAATGTTGATGCCGTTTTCGGCGAAGACCTTGTTGATCTCGCTCATCACACCCGGGATGTTCTCGTGGATGTGCAACAGGCGGTGCTTGCCAGGGTGAGCCGGCAGGGCCACTTCCGGGAAGTTCACGGACGATACCGAAGTACCGTTGTCGCTGTACTTGACCAGTTTTTCCGCCACTTCCAGGCCGATGTTGGCCTGGGCTTCAGCGGTGGAACCGCCGATGTGCGGGGTCAGGATCACGTTGTCCAGGCCACGCAGAGGGCTTTCGAAAATGTCGTCGTTGGAGCGTGGCTCCACCGGGAACACGTCGATGGCGGCGCCGATCAGGTGCTTGTCCTTGATCGCGTCGGCCAGGGCGTCGAGCTTGACCACGGTGCCGCGCGCGGCGTTGATCAGGATGCCGCCCTTCTTGATGGCGCGGATTTCCTTCTCACCGATCATCCACTGGGTGGCAGCGGTCTCCGGCACGTGCAGGGTCACGATGTCGGACATGCCCAGCAGCTCGTGGAGGTCATTGACCTGGGTGGCGTTACCCAGCGGCAGCTTGGTCACGGTGTCGTAGAAGAACACCTGCATGCCCAGGCCTTCAGCCAGTACCGACAACTGGGTGCCGATCGAGCCGTAGCCGACGATACCCAGCTTCTTGCCGCGAATTTCGAAGGAGTTGGCCGCGCTCTTGATCCAGCCGCCACGGTGGCAGGAAGCGTTCTTCTCAGGGATGCCGCGCAGCAGCAGGATCGCTTCGGCCAGCACCAGTTCGGCAACGGAACGGGTGTTGGAGTACGGCGCGTTGAACACTGCGATACCGCGCTCACGCGCCGCGTTGAGGTCAACCTGGTTGGTGCCGATGCAGAAGCAGCCGACCGCGACCAGTTTCTTGGCGTGGTCGAAGATCTCTTCGGTCAATTGCGTACGGGAGCGAATGCCGATGAAGTGAGCATCGGCGATCTTTTCCTTGAGCTGGGCTTCCGGCAGAGAACTGGTGATGTACTCGATGCTGGTGTAGCCCGCCGACTTGAGGACGTCGACAGCCGATTGGTGGACGCCTTCGAGAAGAAGGAACTTGATCTTGCTCTTATCGAGAGAAGTCTTGCTCATCTGCGTAAACCTGTGTCCCGGAGAAAAATGGCAGGGAATCGGACAGCGCATGCTGACCCGACCGGCGTGACAGCCGTCGCCGCAGAACAGCCGTTGGGCACTACGCTGCGGGGTCGGTATGCTAGCATATGCACCCCGCTAAACACTCATTCCTGCGACGTGAAGCGTTCTCAGGATGACCATGAATTGTTCGAGAGTTCTGTCGATGACCAATCCTGCCCTGATAGATGAGCTGAAGACCTTGGTTGAGCCTGGCAAGGTCCTGACCGATGCCGACTCCCTGAACGCTTACGGCAAGGACTGGACCAAGCATTTCGCCCCGGCGCCGAGCGCCATCGTCTTCCCCAAGACCACCGAGCAGGTCCAGGCCATCGTGCGCTGGGCCAATGCGCACAAGGTCGCGCTGGTGCCATCGGGCGGACGTACCGGGCTTTCCGCCGCAGCCGTGGCGGCCAACGGCGAAGTGGTCGTGTCATTCGACTACATGAACCAGATTCTCGATGTGAACCTCACCGACCGTACCGCCGTCTGCCAGCCAGGCGTGGTCACCGAACAATTGCAGAACAAGGCTGAAGAACATGGCCTGTACTACCCGGTGGACTTCGCTTCGGCAGGTTCCAGCCAGATTGGCGGCAACATCGGCACCAATGCCGGCGGGATCAAGGTCATTCGCTACGGCATGACCCGTAACTGGGTGGCGGGCATGAAGGTCGTCACTGGCAAGGGTGACCTGCTGGAACTGAACAAGGACCTGATCAAGAACGCCACCGGCTACGACTTGCGGCAGCTGTTCATCGGTGCCGAGGGCACCCTGGGCTTCGTGGTCGAGGCCACCATGCGCCTGGACCGCGCGCCGAAAAACCTCACCGCCATGGTGCTCGGCACGCCGGACTTCGATTCGATCATGCCGGTGCTGCACGCTTTCCAGGGCAAGCTGGACCTGACCGCCTTCGAGTTTTTCTCAGACAAGGCCCTGGCCAAGGTCCTGGGTCGCGGCGACGTGCCAACACCGTTCGAAACCGAGTGCCCGTTCTACGCCCTGCTGGAATTCGAAGCCACCACCGAGGAAGTCGCCAACCACGCCCTGGAGACCTTCGAACACTGCGTGGAACAAGGCTGGGTGCTGGACGGCGTGATGAGCCAGAGCGAAACCCAACTGCAGAACCTGTGGAAACTGCGCGAGTACATCTCCGAGACCATCTCGCACTGGACGCCATACAAGAACGATATCTCGGTGACCGTCTCCAAGGTCCCGGGCTTCTTGCGGGAAATCGACGCGATCGTCGGCGAACACTATCCGGATTTCGAAATCGTCTGGTTCGGCCACATCGGCGACGGCAACCTGCACCTGAACATCCTCAAGCCGGAAAACCTGAGCAAGGATGAGTTCTTCGCCAAGTGCGCGACCGTGAACAAATGGGTCTTTGAAACCGTCGAGAAGTACAACGGTTCGATTTCCGCCGAACATGGCGTGGGCATGACCAAGCGCGACTACCTGACTTATAGTCGTTCGCCAGTGGAAATCGAGTACATGAAAGCCGTGAAGGCTGTATTCGACCCGAACGGCATCATGAACCCGGGCAAGATTTTCGCTGTTTGAATCAACGAACCAGGAGTCGGTAATGAGCTATCAGCACCAGTATGTCGACGGTACACGTATCCATTTCCCGGTAGGGAAAGTGGTGTGCATTGGCCGCAACTACGCCGAACATGCCAAGGAATTGGACAACCCGGTGCCCACCGAACCCTTGCTGTTCATCAAGCCGGGCAGTTGTGTGGTGCCACTGGAGGGCGGTTTCAGCATTCCTGCCGACCGTGGCTCGGTGCACTACGAAGCGGAAATCGCCGTGCTGATCGGCAAGCCGCTGTCGCCCCGCCCGAGCGCCGAGGAAGTGCTGGACGCCATCTCCGGCTTCGCCCCGGCCCTGGACCTGACCCTGCGGGACAAACAGGCCGAGCTCAAGGCCAAGGGCCTGCCGTGGGAAATCGCGAAATCCTTCGACGGCGCGGCGGTGATCGCACCGTTCGTGTCGAGCGGCACCTTTGCCGACCTGACCGACATCCCCGTTCGCCTGACCATCAACGGTGAAGTGCGCCAGGATGGCAACAGCAGCCTGATGCTCAACCCTATCGTGCCAATGATCCAGCACATGGCCGGGTGCTTCTCGCTCCAGGCCGGCGACGTGATCCTCACCGGCACCCCGGCGGGCGTCGGGCCGCTGAATGCAGGGGATGAATTGGTACTGGAACTGCCGGGGGCGAGCCGCTTCGAAAGCAGCGTTCGCTAACTCGGTTTTGTAACCTCTATAGATCAAATGTGGGAGCGGGCTTTTTCCTGAAGACCGACGTTTTACCGTTTTTTTCACATGCCATCCGGATAATTCCGGGGAATGCGGCATCTGAGCCAGCCATTCCCCTAGCCGAATTTTCTGGAACGCATTCCCCGATGGCCAAAACCCAAACACTGTCTGCCGCCAAACCTGCCCGCCGCTCCCGCTTCGCCCTGCCCTGGTACGCCTGGTCGCTGCTGGCGCTGGCCGCCGCCTATGGCCTGGCGTTTGCGATGCATTGGGACGACCGCGGGCTGCTTTGGCTATCGGAACACTTCCAGAGCCCGGCCCAGCGCCAGGAGAGCATCTGGCTGCCGGACTACCGCGCCGTGATCGACGCCAAGCCACTGCCGGGCATGGAGAAGGACGAGGCGTCCGATGTGACCTACAACCCGCAGACCAAGACTCTGTTCGCCGTCATGGGCAAGAACCCGTTCCTGGTGGAGCTGACCCTGCAAGGCGATGTGCTGCGCAAGATGCCTTTGGTGGGCTGGAACAACCCCGAAGGCGTGACCTATATGACCAATGGTCTGCTGGCGATTACCGACGAGCGTAATCACACGCTGTCGATCGTCCAGGTGGATGCCAGCACCCGCGAGCTGAACAGCACTGACTTCCCCAAATACGACCTGGGTGCATCAGAGAACCAGAACAAAGGGTTCGAAGCAATTGTCTGGGATCCGCGTAACCAGCAACTGGTGCTCGGGGAGGAACGCCCGCCAGCACTGTTCACCTGGACAAGCGATGGCAGCCAATTGCTCAAGGGCGACAAGCAGATCCACGTCAGCAATGAACTGGACTTGCGCAACCTCTCGGCACTGGCGATCGACCCGCGCACCGGTCACATGCTGGTGCTTTCGGCCGACTCCCATCTGCTGCTGGAACTGGATGAAAAAGGCGAGCAAGTCAGCTTCATGACCTTGCTGGGCAGCTTCAACGGCTTGAAAGACACGATCCCTCGCGCCGAAGGCGTGACCGTCGATGAGGCCGGCAATCTGTACATGGTCAGCGAACCGAATCTGTTCTATCGTTTCGAAAAACAGCGCTGATAGCACTAACTCTGTAGGATAAATTCTCCTTCGTTGTAGGGTGTGGCACACAGCCATTAAGCTTCAGTTCAGGCAGCCGTGGTATTTCCACCCACCTGTTCTTATCCGAGCCCACCCCAACATGCGTCGACTCGCCCGCCCCAAACCCCTGGTCCTGATACTGCTGACCCTGGTGCTGATCTTCCTGATCGCAGCCGGTCAGCACCTGCGTCTGTTCGAACGCGCCTGGTTCAATCTCAACACCCTTTGGAAAACCACCAGCGAACAGGCCATCGCCTTGGACCAGTACCGGGTCACGGTCGAGGCGCAGGTGATCGAAGGCCTGGACGATGACGTTTCAGCGCTGACGTTCGATCCCGTACGCAAGAGCCTGTTCACCGTCACCAACAAGAATGCCGAGCTGATCGAATTGTCCCTGGACGGCAAGATTTTGCGGCGCATCGCGCTGATCGGCTTTGGCGATCCAGAGGCGGTGGAGTTCATCAGCGAAGACACTTACGTCATCACTGACGAGCGCCAGCAGCGCCTGATCAAGATTCACCTGGATGACGACACCCAATTCCTCGACGCCGCCGATGCCGAGCAGATGACCCTCGGCGTGCACATGAGCGGCAACAAAGGCTTCGAAGGGCTGGCCTACGATTCGGTGGGCAAACGGCTGTTCGTGGCCAAGGAACGCGACCCGATGCTGATTTATGAAGTGCATGGGTTTCCCCACCACAATCCGGAAAAATCCTACGCGGTCCACGTGATCAACAACCCCAAGCGCGATGCCGGGCTGTTCGTGCGCGACCTTTCAAGCCTGCAATACGATGAGCGCAGCGGCCATTTGCTGGCGCTGTCCGATGAGTCGCGGTTGATTATCGAGCTGGATATAGACGGCCGGCCGTTGAGCACGCTGTCGTTGAGCAAAGGCCGCCAGGGCCTGCAGAAAACCGTGCCGCAGGCCGAAGGCCTGGCCATGGACGACGACGGCAACCTGTATGTGGTGAGCGAGCCGAACCTGTTCTACGTGTTCAAGAAGCCGCAGCCTTGATGCACTCGCCCTGAAACACCACAACAACCCAATGTGGGAGCGAGCCTGCTCGCGATAACGGTGTGTCAGCCGACATTGATGTGTCGGATAAACCGCTATCGCGAGCAGGCTCGCTCCCACAGGGAATACTTCACTCAAAAGAGCAGGTTATTTCGTCGACTTACTCAGCCCGCAGGGTCTTCACCCCTTCAGCGGTTCCCAGCAACAGCACATCCGCCGGACGAGCCGCGAACAAACCGTTGGTGACCACGCCGACGATGGCGTTGATCTGGCTTTCCAGTTCCACCGGGTTGGTGATCTGCAAGTTGTGCACGTCCAGGATGATATTGCCGTTATCGGTCAGCACGCCTTCGCGATACACCGGGTCGCCGCCCAGCTTCACCAGTTCGCGGGCCACATGACTGCGGGCCATCGGGATGACTTCCACCGGCAACGGGAATGCGCCGAGCACAGGCACCAGTTTGCTGGCGTCGGCAATGCAGATGAAGGTCTTGGCCACGGCCGCGACGATCTTCTCGCGCGTCAGGGCCGCGCCACCGCCCTTGATCAGGTTCAGGTGCGCGTCGCTTTCGTCGGCGCCATCGACGTAGAACTCCAGGTCGCTCACGGTGTTGAGCTCATACACCGGGATCCCGTGGCCCTTGAGGCGCGCGGCGGTGGCTTCGGAACTGGCGACCGCGCCGTCGAACGCGCCCTTGTGGCGAGCCAGCGCGTCGATGAAGCAGTTGGCCGTGGAGCCGGTACCGACCCCGACGATGCTCTTGTCATCCAGTTTCGGGAGGATGAGGTCGACGGCGGCCTGGGCCACGGCCTGTTTGAGTTGATCCTGGGTCATGCGGGCTCCGAAAGCGGGCAGGAAGTAAAGAGGGGCGCGAGTATAACCCAACAAAACCTTGGGATTCGTGTGGTCGCCCAGCCAAAAGCCGGGTTAGACTCCTTGGCCCTGCCCAACTCGCTCAGTGATGCTTTCCGATGCTTGAACAGTACGTCAAAAAGATCCTCACCTCGCGCGTTTATGACGTTGCCGTAGAAACCCCGTTGCAGACCGCTCGCCAGCTCTCCGAGCGGCTGGGCAACAGCATTTTGCTCAAGCGTGAAGACTTGCAGCCGGTGTTCTCGTTCAAGATTCGCGGGGCCTACAACAAGCTGACCCAGCTCAGCGACGAAGAACGCGCACGCGGCGTGGTCACGGCGTCGGCGGGCAACCACGCCCAGGGCCTGGCCCTGGCGGCTAAGGTGCTGGGCGTCAAGGCCACCATCGTGATGCCCAAGACCACCCCGGAAATCAAGGTCGAAGGCGTGCGCTCGCGGGGCGGCAAAGTGGTGCTGCATGGCGATTCGTTCCCCGAAGCCCTGGCCTATTCGCTGAAACTGGTCGACGAAAAAGGCTACGTCTACATCCACCCCTATGACGACCCCCACACCATTGCCGGGCAGGGCACGGTGGCGATGGAAATCCTGCGCCAGCACCCCGGGCGCCTGGATGCGATCTTCGTCCCGGTGGGCGGTGGCGGGCTGATCGCAGGGATCGCAGCCTACGTGAAATACCTGCGCCCGGACATCAAGGTCATCGGCGTCGAGCCGGACGACTCCAATTGCCTGCAAGCGGCCATGGCCGCTGGTGAGCGCGTGGTGCTGCCGACCGTGGGGCTGTTCGCCGATGGCGTCGCCGTGGCACAGATCGGCCAGCACACCTTCGATATCTGCAAACACTACGTGGACGAAGTCATCACCGTCAGCACCGACGAGATCTGCGCCGCCATCAAGGATATCTACGACGATACCCGCTCGATCACCGAACCTGCCGGCGCCCTGGGCGTGGCCGGGATCAAGAAATACGTCGAGTCACGGGGCGTCAGCGGCCAGACCCTGGTGGCCATCGACTCCGGGGCCAACGTCAACTTCGACCGCTTGCGCCACGTGGCCGAACGCGCCGAACTGGGCGAGGGCCGCGAAGCGATCATCGCCGTGACCATCCCTGAGAAGCCAGGTAGCTTCAAGGCGTTCTGCGAAGCCGTCGGCAAACGCCAGATCACCGAATTCAACTACCGCTATAACACCGGCAGTGAAGCGCACATCTTCGTCGGCGTGCAGACCCACCCGGAAAACGACCCACGCAGCGCGCTGATCGCCAGCCTGACCGAACAAGGCTTCCCGGTGCTGGACCTGACCGACAACGAACTGGCCAAGTTGCACATCCGCCACATGGTGGGCGGGCACGCGGCGCACGTCATCGACGAAGTGGTGTTGCGCTTCGAATTCCCGGAACGCCCGGGCGCACTGTTCAATTTCCTCAACAAGCTGGGTGGGCGCTGGAATATCTCGATGTTCCACTACCGCAACCATGGTGCGGCGGATGGCCGTGTGGTCGCCGGGTTGCAAGTGCCTCACGATGAGCGCCACCTGGTGCCAGCCGCCCTGGAAGAAATCGGCTACCCGTACTGGGATGAAAGCGATAACCCGGCCTATCAGTTGTTCCTGGGTTGATAAAGCCGGGCTAGGCTGTGAGCAGGACTTAAGGAAATCGAACAATGGAAACACTGACCACGCTGAAGATCGCTCACATCGTCGCCACGGTATTGCTGTTGGCGGGCGCCCTGGGGCTGGCCATCTGGGTCTGGCGCACGCGCCGCAACGGCGATGCCACGGCGGCGGCTCGTACGCTGCAACGCCCGCGGCTGTTCATCTGGTTGGTGATGATCCTTGCACTGGCGAGCCTTCCATTCACGGGCTGGTGGATGGTGCACCAGGTCGGCTGGCCACTGGGGCAGACCTGGTTGCTGGCTTCCAGCGTGCTCTACACCTTGGCGGCGCTGGCGGGGTTCTGGCTGGTGGTGCGGCTGAACAAATTGCGCAAGGCGCCGGGAGGTAGCGGGAAGTTCACCTTTGCCTTGGCGCTATTCAGCGTTGTCTGCTTTGTCGCCATTGCGGGGTTGATGGGGGCCAAGCCGGTTTAAAGGTTTAGACCGCGCTGACCTCATCGCGAGCAGGCTCGCTCCACACTGGATTTGCGTTGTTTACAAAATCCCTGTGGAAGCGAGCCTGCTCGCGATAGCCCTATCAGCCGCGCAACGAAATCACCGGCCAACCACGTCTTTCGGCCTCGGCCCGCAGATTCGGATCCGGATCCACCGCCACCGGATGCGTCACCACCTCCAGCAACGGCAAGTCGTTCATCGAATCACTGTAGAAATAGCTGCCGTCGAGCGAATGCCCGGTCTCTTCCAGCCAACGGTTCAATCGGGTCACCTTGCCCTCGCGAAAACACGGGATGTCGGCGCTGCGCCCGCTGTAGCGCCCATCAATCATCTCGCACTCGGTGGCGATCAGGGTTTCCACACCCAGGCGTTCGGCAATCGGCCCGGTGACAAAGCGGTTGGTGGCAGTGATGATCACCAGCTTATCGCCAGCGGCGCGGTGCTTTTCCAGCAATTCGACGGCCTGGGGCAACACGATTGGCTCGATGCAGTCGCGCATGTAGTCCAGGTGCCACTGGGCCAGCACGTGCATTTCGGTCCGACCGAGGATTTCCAGGCAAAAGTTCAGGTACTCGGCGTTGTCGAGCTTGCCGGCCAGGTAATCCTGGTAGAACTCGTCGTTGCGTGCCTTGTAAGTGACAGCATCCAGGAAACCGCGCTCGCACAGGTAATCGCCCCACGCGTGATCGCTGTCGCCGCCCAGCAATGTGTTGTCCAAGTCGAATAAAGCCAGCCGCATTGCAGTTACTCGCTGAAAAATCTGAAGAAAGGCGTCCAGAATACGTACTTTTCACAAGAGTGCACATAAGCTAGGCGGGCTCGTTGCTGCTTTCACAACCTTTGTGGAACAATGCGGCGACATGCGTTTGCGAGGTTGTTGCCGTGATCGACCCCGATGGTTTCCGCCCCAATGTGGGGATCATTCTTACGAATGATGCAGGGCAGGTGCTATGGGCTCGCCGTATCAATCAAGACGCCTGGCAGTTTCCCCAGGGCGGGATCAACCCCCAGGAGACGCCGGAAGAGGCCTTGTACCGCGAGTTGAACGAAGAAGTGGGGCTTGAGCGAGAAGATGTCGAAATACTCGCCTGCACCCGAGGCTGGTTGCGCTATCGTTTGCCGCAACGCCTGGTCCGCACGCACAGCCAACCGCTGTGTATCGGCCAGAAGCAGAAATGGTTTCTCCTGCGCCTGATCTCCAACGAGCAACGGGTGCGGATGGATTTGACCGGTAAACCGGAGTTCGATGGCTGGCGCTGGGTCAGCTATTGGTATCCGTTGGGCCAGGTGGTGACATTCAAGCGCGAAGTGTATCGACGCGCTCTCAAAGAGCTTGCCCCGCGCCTGCTGACGCGCGACTGACGACGGAGTTCGACCCCGAGCCATGCTCAATACGCTGCGCAAGATCGTCCAGGAAGTTAACTCCGCCAAGGATCTCAAGGCGGCGTTGGGGATTATTGTATTGCGCGTCAAAGAGGCCATGGGCAGCCAGGTCTGCTCGGTCTACCTGCTGGACCCCGAGACCAACCGTTTTGTGCTGATGGCCACCGAGGGCTTGAACAAGCGCTCGATCGGCAAGGTCAGCATGGCGCCCAATGAAGGTCTGGTCGGCCTGGTCGGCACGCGCGAAGAACCCCTGAACCTCGAAAACGCCGCGGATCACCCGCGCTACCGCTACTTCGCCGAAACGGGCGAAGAACGCTACGCCTCGTTCCTCGGGGCACCGATCATCCACCACCGCCGCGTTGTCGGCGTGTTGGTCATCCAGCAAAAAGAGCGCCGCCAGTTCGACGAGGGGGAAGAAGCCTTCCTCGTGACCATGAGCGCGCAGTTGGCCGGGGTTATCGCCCATGCCGAGGCCACCGGCTCGATCAGCGGCCTGGGTCGCCAGGGCAAGGGCATCCAGGAAGCCAAGTTCGTCGGCGTACCGGGCTCACCGGGCGCGGCGGTGGGTACGGCGGTGGTCATGTTGCCGCCCGCCGACCTCGACGTGGTGCCGGACAAGACCATCACCGACATCGATGCCGAACTGGGCTTGTTCAAGACCGCCATCGAAGGCGTACGGGCCGACATGCGCGCCCTGTCGGCCAAGCTGGCGACGCAGCTGCGGCCTGAAGAGCGCGCGCTGTTCGACGTCTACCTGATGATGCTCGACGACGCCTCCCTGGGCAGCGAAGTGACCACCGTCATCAAGACCGGCCAGTGGGCCCAGGGCGCGCTGCGCCAGGTGGTGACCGACCACGTCAACCGTTTCGAACTGATGGACGACGCCTACCTGCGCGAGCGTGCCTCCGACGTCAAGGACCTTGGCCGCCGGTTGTTGGCCTATTTGCAGCAGGAACGCCAGCAGACCCTGGTCTACCCCGATAACACCATCCTCGTCAGCGAAGAGCTGACCCCGGCCATGCTCGGCGAAGTGCCGGAAGGCAAGCTGGCGGGGCTGGTCTCGGTATTGGGCTCGGGCAACTCCCACGTGGCGATCCTGGCCCGGGCCATGGGCATCCCGACGGTGATGGGCCTGGTGGACCTGCCGTACTCCAAGGTCGACGGCATCCAGATGATCGTCGATGGCTACCACGGCGAGGTCTACACCAACCCCAGCGACGTGCTGCGCAAGCAGTTCGCCGATGTGGTGGAGGAAGAGAAACAACTGTCCCTGGGCCTGGACGCGCTGCGGGACCTGCCTTGCGTGACCCTCGACGGCCACCGCATGCCACTGTGGGTCAACACCGGCCTGCTGGCCGACGTGGCCCGGGCACAGAAACGTGGCGCCGAGGGTGTGGGCCTGTACCGCACCGAAGTGCCGTTCATGATCAACCAGCGCTTCCCGAGTGAAAAGGAACAGCTGGCGATCTACCGCGAACAACTGGCCGCGTTCCACCCGCAACCGGTGACCATGCGCAGCCTGGACATCGGCGGCGACAAGTCGCTGTCCTACTTCCCGATCAAGGAAGACAACCCGTTCCTCGGTTGGCGCGGCATTCGCGTGACCCTCGATCACCCGGAAATCTTTCTGGTCCAGGCCCGCGCCATGCTCAAGGCCAGCGAAGGCCTGAACAACCTGCGCATCCTGTTGCCGATGATCTCCGGCACCCATGAACTGGAAGAAGCCCTGCACCTGATCCACCGGGCCTGGGGCGAAGTGCGCGACGAAGGCACCGACGTGCCGATGCCGCCGGTAGGCGTGATGATCGAGATTCCGGCAGCGGTGTACCAGACCAAGGAACTGGCGCGGCAGGTGGACTTCCTGTCGGTGGGTTCCAACGACCTGACCCAGTACCTGCTGGCCGTGGACCGCAACAACCCACGGGTCGCCGATCTGTACGATTACCTGCACCCGGCGGTGCTGCAAGCCTTGCAGAACGTGGTGCGTGACGCCCATGCCGAAGGCAAGCCGGTGAGCATCTGCGGCGAAATGGCCGGTGACCCGGCAGCGGCGGTATTGCTGATGGCGATGGGTTTCGACAGCCTGTCGATGAACGCCACCAACCTGCCGAAAGTGAAGTGGATGCTGCGCCAGATCAACCTCAGCAAGGCCCAGGAGTTACTGGCCGAGGTGATGACCATCGACAACCCGCAGGTGATCCACAGCTCCTTGCAATTGGCACTGAAGAACCTTGGGTTGGCGCGGATGATCAATCCGGCGTCGAACAAAACCCTCTGAACCTGCTCGCGATAGGGCCAGACCTGACACCACAAAGCTAGACCCTGACCTCGACCTCCCCCAAATGCCCCCCATGCGGCCCGAAACTGCGCTCGACCATATGCCGTGTCCCATCGGCATGGACAATCAACGCCGTGCTCGCCCGCGTCCCATAAGCCGGGCTGGCGATGAACACGCTCGACAACAGCATCTCGGTCGCCAGCCCAACGCCCGTATCCGGCAGCTCAGCCACCGGGGCGGGTTGCGGGTCGTTCAGCAGCGCCAATAGCGCCTGGGGCTGCGGATCGTCCAGCACCTCGGCCAGCGCCGCCCGGGCCTTGAGCAGCTTGGGCCATGGCGTGTTCAGCCCGGCGTTCGACAAACCATAGACGCCTTCGGCCAGTCGCTGTGGCCGAATATCACGGGCGTTGTGGTGCCAGAGCTCGGAGCCATCGCCGAGCAGCAGGTTGAACCCGCCATACTCGCTGGCGCGGGGCACGACTTCGCTCAAGTACTCGGCAATCGAGAGATTTCCGGTCAGGAACCGCGCCACCAGCTCACCGCGAGACTTGAATGCCGGCAACTGGCCCGGGTCACGGATGTTGGTCAGGGCGGCAAAGCGACCCTCGGCGCCAACGCCAAGCCAGGTGCCGCCGGCCTCCAGGTCGCGACCAGCGTGGACCTGGGGCGCGTCAGGCCACTGGGCCAGGGGCAAGGTCGGCCGGGCGTAGAACTCGTCGCGGTTGGCCGCCACGATCAATGGCTGGGCGTGGCCGGGGCGCCAGGCAAATACGATCAGGCACATCAGGTAATCCCGTTAACAATGCCAATCGGTTGAAAGAATAAAGCCAGACACAGTTTTTGTGGGAGGCACTGTGTGGGAGCAAAGCTTGCTCGCGAAACAGGCGCCTCGATTTCTGAAAGACCGTAGCGCCGCCATCGCGGGCAAGCCTTGCTCCCACAAAGCGGGGCGGGGCGACGTTTCGCTAAATCCCCTCGCCACAAGGTTTCGTGCCAAATGCTGTGATCACTCTACCCAGACATCGCCGCCACATCCATCGCCTTCAGTAGAGCCCAAGGCCCTGGATCCGTTACCATGCCGCTCTTATTTCGGGGATGGGCGGGGAGACGCTGGTGGAATTTTTGCTCTATCTGCTGCTCGGCGCCTGCGCCGGCGTGCTGGCCGGGTTGTTCGGCGTGGGGGGCGGAATCATCATTGTCCCGGTGCTGGTGTTCAGTTTCACCCTGCAAGGCTTCGACCCGCAGGTATTGACGCACCTGGCCGTCGGCACCTCGCTGGCGTCGATCATCTTCACTTCGGTCAACGCCGTACGCGAGCATCAGCGCAAGGGCGCGGTGCGCTGGCCAGTGTTCGCCTGGATGACCGTCGGCATCCTGATCGGTGCCGGTTTTGGCGCGATCACCGCCGAAGCGATTTCCGGCCCGCACCTGCAGAGGATCATCGGCGTGTTCGCCCTGGTCGTCGCCGCGCAATTGGCCCTGGACCTCAAGCCCAAGGCCAGCCGTACGGTGCCAGGCAAGGGCGGCCTGACCTTGGCCGGCACGGTGATCGGCTGGGCCTCGGCGATCTTCGGCATTGGCGGCGGTTCGCTGACCGTGCCGTTCCTGACCTGGCGCAGCGTGCCGATGCAGCAAGCGGTCGCGACGTCATCGGCTTGCGGGCTGCCCATCGCCGTGGTCAGCGCATTAAGTTTCATGATTCTGGGCTGGCACGATCCGTTGTTGCCGGCCCATAGTCTCGGTTTTGTATATTTGCCGGCGCTGCTGGGCATCGCCTTGACCAGCATGGTCTTCGCCCGTTTCGGTGCGCGGCTGGCCCATCGTCTGTCGCCGCGCTTGCTCAAACGGCTGTTCGCCGCCTTGCTGTTCTGCGTCGGCTTGAGTTTCCTGTTCTGACGCAATCCTGGCTTAATCCCGAGGTGGCAGCGTCGCCCGGGTATTTTTGACGTTTACGAGGAATATCAATGCTGCCTTACCCGCAGATCGATCCGGTAGCCCTGGCCATCGGCCCGCTGAAAATCCACTGGTACGGCCTGATGTACCTGGTCGGCATCGGCGGCGCCTGGCTGCTGGCGTCGCGCCGGCTCAACCGTTTCGACCCGACCTGGAACAAGGAAAAGCTCTCCGACCTGGTGTTCTGGCTGTCCATGGGCGTGATCGTCGGCGGGCGCCTGGGCTACGTGCTGTTCTATGACCTGAGCGCCTACCTGGCCAACCCGACGCTGATCTTCGAGGTCTGGAAGGGCGGCATGTCGTTCCACGGCGGGTTCATCGGCGTGATGCTGGCGGCGTTGTGGTTCGGCAAGCGCAACAACAAGTCGTTTTTCGAGCTGATGGACTTCGTCGCGCCGATGGTGCCGATTGGCCTGGGCGCCGGGCGCATCGGCAACTTCATCAACGCCGAGTTGTGGGGCAAGCCGACCGACGTGCCGTGGGCGATGATCTTCCCGCCGTTCAGTGACCCGGCACAGTTGCCGCGCCATCCGTCGCAGCTGTACCAGTTCGCCCTCGAAGGCGTGGCATTGTTCCTGATCCTCTGGCTGTTCTCGCGCAAGCCGCGGCCAACCATGGCGGTATCGGGCATGTTCGCGCTGTTCTACGGGATCTTCCGCTTCATCGTCGAATTCGTCCGCGTACCGGACGCACAGCTCGGCTACCTGGCGTGGAACTGGCTGACCATGGGCCAGGTGTTGTGCCTGCCGATGATCGTCGGCGGCCTGGCGCTGATCTGGCTGGCCTATCATCGCGCGCCAGCTGCGGCGGCCAAGGTTTAAAATTCGCACCCCGGGGCGCTGGCCCCGGGTTCAAGGACACAGGTAACCCATGAAGCAATATCTCGATCTGGTGGCCCACGTCATCAAGAACGGCACCAAGCAAGCCAACCGCACCGGCGTGAACACCATCAGCTTTCCCGGCGCCATGCTGCGCTATGACCTGAAGGACGGTTTCCCGGCCATCACCACCCGCAAAATGGCCTTCAAATCGGCCATCGGCGAGATGTGCGGTTTTCTGCGTGGGGTCAACAACGCCGCCGAATTCCGTGCCCTGGGCTGCAAGGTCTGGGACCAGAACGCCAACGAAAACGCCCAGTGGCTGGCCAACCCGTTCCGCCAGGGCGAAGACGACCTGGGCGAGATCTACGGCGTGCAATGGCGCAAATGGCCGGCCTACAAACAGATCCCTTCGAGCAACCCGGCGGCCATCGAGCAAACCCTGGCCCAAGGCTACCGGCAGATTGCCGAAGGCGAAGAAAACGGCCAGACCTACGTGGTGCTGTACAAGGCCATCGACCAGGTTCGCCAGTGCGTCGACACCATCATCAAGGACCCGGGCAGCCGCCGTATCCTGTTCCATGGCTGGAACTGCGCCCAACTCGATGAAATGGCCCTGCCGCCATGTCATCTGCTCTACCAGTTCCACCCGAATGTCGAGACCGGGGAAATTTCCCTGACCCTCTACATCCGCTCCAACGACCTGGGCCTGGGCACGCCGTTCAACCTCACCGAAGGCGCCGCGCTGCTGAGCCTGATCGGCCGCCTGACCGGCTACACGCCGCGCTGGTTCACCTATTTCATTGGTGATGCCCACGTCTACGAAAACCACCTGGACATGCTCAACGAACAACTCAAGCGCGAGCCGTTCCCGATGCCGAAACTGGTGATTTCCGAGCGCGTGCCGGAGTTCGCCAAGACCGGTGTGTACCAGCCTGAATGGCTGGAACTCGTGGAGCCGAGCGACTTCTCCCTCGAAGGCTACCAGCACCACGCGCCGATGACTGCGCCGATGGCGGTCTAAGCCACACCACCCCTCCCCTTGTGGGAGCGAGCCTGCTCGCGATAGCGTCCTCACATTCAATGCTTATGTGACTGACCCACCGCTATCGCGAGCAGGCTCGCTCCCACATTGAATCGGCATGAGCTCCAAGATCGGCTCAATGCCCATGACTCCTGCCCACATGTGAATGCTCCACCTCCGGCGCCACCGCCCCGCTCACCTCCAGGCGCTGCAAGATCCCGCATTGATCCAGGTCCGGCCCTTCGCCACAGCGATGGCGCAGGTCGATCAGTTGTGTCTGCAAGGCCAACAGGCCATCGATGCGAGCCTTCACGTGCTGAATGTGTTCGTCGATCAGCGCGTTGACGCTTTCGCACTGGTCCTGGGGGCTGTCGCGCAGGGCCAGGAGGCTGCGGATTTCTTCCAGGGTCATGTCCAGGGTGCGGCAGTTGCGGATGAATGTCAGCCGCTCGGCATGGGCCTGGGTATAGACGCGGTAATTGCCATCGCTGCGGGCCGGTTCCGGCAGCAGGCCTTCGCGCTCGTAATAGCGGATGGTCTCGACCTGGCAGTCGGTGATTTTCGCCAGTTCTCCGATCTTCATGGTGCGGCCTCCCAAATAGGTGCTTGACCCTATAGTGGCTACAGGGTCTTTACTGTGCAACAGGCACTTTTCACGGATGTAACCCGATGAGCGATTCCCTCCACATCCACAAACCCGTCCACGGCCATGACCACGGACATTCCTGCTGCGCGTCGAAAGCGGCACCGGCGGTGGTCAACCTCGGCAAGACGCCGACGGACGGTGCGCGGTTGAGCAGTTTTCGCATCGAAGCCATGGACTGCCCCACCGAACAGACGCTGATCCAGAACAAGCTCGGCAAGCTCGAAGGCGTGCAGCAACTGGAATTCAACCTGATCAACCGCGTGCTGGGCGTGACCCACGATTTGCCCAGCGACGCGCCAATCATCAAGGCCATCGAGTCCCTGGGGATGCAGGCCGACCCACTGACCCCAGGCCAGAAACCAGAAACCAACGACCTGCCCGCCCCAGCCAAGCCCTGGTGGCCGCTGGCGTTGTCCGGCGTGACAGCCCTGGGCGCCGAGGTGATTCACTTCACCAACGCCGCGCCAAACTGGGTGGTCGCGCTGATGGCGTTGGTGTCGATCCTCAGCGGCGGCCTGGGTACGTACAAGAAGGGTTGGATCGCCCTGAAGAACCGCAACCTGAACATCAATGCGCTGATGAGCATCGCCGTGACCGGTGCGGTGTTGATCGGCCAATGGCCGGAAGCGGCGATGGTGATGTTCCTGTTCACCGTGGCCGAACTGATCGAAGCCAAATCCCTGGACCGGGCGCGCAATGCTATCGGCGGCCTGATGCAAATGGCCCCGGAGCAAGCCACCGTGCAACAGGCCGATGGCAGTTGGCAGGTACAGGCGGTCAAGGCTATCGCCCTCGGCGCGCGCGTGCGAGTGCGCCCCGGCGAGCGCGTGGGCCTGGACGGTGACGTGGTCGCCGGACGCTCCACCATCGATCAGGCACCGATCACCGGCGAAAGCCTGCCGGTGGAAAAAACCGTCGGCGACAAAGTATTCGCCGGCACCATCAACCAGGCCGGCGAACTGGAGTACACCGTGACCGCGGCGGCCGATCACTCCACTCTGGCGCGAATCATCCACGCCGTGGAACAGGCCCAGGGCTCCCGCGCGCCGACCCAGCGCTTCGTCGATCAGTTCTCGAAAATCTACACCCCGGCGGTGTTCATCCTGGCCTTGGCCGTGGCCGTCATCCCACCGCTGTTCATGGGCGCGGCATGGTTCGACTGGATCTACCGGGCGCTGGTGCTGCTGGTGGTGGCCTGCCCGTGCGCACTGGTGATTTCCACACCCGTGACCATCGTCAGCGGCCTCGCCGCCGCGGCGCGCAAAGGCATCCTGGTCAAAGGCGGCGTGTACCTGGAGGGCGGCTACAAGCTCGACTACCTGGCCTTGGACAAGACCGGCACGCTCACCCACGGCAAGCCGGTGCAAACCGACTATGTGGCGCTGGACCCCACCGTGGAAAGCACCGCCCCGGCCCTCGCCGCCAGCCTCGCCGCGCGCTCCGACCATCCGGTGTCCCGGGCAATCGCCAACGCGGCTGTGGATAAGCAATTGGCCCCGCAGGTTGTGGATAACTTCGAGGCGCTCGGCGGGCGCGGCGTTCGCGGCGACATCGGTGGCCAGACCTACCACCTGGGCAATCATCGCCTGGTGGAGGACCTGGGCCTGTGCTCTCCCGAGCTGGAAGAAAAACTCTTCGCCCTGGAAAAACAAGGCAAGTCCGTGGTGCTGCTGCTCGACAGTACAGGCCCCTTGGCGCTGTTTGCCGTGGCGGACACCGTTAAGGATTCCAGCCGCGAAGCCATTCGGGAGCTGCATGACCTGGGCATCAAGACCCTGATGCTCACTGGCGATAACGTCCACACCGCTGAAGCGATCGCCGCCCAGGTGGGCATGGATCAGGCCCGCGGCGATTTGTTGCCGGAGGACAAGCTGCAAGCCATCGAAGACTTGTACACCCTGGGTCACCGTGTCGGCATGGTCGGCGACGGCATCAACGACGCACCGGCCCTGGCCCGCGCGGAAATCGGCTTCGCCATGGCGGCGGCCGGCACCGACACGGCCATCGAGACCGCCGATGTGGCCTTGATGGACGATGATCTGCGCAAGATCCCAGCCTTCATTCGCCTGTCGCGGCAGACTTCAAGCATCCTGAAACAGAACATTGCCCTGGCATTGGTCATCAAGGCGATCTTCCTTGGGGTGACCTTCGCCGGCTTCGCCACCATGTGGATGGCGGTGTTTGCCGACATGGGGGTGAGTTTGCTGGTGGTGTTCAATGGGTTGCGGTTGTTGCGCAAGTGAAAGCGCTCTCGCGCTGATTTTCGGCCCAACCCCATCACACTTTGTGGCGAGGGGATTTATCCCCGCTGGGCTGCGCAGCAGCCCCAAAAAAGCCGCCAACCCGGTGTTTCAGATTGATTGAGTTGTCCTCTGAGGGGCTGCTGCGCAGCCCAACGGGGATAAATCCCCTCGCCACAGGTTAACTCCCCTCCCCACAAAATCTGCGCACGGCTCAATCACGCTTGGGCTCGCGAATCTTGTACCAGGCCACATACAGCGCCGGCAGGAACAGCAATGTCAGCAGGGTGGCGATGATGATCCCGCCAATCATCGCGTAGGCCATCGGCCCCCAGAACACTTCCCGGGCAATCGGGATCATCCCCAGGCTCGCCGCGGCCGCCGTCAGCAGGATCGGCCGGCGCCGGTGTTCGGTGGCCTCCACCACCGCATCCCAGGGCTCGTAGCCGTCACGTTCATACTCGTCGATCTGGGTCACCAGGATCACCGAGTTACGGATGATGATGCCGATCAACGCGAGGATCCCGAGGATCGCCACAAAACCCATGGGCGTGCCCGTCGGCACCAGCGCCAGCACCACGCCGATCAAGCCCAGGGGCGCGACGCTGGCCACCAGGAACAGTTTCTGCACGCTGTGCAGCTGGATCATCAGGAAGGTCGCCATCAAGAACAGCATCAGCGGCACGACACTGGCGATCGGCCCCTGGGCCTTGCTGCTCTCTTCCACCGTACCACCGGTGGCGACTTTGTAGCCCACCGGCAGGCCAGCGGCGAACTTGTCGATGGCCGGTTGCAACTGCTTGACCAGGTCGGTGGGCTGGATTTCATCGCGCACCGCCGCCTTGATGGTGATGGTCGGTTTGCGGTCGCGACGCCACACCAGCGGCTGCTCCAGTTCATAGCCCACCGTGGCGAACGCCAGCAGCGGGATCGAGGTGCCGCTCGGGGTGACGATCTGCAGATTTTGCAGGGTTTCCGGTGAGCCGCGCTCGGCGTCTTCGGCCCGGCCCACCACATTGATCAAGTAGATATCGTCATCGACCTGGGTCACTGGAGACCCGCTGACGATGCTGTTCATCAGCCTGGCCACGTCATCGGAAGACAAGCCCAGTTGCCGCGCCTTGTCCTGGGCGATGTCGATGCGCAGCACCTTGCCCGGCTCGTTCCAGTCGTAAATGATTTCGCCGATGTGCGAGTTCTTGTCCAGTTCGGTAGCCAGCTCGATCGCATGCTTGCGCACCTGGTCGATGTCCTTGCCGCTGACCCGGTACTGGATCGGCCGACCCACCGGCGGGCCCATTTCCAGGGCCTGCACGTAGCTGCCGATGCCGACGAAGTCTTCACGCAGGCGCTTTTGCAGGCGTTCGGTGAGGGCGGTGCGCGACTCCAGGCCTTTACTGACGATCACCAGTTGCGCGTAGTACGGGTTCTGCAATTGCTGGTCCAGCGGCAGGTAGAAACGAATGGCGCCTTCGCCGATGTAAGTGCTCCAGCGCTCGATGTCCGGGTCGCCCTTGAGGCTCGTCTCCAGGCGATCGACGACCTTGCGGGTCTCGTCCATCGAGGCGTTTTGCGGCAGGTTGAGGTCCACCAGGATTTCCGGCCGGTCCGAGGACGGGAAGAACTGGTTCTGCACAAAGCGCATGCAAAACACCGCCAGCACGAACAGCAGCACGGTGATGCCAATGGCCCACCAGCGATTGCGCATCGCCCACAGCAGGCCACCGTTGAAGGCCCGGCCGATCCGACCCGGCTCGGCGCTGTGGGGTTTCACGTTGGTGCTGAGGATGTGCACGCCAATCACCGGGGCGAAGAGCACCGCGACGATCCACGACACCAGCATTGCCACGGCGATCACCGCGAACAGGGTAAAGGTGTACTCACCGGCGGAACTGGCGTTCAGGCCAATGGGCACGAAACCGGCCACGGTCACCAGGGTCCCGGTGAGCATCGGGAACGCGGTCGAGGTATAGGCGAACGTCGCGGCCTGGTCCTTGCTGTCGCCTTTTTCCAGGCGCGTGACCATCATCTCCACGGTGATCATCGCGTCATCCACCAGCAGGCCGAGGGCGATGATCAAGGCGCCGAGGGAAATCCGCTGCATGGTGATGCCGCTGTACTCCATGAACAGGAAGACCATCGCCAGCACCAGCGGAATCGAGCAGGCCACCACCAGCCCGGCCCGTATGCCGAGACTGACGAAGCTGACGAGCAGGACGATGATCACCGCCTCGAACAAGGCGCTGGTGAAGCCACCGACCGCCTCCTCCACCACTTCGGCCTGGTCCGACACGGTATGCACGCCAACGCCCACTGGCAGGTCAGCGGTCAGCTCGCTCATGCGCGCATGCAACGCCTTGCCGAAATCCTGGATGTTGCCGCCCTTCTTCATCGCGATAGCCAGGCCGATGGCTGGCGTGCCATTGAAACGGAACATCGGTGTGGCGGGGTCGACGTAGCCGCGACGGATGTCGGCGATGTCGGCCAGTCGATAGAAGCGGTCATTGAGCCGCAGGTTGACGTTGGCCAGGTCCTTTTCCGACTGGAATTGCCCGGACGTGCGCACGGAAATCCGCTCGGGCCCGGCGTCGATGACCCCGGCAGGCGTGACCGCGTTCTGCGATTGCAGGCTCTGCACCACCTGGCGTTGATCGATGCCCAGGGCCGCGAGTTTGCGCGTGGAGAAGTTCAGGTACAGCACTTCGTCCTGCTCGCCCACCATCTCGACCTTGCCCAGGCCCGGTACGTCACGGATCTCGGCGCGCACCTGTTCCACGTAGTCGCGCAACTGGCGCATCGACAAACCATCGCCGGTGAAGGCATACACCGAGCCGTACACGTCGCCGAATTCGTCATTGAAACCAGGCCCCTGCAAGCCGTCAGGGAAATCACCGCGAATGTCGTTGATCTTCTTGCGCACCTGGTACCAGATCTCGGGAATTTCCTTGGCCCCGGTGGTATCGCGCAGGTACACGAACACCGTCGATTCTCCCGGACGGGTGTAACTCTTGACGTAGTCGAGGGAGTCTAGTTCTTCGAGTTTCTTCTCGATGCGATCAGTGACCTGCTTGAGGGTTTCCTCCTGGGTCGCGCCGGGCCAACGGGTCTGGATGACCATGGTCTTGATGGTGAACGACGGGTCTTCTTCGCGCCCCAGGTTCATGTACGAAAACACGCCCATCAACAGCGCAACGAACATCAGGTACCAGACGAACGACTGATGCCGCAGGGCCCATTCGGACAGGTTGAAAGGCCCTTTCATCGTGCGTCCTCATCGAGTTTCACTTTCTGCCCCGGCTGGAGGCTGTTCACACCAGCGCTGACCACGCGGTCGCCAGCCTTGATGCCGTTGGCCACCAGCACCGAGTCGGCCGAACGTTCGAGAATCCGCACGTCACGGGGCGAGACTGTCTGGTTCTGCGGGTCGACCAACCAGATGCGGGCCTTGCCGTCGACTTCTTGCAGCGCGCTGAGTGGCAGCTCGATGCGTGGCTCGATGGTCGAACTCAGGGTCACGCTGATCGCCGTGCCCAGGCGAAAGCCGGGTGGTGTATCGGCCAGCGTCAGGCGCGCGCGACGGGTACGGGTGGCACTCTGGGCCTGGGGTTCGATCTCGCGCACGGTGGCGGTGGTATGAATGCTCGGGTCCAATTGCGCGGCGACCTCGAACACCACGTCCGCGGGCAGGCGTTCGACCAACCCGGCCGGCAGGTCGATCACCGCTTCCTTGATGTCCGGGCGGGCCAGGGTCACCACTTGCTGGCCGGCGGTGACCACCTGCCCGGCTTCGGCATTCCAGGCCGTGACGATCGCGTCGTGGTCGGTGCGCAGCTCGCTGTAGTTGAGTTGGTCGCGGGCCTGCTCCACCGAGGCGCGGGCCTGTTCGAGGGACGCGCCAGTGGTTTTCAAGTCGGTCTGGGCGATGTCCAACTGCGCCTGGGCGCCGACGCCACGGTCGAACAATTGTTGCTGGCGACGGGCATTGGCCTGGGCATTGATGTACTGCGCCTCGATCCGCGCCAGGTCGCCCTGGGCGGCGCGCAACTGGTTCTGCTGGTCGGTGGGATCGAGGGTGGCGAGCAGGTCGCCTTTCTTCACTTCGGCGCCGACATCGACATTGCGGCTGGCGATCCGCCCCGGCACACGGAAGCCCACGTTGCTCTCGTAACGCGCCTGGATATTGCCGGCAAACCGTCCAAGCGCCTGTTGGTCGAGGGCCCGAACCTCGACGGACAACACCGGACGCACCGGTTCGGGCGGTGCTTCCTCCTTGGAGCAGGCGGCCAGCAAGAGTCCGGCCGAGATCATCCACAAACGCTTCATGGCTGGGCTCCCGGCGTGGATTTTTCATGGGTGTTTTCAGCGATCTCGACGCGTACGCCGGGGTGCAGCAATTGCCCGCCGGCGGTGACGATTTTCTCACCGCCCTTGAGGCCGTCGCTGATGATGACCTTGCCGGTCAGGTAGCGGCCGACCGTCACCGTATGCAACTGCGCCTTGCCTTCACCGTCCACCAGCCACACGGCCGGGTCGCTGAGGTTCTTGGTCAGGGCCGACCAAGGCAGTTCGAAGGCAGTCTTGCCGGCGGACTTGGCAGTGGCGCTGACCACCGACCCCAGGCGCATGCCTTCGGGTAAATCATTGAGGGTGACCTTGACCTGCACCGTGCCGGTCTGGGCAGACACCGCCGGGGTGATCTCGCGTACCGTGCCAGTGGTCTTGATGGCGGGGTTATCCAGCAAACTGATAGTGATGGCAGGATCCGACGGCGGTTCGCTCAACAGCGATTCGTAGATGTTGAACACCGCGTCGCGTTCGCCGTCCCGGGCCAGGCTGAAGATCGGCTCCGTGGCCTGCACCACCTGGCCGACTTCAGCCTGGCGCGCGGTGATGATGCCCGGTGCCTCGGCAATCAGTGCGGTGTAGCTCAGTTGTTCACGAGCGTTGGCCAGTTGGGCCTGGGCGGCGGTCAGCGCACTCTGGCTGCTGCGCAGTTGGGCCTGGGCCGCGTCATATTCGCTCTGGCTGGTATAGCCCTTGGGCAGGAGTTTCTGCTGGCGCACGAAGGCCGCCGCACTCTGCTTGACCCGCGCCTGCTCGGCGGCCACCTGGGCCTCGGCGGAGTCGACATTGGTCTGCAAGTCGCGGGGATCGAGCCGGGCCAGTATTTGCCGGGCCGAGACTCGGTCGCCGACATCGACCTTGCGCTCGATGATCTTGCCGCCCACACGAAACGACAGGTCGGCCTGTACCCGCGCCTGGACATCGCCAGTCAGGGTCACCGAGGCGGCGTATTCGCTGGGCACGGCTTGCTGCACAAAGACCCGTGGCAGGGCTTTTTCCGCAGGCTTTTCATCACCGCATCCGGCCAGTAGCGCGCAAAGGCCCAGGCCAACTACCAGTTTGATTCGGGGACCAGCCATGCAGACTCCTATGCGCTGTACGGACGTACCAGTGACGATACGACTGTGAGCTTAGAACAGGGTTCAACGAATACAATAGGTGCCGCAGATCAGGCACACTGATCGCCTCCCTGTAGGAGCCTGCGCATGCTCAAGACCCTGGCGGTGGCCAATTATCGATCCATCAACAAACTGGTCATCCCCCTGGGCCGGCTGAACCTGATCACCGGCCCCAACGGCAGCGGCAAGTCCAATCTGTACCGAGCCCTGCGCCTGTTGGCCGAGACGGCCCAGGGTGGAGTGGTCAACGCCCTGGCCCGCGAAGGCGGACTGGACTCGACCTTCTGGGCCGGCCCGGAAGAAATCAGCCGCCGCATGCGCAACGGCGAGGTGCCGGTCCAGGCAGTTGTGCGCCAGGGCACCAAGCGCTTGCGCCTGGGATTCGCCGGTGAAGACTTCAGCTATTCGATTGCCTTGGGCCTGCCGGAACCCAGTCTTTCAGCGTTTTCGCTGGATCCGGAGATCAAGCGTGAATGCATCTGGGCCGGTCCGGTGTTTCGGCCGGCCAGCCTGCTGGTGGATCGCAACGGGCCGATGATCCGTGCCCGCGAAGGCCGTTCATGGGATGTGCTGGCCCAGCACACGCCGACCTTCGACAGCCTGTTCGACCAGGTCGGCAGCCTGCGCACTTCGCCGGAGGTCCTGCAGATGCGCGAGTTCATTCGTCGCTGGCGCTTCTACGACCATTTCCGCAGCGACGCCGACGCGCCAGTGCGCCAACCGCAACTGGGCACCCGCACGCCGGTACTGCACCACGACGGACGCGACCTGGCCGCCGCGCTGCAGACCATCCTTGAAATCGGTGACGTCGAGGCCTTGCATGCCGCCATCGGCGACGCGTTCCCCGGTGCCCACCTGCGCATCGAGAAACTGCAAGGCGGACGTTTCGCCATCGCGTTCCAACAGCACGGCCTGCTTCGGCCGCTGTCCGCCGCCGAACTGTCCGACGGAACCCTGCGCTATCTGTTACTGGTGGCCGCCCTGCTCACCCCGCGCCCACCCTCGCTGATGGTGCTCAACGAACCGGAAACCAGCTTGCACCCGGATCTGTTGCCGGCCTTGGCGCGGTTGATCATCCGCGCTTCAGCCAATTGCCAGGTCTGGGTGGTGTCCCACGCCACGCGCCTGATCGCCGCACTGGAGCAGGATGAGGACTGCAATTGCATCGTGCTGGAAAAGGAGCTTGGACAGACCGGGATTGTCGGGCAGCGGGCGCTGGATGAACCGGCTTGGCATTGGCCGGATTAATCAGCGCCAGATAAACCGAATCGCGAGCAGGCTCGCTCCCACAGGGGGAATGGTGCTCGACCGCAAATCTTCCGCCCTCCGCCGGCCAATGTGGGAGCGAGCCTGCTCGCGATGCGGTCCTTGAGGCGCTGCAACTGTCAGGAAATCAACCCTGCCATTTGCCACCCTCGACAATCACGCTCTCAGGCTTGGTGTCATCGCTCAATTCCTTGCGCACGTACTGGTCGTACAGCTTGAGCAGGTATTTCTCTTCACCCAACTTCGCCAACTCGGCATTGACCCAATCACGCAGCTCGACATTGCCCTTCTTCACCGCCGGCGCAATCGGCGCTTCGGCGCCCAGTGTCTGCGCCAGCACGCGATAGCCGGGGTTCTGCTTGGCCCAACTGAACAGCACCAGGTTGTCCTGGGCATAGGCGTCGCCACGACCGTTGGCCAGGGCTTGCAAGGACTCGGAGTTCTTCTCGAACTTGAGCAGTTTCCAATCCGGGTGATTCTTGGTCAGCCAGATATCCGCCGTGGTGCCGGTGGTGACAATGGTGGTACGGGTCGCCAGGTCATCGAGGCTTTTCACTTCGCTGGCCTGTGGCACCAGTGCCTGCACGGCGACTTTCAGATTCGGGTTGGTGAACTCCACCGCTTCCTTGCGCTCCGGGGTCACGGTCATGTTGGCCAGGATCAGGTCGACCTTGTCACTTTGCAGGAACGGAATCCGGCTCGCCGGCTCGACCGCGACGAACTCGACCTTGTTTTCATCGCCGAGCAGGTCCTTGGCGAATCGACGGCCAATGTCGGTATCGAAGCCGACATAACGCCCGGCCTCATCGACGAAGCCAAACGGTGGCTTGTCGGTGAAGACCCCGACGATCAATTTATCCCGCGCCTTGATTTTGTCCAGGTAGCTGGCCGGCGCGGTGCTTTGGCTTGCGGTTTTCGGCTTTGGCGGTTCTTCGGTTTTATTGCAGCCGGCCAGCAGTGCAAGACCGAGCAGCGGCAGTAGCAGCAGAGAAGACTTGGCAGTTTTCATGACAGTTGCAGTTCCTTTGTTTGAGTCGTTTTGGGTAGTGCGGCGACGTAGGAGAACTTCTCCAGGAACTGCTGCGCTCGTGCGGTTTGCGGGTTCGTAAAGAAAATCTCGGGAGGGTTTTGTTCAAGGATTCGCCCGGCATCCATGAACACAATGCGGTCAGCCACGGCCCGGGCGAAGGCCATTTCGTGGGTGACGATCAACAGCGTCATGCCTTCGCGGGCCAGGCCCTGGATGACCTCCAGCACTTCCTTGACCATTTCCGGGTCGAGGGCGGCGGTGACCTCGTCGAACAACATGACCTTGGGGTTCATGCACAGCGAGCGAACGATGGCGATGCGTTGCTGCTGGCCGCCGGAGAGCTGGCGTGGAAAGGCATCGCGCTTGTCCAGCAGGCCCACCCGGGCCAGCAGGGCTTCGGCCTGGTCGCGCGCTTCGCGGCGGTCGCGTTTCTGTACTTTGACCGGGCCGAGCAGCAGGTTATCGAGCACACTCATGTGCGGGAACAGATGGTAGCTCTGGAACACCATGCCGATCCGCTGTCGTACTTCACGCCAGTCGGTGCTTTTGTCCAGCAACTCGCGACCGGCGAATCTCAGGCTGCCGCTGTGGGCCGCTTCCAGCCCATTGAGGCAACGCAGCAAGGTACTTTTGCCGCACCCACTGGGGCCGAGGACGACGATCACTTCGCCGGCCTTCACTTGCAGGTCGATGCGGTCCAGCACCTGCTGCTCGCCGAAAAACTTGTTGAAACCCTTGAACTCGATCAATGCGCTCATGCTTGCGTCCAGCGCCGCTCCAGCACGCGCGAGGCGGCCGAGAGCGGGTAGCAGATGAAAAAGAAAAACAGGAATAGCGCGCCGTAGATCAGCACGGATTCATAGGTACGCTCGATGATCTGCTGGCCGACCTTGATCACATCCACCACGCCGATCAGCACGGCCAGGGAGCTGGTCTTGATGATGCGCGTGTAGACGTTGATGGTTGGCGGCGTCATGCGTTTGAGCGCTTGCGGCAGCAGTACATGGCCGTAGAGTTGCGGACCGTTCAGGCCAATGGACAAGCCCGCCTCGCGCTGGCCGCGCGGCAACGAATGCAAGGCGCCGCGCACCACTTCCCCGACTTCACTGGCGCCCCACAACGACAGCACCAGCACCGCGCACCAAAAACTTGGAAGACTCAGGCCGAAAAAGATCGGCAGGCCGAAGAACAGCAAATACAACCAGACCAGCACCGGGATCGCCCGGAACAATTCCAGGTAGACCCGCAGGACGACGTCCAGCCACTTCACGCCCAACGTACGCAACACGCCGTAAAGCACGCCGCCAACGGTGCTGATGGCGATGCTCAGCAAGGAAATCGACAGGGTTTGCGCAGCGCCCTTGCCCAGTTGCGGCAATGACACCCACAACAATTCAAGACCCGAACTGGCCATGCTGGAGCCTCCTTTCCAGACGGCTGAGCAGCAGCGACAACGGCAAAAACAGCAGCACGCAAATCAGCGTCAGCACGGCGAGCATTTCGTAGGTCTTGTAATAGAGCGCGATGTAGCTTTTGGTGGTGTAGAGAATCTCCGGCACCGCTACGGCCGAGACCACGGTGGTCTCCTTCAGCAGGAAAATGAAGTTGGCGAACAGCGATGGCAGGCTGAGGATCCCGGCCTGCGGCAGGATCACGTAGCGCAACAACTGCCCATGGGACAGCCCGATGGAGCGACCGGATTCCAATTGCGCCTGGGGCACCGCGTCCACACCCGCACGCAACACTTCCGTGAGGTAGGCACCGCCCAGGAACGTCATGGTAATGATCGCCGCCGCAAACCCCGAGACCTTGATACCCAGCGCTGGCAAGGCAAAGTAGACGAAGAACAGCTGGATGAGCAGCGGCGTGTTGCGCGCCAGTTCCACATACAGCCCCACCAGGCGTTGCAGGTAAGGTGTGCGCGACACCAGGATCGTTGCGTTGACCAGCGCCACCAGCAGCGATGTGGCGATGGCGATAAGGCCGACCTGCAGCGTCACGCCCACGGCCTTGAGAAACGCCGGGAGGGTGCTGAGGATAAAAGCGTAATCGAAGTTCATTGAACATCCTGGACGCCGCTCGGTAAGCGGCGGTAGTGCGGTCCATGGGCAGCGGATAGCTGCTCGGCAGGAGCTGACTTTAAAGGTATAAGAAGCGCAATTTAAATACCGTTAAAGCATATTGATATCACACAAAAAACTATTCCCTCGATTTGCCGCGATGGGCAAAGCCGACTATTTTTCTTTGCGTCGCAGGGAGGACTTTTGTCCGAAATCCCCGAACCATTACAAGGAAGAAGACATGGCTGACGTAAAAGTGCCGCAGCGACTGGAACCGCAGGAAATACTGAAATTGTTGGTGGCGTTGCGCAGGGCGTTGAAGACCAGGGTGGCCTGACAACTAGTGTGGCGAGGGGATTTATCCCCGCTGGGTTGCGCAGCAGCCCCAAAGCCTGAAGGCGCAGTGCGTCAGATCCAGCGAACCCATCCAGTCCACGGGTCTGCTGCGCAACCCAGCGGGGATAAATCCCCTCGCCACAGGACAGGTTCGACTCGTCTCAAATAAATAACCTCCCCCCACGGGATCTCGAGCACAAAAAAACGCCGACGCTGTATCAGCCGTCGGCGCTTGAAACCGTGAAAGGGTTTAGTGCACCAATCAGAACGCCGGCAGTACCGCGCCGCTGTATTTCTTCTCGATGAACGCCTTCACTTCCGGGCTGGTCAAGGCCTTGGCCAGTTTCTGGATGGCCGGGCTGTCCTTGTTGTCCGGACGGGCTACCAGGAAGTTGACGTAAGGCGAATCCGCACCTTCGATCACCAAGGCATCCTTGGCCGGGTTAAGACCCGCTTCCAGGGCATAGTTGGTGTTGATCAGGTCCAGGTCGACCTGGTCCAGCACACGCGGCAGCATGGCCGATTCCAGCTCCTTGAACTTGAAGTTGTGCGGGTTCTTGGCGATATCTTTCGGGGTCGCCAAAGCGTTTTTCGGGTCTTTCAACTCGATCAGGCCAGCCTTTTGCAGCAGGATCAGGGCACGGCCGCTGTTACTGCCTTCGTTGGGCAGCGCGATGGTCGCGCCGTTTGGCAGATCAGCCAGCTTCTTGTACTTCTTCGAGTAGCCGCCGAACGGTTCGACGTGAACGCCGATCACGGTCACCAGGTTGGTGCCTTTACCTTCGTTGAAGTTTTTCAGGTACGGCAGGGTCTGGAAGTAGTTGGCATCCAGGCGCTTCTGGTCAACCTGGACGTTGGGCTGGACGTAGTCGGTGAAGACCTTGATCTCCAAGTCAACACCTTCTTTGGCCAGGGCTGGCTTGATCAGTTCAAGGATCTCGGCGTGAGGCACCGGGGTAGCCGCCACTACCAGTTTTTCCGCGGCCTGGGCCAGGCCCGAGGTCAGGGCTGCCGCCAATGCGGTGAACAACAGAACCTTTTTCATGCAGTGTCCTTATCGAAAATCACTGTCGTCATGGACGACGGCCAAATGTGGGAGTGCCAGTGAAGTGCTATCGCTGGCGTGAGGCGGACAATACCGATATTTTTTATTCCTTAACAATATCTTTTATTCAAGTTCATATTCATTTTACTCATATAGAAAAACACCACTTTGTGGCAAGGGGATTTATCCCCTCGCCACAATTCCGGTGTTCTCTATAGCGCTTGGCTCAACTGATTGAGCAGCGCCTTGAGGGCCGTGCGCTCGGCGGCCGTGCCTTGTGCAACGACCTGCGCCACCTGGCGGTCGATCGATTCCAGGGCCGATGACTGGGACGGCAAATTCAAGTGCTCCGGCAAGATTTCATCCCCCGTGCTCACCAGCAACGCGAAGTGAATGACGTTTTCCAGCTCACGGGTATTGCCCGGCCAACTGTGCTGTTCAAGGGCATGCTGTGCCGCCTCGCTGATCAGCGGCACGCTGAGGCCGAGCCGCTGGCTATAGATGCCCAGGAAATATTCGGCCAGGGACAGGATATCGCCCACCCGCTCGCGCAGGGCCGGCAGCTCGAGCTGGCCTTCGCCAAGGTAGTGGTAGAGCCGTTCGTGGAATTTCCCGGCCGCCACCGCTTGGGCCAGATCGATGCTGGTGGCTGCCACCAGACGGACATCCACCGGACTGGGCTGATGTGCACCAACACGGGTGACTTCGTGGTTTTCCAGGGCAGCCAGCAACTTGATCTGGATTGGCAGTGGCAGATCACCGATCTCATCCAGGTAAAGGGTGCCACCATTGGCCGAACCAAACCAACCGGCCCGACTGCTGGCCGAGCCGCTGTAGCTGCCGGCGGCATAGCCGAACAGTTCGGCGTCGGCGTAGGTCGGGCTGATGGCGCCGCAATTGACCGAGACGAACAACCCTCCGCGATCACTTGCGCGATGGATATGCCGGGCAAGCAGCTCCTTGCCGCTCCCGGTTTCGCCACGTATCAGCACCGAGATCGCACGCGGCGCCAATTGCTCCAACTCCTGGCGCAACTGCCGCGAACGGGGGTCGACAAACACCAGCGCCTTGGCGCGAATGCTCAGGGGGCTTTTTTCCGCATCGGGAAAGGTCAGCAATGGCTGACCGAAGGTTTCATGCAAACTCATGGCAGGCTCCCGCCCCAGACCGCCGGGAGACGGGGGGCGCTAAAAATTCAGGCGCGACGCAGGGCGTGATGCTCCATGCGATTTTGCAGACGATAGAGATAAGCGAACCCCTGCTCCCAGCGTTGGTGGCCGGACTTCACGTTGATATGCCCCGCCCCCGCCAGGATGCCGGCCTCGGCCCCCCAGTTGCGTGCCAGCTCCAGGGCGCGCGGGGCGCTCACGGCGGCGTCGTTGTCGGAGCTGACCACTTGGCTGGGGAACGGCAACAAATCAGTGGGAATCGGCGCGAAATTGCGCAGCGCCGGGGCGCAGGCCGGCCGCTCGACATCCGCCGGCGCCACCAGCAATGCCCCACGCACCTGTCGCAGAAACTGCACCGGCGCGGTGGCGGCCCAATGGGCAACCGTGATGCAGCCCAGGCTATGGGCAATCAGGATGACCGGCGTGCTGTCGGCGGCGATGGCTTCGGCCAAAGCCGCGACCCAATCCTCGCGCCGAGGCGTCAACCAGTCGGCCTGCTCGACCCTGGCGCTGTTGGGCAGGCTGTTCTGCCAGTGGGTTTGCCAATGATTTTCTGGCGATCCTTGCCAGCCCGGCACAATCAGGTAGCGAATCGATTCGTTGCGCATGGGTGCTCTCCTGCGTGTCTGTTCCCGGACGAGTATAGGGAGGAGAGCTATATTCTTTAAGGAATAAGAAGCTATTTGTTAATACTTAAAACGAATAACAAGTCAACACCGTGGGAGCGAGCCTGCTCGCGATGGCGATATGTCCGTTACATCAATGTCGACTGACAGTCCGCTATCGCGAGCAAGCTCGCTCCCACAGGTTTCGTATGCGCCTCACTCGCTACGCCCCTTGCGCAGCAACACGTCCAACTGGTCCACCACTTCCGCCCAGTCCGCATCCTCGAGGATTTCTTCACGCAACAATTGCTGCTGGCTTTCGCTCCAGAAAAACGCGTCAGCCAAGTGCAGCTCAGGCTTGAGGGGTGAATGGGTCGCGATGAATTTATCGATCTCAACGGCGTCGTCGGACAGGCCCAATTGCTTGAACAGCGCGGGCAGGCTGTGGATCGGGGGTTCCATGGGGGGGCTCCTGGCAATAAGACCGATTGTTGGGTTCTTTCCCGCAGTCTAGCCCCTCATTGACCGCCAGACTGATCAAAATTCAATCAACCCTCGACTCGACTAGACTTTGAATAACATCCCGACGAATACACGTTGCGGAGGGTCCTGTGAACATTCACTGGTTGACGCTTGCGCTGCTGGCGATCAGCGGGCCTGCGTTCGGCGCCGATAGCCTCGTGCTGCCAGGCACCGATCCCCTGGGTTTCTGGCTGGTCGCCGTTGGCGTGGCCTTGCTGGTCTTCGAGGCGGCCCTGCCCAATTATGGCGTCGCTGGGCTGGGCGGCATTGTCCTGTGTGTGATTGGCGCGGTCATCCTGACCAACGCCGATGTGCCGGTTCCCCTGATGATCGGCCTGGGCCTGGTCAGCGCCTTGCTGCTGATCGCCCTGCTGGTCCGTGCGTTGAAAACACGACCACGCCAACCCGTCAGCGGCGACGCCGCATTGCTGGGCAACATCACTACGGTGACCGCGTTGCAGGGCGGGAATAATCATCATGGCTGGGTCCAATTGGAAGGCGAACGCTGGCAGGTGGCAAGCGCGACGCCGCTGCGCCCTGGGCAAGCGGTACGGGTCATCGCCCGCAAGGGTTTGCTGCTGGAAGTGGCCCCCGCTGATCCACAAGGAGTCTGAGATGGGCATGCAAATCGGTTTTGCGCTGCTGTTGTTGCTGTTGATCGCACTGGCGGGGGCGACGTTCCGGATCCTGCGCGAATACGAACGGGCAGTGGTGTTCCAGCTCGGTCGGTTCTGGCAGGTCAAAGGGCCGGGGTTGATCCTGCTGATTCCGGTAGTCCAGCAGATGATCCGCGTCGACCTGCGCACGATTGTCCTCGACGTGCCGCCCCAGGACGTGATCACCCGGGACAATGTCTCGGTGAAGGTCAACGCGGTGCTGTATTTCCGCGTGCTCGATCCGCAGAAAGCCATCATCCAGGTGGAAAACTTCCTCATGGCCACCAGTCAACTGGCCCAGACCACCTTGCGTGCGGTCCTGGGCAAGCATGACCTGGACCAGTTGCTGGCCGAACGCGAGCAATTGAACAGCGACATCCAGCAAGTACTGGACGCCCAGACCGACGCCTGGGGCATCAAAGTGGCAAACGTCGAGATCAAGCATGTGGATCTCAATGAATCGATGATCCGCGCCATCGCCCGACAAGCCGAAGCCGAACGGGAACGCCGGGCCAAGGTGATCCACGCCGAGGGCGAGTTGCAAGCCTCGGAAAAACTCATGCAGGCCGCCGAAATGCTCGGCCGCCAGCCGGGTGCCATGCAACTGCGCTACATGCAGACGCTGGGGTCGATTGCCGGGGACAAAAGCTCCACCATCGTCTTCCCGTTGCCGATCGAGTTGCTCAAGGGGATGGCGGAGTTGTCGCCCAACAAGTCTTGATGGGCGAAGCGGACACTATCCTTGTGGCGAGGGAGCTTGCTCCCGCTGGGCTGCGAAGCAGCCCCAGAATCTGGCGGTCGCTGCGCAACCGAGCGGGAGCAAGCTCCCTCGCCACAGAAGCGTTTTGTCCAGTTACGTGGTCAGTGACTTCAACGCTTCATAGGGCCCCTGCGCCCAACGCATGACCTGCTCACGCAACAGCGCCGAAGCCTCCCGGCGCTTGCCCGCGCTGTCCCTGACAAATGCCTGCCCCGGCTGCTTGGCATGCTGCCCCGCCATCGCAAACACCTGCTTGCGCTGTGCGTCATTCAGCCCGAAAAACACCGCCAGCCGCCCTGCCATCGCATCAGGCAACTCAGCGTAGTTAACCGCCAGCCCGGTAAATTCATGGCAGTGCCCCAGCCCCACCTGCAACAGCCGCCCCAACCGGCGGGCGATGAAATCCTCCTGACCGCTGAAAGGCGCTCCATCGTCCAGCACACTCGCGCCAATCATCCCCGGCACCATGTGCATACCGGGGCGGCGCAGGTGGGAGACGGCGATTTCCAAGGGGTCGCGGTACACGAACAACCAAGGCGTGTCGGGAAAACACTCACGCAGCAGTGGCAGCTCACCGATGTTCCAGGCGTCCAGCTTGACCACCAGGCGTTGCTCCACACCTCGGCGACGCTGCCCATAGGCCGACATCAAGCCCTTGAGCGCCACGCACCGCTCGGCAGGCGGCAAATCGCTGCGCAGCAACGTATCCAGGGGCGGCGGTTCAGAGATGACGATGTGATCGTCCAATTGGGCGAGCATCTGGCTGATCAATGTCGAACCACAACGCGAGGCATGGAAAATGAACGCACTGGGCGCAAGGCCCGGGCTTTGTTGCCGCCACTGGCTCAGAACATCCAAGGACGTCTGGCGGCGAAACGCCTGGTTGAAGGGCAGGCGCAGGGCGTCATCCACGGCATCGCCAAAAAACGGTTGCAACAGTCGCGTGTCGCCAAACCAGCACCAATCGACCTGCCATTGCGCGGCTTCTTGCCATAGGCGGATCGGCAGCCAACCGTGCAGATTCAGGTCTTCCACTGATCTCTCCACCGCTGGCGACCATTGCGCATCGCCGCCCGCAATTCTTCCCGAGTGAAATAAAGCCCTTGCTCAGCCCCCAGCGCCAGCGCGGACGCTATGAAAGCGTCCGGGTCATGCAGGCTCTGCAGAGCCCGGGCAAGGTAAGGGTCAGCTTCTACGCGCCGCTGAAAGCGGACAAGATCGCTTTGCCCGGCGCCAGCGGCGGGCGTGGTGGGCAGCCCATCGGCAATCTGCTGTTCCAACCATGGTCCTGGGCGGCAATCGAGCACCAGATGAACTCTCGGTGCGGCGCTGCGGTTATCGACGCGATGAGGCCGCGCCAAGTCGAGGAACCAGCACTCGCCCGCCCTCATCGGAATGATTTGCCCATCCAGGAAGAAGTCCACCTCAGGCGGGCTGAGCAGCGGAACGTGCAGGCGCAAGTCGGCGTCCGGCCCACCCAGGTCATAGTCACGATGCTCGTGAATGCACCCACCCGGCCCGAGCCGCAGCAGCCGGGCCGAGACGATCTCCAGGGGCCAGTCGCGCAACGCTTCATGCCAACGGCCATCCTTTGACCAAGGCGCGCGATGCAGGGGCTGGCCGCGTCCGGGAGCCAGCTCGGTAACGGCATCGGCCGCCGAAATCAGCGCCACGCCGCTCCAGTCGCCGCTGTGATAGGCACTGTTGAAATGCCCCTGCCAGCGCTCGTCTTCAATGGCCGCCAGTGCCTGCAACAGCAACGGCAGATCCACCGCCACCGGCAGCCGGGAAAACGCCGGGCGCGTCATGCAAGCGCCCGATTATTGGGTCACCGTGGCCGTCTTCGGCAGCGTGATATCGCCCTGGGCCCAGGCCGCTTCGCGGTTGGCCAGCGCCGTGGCGATCGACTGGACTTCGGTCGATTGCACTTCGTTTGGCAGCGGGTCGAGGCCGGCGCTGGCGAAGATCTGCCCGTAGGCGTTGCGCAGATCGGCGTAAGCCAGGTCCCGGCGCAGATCGGCCTGCAGGGTGTTCAGTTCTCCCTGGATCAGGTCCAGCTCGCCGATGCCGGCAGCCTGGTGACGGCTGCGCAACTGACCGACAATCTGCCCGTCGATGTCCGACAGCTGCTGACTGGTCTTGAACTGACGCAGCGCTTCGCGATAGTTGGCATTGGCCACGTACAACTGCGCCAGCACGGCAATCGACATCGCCTGGCGTCGCGCCGACGCCACTTCTTCACCGGCCTTGGCCACATCGATGGCCGCCGGGGCGGAAATCACGTTGAACAGGTTCCAGGTGACTTTCACGCCATAATCGGCCCAGCCCTGCTCCACCAGGAACGAGTTGCTGTCGTAATGCCCGCCAGCGGAGAACTCCAGCCCCGGCAGCAGGCGCAGCATGGCCTTGCGGGTTTCAGCGGCGGTGATGCGGGTCTGGTAATCCTGCTCGCGCAGTTCCGGACGGCTGGCCAGGGCTTCCTGTTCGAGACGGGCCAGGTCGACCTTGAGTTCCGGGATGTCATATTCATCCTGGGTCGCCAGGGTCAGCTCGGTACCCAAGGGCAAGTTGATCAGGGTCGCCAGTTCGGTCTTGGCCAGGGACAGCGCCCGGCGTTGCTCTTCGAGCTGGCGGGTGGCCTGGATCAGCGAGCGCTGGTAGCCCAGGGCCTGCACCGGGTCACCGATGCGCTGTTCGCTCATGCTCTGGCTGTTGCCGCGTGCCGTCTCGACCCGGGCCATCAGGCTGTCGATCTGCTTGAGCAAACGCTCGGCGGCCATGGCTCGCCAGTAGGCCGAACGCACGTCCTGGACGATGGTGTTGATCACCTTGCGCCGGCGCTCCTGCACGATCAGTCGCTGGTCCCCGGCCTGCTTGGCGCTGATATAGCTGACGCCGAAATCGAGCACGTTCCAGACCATGGTCAGGTCGGCCACCTCGCGGTCGCGGTCCTGGGAGGTCGACGGTTCCAGGGACTGGGTGCCGGTTTCCACGCTCTGGCTGCTGGAGGCATTGACGTTGTTACGGCCCACATAACCGGCGTCCAGGGCCATGCGCGGCAGCATGTCGAAACTGGCCAGGTCCAACTGACGCTTGGCCAGGGCTTCCTCCATGATCTTCAAGCGACCTTCGAGGTTGTACTTCACTGCCCGGGCCATGGCCTGGTGCAGGGTCAATGGGCCGCTGAGGGGCTCCTGGTCCTTGTACATGTTTTGCAGGTCGGTTCGGGCGCGCTGTTCGCTGACGCTGCGATCGATCGGCTCGCTGGTGACCGCACATCCACTGACCACCAACGCCAGCAAACTCATACCGAATAACTTCTGACTTCTATTCATTCCCTGGATTGCCCCTGGCTGCCCCAATATTTTTTTAGAATCAGGCCTGCACCTGGCTGATGCCGACCTGTCGTAACGCGGTTGCCAGGCTATCGACCTGACGCTGTTCAGTGTCCTTGAGATGTTGCAACTGCTGACCCAGGGTAGGCGCCCCGAACATCCCGCGCAGCCCTTGGGACACATCGCCACCCTGCATCGACTGGCTGCCGAAGGCGTCCATCGATTCGCCCTCGGAAGTGGCGTCCTGGTTGAACAGGGTCGACAGCGTGCTGCTGCCGAACACCCCGCCATCGCCACCACCAAAGCCCAGGAACCCTTGGCCGGAGCCATCGCCGGCGGCGTCATTGCCGAACACCTGGGCGATATAACTCGGCGCCAGCGCGCCATGATTGATGAAAATACTTCCTATCGGCTGAGTCCCGTTGCCCAGGTCCCGTTGCTCGAACAGCGGCGGGAAGCCCAGCGGCGTACCCAGGTTGCCGGTCGGCGGGGTAAAGACGATCGGTTGCAACGGCACCTCGGACGGTGGCGTAACCGTGACCGGGTCGGAGGTCAGGAACTCCGGCGGCGGCTTCACATCGTTGGGCACCACGGTGTCGATCGCATAGTTGTTGGACACCGCCACGCTGGCCCCGGCGTTGCCCGACAGGTCGCTGACGTTGCTGGTGTCCAGGGCAATGAAGTTGCTCGGGTCGGTGAGGTTCACTGTCGGCGTGAAGGTGGCCGTCCAGGTCTTGCCGCCGTCACTGGTGGTCAGGTTGGTCAGTTCACCGTTGGTGACGCTGAGGTCCGACAAGTCAAAATCCGTCACTGCTTCGCTGAAGGTGAAGGTCACCTGGGTCGTCTCGCCCACCGTCAGGTTCGGGTCGGCGACCACGATGGTTGCCGTCGGCCGGGTGGCGTCGAGCGCGTAGTTGCTGGAAATCGCAATGCCCACGCCGGCGTTGCCGGCCAGGTCCTGCACAGTGCTGGCGTCGAGCAGGATCAGGTTGGTGGCGTCGTTGACGCCTGCGGTAGGCGTCAGGGTCGCTGTCCAGGTCAGGCCGCCGTCATTGCTGGCGAGGTTGGACAACACGCCATTGGCGACACTCAGATCCGACAAGTCGAAACCGGACACCGCCTCGCTGAAGCTGATGGTCACCGTCGTACTCTGGCCGATGCCCAGGGTGGTGTCGCCCACGGTGATGGTGGCACCAGGGCGAACCGTATCGATCGCGTAGTTGTTGGAGACCACTACACCGACACCGCTGTTGCCCGAGGCGTTGACCACACCGCTGGTGTCCAGGCTGATCAGGTTGCTGGTGTCGGTGATGCTGGCGCTCGGAGTGAACGTGGCCGTCCAGGTAACGCCGCCGTCGGAAGAAGAGACGTTGCTCAGCGTGCCGTTGCTCACGCTCAGGTCGGTGTTGTCGAAACCGCTGACCGCTTCCGAGAAGGTGATGGTCACCAGTGAGGTTTCCCCCACCTTGAGCGCGTTGTCGGCCACCACGATCGTAGCCGTCGGTACCTGCGTCTCGACCGCATAGTTGGCCGAGTCGGTCGTGCCTGTCCCGGTATTGCCCGCCGCGTCGCTCACACCGGTATTGTCCAGGGTGATCAGGTTGCTGGCGTCGGTCACGCCCAGGGTCGGGGTGAAGGTCGCGGTCCAGGTCAGGCCGCCATCGCTGCTGCTGACCGCGCTTAACGTGCCGTTGGCAACGCTCAGGTCAGCGTTGCTGAAACCGGTCACCGCCTCGCTGAAGGTAATGGTCACCTGGGCGGTTTCACCCGGTTTCAATACCGAATCGCTCAGCACGATGGTGGCGGTCGGACGCTGAGTGTCGACGCTGTAGTTGTTCGAATCGGTGGTGCCGCTGCCAGCGTTGCCCGCCAGGTCGGTGACGCCGCCGTTGGCAAGGGTGATGACATTGCTGGTGTCGGTGATGCCAGCGGTTGGCGTAAAGGTCGCGGTCCAGGTGATGCCGCCATCACTGCTGCTCAACCCACTGAGCGTACCGTTGGCAACGATCAGGTCGGCGTCGGTGAAACCGGTCACGGCCTCGTTGAAGGTAATGGTCACCAGCGACGTCTCGCCCGCGGCAATGGCCGTGTCGGCCACGACAATGGTCGCCGTTGGGCGCACGGTATCGATGGCATAGTTGTTCGAGTCGGTGGTGCCGACGCCGGCGTTGCCCGAGACGTTGACGACACCGGTATTGTCCAGGGTGATCAGGTTGCTGGTATCGGCAATGCTCGCGCTCGGTGTGAACGTGGCCGTCCAGGTGACGCCGCCATCGGACGACGACACGTTGCTCAACGTGCCGTTGCTGATGGTCAGGTCGCTATTGTCGAAACCGCTCACCGCTTCGTTGAAGGTGATGGTCACCAGGCTGGTTTCGCCGATGTTCAGGGATGTATCAGCCACCACGATGGTCGCCGTCGGCACCTGCGTGTCGATCGTGTAGTTGGCCGAGTTGGTCGTGCCGGTTCCGGTATTGCCCGCCGCGTCGCTGACGCCGGTGTTGTCCAGGACGATCAGGTTGGACGTATCCCGCACGCCGAGGGTTGGCGTGAAGGTTGCGGTCCAGGTCAGGCCGCCATCACTGCTGCTGACCGCACTCAGGGTGCCGTTGGCAACGCTCAGGTCAGCGTTGGTGAAACCGCTCACCGCCTCGCTGAAGGTGATGGTCACCAATGAGGTTTCGCCGACACTCAGGCTGGTATCGGCCATGACGATGGTCGCCGTTGGGCGCACGGTGTCGATGGCATAGTTGTTCGAATCGGTGGTGCCAATGTTGAGGTTGCCCGCCAAGTCAACGATGCCACCACTGTTGAGCGTGATGACATTGCTGGAGTCGTTGATGCCTGCGGTCGGCGTGAAGGTTGCGGTCCAGGTGATGCCGCCGTCGCTGCTGCTCAGCCCCGAGATCACACCGTTGGCGACGGTCAGGTCGGCACTGGTGAACGCCGTCACGGCCTCGTTGAAGGTGATGGTCACCAACGAGGTTTCGCCAGCGGCAATGGCAGTGTCGGCGACAACGATGGTCGCCGTTGGACGCACGGTATCGACGGCATAGTTGTTCGAATCGGTGGTACCCACGCCGGCGTTACCCGAAGCGTTGATCAAGCCGGTATTGTCCAGGGTGATCACGTTGCTGGTATCGGAAATGCTCGCGCTCGGCGTGAATGTGGCGGTCCAGGTCACGCCGCCGTCGGTGCTGCTCATGGTGCTGAGCGTACCGTTGCTGACGGTCAGGTCCGAATTGTCGAAACCGCTGACCGCCGAGTTGAACGTCACGGTGACCAATGACGTCTCGCCGATGCTCAGGGTGGTATCGGCAATCACGATGGTCGCCGTCGGGACGTTGGTGTCGACCTGGTAGTTGTTGGAGTTGGTGGTGCCGGAACCGCTGTTGCCCGCCGCATCGCTGACCCCGGTGTTGTTCAGGGTGATGACGTTGGACGTGTCGGTGACGCCGAGGGCCGGGGTGAAGGTGGCTGTCCAGGTGAAGCCGCCGTCACTGCTGCTGACCGCACTCAGCGTGCCGTTGGCGACGCTCAGGTCCGAATTGTCGAAACCGCTGACCGCCTCGGAGAAGGTAATGGTCACCAGCGAGGTTTCGCCGACGCTCAGGGCCGTATCGGCGACCACGATGGTGGCGGTCGGGCGCAGGGTGTCGACGAGGTAGTTGTTGGAATCGGTGGTACCGCTGCCGGTATTGCCCGCTCCGTCCGCCACGCCCGTGTTGTTCAGCGTGACCAGGTTGGTGGCATCGTTGACGCCCACGCTCGGCGTGAAGGTGGCGGTGTAGGTGATGTTGTCGCTGGTGCTCAGGCCGCTCAGGCTGCCGTTGGCCACCGTCAGGTCGGCCAGGGTGAAACCCGTCACAGGCTCGCTGAAGGTAATGGTCACCACCGTTGTTTCGCCAATACCGATGGTCGAGTCGGCGACCACGATGGTGGCGGTCGGACGCACGGTGTCGATGGCGTAGTTGTTGGAATCGGTAGTGCCGCTGCCGGCGTTGCCCGCCGCGTCCGTCACCCCGGTGTTATCCAGGGTGACCAGGTTGGTGGTGTCGCTGACGCTGGCACTTGGCGTGAGCGTGCCCGTCCAGGTGATGCCGCCGTCGCCGCTGCTCAACCCGGTGATCGTGCCATTGGCGACCGTCAGGTCAGCGGTGGTGAAGCCCGTCACCGCTTCGTTGAAGGTAATGGTCACGAGGGACGTTTCGCCAACCCTCAAAGCGTTATCGGCGACCACGATGGTGGCGGTCGGGCGCACCGTGTCGACGGCATAGTTGTTGGAACTGGTGGTGCCGCTGCCGGCATTACCGGCCACATCCACAATGCCGGTATTGGCCAGGACGATCAGGTTGGTGGCGTCGGTGATGCTGGCGCTCGGGGTGAGCGTCGCGGTCCAGGTGATACCACCGTCGCTGCTGCTCAGCCCGCTCAGGCTGCCGTTGGCCACCGTCAGGTCGGCCAGGGTGAAACCCGTCACCGCCTCGCTGAAGGTAATCGTCACCAGCGATGTTTCGCCGATGTTCAACGCGGTATCGGCCACCACGATGGTGGCGGTCGGGCGTAGCGTGTCGATCGCGTAGTTGTTCGAGTCGGTGGTACCGGTGCCGGTGTTTCCGGACAAGTCAGCAATACCGGTATTGGCCAGCGTGATCAGGTTGCTGGTGTCGCTGACGCTGGCGCTCGGGGTCAGTGTCCCGGTCCAGGTGATGCCGCCATCGCTGCTGCTCAGCCCGGTGACCGTACCGTTGGCCACCGTCAAATCGGCGGTGGTGAAACCGCTCACCGCTTCGTTGAAAATGATGGTCACCAGCGACGTTTCGCCGACACTCAACGCAGTGTCAGCGACCACGATCGTGGCGGTCGGACGCAAAGTGTCGATAGCGTAGTTGTTGGAGTTCGTCGTTCCCACGCCGGCGTTGCCGTTGAGGTCCGCCACGCCAGTGTTATCCAGGACAATCAGATTGGAGGTATCGGTGATCGCCGCGTCCGGCGTCAGGGTGGCCGTCCAGGTGATGCCGCCGTCGCTGCTGCTCAGGCCGCTGATCGAGCCGTTGGCCACGGTCAGGTCGGCGGCCGTGAAACCACTCACCGCTTCGCTGAAGGTGATGGTCACCACCGAGGTTTCACCGACTCTCAGGGCGGTGTCGCTGACCACGATGGATGCCGTCGGCGCCACGGTGTCGTTGACCACGTAATTGTTCGAGAGGGTGGTACCCACGCCAGCGTTGCCGGCCAGGTCGGCGACCCCGGCATTGTTGAGGGTGATGACGTTGGTGGTGTCGGCGATGTTGCTGGCCGCGGTCAGCGTGCCGGTCCAGGTGATGCCGCCATCGCCGCTGGTGAAGGAGCCCACGGTGCCGTTCTGCACCGTCAGGTCCGCCGCGGTAAGGCCCGTCACAGCCTCGGAGAAGGTGATGGTTACCGTCGACGTGCCACCGGAGTTCAGGCTGGTGTTGGCCACCACGACAGTCGCTGTGGGCGGCGTCTCGTCCGGCACATAGTTGGTATTGATGGTGCCGCCATCGCCGTAGACGTTGGCCACCGACGCCGGCGAAACACCCGCGGTACCCGCACTCGTGCCACCCACGCCACTGCCACCGACGTTGCCGGCCAGGGCCGCAAAGTTGGCCGCGGTGATCAGGATCGAACCTTTGTTCCAGATGGCGCCGACACCGACGCCGCCGGCACCGCCCGTGTGGGTGTAGCCGCCACCGGCGCCACCGCCCCCACCACCGCCGCCCGCGCCGACGTTGTTGGAAATCACTGAGTTGCCAATGATCCGCAGGGTCGCGCCGGTATCGTTATAAATACCGCCGACCGCTCCGCCACCGGCGCCGCCAATATCGTTATAGCCGTCGCCGCCACCACCGCCGCCGATGGACAGCCCACCGCTGGTGGCCGTACCGCCCGCGGAGCCGGTGCTATAGCCCGGATACGCGGAACCGCCAGCCCCACCGGTGGAGGAGCCGCCACGCCCGCCCATGTTGAAGAAACCACCACCGGCACCGCCCTGCCCAGCCGAGCCGTTAGAGCCCGTGGCGTTGAGGGTGTCGCCACCCTTGCCGCCGGTACCGCCAGTGATCGCGCCGCCACCGCCACCGCCACCACCGGCGTATTGCGGCGTCACACCACCACCGCCGCCACCGCCAGAAGCGGCGTTCGCGGTGACCGTTACGTTGCGCAGGGTCAAGGTGCCGGCGTTGTAGATACCACCGCCCTTGGACACCAGTGCATCGTCGCCACCATTGCCGCCGTTGCCCGCCGTCATGCCCCGGGTGATCACCAGCCCATCGAGGGTTGCCGTCGTCCCGGCTGTCACGTTGATAATCTGGGTACGGTATTGCCCGTCGAGGGTGACGTCGGCCACGTTATCGTTGTTGAGATCACCATCGATGGTGACGTTTTTATTGACGTCCAACACCTGGGTCAGCGCGACGGTCATGCTGGTATTGAAGGTGACGATGTCGCCGTTCTGCGCCGAAGTCAGGGCAGCGCGCAAAGAACCGACACCCGAATTGAGGTTGTTGGTGGCGGTCCAGGTGGCCAGGCCCCATTGGTAGTCGCTCATGGCGCTGGCCGAGAGCACATTGGCGCTTTCGATGTTGCCGGTGGCGATTTCCAGGTCCCAGTCACCGCCAAGGCCGGTACGGTCGTTGGACGCCGCTACATCGCGGCCGGTCAACGTCGCCAATGAATCGACCAGGCTCAGGCCGCGATCGCCTTCGGCGGTGTAGCAGCCGTAGATCAGGATATCGCCACCGACGTTCATGTCCTGGCCGATCTGCGCCAGCACTTCGCTGCGGGCCTGGACGTTATCCGCCGAGAGGTAGCTGTTGCCCAGCCACAGATCACCGGCGTTACCGTGGGCGATGATCTGCACCGAGCTGATGCCCTGGTGGGTGTCCAGGTAATCGGCGATCTGCTGCAAGCCGTCCTTGGTGGCGTCCAGTTGCACCACCTGGGTACCGGGCGCCACGCCTTCGAGCAGGCTGGCGGAATCCTTGACCCGTGAATCGACGAACACCACGGACTTGCCCGGCACGGCGGCCTGGGTGGCATCGACCTGCCCCTGCGGTGCATGGGTGTCTGAAGCCTGGTCGGCCGTGGGTGTCTTGGCCGCCTCGGCGGTGGGCTGGGCGTCCGGTTGCGCGGCATCGGCCACGGTAGCGGCCACCGCGCCATCGAACAGCATTCGCGGCTCCAGGGACATGATCATTGGCGATGCCAGGGCCTGTGCACCCTCGGTTACCCGCGACTTAGCTTTGCTCCACCACATGACGATCACCTGGACTCGAACTTCTTGAACACGCAAATGAAAAAAACCGCGATCAGCTGGTCGCGGCGTCGGTTTTCATACGAATGACATTGGCAGCGCTGGCGGAACCATCGCGCCAGAACGACAACTCGGCATACTTTTCAAACAGATCCGGCGGCAGCAAGGTCCGCCGGGCTTGCGGCGCGACCTTGGGCTTGACCTTGTGCAGGCCGGCAACACCCAGGGCCTGGTCAAAGGCCGGTGCGTCGTAGGTCAAGTGATTGAAATCGTGTTCGAACCAGGGCTCGCCGATGAACTCGTACACCAGCCGCATGACCCGCTCCGGGGCCTGGCTCAGCAGGTCGTAATCGACAATCAGCAGCGACTCGGCGTTTTCGCCGTAATAGGCCTCTTTGAGCGCCGTCCAGGCAAACCCTACCAGGCGATTGCGCTGGGCCAGGGTTTCGCAGCGGCTGTAGACGGTATTGCGCTCGTCATCGTCGTTGAACAGCTTGGTGTTCTCGAACGGGTTGGCGCGGTAGAGCCGCTCCAGGCTGTCGAGTACCCAGGCGACGTTGCGCACACAGGCGATGGTCTTGGCTTGGGGGAACAGATCCTGCAGGGCCGGCAGGCGCGCGCACCATTGGCGGTTTGTATCGAAGATGACAGGTTTATCGGCTTTGTCGGCGTAGTAGGAATCGAAGAGTCCGCGCAATAGGCGGCGACGCAGGTCGGTGTCGATCACCGAGCCGAACTCACTGCCGGCACTGCATTGCTGCAGGACGCTGCTGAACAGCGAACCGACGGGGCTGGTCATGCCGGCATGGAAGCGCGGGTTCTGCAGCAAAATGGCAGAAAGCAGGGTCGAGCCCGAGCGCGGTAGACCGGAGATAAAGTGAAACTGCGGCAATCCCTTCACCTTGTTTGTAGTCCTTTTGTACGCAAGCGTAGCCGAGGAAATAATCGCCGCCTAGTAGTACTTTGATATCAAATTCATCCAGGTCCGTAAAAAAGATGGACGGTATAGGCGCAATACGAACCTGAATCGTTTAAGCCAATCGACAGCATTTTTCCGCCCTTGCAGCCTGCAGAATCAAACATCCCGGTCTACGCTCAGCCGTGCGTGACCAGGCCAGGGAGTGAAGAAGTCGGGCTGATCGCAATCCTCTCCCTCGGACCCTGTCGGCATTGCCAAATAAACAATCTGAAGGGATGAGGAATCTATGGAAGTATTTATGGGCACCATCCAGCCGTTTGCCTTTAACTTCGCCCCCAATGGGTGGGCGCTGTGCAGCGGGCAGACACTCGGCATTTCCCAATACCAGGCGTTGTTCTCCCTGCTCGGCACGTACTACGGAGGCAACGGCACCACCAACTTCATGCTCCCCAATCTGCAAGGCCGCACGCTCTTGGGACAAGGCAACGGCCTGGGCCTGACTCCGCGTGTCATCGGCGAAGTCGCCGGCACCGAAAACGTCACCCCGACGATCAACAACCTGCCCACCCACTCTCACACCATGGCGGGACTCACCGCCTCCACCACTCTGCAACTGGCGAACCCGGCCAGCAACCCGGTGAACACACCAACGTCCACCAATTCGTTCATCGGCACCTCGGGCACCGGCCCGGGCGCGGCCAATATCTATTCCGACCAGCTAGGTGCCTCGCCGATACCGGTCAAGGGCGTGAGCACCACCATCGACGGCACGATCTCCCCGACGGGCAACGGCTTGCCGCTGGCGATCATGAACCCGTTCCTGGCGATCAACTTCAGCATCGCCTTGAACGGTCTCTTCCCGTCCCGTAACTGATCAATCGTCGGAGGGCTTCGGCCCTCCGACTGTTGGAGAGTCGATATGCTGCAACAGGTTCACAGCCACCATTTCCAACCACTGCTGGGCCAGACCAGCAGCCTGACCCTGCCCGACGGCAGCTCTTTGCCGGTGCGGATCGAGAGCCTCGCGCAAACACCCCGGTCGAAGTTGCCCAACAGCGAACGCATGCCGTTCAGTGTGGAATTCAACAGCCTGGAAAGCACCGATTTCGTGGATGGGTTATGCGCCCTGGAAGTGCCTGAACTGGGCAGGCTCGAAGGGGTGTTCGTGTCGCGGATACCGCCCATGGGACGGGATCCGACGCTGGGGTATTTCTACATCGCATTTAACTGATCGCACAAAACTTGAGTTCACAACAAACCTATTGTGGGAGCGGGCTTGCTCGCGAAGGCGGTGTATCAGTTGGCAAATTTATTACTGACCCACCGCCTTCGCGAGCAAGCCCGCTCCCACAGGGATTTATGGCGTCTGCAAGATTGGGTCAGTTGCCTTTCGGATACCAGACCAGCCGCTCCGCCGCCGGGCTGCGCTCCTGCACCTCGAAACCCAGAGCCAGATAGTGCTGGCGCGCGTGGGGGTTGCTGGCCCAGACCACGGTCGCCACCGGGCAACGGATCTGTTGCGCGGCTTTCTGCACCCCTTGCAGCACTGCCCGACCGTAACCCTGCCCGCGCGCCTGGGGGATGAACGCCAGGTACAGCACGCGAATTTCATTGGCGCCGAAATCCGTGCTCAAGGCACCGATAGCGGTGCCGAGTTTTTCCACGACGTAATGCATGGCGTTGGGGAAGTTCTCGCCCAACCCTTGTTCCTGCACCTGGAACTGCTGGGCAATCACCTGTTGCACCTGCTCATGCTCACCGTCGATCCATTGCAGGTCCGGCCGCGCCGCCTGGTAGAGGCTCTGCAAGAACGGCCCGTCGCTGACCCGCGATGGACGCACCACCAATCCCTCTGCCGCCACTGAATCCATGTCTGCTCCTTAAAAGCCGCTTTCCCTGACCCCCAACGCCGCCAACCGGCGCCAGGCCGCTCCCAACACCGACTCGCCCTTGCCCTGCAACACCGCCACGCCACGCAACGGTTGCACCGGAGCCAACGCGTCATCGACCGCACTCAGGCGCACGCCATATTGCGCCTGCACGGGCTCAGCCCGTTGCTGCGAATCGCGGCGTACCGCAATCGGTCCGTGATGATCGGACGTCAACGCTTGCTGTTCGACCCAGGCCACGCCGTTGGTGTCGATTTCATTCAACTGCACGGCAATCGAGGCGTGCATCGGATCGTCAGCGATGAAGCGTCCCGTGGCACCCGGTCCGACCCGCCAAAGCTCGGCTTCGGTCAGGTATCCGCGTAACCGCGAATCGGTCTGCACCACCCGCGCCAGCACCTGCGTGGGCGACAACCAGCGCCCGACCGGGAGTTGTGGCAACAAGTCGCGCACCTGGCCGGCATGGGGCGCACGCAACAACAGGCGTTCACGCTGGGCGACCAGGCCCCGGTACTCGGCCACCGCTTCGGCCAGTTGCTGTTCGATGATGCCGGCATCGGCGGCGGTTTCGCTGCGCCCGGCCTGGCGGCGCATCTGCAACTGCTGGATCTCGATTTCCCGACGCACGATGGTCAGGCGCGAGGCCATGTCCGGCGACTCCAGCTCGATCAGCACATCGCCCTGGGCCACGGTCTGGCCGTCGTGCACGTTCACCTGCTTGACCCGCGCCGCCACCGGCGCGTGCAAGGCACTGGCACGCCCGGCCTCGAGCATGGCCGGCACTTCCACTGCGCTGCGCCAGGGCAGCAACAACGCCAACAGCAACGCCAGCAGTGCCAGGGCGCTCAGGAACACCCGTGCACCATGGGCCTGCTCGCGGCGACTCCACCATTGCCGCCATTCATTCACGATGGGCATAAAAATGAACCACACCAATTCCACCATCATCAGAAAAATGCCCAGCACCTTGAAGAACAGGTGATAGACCGCCAGGGCAATCCCGAAAAACAACAACGCCCGCCATAACCAGGAACCATAGCCCCACACCAGCAAACGGCGACGCATCTTCGGCGACCAGGGTTCCGGGGCCGCCGCGCCATAACCGAACAAGGCTTCGCGCAGGCGCCAGCGGCACAGGGCGAACGCCCTCCCCTGAAGGTTGTCCACCGCCCAGAAATCACTGAGCAGGAAATACCCGTCGAAGCGCATGAAGGGGTTCAGGTTGATGATCAACGTGGTGATCCACGTGGCACTGGCCAGCATGAACGCTGCCGTGCGCGCCGGCCCGTCGGGCAACAGCGACCAGGCCAGCAACGCGACGCACGCCAGCAGCAGCTCGGCCAGGACCCCGCCGGCACCGATCAGCAGTCGCGCGCGACGATCGTTGATTCGCCAGGCGTCGCTGACGTCGGTATAGAACATCGGCAACAGCACCATGAACGCCACACCCATGCTTTGCACACGACAACCGGCGCGCTTGGCCATGAAGGCGTGGCCGAATTCATGACACAGCTTGGCAAAGAGCAACGCCGTCCCAAAGGCCAGCGCACCGCCCAGGCTGAACAGGTGCGGAAAGGTCGCGACGAAGCGCTGCCAATCCCGTGAAACCAGGAAAATACCCAGGCCCAGGGTCAGCGGCAGGCCATAGCGCAGGATCCCGGGGCCGAACCGCGCCAACCAGGGCCAGGCACGATTGAGAAAGGCGTCCGGGCGCCACAGCGGAATACGAAAAAACAGGTATTGATGCAGCAGGATCTGCCACAGGGTCTGGCGCTGGGCGGCGGTCTTGAATTGATAGCTGTCGCGCTGTTGCGGGTCCATGGCACTGATCAGATCGTGACCGCGCAAGAAGCCCAGCAGTTGCTCCAGGGATTCGCCATTGAGCGGCAGGCCCGGCTCGCGGTTCGCAGCTTGCAGCACTTGCTCCGGATCACCCAGGGACCAGTGCCGCAACATGCGCATCGCCGCCGCGCCAAGCTTGAAATAGCGCCCGCGCACCGGATCGGCCAGGGTCCATTGGGGCGAACCATCCGGGTCCGGGGCTGCCGGGGACAATTGCAGGTCCGGCCGCAGGCTCGGCAGCTCCATGCTACAGACCTACGCTCTGGCGCAGGCCGGCCAGTGGCCGACGCAACAGGTACAATGCCAGCGGCGCACGGTCGCCGAAGACCTTCGCCGTGCCCCGCAGGCCGATGCGCGGCGCGGCCGCATCGAAACGCGCATCCAACCGATACGCCAGTTGCCCGGCGGCGGTAGGCTGCGCTTCATAGGCCGAACGCTCCAGCCAGGCCAGGTGTCGCTGCAACGGATCACTGTCGAGAAACAACGCCACTTGCGCACCGGGCTCCAGGGCAATCGCGTCGCCCACCGCCAATTCAATGCGCAACTCGGCCTGGTTCGGATCGGCGATTTCCATCAATCGCTCGCCGGTCTGCACCGGTTTGCCGAGCCAGCGTTCGGCATCGGCGAACACTGCAATACCATCGCGTTCGGCGCGGACTTCGCTGCGCTTGAGCAGTTCAAGCGCGTAGTTGCGTTCGGCGCGTTTCTGTTCGACACGGGCGGCCAGCAAATCAATTTTCGAACTCGACTCTGCGTCGGCAAACGAGCGCTGGGAATTGGCCTTGAGTTCCGCCTCGGCCACGCCCAACGCACGCTCGGCGACATCGGCCTGGGCCTTGAGGCTGGTGCTTTCGAAACGCAGCAGCAGGTCACCGTTCTTGACGGTCTGGTTAGGCTTGACCAGGAACTCGGCGATCACCCCGTCCAAAGGCGCCGCCACCACCTGCCCGCCCAACGGCACCACTTCGGCCGGGGCCAACACGGACTGGCGCACCGGAATCAACAACCCCAGCAGCAACACCGCCACCAGGGCGACCTGGCGCTTGCGTGTCCAGCGCAGGCGCCACGGCTTGCGCGGTTGCAGCGCCAGCCAGGCGTGGCTGTAGGTGTCGCCCAGTTGCGACAGCAGCACTTGCTCGGGCGGGGTCCATGGAAGGTCGCGGGCCAGCCACAAACCGCCAAACACCTGGCCCTGATGATCGATCAATGGCAGCCAGAAGACTTGGCCGGCCGACAGGCTTCGCCAGTCTGCCCGGATGGATTCGTTGACCAGATCGGCGCTAATCACCCGGGCCTGATTCAGTACGCCCTGCTTGAACAACTGCGCCACTGCCTGCTCGACGAACGCCACAAATGGCGCGTTCGGCTCCACGGCACTGACACCGGTCACGGCCTGAACCTTGCCAGCGATCAATAACGCGGCGTGGCGAAAGCCGAACAGGGCCTGGCCGTCGTTGACCAGGCTGTAGCTCAACTGCGCCGGCGTACGCGCGGCCCGCGTCTGGCGTTCCAGGTCGAGGAAGCGGGCGAACACCTGTTCGGCGCTGCCCGTTATCGGCGCGTTCACTTGGGCTCCGCGAAACGCGCGGTACCACTCATGCCGGACAGCAAGCCGCTGGCATCCGGCACGCTCGCCACCAGCAGCAAGGTTTGGCTGCCCTCATCGATGCGCGCGCCCAGGCGCTTGACCGTCGCCTGCAACGGCTTGCCGGTTTCATCGGGGACAAAGGTGAAAGGTTGACCGGGCTTGAGCCGGTCCATCCAACGCGAAGGCACCAGCAGATGGATCTCCAGGGTGCGGTTGTCGACCACATCCAGCAACGGCGCACCGGCCGCCACGCTTTCATAACGCTGGACCTTGCGCGCCACCACTTGCCCGTCGAACGGTGCGATCACGCTGCAGCGCTTGACCTGGACCTGATACACCTGGGACTGCGCCTGAGTCTCGCTGAGCCGGGCCTCGGCCCGCGACACTTCAAACCGTCCGACTGATTTCAAGGCCGCCAACTGCCGGTTATGCGCCAGTTCTTCACCGGCACCACGGCTGGCCGCCTGGGCCGCGTTGAGCTGGGCCTGATACGCCGAGCAGTCGAAACGCGCCAGGGTGTCGCCCTTCTTGAACGACTCGCCCTCACTGAACGGCAACTCGACGATACGCCCGGCCAACTCGCTGGCCAGCACCGCCTGATCCCGTGCCCGAAGCACCCCTCGCGCCTCGTTGCCAGACGCACTGGCCGAGACGTTGCTCTCAAGCAATGGATCGTCTGCTACAGGCGTTTGCGCCTGGACACCGCACGTTACAAAGGCCAATCCCACAACCCAACTACTCAAACGCCGCATGACCGTTACTCCCTGACGGATGGGCGGAGTCTACGACAGCGGTGAGAGGCGTCAAGGGAGGAGCTGTGAGAGGTGAGAAATCTGATGGTCATACACGCTCTGTGGCGAGGGGATTTATCCCCGCTGGGCTGCGCAGCAGACCCAAAGCGATTTATTCAATTTCCCTGGTTCAACGAGGTGTCAGGTTTCGGGACTGCTGCGCAGTCCAACGGGAGCAAGCTCCCTCGCCACAGGTTCTGTGATCGACGATCATCGCGCAGGGCCTACTCCACCAACGTCAACTCACCATCGCAATACACCACCTCACGCCCCAACCAAGCCACATCGACCTGAGGCAATACCGCCGAGGGTTTGCGCAGTTCACGCAGTAGCGTCGAGCCGTGGGACAAACGCCCACCCATGCGTGCAATCACCGCCCGGGCGCTTTGATAGTGGGCGTGGCGGCCGGGGTCGAGGGTGTCTTCCAGCAGAATGTCCTCGCCCAAAATGCCTTGGGCCTGACCCGGGTAGATCAGGAACCCGCTCGCCTGCTCGGTGCCTTCACGACCGTCCTGCCAGAAGCTGCCATCGCGGCTGCGGATGTCCGGGTGCGGCGCGAACCAATGCGCCCGGTCCACCGTCGGCATAGCGTGATGCAGGCGAAAGAAGATCCGCATCAAGTTGTCGCGATACCATTCGCGTACTTGCAGGTAGTAACCGCGCAAACCCGGCAGACCAGCGCCGTGAGCCAGGCGAATCGCCAGGGGCCATTGGGGGAATACCTGCAGTGGCAGCTCGGTCGGGGCCGGGCGTGGCGTCGCCGGGTCGGTTTCCCACGGCAGTCGATGGGGGCTGTGTTCAAGGTTGTCATAGGCGGTCGGCGGTCGTCCCAGCAGATCGCCGCCGCTGCTGGCCAACGCGGTCGCGATGCATAGATTGCCCTGCACCACGAACACATAGAACCGGGTGAACCAGTCAGCCAGTTGTTGGCCGCCAGCGCCTTGGGCGGTCAGTTCATGCAGCTCTCGGTCGAAGCGTTGCAAGCCGTTTTCCAGCGTCAGCAAATGACCACGCGCAATGCGCTGCATACGCAGGAACAATGGCAGCGAACGGAGCAGGCGCAGGGGCCGCCAAGGTAAATGCGGGGTGGCGCCACCGACCTCACCGGCGTAGTTGCTGGCACTGATGCCCCAGTCGGCCAGTCGGGCGAGAAACAGGTCGTTGTTGATATAGGAAGCGCCGCCAAACACCGCCGTGAAGGGCTCGTTGTCCTGCAACACCCTTGAGTCCCAACGGGCCATGATCGCCGGGATGCTCGCCGCCGCGCGGCGCTGGGCGTACTCCACCAACACGCTGGGCTGCGGCGGCAGGATCTCGGCGATGTTGGCGGCAGTCAGATGGCGGCGCCAGCCGTAGTCGCTGATCGGCCGGTACTGCAGCAGCCAGAGTTGCGTGCCGTCCCAGGCCCATTCGACGTCGCCGGGCACGTAGTGAAAGACCCGCAATACGCCTTGGAGAAACCGCCATAACGCTTCGGCGGTGAGGCCATGGGCTGGCTTGAATGCACCGCTGCTCCATGACTCGCCGAGACGGGAAATGATCGCCCGCTCGGGGCTCACGTGACCGTCTGCCAAGGACTCCAGGTGACCTTCGACCCATTCCAGTTCGACTGACAAGTGACGCACGAACGCGATCCCGGACAGTCGCGGCGCGATGAAGCGCTGCACCACAACCTCTTCGACTCCCGCCGCCGTTAGTTCGTCGATACGCGCCGGCACGTTGGATGTCGGTTCCCGCAGGAACGTGGTGCTCAAGCCGGCATTCGCCGCATCGGCCTGATCCTCTCCATAACTGGAGGAGCGCACGGCCCAGATCGCGTCCGGCAGGCTGTCCAGCAAGCTCGGCAAGCGCGGGTCGTGGCAATCGTTGAGTGACAGCGCCGCAGGCACCGGCTGCCCAGCCAGTGCCGCCAGCCGCAAGCGACCGCCCTTGGTATGCGCGACGAAGCCACGTTCGCCGGACTCCAGCCACGCCGCGAACTCAGCGGGTGAGTCGATCCACGGGTAGTGGCCCCAACCGGGTTTCAGGCTGATGGTCAAATCGGCACGGGCAAGAATGGCCGACCATGCCGCCGCTTGGGCGACGCCCAGTACCTTGTCCTGATCGCCCCACACCAGTTCGACCGGGTCGGTGATCCACTCCAATAACGGCAACGCGGTGTCCGCGCGCACCAGATCCCAGTGCGGCACAAAGGCTCGGCAGCGGGCGTACCCGGCGCCCATGCGTTGGTACTGCGCGGAGGTCCAGGTCTGGCGGGAGAACTTGTGGGCGAACAGCGTCGGCTTGTTCGCCAGCAGCCAGTGAATGGTCTTGCGGATTGGCAGCGGTGACATCAACGCCGGCAACCGCCGCTGCCACAAAAACGCGCCCACCGGCGCCAGCAACACACTGCGGCAAAAGTGCCCCGGCTCGCGTTGCAACGCGTGGAGCACCAGCAAAGCGTTGACCCCGACCGCCATGATCGCGCAGCCCTTGTCCGTTGCCGCCAGCAACGCTTGGGCGTAGGCCGCCAGGTCTTCGCAGGGAGACTGAGGGTTGCTGCCGAAGCCGGGCAGTTCCAGCGGCACCACGTCGTAGTGTTGAAAGTGCGGCAACGCATCGTCCCACCAATCGGCGGCGCTACCGTTGCCGGCCAGCAGGTACATCCGCGGCTTGCTCATGGATGCTCCTCAGGCCAGGTCGCGCAGGGCAGCGTCGAGCGTCGGGTAACGGAACGTATAACCCGCCTCGACGAGACGGCTCGGCAGCACACGCTGGCCGTCGAAAAACAACTGCGCCATTTCGCCGGCCAGGGCGCGCACCGGCGCGGCGGGAATGTGGAACCACACCGGGCGCTTGAGCACCTTGCCGACGCTTTCGGCGAACAGCGCCTGACTGACTGTTTCTGGTGCCACCAGGTTGTAGGTGCCGCTCAGGTTTTCGTCATCGAAGGCGCGGGCGATGACGGCAATCACGTCGTCGCGGTGCACCCAACTCATGATTTGCCGACCATCGCCCATCCGCCCGCCGAACCCCAGGCGAAACGGAATCAGCAACGGCAGCAACGCACCGCCCGGACCGAACACCACGCCCAGGCGCATCACCACCTGGCGCACGCCCAGCTCGGTGGCGGGCAACGCCGAGGCTTCCCAGCGCGCACAGAGTTCGGCCATGAAACCATCGCCCCGAGCAGCGCTTTCATCGAGGCTCTCACTGGCATCACGCACGCCGTAGAAGCCGATGGCAGAAGCTTGAATCCACAGCGCTGGCTTGTGCCGGGCGTTGTTCAGCCAAGCCATCAATGCCTCGGTGGTATTGACCCGGCTGGCGATGAGTTGCGCCTGACGCTTGGGGCTCCAGCGTGGGCCGGCAACCGGTGCGCCCGCCAGGTTGATCACCACATCGAAGGTTTCGTCATGGCCCAGCTTGCCCAGCGAACGCAGGCAACGGGCGCGGCCATCGAACAGGTAGGCCGCCTTCAATGGATCGCGAGCCAATACGCTGACCGTGTGCCCGGCGTCGAGCAGTTGGTTGACCAGGGTTTCGCCGATAAACCCGGTGCCACCGGTGACCAACACGCGCTTGTAGCCGCCACCGGCAAACGGGTTGGCGGGCTTGCCCGCGCGTTGCATGCGCAAGGCCGCCAAGCCGTCGCGAATCCCCGAGGCCGTGACGCCGATGGCGAACAAGGTCAGCAACCAACCGCGCCAGCCCAGGTCGATCCCGCTCAGGCCGGTGGGCAAACTCGCCCACTGCGCCAGTTGCACACCGTACAACGCGAAGAAGGCACCGCCGTTGACCGCCAGCACCGTGTGCATGATGCGTTCGATGGGCGGCAGCTTGCGGCTCCGGTCTTCGACCACGAAGTCCCAGAGCGTCAGGCCGATCTCCAAGGCGAACAGCAAGGCGATGACAATCGCCCACGTGCCTTCGAAGGCCAAATGCGCAATGCCCAGGAACAGGATCCCGTAGAAGCACGAACGCAAGGCATGGATGGACAATTCCAACCGGGCACTGTGGCGATAGGGCAAGGCGACGGTGAGTTCGTGGTGATACAGGGTGTCCAGCGCACCGAGGATCGCCTGGGCAATCAACAGCGTGATGGCCCAGTCCAGCAGTGAAAAGTCAGGCATGGTTTGAATCACTCGACGCGTTGTCAGTCAGGGATATGCGGCGGTCGTGGCGATAGAGCCACAACAGCGGCGGCAATAATACGAGCAATGCGATGCTGTCTAGCCACAGGTGCGACCAGACCCGGGCCTGGGCAGAGATCAACATGTCCTGGGGCGCCCAGAGCATGATGCCAGCGATCAACCAGCCCCAAGGCATGGCGCACTTCAGACGACTGCCTATGTGCACGAGGGCAAGCATGTACAGCCCATAGCTTTGCAACGTGGCGCCGAACAAGGCCAGCCACCAGACTTGCTGCGTGCGGGCCGTCGCGGGCACCACCGCGTCGGCGCCCCAGAAAGCCTGCTCGATGTTCTGCAGATAACCGTCGAGCAAGCCCGAATGGCCGGCCCAAGTCAGCGTAACGCCGGCGAGCAGATGCATCAGGGCGGCGGCATATAACCAAACGACCAGGGCTTTGCGAAGGGTGCTGGGAGGGGTTGGCATTCCATGTCCTGAAGGCTTGCTTGAGGGCGGCCAGTCTAAAGGAAATGGACGGGGCTTTACTTGGCTAATTGGGTTTGGTGCGGCTCGGACAGCAGGGTCCTAGGAGATTTCCTTCGAGTTGTGGCGATGTTGGTGAACTTGTCCGGCTTCGGGCCCACCGCTAGTCTGGGTTTGTCACTGAAAAAACGGTGACACGGACGTGCAAGTCCGGGTAAAAACCCAACCTATAATGCCTCCGGCCATTTATGGTGCATTCGTGCCTGTGTTTTATGGCGGCTGTGTTCGGGAGACTCTCAAGGTCTGCCGGGGTTTTTGGTGTGGTTACCCGGTCTTGCACACTCGCTCACAGCTGCCACCTTCCATCGCGTGCAAGCGATTCAAAGTGGTTCTCCAATGGAAAACCTACCATGTTCAAACCTACACCTAACCCTCCACCCTCCTCACCTGACACCCGCGCTGAAACCCCGAACTCCAAAAAACTCGACGAAACCGCCGAGCACGTCCTCGACTACTACCTCAACCCCAAACCCACCGATGAAGCCTCGGGCAAAACCCAAACCGCCCAACTCTTCATGGTCGCCCCGGACATCGACACCGAAACCCTCCTGGCCAATGCCTCCGAAGACCTGCTGTCCATCAGCGCCATCGCCGCCGACCTGGCCGATGATGTCGATGGCACCCGTCGCAGCGTGATCCTGGCGATCAGCCGTATGGCCGATGGGGTGCATTTGTTGGTGGAGCGGGCGATGGATCGACTGGAGGTTCAAGCTGCGCGCTGACAGAGCTGCGCTGAATTGAAAACCGTCATCGCGAGCAGGCTCGCTCCCACATTGCATCTGTGTTGGCTGAGATATCCGCGACACAGCCAATCGCCCTGTGGGAGCGAGCCTGCTCGCGATGACGTCAGCCCAGGCACCCCGAACTGTGGCGAGCAGTACTGATCAACGCTGCATCCCCCAGCGCTTCACCGTCACCCGCTCCAGGGAATCAAACACCAGGTTCTCCACCAACAACCCAATCAAGATCACCACCGCCAACCCGGCAAACACCTTGTCGGTGTACAGCTCATTACGATTCTGAAAGATGTACCAACCCAATCCACCCTTGCCGCTGGTGGCACCGAACACCAGTTCGGCGGCGATCAGAGTACGCCAGGCAAACGCCCAGCCGATTTTCAACCCGGCGAGGATCGACGGCAGCGCCGCCGGGATCAGGATGAACAGCACAAAGCGCAGCCCCTTGAGCCCATAGTTGCGCCCAGCCATGCGCAGGGTTTCGGACACACCGAGAAAACCCGCATACATGTTCAACGCCAGCGCCCACAGCACCGAATGCACCAGCACGAAAATCAGGCTGTTCTGCCCCAGGCCGAACCACAGCAGCGCCAGCGGCAACAGGGCGATGGCCGGCAACGGGTTGAACATCGACGTCAGGGTACTGAGCACATCGCGACCGAACTGGGTCGACACGGCCAGCGTGGTCAGGCCAAACGCCAAAACGATGCCCAGCAGGTAGCCCTTGATCAGCACCACCAGGGAAATCCACACCTTGCCCAGCAGCTCGCCGCTGAGTAAACCGTCGTACAAGGCGCTGGCGGTTTGCAGGAAACCGGGCAGCAACAGGTCATTGTTCTGATAGCGCGCCACACCCTCCCAAAGCAGCGCCAGCAGCAACAGGATCAGGCTTTTGCGCAGCCAGCCCTGTTGCCAGAGGCGCTGACCCAGGGGCAACTCGCGCTCCAGCGGCACGTGGGTCAGGGGTTGCAGATCGACTTCGTATTCTTCGCGCACGGGCGATAAATGGCTCATGGAGGTTCCCCTTAGTACGCGATACGAATATCAGTGAAATCCAGCTCACGCTCGGTTTCAGGCGGCTGGCCTTCATTGAACAGCAGCCCATGGATACGCCGCGCCGTGTGTTGGAACCCTACGCCACCGAGGCTGTGCAAATCGTATTGATGGCTGTGGATTTCCGCCCGTACACGGCCAGGATGCGGCGACAACAGGAGGATGCGATTGCCCACCACCAACGCCTCTTCGATGGAGTGAGTGACGAACAGCAAGGTAAAGCGCACCTCCTCCCAGAGCAGCAGCAATTCTTCCTGCATCTTGCGCCGGGTCAGGGCATCGAGGGCGGCGAAGGGTTCGTCCATCAAGAGGATTTTCGGCTGCATCGCCAATGCCCGGGCAATCGCGACCCGGGCTTTCATGCCACCGGATAACGTGTGGGGATAGGCATCGGCAAACGCCGCCAGGCCAACTTTGTCGAGGTAGTGCAGCGCCCGCTCCTCGGCCTCGCGACGCTTGAGCGTGCCCGACGCCAACAGCGCGAACATCACGTTCTGCTTCACGGTTTTCCACGGCGGCAGTTGATCGAATTCCTGGAACACCACGATACGGTCCGGCCCCGGCGCACTGACGGTTTGGCCTTGCAAACGAATCTCGCCTTCACAAGGAGCGATGAAACCTCCAATGGCCTTGAGCAAGGTGGACTTGCCGCAACCGGACGGGCCGAGCAGCACAAAACGATCCGCCGGGTCGACTTCGAAACTCACTTGATGGGTGGCCCGCACCACCCGCTGCGGGGTGCGGTACTCCAGGCTGACGTTATCCACCGACAACAACGCGGTGCCGGTGGAAGTGGGGTTGCTGGCCGCGTGGCCTTGCAAACGCGCGTTCATGACGATCAGCTCCCCTGCAACGGTTTGGCGTCCTGGAAGAAATAGTCTTCCCATGACGCGGGTTTGTTCTTGATCGCGCCGACGCGGTAGAGGAATTCGGCCAGCGGGTAGGTGTTTTTCGGCGTGACAGTGAATTCGATCTGCGGGTTATCGATGATCTTCAGCAAGGTCGCCCGGTCGATCTTGGCCTTGGTCACCCGCAGGTAGGTGTCCGCCGCCGCGCCCTTGTCGTTCTGGGCGAACTCGGCCGCTTCGGTCAACGCCTCGACGAACGCCTTGTAGGTCTTCGGGTTTTCATCGCGGAATTTCTCGGTGGCGAACAGCACCGTGGGCGAGTTCGGCCCCAGCACGTCATAGGAGTTGAGCACCACGTGGACGTTGGGGTTTTGCAGCGCCTGGTCCTGGAACGGCGGGTTGGAGAAATGCCCGGTCAACTCGGTGCCGCCGGCAATCAACGCCGCCGTGGCGTCCGGGTGCGGAACCGCCAGGGTGTACTTGTCGAGGCGATTGAAGTCCTTGTCGCCCCACTGCTTCGCGGCGGCGTATTGCAGGAACCGTGACTGCACCGAAACACCCACCGCCGGCACCGCGATGCGGTCCTGCTCGGTGAAGTCGGCGATGGTCTTGACCTTGGGGTTGTTGCTCAACAGGTAATAGGGAAAGTTGCCCAGGGAAGCCACGGCCTTGACGTTCTGCTTGCCACGGGTGCGGTCCCAGACCGTCAACAACGGCCCGACGCCGGCCCCGGCAATGTCGATGGAGCCCGACAGCAACGCATCGTTGACTGCCGCGCCGCCGGACAACTGGGTCCAGTCGACCTTGATGTCGATACCTTCCTGCTTGCCATGCTTCTCGATCAGCTGTTGGTCACGAACCACGTTGAGCAACAGGTAAACGATGCCGAACTGCTCGGCGATACGAATCTCGCCCTCGGCGTGGGCACTGGCGGGCGCGACCAGGCTGCCGGCCAGTAAACTGAACCCCAGGCCGACGGCGGCGGCCAGCGGTGCAAAAGCAATGCGTTTGGACATGGTGAGTCTCCGGGCTCTTTGCGCGCTGCGCAGCCGATCAGAAAGGGGCGTCGCCCTGGATGGTGGTGCGATACAGCTTGCGGCGCAGATGACTCGGGCAACCGGCGGCCAGATGGATCAGCGAACGGTTGTCCCAGAACACCAGGTCATGGGGCTGCCATTGATGGCGATAGATGTTCTGCGGCAGCACGCTGTGGGCATACAGCTCGGCCAGCAGTGCGTTGCTCTCGTCCTCCGGCAGGCCGACGATGCGGGTGGTGAACCCCTCGCTGACGAATAACGCCTTGCGCCCGGTTTCCGGGTGGGTGCGCACGATCGGATGCACCACTTCCGCGACCTGGGCCAATTGCTCTGGGGTAAGCGTCGGGCGCCAGTTGCCTTCGAATTTGGTTTCGCTGTAGCGCGCCGTGTAGGAATGCGCCGCCGAACGGCCTTCAACCGCTTTACGCAAGGCTTCGGGCAAGCCCTCCCAGGCCTTGTGCATGTCGGCGAACAGCGTGTCGCCACCTTCGCTCGGCAGTTCCTGGGCGTGAAGCATTGAGCCGAGGCTGGGCAGTTCTTTATAGGAAAGGTCCGAATGCCAGAACTTGCCCGCATCGCCGAGGCCGATGGATTGGCCGTTTTCGATGATGTTGGAGACGATGAGGATTTCCGGATGCCCGGCCAGCAGGAACTGCTTGAGCACATGGATTTGCAGCACGCCGAAACGGCGGCTGAAGGCGATCTGTTGTTCAGGAGTGATGCGCTGGTCGCGGAACACCACAACGTGATAGTCCAGGTGCGCACGGTGAATGCGGGCGAAGTCCTGGTCGTTGACCGGCCGGGACAGGTCCAGCCCGACGATCTCGGCGCCGACGGCATCGGGGAACGGACGGATTTCGAACGACTGCGGCGCAATGTTCGCGGCATTTGAATCTGGAGAAAAAGAGACGGCTGACATACATCACTCCCACGCACAGCGCGCTTTACAGGCGCGTGTCGATCAAAAACTCACGGAGGTCCCGTGTCGATTTGTGTCGTGCGGCGCGCCGATTGGTCGGCAGGTACGCAGGAGGATGACTTTAAAGGTATAAGAAAGTTAATTTAAATATTAAAAACGCATAACTATATGGCAGAACCTGTGGGAGCGAGCTTGCTCGCGATGACGGTGTGTCAGTGATCGATAAAAATCTGACCTGCCGCTATCGCGAGCAAGCTCGCTCCCACAAGGGCTTGGAGAATGGCACGATCCCGTGGCGAGGGAGCTTGCTCCCGCTGGGGCGCGCAGCGGCCCCAAAAAGCAGTGAGCGCTTCGCACTCAAGCGGGAGCAAGCTCCCTCGCCACAAAAGCGGCAAGCCACAGGCCTGTGTGCCTAGCGCTCGTGCAACGCCTCGGACCGGGCCTTGATGATGGGCTTGAGCAGGTAGCTGAGCACGGTTTTCTTGCCGGTGATGATGTCCACCGAGGCCACCATCCCTGGGATGATCAGCAAGGGCTTTTCAGGCGTGCCCAGGTGGCTGCGTTCGGTGCGCAGCTTGATGATGTAGTAGGTGGTTTTCTTGTCTTCATCGGTGATGGTGTCGGCGCCGATCTGTTCCAGCTTGGCTTTCATCCCGCCGTAGATGGTGTAGTCGTAGGCGGTGAATTTCACCGTGGCGTCCTGGCCGGGGTGCAGGAAGGCGATGTCCTGGGGACGGATTTTCGCTTCCACCAGGATGGTGTCGTCCAGCGGCACGATTTCCACCAGGTCACTGCCGGGCTGGATCACCCCGCCGATGGTATTCACGAGCAACTTGTTGACGATACCCCGCACCGGCGATGTCACCAGGGTCCGGCTCACCCGGTCTTCCAGGGCCTTGCCGGTGGCCTGGGCCTTATTCAGATCAGTGCGGGCTTCGTTGAGCTGGGTCAGGGCTTCACTGCGGAATTTGCCGCGAGTCTCGTCGATCTTGCGCTGCACTTCCTTGATCGCCGATTCGGCGCGGGGGATCGCCAGCGTGGTAGCGTCCAGTTGCCCACGGGTCTCGACTTCGGCGCGCTTGAGCCGCAGCACTTCCACCGGCGACACCGCGCCCTGGGCCACCAACGGCTCGGACATGTTGATTTCCTGGCGCTGCAGCGCCAGGCCGGAACGGTACTGCGCCTGCTTGGAGACGAACTCGCGCAGTTCCTGCTGGCGCTGGATCAACTGCTCCTGCAAGCCGCCGATTTCATCGTGCAACTGCTGGCGACGGCTGATGTACAGCGACTCTTCGCTGGCAGCCTGGCCCGGCACGGCCTTGAGCACATCGGCCGGGAAGTTCAGCGGCCGGTCATCGACCTCGGCACTCAGGCGCTCGACCCGCAACAGCATGGACAGGCGATCAGCCTCGGTTTCGCCGACGTTGGAAACAAACCGCGTGTCATCCAGGCGAATCAGCGACGCGCCGGCGTCGACAATCTGCCCTTCCTTGACGAACAGCTCAGCGACGATGCCGCCTTCCAGGTTCTGGATCTTCTGGATCTTGGACGATGGGATCGCCTTGCCGTCGCCCTTGGTCACTTCGTCGATCTCGGCGAAATTGGCCCACAGCACCAGGAACACAAAGAAGCCGATGATGCCCCAGATCGTCAACCGCACCACCCGCGGAGCATCCTCGATCAGGGCTTTGTTGACCTCGGGCAGCGGTTGCCCGTGCAGCGAGTCGGAGCCTTTGAAATAGCGGCCCACGGCACCCTTCAAACCGGATTTAAGCAACACTGATCTGCCCCTTCTTCAACGCTTCCATGACAGCGGCTTTCGGGCCGTCGGCGAGAATCTGTCCACGGTCGATCACCAGCAGGCGATCCACCAGCGACAGCAAGGAGGCCCGGTGCGTCACCAGCAGCACGGTCTTGTTTTCCACCACGGCGGCCAGGCGCTGCTTCAAGCGTTCTTCACCGGTGTTGTCCATGGCGCTGGTGGGTTCGTCCAGCAACAGGATGGGCGGGTTGAGCAGCAGCGCGCGGGCCAGGGCGACGTTCTGGCGCTGGCCACCGGACAGGTTCTGCCCGCGCTCACCGACCTGCAGTTCATAGCCTTGCGGATGCAGCCGCGCGAACTCATGCACGCCCGCCAGCTCGGCGGCCTGGAGCACCAACTCGTCTTCGACGTAACGGGCGCCGGAGGTCAGGTTGTCTCGCAGGGTGCCGGCCAGCAACTGGATGTCCTGGGGCACATAGCCAATGTTGTAGCGCAGCTCGCTGACGTCGATCTGGCGGATGTCCACGCCGTCCACCAGCAACGCGCCGTCGTCCGGCTGGTACAGGCCCACCAGCAACTTGGCCAGGGAGCTCTTGCCCGAACCGCTGCGGCCAATGATGCCGATTTTCTCGCCCGGCTTGATCACCAGGTTGATGTTCTTCAGCGCGGCGTTCTGCTGGCCCGGGTAAGTGAAATTCAACTGACGGCATTCGACAGCACCCTGCAATACCTTGCGGCTCAGCGGACGCTCGTCGAAATTGCGTTCCTGGGGCAGCTCCATCATCTGGTCGACCGAGGTCATGGTCACCCGCGCCTGCTGGTAGCGGGTCAGCAGGCCCGACAACGAGGCCAACGGGCTGAGGGCGCGGCCGCTGAGCATGTAGCAGGCAACCAGCCCACCCATGCTCAGGTTGCCAGCGATGATCAGGTAAACGCCAAAGACGATCATGATCACGCCGGCCAGTTGCTGGATCAGCAAGGTGATGTTCATCGCCAGGCCGGAGAGCATCTTCACCCGCAGTTCGAGGCGACTGAGGGTACCGATGGTCTGTTCCCACTGGTACTGACGCTCGCTCTCGGCGTTGTTGACCTTCACTGCGTCCAGGCCGGCCAGGGTCTCGATCAGGCTGGATTGGCGTTCGGCACCCAGGGCCATGGTGCGCTCCATAGTCGCTACCAGAGGCTTCTGCAAGGCATAGCCAATCAGCAGGGCAATCGGGAACGCCAGCACCGGAATCCACACCAGGTGCCCGCCGATAATCGCGATGACCATGAAAATCAGCAGGGTGAACGGCAGGTCGATCAGGCTGGTGAGGGTCAGCGAGGCGAGGAAGTCCCGCAGGCTCTGGAACTCATGGATGTTCTGGGCAAAACTGCCGACCCGCGCCGGGCGGTACTTCATGGACATGCCGACGATGCGCTCGAACAGCGTCGCCGAGATGATCAGGTCGGTTTTCTTGCCCGCCAGGTCCAGACACAGGCTGCGCAGCATCTTGAGGATCAGGTCGAACACATAGGCGCCAGTGATACCAACGGCCAGTACCCACAGGGTCGATTCAGCCTGGTTCGGCACCACGCGGTCGTAGACGTTCATCACGAACAGTGGCGCGGCCATGGCGATGATGTTGATCAGCAAGCTGGCTGCGATGGCATCGGCGTACAGCCAGCGGGACCGTTTGAGGGTGTCACGAAACCACGAACGCGCCCGGGGAATGAGCGTGCCGTGGTTGACGTCAAATTTATGCTGCGGTTGGGCGAAGAACACCTTGCCGCTGTAGTCATCGGCCAGCAGTTCGCGGCTGATGGTCACCTCACCGCCGTCGCTTTCGCTGAGCAGCAGTCGTGCCTGGTCGTCACCGACCCAGCCCAGCAGCACGGCGCTGCGACCGTCTTTGAGCAGCAACAGCGCTGGCATGGCGATGGGTGGAATTTGCTCGAGCTTGCGTTGCAGCACCCGGCCCTGCAGACCGGCACGGGCGGCGGCACGCGACAATAATTCGACGCTCAGCCGTTGCTTGGGCAGCGGCAGGCCGGTGGTGAGCATCGCCGCGCTGGCCGGCTTCTGATGCAGCATGCAGAGCGCCAACAGACCGTCCAGCAACGGGTCGTCGTGCAGCGTGCGCGGGTCATGAACGAGTTCGACTGGACTGACTTCTGATTCCACGCTCTGCACTCTGACTGATTAAAACGGGTTGTAGACTCAATTCATCCCAGGCAACTGAACCTTGGGTTTCATGTCGTTCTGCACAACCGATGCCAACGGTGCGACCACACCCTGGCTTTTCAACAACTGCCCCATGGTTGCCTTGATCCGGTACTGGGTGAAAAGCTGCACGTTTTTGATTTCCGCCAGGCGCCGGGATGCGCTGAACAGCTCGTTTTCGCTGTCGAGCAAGTCCAGCAGGGTCCGCTCGCCAAGGCTGAACTGTTTCTGGTAGGCGGTGCGCACGTTGGCGCTGCGATCCACATATTGCTGGGCGACCGGCACCTGGGCGTTGGCGTTGTTCAAGGCGTTCCAGGCCAGGCCCAGCTCTTCGTTCAACTGGCGCAGCGCGTTGTTGCGGATGTCCAGGGCCTGGTTGGACAGGTACGACTTGGACTCCAGGTCCGCCTTGTTGCTGCCGCCGGCATACAGGTTGAAACGCATGCGCAGCATGGCCTGCCATTCATTGTTGTGGCCGTTCTGGCCGTCCAGGTCGTTGTCGGCCGTGCGACCCAACTCGGCGTCGAAGCGTGGGTAGAAGCTCGACTTGGCGGCTTCGTACTGTTGCTCGGCAGCGGCGATGTCAGCTTCGGCCGAACGCAATACCGGGCTGTTTTCCAGCATCTGGGCGCGGGCTTCGGTCAGGTTGGCCGGCAACAGCGCCATAAAGTCGGCAGGACGTTCCAGTTGATCGGGCAGTTGGCCGACGGCGCTGAGGTAGTTGGTCTCGGCATCGGCCAGGTTGGTCTGTTCGGTGATCAGGTTGTTGCGGGCCTGGGCCATGCGCGCTTCGGCCTGGTCCAGGTCGGCGCCGCTGCCCACGCCACGGGAAGTGCGCAGCTTGATCTGGTCGAAGATACGCTCGTGGCTCTTGAGGTTTTCCTCGGCCAGGCGCACGAACTCGCGACGGGTCAGCACGTCCAGGTAGACCTGGGCCACCGTCAACCCGGTGCGCTCGGATGCGTCCAGCAGCGAGTAGGCACGGGCATTGACGGTGGCTTGTTGACGCCCCACTTCGCTGGACGTCGCAAAACCGTCAAAAACCATTTGCGACAGACGCAGGCTCGACTCGCTGCGGTTCAGGGTTTCCCAATGATTGTTACCGCCTGAACGGGTGGTGACGCTGTCGGTGCCTTCACGGCCGTATCCGGCTGCAAGGTCCACTCTAGGCAGGTAGCCGCCCTTGGCGGCCTTGAGTTGGTAATCGGCCGCGAGGCGACTGTTCACACCGGCCTGGATTTCAGGGTGGACGTCCAGCGCCTGTTGCATGGCCTGCGGCAAGGTTTGTGCTTGTACGAAACTGGCGGCGAGGGCGAAGGGTAAAGCCTTGAGCAGGTGCGAACGCATGGTTGGATTATTCCCGAAACTCTTGTCTTGAATCACAGCGAAACGTGGCGCTGCATCGGATGATGGCAACCGGAATGACCGTATGTCGGAAAGTTCAAAACAGGAGCTGGAACACGCACCGAAAGAACAGGTCGCCGCTTAAATATCAATGTGACATTACGCCAATGATTGTTTAGGATGGCTGGCATAAGGTCAATAGTTTGGCACAAACAAAATAACTGAAAAATAAAAGCCAAAATATTGACATTCGAAAGCGTCAAATAACCTTACTTTGTGAACATGAACGTCCAGACCGCTGCCGCCTAAAAGCTGCCGGGTCCATGGAAGTCTACTGAGCGTGGCACCCGGAGAGTCTTCAATGAGCAGTGTTATTGCCGTTGTCAAAAGCATTGTTGGTCAGGTTTTCGTCGTATCCCCCGAGGGCATCCGGCGCGTACTCATTGAAGGTGATCGCCTGAACGTAGGCGACCAATTGGACACCGGGCCTGCTGGCGCCGTCACACTGGAATTGGCCGATGGCCGCACCCTGGACCTGGGTCGCGACACTCAGTGGAGCGCCAATGCTCCGGACTCTTCCACTGACCTGGCACAAGCCACTGCCCAGGCCGCACCGTCGGTAGAAGAACTGCAGCAAGCCATCGCCGCTGGCGTCGACCCGACGACCGCCCTGGAAGCTACCGCCGCCGGCGCTACCGCCGCGGGGACTGGTGGTGCCGCCGGTGGCGGCCACAGCTTTGTGGTGCTGGATGCCACCGCTGGCAGCGTCGACCCTACCGTTGGCTTCCCAACCGAAGGCCTCGCTGCGGCTGCCGCCACCGATGACAACATTCTGGGTGGCGACACCACGGATACGACCGCCAACGCCGTGCTCAATGCAACGATGACCCTGAGCGCCACCCCGACCTTGACCGAGGCCGGTGGCGTGCTGGTGTATACCGCGACCGTCACCCAGGCGCCCCAGACCGATCTGACCGTGACCCTGTCCAACGGCTCTGTGATCGTGATTGCTGCCGGACAAACCACCGGCAGCGTCAACGTGCCGCTGGCACCGAACGACACCGTTTATAACGACGCCAACCAAATCAGCGTGACCGTCACTGGCACCACCGGCGGTACCGGCATCGCCGTGACCGTACCGACCACCCCGGCCGTGACTCAGATAACCGACACCATCGACACCACCACCGTCACCCTGACGGCGGGCAACACCGTGACCGAAGGCGGCCAGATCACCTACACCGCCACCTTGACCAACCCGGCCCAGACTCCGGTGACCGTGACCTTGAGCAACGGCTCGGTCATCACCATTGCTGCTGGCCAGACCACCGGCAGCGTTGCGGTCGATACTCCGACCAATGATGTCTACAACAACGGCAGTACGGTCAGCACCACCATCACCGGCGCAACGGGTGGCAACTTTGAGAATCTGGTACCGAGCACTGCGCCTGCTGTCACCACGATTACCGATTCGGCTGACACCACCGGCCTGACCTTGACCGCCAGCAACACCATCACCGAAGGCGGTTCGATCGTTTACACCGCGACGCTGACTAATCCGGCTCAGACTCCTGTGACCGTGACCTTGAGCAACGGCTCAGTCATCACCATCGCTGCTGGCCAGACTTCCGGGTCCGTCAACGTCGAGACGCAGGCTAATGACGTCTACAACAATGGCAGCACGGTCAGCACCACCATTACGGGCGCAACCGGCGGCAACTTTGAAAATCTGGTACCGAGCACTGCGCCTGCTGTCACCACGATTACCGATTCGGCGGATACCACTGGCCTGACCCTGACCGCCAGCAACACCATCACCGAAGGCGGTTCGATTGTTTACACCGCGACGCTGACTAATCCGGCTCAAACTCCGGTCACCGTGACCTTGAGCAATGGCTCAGTCATCACCATCGCTGCGGGCCAGACTTCCGGGTCCGTCAACGTCGAGACGCCGGCTAATGACGTCTATAACAACGGCAGTACGGTCAGCACCACCATTACCGGTGCGACAGGTGGCAACTTTGAGAATCTGGTGCCGAGCACCGCACCTGCCGTTACTACGATTACCGATTCGGCCGACACCACCGGCCTGACCCTGACCGCCAGCAACACCATCACCGAAGGCGGTCAGATCACCTACACCGCGACACTGACCAACCCCGCTCAGACTCCGGTGACCGTGACCTTGAGCAATGGCGCGGTGATCAACATCGCTGCAGGCCAGACGACTGGGACCGTCAACGTCGAGACACCGGCCAATGACGTCTATAACAACGGCAGCACAGTCAGCACCACCATCACCGGTGCCACCGGCGGTAATTTCGAAAACCTGGTGCCAAGCACTGCGCCTGCGGTCACCACGATTACCGATTCGGTAGACACCACTACCGTGACGTTGACTGCTACGCCAACCGTGAATGAAAACGGCACGATCACTTATACCGCCACGCTGACCGACGCCAATGGCAACCCGGTTACGGCGCAGAACGGTCCAGTGACCGTCACCCTCGACAGCGGCAAAACCATCACCATCGCCGCCGGCGCGAGCTCCGGCGTGTTGGATGTCGCTGTGGG